>NZ_CAKJTI010000003.1 GCF_917563915.1 Bacillus rhizoplanae | reverse complement strand
ACTATAAATATAATCATAAAAATTTTCATATCTCGGACTTTTTTTCTTTTTATACAACGTAAAACTAAAAGATAACAATTCATAATATTATTTTTTTAAAAAACAATACTTAAATGTTTATCACACACAAATACATATAACAATCCTTATATAGTTAACTTTATAAATATTCTTTTATTCTTGTAAAAGCAAATTGTGAAAAATATTTCCAAAAGTCTATTTTCTGAAAAATATTGTATAATATAAATGAATTCAAGATTAAACACCTTTTACATAACACATTACTATCAGCAAAAATTAAAAGAGTCCTAACCGCGAAGGACTCTTTTTTCTACTTTAAAAGATTTCTATTTGCGGGATAAACCTGAGGACTTTGCGCATTACTGTCCATGTTATGATATACTATTATATCCTGCTGTTCATTTTTATGAGCAACTGTCGGAAAGGAAAAAGTCATAAACCAAAATTTTATTTCAAAGATTTATTGACTACTGTGGAAACAGATTTGCTATACAATAATAACGGAGTGATTATATTATATGAGTAAAGCTAAAGGTAAAGGTGGAACAGGTAGAGGAACAGGCAGTAAGGGCTGGAACAGATGGAAAGCCAGTGCCAACAAAAAAAAGAGTGCCAAACCTTATACAAGCAAAGGTGTTAAAAAAGCGGGTGGCGCAAAGACAAACAGTAATACAGGTGACAAATCCGAAAGATAGGGACTGTTATTTACGCTTGGTATCTTTCGTGTAAGTGTAAGATAGATGTTGTGTGGGTTTATTTTGCGAAAAAAAGCAAAGGTTTAAACCAACAAAACAAGTGGTTACTCATTGTAAAAAGACAACTTTTAAAATTCATTAATACGATAATCTATATTATGAAAAAAGCTATTCTTTTAGTAAGTACTTATACAAAAGAATAGCTTTTTTATGATGTGGATACAATTTTCTATTTACTCGATGACGATATGACAGAACCACTTATAGAAATTTTCAAGTTATATTTAAAGCACAATATCGTAATTCTTTATTTTAATCGTTTCTATATTTCGTGTTCATTTCTTTTGCTCTGCTCGAACTATATCATATAATTCCTGTGAGTTTTTATTAATTTTAAGTTTATTTTATTGAATTTTCAGAAATATAAGTTTATACTTGTGGACAAATAAAAAGGAGGACGAAAAATGCAACCAAAACGAAAACTATCCATTGTTCTTATTCTTATACTTTCTACGCTCTTATCAGCATGTAATCAAAACAAATCAGAAACAGCCACTACTAAAACGTCAGAAAAAAGAAAACCAATTTTAAATATTGTAGAATCAGGCGAAATTTCAACTTTAGATTCTTCTATCGCATCTGATGGCTTATCCTTTGGCGCTCTCAATAACGTTATGGAAGGCTTATATATGCCTGGTCTTGAGGGAAAACCGGTACCTGGAGCTGCAGAATCTCATACAGTAAGTCAAGATGGATTAACCTATACATTTAAACTACGTGATACGAAATGGTCAAACGGCGATCCTGTAACAGCTCATGATTTTGTGTATGCATGGAAGCGTGCTATAAACCCTGAAACAGCTTCAGAATATGCACAAATTCTATTCGATATTAAAAATGCAAAAAAAATTAATAAAAAAGAACTTCCTTTAGATGAATTAGGTGTAAAAGCACTCGATAACAAAACATTAGAAGTTCAGCTTGAGCACCCCGTTCCATACTTCCTTGGATTAATGGGATTTGCTACGTTTTATCCTTTAAATCAAAAATTCGTAGAATCACAAGGAAAAAATTTCGGATTAGAAGCTAAAAATGCAATCTATAACGGACCATTCGTACTAAGTGAATGGAAACATGAACAAAGTTATAAAATGACGAAAAATCCAAATTACTGGGATAATAAAAACGTAAAATTAGAAGAAATTAATGCTCATATCGTCAAAGATACTTCAACAGCTGTCAATCTATTTGAAGCAAAACAAGTAGATCGGGTAACTATTAATGCTGAATTCGTAGATAAATATAAAGATAGTGATAGCTTAAAAAAATTAGCACGACCAACGACAACTTTCTTACGTTTCAATCAAGAAAATCAAGTTCTTGCAAATAAAAATGCACGAAAAGCCATTAGCTTAGCTTTTGATAAAAAAGGGGTTGCCAATACAATTTTAAACAATGGTTCTATCCCAGCCAATGCACTCATTCCACAGGGATTTGTAAAAGGACCTGATAACAAAGATTTTCGCAGTACAAGTAATGTAAAACTAGAGACAAATGTTGCAGAAGCAAAAAAATTATGGGAACTTGCTAAAAAGGAATTAGGTACCCAAACTATAACATTAGAAATTTTAAGTACTGATGATTCGAATGATAAAAAGATTACCGAATTTTTAAAAGGAGAGCTAGAAAAGAATTTACCGGGACTAAACATTACATTAACGCAACTTCCTGTTAAAGTATATTTAGATCGCGAATCTAAAGGCGATTACGAGATTTCTCTTTCTGGATGGGGAGCTGATTATCCAGATCCAATGACATTCTTAGACATGTTTATAACAGGGAGCTCATTTAACCGAATGAACTATTCCAACCCAAAATACGATGAGCTTATCCATAATGCCGGTTCTTCCCTGCTAACAGATTTACCAGCTCGCTGGAAGGCATTCCAAGATGCCGAAAAAATTCTCATAGAAGATGATACAGCTATTGCTCCTATTTATCAGGCTGGACTTGTGTATCTGGAACGACCATTTGTGAAAGATGTTTGTATTCGACCTTTTGCTGGAGTTTACAGTTATAAATGGGCGTATATTAAACAGTAAGGGGAATTATCATTGTAACTAAATAATAAACTTCTTTAAAAGTGAAAGCCGACACTAAAATTTTATTAGTGTCGGCTTTTTTAATTATCATACGATTGATGTTGAAATATTCAGAGTTTTAATATTTATTCTATGTACTTTTAACTTAGTTTACTTTATAGTTAAGTTAACTTAATTATTAAGTGAGGTGTTAAGTGTGGAAATTGATCTTATTCAACAAATTAACAGTTTACAAAATCATTTAAACGTTCAATTAGCAAGTAGATTCGAGCATAAAATTGATAATCAACTTACAGCTAAGCAAGTTTTATTATTAGAGCTAATCCGGACAGGTGTCACGTCAACTAAGGATTTAGCTACCCAATTGAATATTTCAACGAGTGCAGTTAGTCAACTTCTAAATAAATTAGAAACAAAAGAATACATTACCCGTAATATTAATAAAGAAAATCGTCGTGAAATCATATTAAAATTGACGACGAAGGGCGAGCGGTATTTCGAAGAATTGCAAATGCTTGAAGATGAAATCAATCGCACTATTTATGGACAGCTACCCTTAGAAGACTTGAAACATTTGGTCCGTATACTTGAAAAATTAAATACGATTGTAAAAGGGGAATAATTTATGTATGTGATTAAAAGAGGAAAGTATATTTGGTTATTATTGTTTTTCGCTATTTTATGTAGTAATTATATTCTCTATCACACTCACATAGGGAATAATCTTCTCCCACCGGAAACGAATGGGGTAGTATTAGGGTCATTATTAGACCTAGTTATTATGCTGCCTTTATTCTTTATGTTGTATAGCAAGAAGTTTTCTGTAAAAACAGCGATTATTTTATCAGCGGCAGGATGTATACTAGCTAGATTTCTAATTCCTAATCATCTTTTAGAACCCTTTGTAGCTATTACTTGGGCTGGAATTGTAGTAGAAGCTGCGTTAATCATCTTTGAAATTATATTAATTGTTACATTTGTTCGTTACATGCCAAAAATCGTGAGAAAAGTGAAAATGAGCGCATTACCGGTAGTTTTTTCTTTCCCACATGCAATTGATGAATATGTAAAGAAAAATCCAATTATTCATGTGATTTGTTCAGAGGCGATGATGTTTTATTATGCTTTCTTCAGCTGGAAAAAGACACCGCTTACAGGTATAACATTGTATAAAAGCTCAAGTTACATAGCATTTCAAATTATGATGATTCATGCAATTGTTATTGAAACATTAGGTTTCCATTGGTGGCTTCATGATAAATCGATGATTATCTCGATCATCTTATTAGTTCTTAATATTTATACTGTGATTTTTTTCTTAGCGGATATTCAAGCTATTCGATTAAATCCAATTTATATAAACAACGGATCTATGTTTCTCTCTCTTGGATTATTAAAGCGTACAGAAATTCAATTTGAAAATATTGAGTGTATTATCGAAGATCCTGCAATTCTAGAAAGTAAGTTATCGAAAGATACGATTGATTTTATTGCGCGAGACCTTGTAAAAGTTTATCCAGACATGATTTTAAAGATGAAAAAACCTGTAAGAGCAACACTATTCATGGGAATTCAAAAAGAATATTCACAAATAGCTATTCGCTCTGACAATCCAACACAACTTAAAAAAATTATTTTAAATAAAATGGAGAATAAAAACCTAGATTTTTAAAATAGTTTATTAATCTATCTATTTGAGCTGTTAGTCCTTCTTGAGTAGAACCAAAACCAAAAATTCATATTTTCTTTTAGGGGGCTAACTTTAAAGAGCCTTGCTACATAAAATGAAACTTCCATCAGCGGGGGTTCTCTTCATCCCCCACTGATGGTTAGTTGAACCAATCGGACTTTTACGGGCAGTTATCCCCCACCTATCTTCTTCGCTTTTCTTTGAGCCTTGAAGTGGGGGTCTTACTGCCCGTTAATGCGGGATAAAAAATTGTAGGAAGGCTCTGACTTTTTCAGCTGAAAATTAAACGACTTTATTAGTGTAGCTTTGAAATAAAGTTTAATTAAAAGCATCTTATAAACACGTATTTTATAGCAAATTAAAAGGATTCATTTTGGATATAGTTTAGTCAAAATGAATCCTTTCTTTTTTAAATAATCTTTCAGTTTTATAAAAAAGTTTGATCAAACCTCATTTATGTTCCATTTAAAAAATGTATTAGACTGAACTTTATTGATACAATCATATTCTTCTTCCTTTCTTCACCTTAACTCATAAAAGAAAGATTTAGATTCACCCTTATATGTCATGAATGGTGAATGGGTTGTATTAAAATAAAGTATTAGACCAAATAGAGGATATGCGATTTTTATACGGAAAGTATGGACAATTCAGATAAATCATTCTTAATAAAAAAGGTATGTATACATTTTTGTATAAAGCTCTCAAAAGAGAAAAAGGCTTAATCCTTGTAAAAAATGGGATTAGCCTCTTTGTTTACTACGTGTAATGATATGTTATGTAAATCTCACATGAATATGATACACAACATTGTATTTTACAGACAGTTTAACTTATGTGAAACAGAATTAAATATAATTCTAATAAAGGAGGAAATCATGAGAAATTTTATTATATTTGGAGCAAGCAAAGGATTAGGAGATGCTTTTGTGAAAGGATTACCTGATAGAGGCGATAAGGTGTGGATCGTCTCCAGAAGTCGCCCAGAGAGTTTGAAAATTAATGATGGAATCCATAGAATTTGGATAGATGCTGACTTATCATTACCTACTTCATGCGATAACATTGCTCGTTTTTTAAATGACGATATCATAGATGTATTAATATATAATGTCGGAATATGGGAGAGAAATGGATTTAGAGATGATTATAATTTTGAGAAAGATGATTCCCAGGAAATTACAGAAATTATCAATGTTAATGTAATCTCCACAATTACTTGTATACAAAGGTTGTTGCCTAATCTAAAAAAATCAGAAAATAGGAAAATTTTGCTGATAGGTTCAACAGCTGGTCTAGAAAATACTGATTTTACGCAAGTTTCATTTGTGGCTTCAAAATTTGGATTGCGCGGTATCGGCAATTCTTTACGGGAGCATCTAAAGAAGTATGGCATAGGTGTAACATGTATCAATCCAGGTGAAATAGCTACACAAATTCCTTATGAAGACGGTATAGAAAAAGTTATATCGACTTATAATGGCACACAAATTCCACTCCAAGATATTGTTTTATTGGTTAGATGTGTAATTAATCTTTCTAAGGCTTCTTGTGTAAAAGAAATTAATATTCCAGCGATGTTTGAAACAAAAGTCTAATTAATCTGTTGAATTCCTTAAAGATCAGATACTTAACTACCGATAACACTAATTATGTGAATGGAAAATCCCTTCAGTTCTTCTGAAGGGATTTTTAAAGGTTTTGCGATACTTTGATTTTATGTTAACAAAAGGTGCTTTCATGTACAGAAAACACCTTTTCAGTCTACAACTATTTTTTAACAGTCTAATACTTTTTTCTATAGTCTAAAACATTTTTTTAATAGGACAATTTAGAATTCTTTGATTGAAGAGATAAAGCATCGCAACTTTATTCAAAACTTCGCGTCTTTTTTAAAAACATCGTGATTCTATTTCAAAGTTACATGCGTCATTCCACTTTTTTCTCTGGCGAAAATTAGGCCGTTTCAGTATTTTTAAGTTTGATCTTTTCTTGTGTTGGGCGGAAAGCCGCCGTTCACCATATTGACCTATTAACCCCAACATAACAAGCTGGCTAGCCTCCCCGCGCGCCAAATCCATGCCATGAATCTAAAGCTTCAGAATTGAAATACAATATTTCACATATATATCCATCTACTTAAATTGACTTTTTTGTTATTTTCCTTTAAATCTGTGTAAGAATATAAACGAGCGGTTCTGAACGGTCTTTCGTACCAAAAAAATATAAATTGTTAGCGAGGAAAAGTTCGTAATAACGATGTTTCGAAGGCTCTGGTTTTCCTCTTAAGCCTATTCTGATCTGCGGAGGAGCATCCGGTACGATATCAAATTTTAAATCTTCCATTAGTTGCATCAAAAAATACATCGCTACAGTAGAATTGTAGGTAGTGGGTGTTTCATCGTCCAGTAACCAGTTCGGTTGTCCCCCTATTTTATTTTCACTACGATCAGTTTCAGAAGTAAGTGTAAGATTCCATCGTCTAAATTGAACTTTCTCTTTGTAATCGTTTCTCAAACTTCCTTCATTTGTTTCAAAAATAATGATTTTAAAGTTCCGTTGATAAGATTCCAGAAAGCCTTTTGGGACATCGACGCCTAGTAAAGTGTCGTGAAGCATTTCCGGGATAAGATACTCTTCATGAGCACAAGAAGTACACGCAAACACAGCCATTGAGAAATCATGCCAAATATGATTTTCTGGAAATGCTACTTGAAAAAAGAACGTTTGCTCAGCACCGCATAATCGACAAACAGGAATCTCTATTGAAGAAGGTATGCAAGGATGACCTCCAATAAACGATAGATCGCTTTCGTTTTGTTGCTGATTGGACTGATCCATCTTTAATAAATAACTAGACTCCATTTCCTTTCATCTCCCGTTTCAGTATTTTAAAAACAGTTTATCTTACCTTATCGTCCACTAAAATTAATAATTTTGATTGTAAAAAAAGCTGTCCCTTCTTCAAAACGTTCAAATTCGTTTAATTTATGGGTTTGGAAAAATCCTCGAGATCGTTTCCCCATTGATTCTTACTTGATATAGAACTTCATACGGTCTTTCTGAACCGGCAGCATATTTTGGTACGACACGAACAAAAACAGTTTTACCGGCTTTAACTTCTTCTGCAATCATTCCTTCAAATTGGCTGAATCTCCCTCTGTTAACGGACAGGTTTTGTGGAAAAATATTTCCTGAGTTCTTTGATCCAAGACCACCTAGTCTGGAACCAATTCCGTGACCGGCATCGTCTTTATTATTTTTTCCAAGTTTTCTTACAAATTCTCTGGAAGCTTTATTTGTATCTGTCCCCGTTTTAATATGACGCCGTTCGATTTTCGCGAAAACAGATCGTAGTTCACCGTTACTTCCATGTATTGTTCGATAAGTTAGCCCTCCTGTAGTCGTAATTTCATGCCTTGTAAATCCTTTTGCAGTTTTTAATACTTTTGCTGCAGCAATCTTACCGAATGGAAAACGACTTAACCCCAGAGTAAAGATAGTTGCAGCTGCATATTCAGGTGTAAGTAATTTTCTGGGATTCCGTATCATATCTGCTGTTTGATGACCACTGGCTGCAAAGCCAACCCCGGCTGAAACAGCTCCAATAGCAGTCCAAACCCCAAGAAAAGGGACCGATACGGCAAATGCCCCAGCAATAATTATTCCCTTCTCCCATCCAGATAGTCCGTTCCACCAGTTTTGCAGACTGTCAAATAAACAGGCAAAACAAGCTTCCTGGCTGCCATATGAACTTTCCCAATTGACTAGAACAAGTGCAAACAATAAGACTATTGCTGCAATTAGAGTTACCGCTTGATAATACTTCTGAACGCTTGTCATTAATACAGGTAAACGATTCTTTGCTTCTGTATTTCCATGTATCATTGTAAAACCAAGGTCTCTTCGTTCACGATAAAAATACAGTAAATTGCCAAATCGCCGTCTATCCTTTATTAGAGATTTGATCAGGTTCCACAATTCGGTTACAGGATTAATGTTTTTTTCATCTTCAAGTTTCGGAATATGCTCCCGTACTCGATTCAATTCCCAATAATCAATGAGTAAAGCAACAACTAGCATCAGTAAGAATACTGGTTTTGAAGCATAACCGCTTCCAAACAAATCATGAATTCCCGCCAGCCATTTCGGAGCATTATAATCCGCATTCCAAATGGCATGATCTAAAATGGACCATATCAATAGGAAAACGGGAAAAATGTAGGTATAATTCTTAAAGCGATTTTTATATCTCACAGCTAACCCGATTCCCAATGCAACCATTGCGGTGAGCAACGAATGCCCAGCGGACATTTTATCAGGCAAAAAACTTTCCTCAAAATACCCCGGAAACAATGTGAACAAGTCCCAATGAAGCACTTTGCCTGCAAGAAAGGAAACTCCATAATGATCTCCAGATATTAAACGGCGGGTTGTTTCCTCTAAAAATTGAAAACCGGCTCCCGATGCCGCTCCAATAAGGGCATAATCGGATAAACTTAAGGATGAGGCACGTCGTGACAAAAAAAGATAGACACCAAGTGGGATCAATTTCAACATTTCTTCCGCAATGGGTGTTAAAACAGCTTGGCTCCATACATTAGAAGCCTCGCCGCCGAAAACCACGGTAATCGAAGCAACTAAAACTGAATTCAGCGGCACGATCAGCCATGCTCCTGCCAGAAAGAAATAGGTATACTGTTTCCAAGACAACGTTTTACTGCGACAGAGTAACCAAAATTGTAAAATCACGTAAAACGACCAAAAAAACTGAACGAATATTTTTCGTGAGTCTTCCATGAAGATTAAACTGAGAACAAAAGCAATCAAAGAAATCCAAGAGAAAATGGTATAATATCGTAAAACCGATGGATGTTTACGGATCCATTCTTTCCAAAAATGAAAGGTGGACTCCAGATTCGTCCTTACTTTTAATCTAATACTTTCGATTCTACTTGTCATACTTTTCACTCCTATCACGAGTTTAGCAAGCATTACTATATGATTGATGCTGGTATCGTCTGCTTACATACTATACCCTATAACATTAATCGTTTGAATAGCTCAAATTTTACAAATATTATACTCTTTAATGTGTCTTTAAAATAAAGTTTGATCTGTAGCATTTGAATAATGTTTGATCAAATTGATACTAAAAACCTTGATAAACGAACAAAAAGAAAGAGCATGTTTTGAAAAAAAGATTGATCAATACACGCTCTTAATATACTCAATTGAATCATTCTATTATAAAAAAGTTTGATCATTTCTGTGATCTTTCCTCCATTAAAGCGCCCGTTTGTGGCATAAAATGACAAGGTCACGGAAATGAGCCACTTTATTTAAAGTAACGTTCTTTCTGCATTAAAGTGAATAAAATCAATTTAAGGAAATAAATTAAAAATAATAAAGGAGTAAACAAAAAAGAGAAAGAAGAAACCGGGAATTTCCAAGGAAGGTTGTGGTGAACATCAAGGTTAGAAATTTTTATTATCTGATTGCAGGCGTCCTTGCGATGCTGTTTGCCGTCACGCACGCATGGAACGGGCAATACGCTGTGCTACCGACGCTCAACATTGAGGCGATATCCGTGGGTACCCGGACAGTATTCACGTATGTCTGGCACATCATCACGGCGGAAAATCTGGTCTTCGGCATCGCTTTCATTTTCATGTCATTCCAAACCGAGCGATCAAAGATCCGGTTTGCCGCATGGTTGATTGCGGCGATCCTGATCGTCCGACTGATGGTTATTCTTGGTGTAACGGCATTGCTTGACGTATCGGGGCTTACGAATACGCTTATAGATTCGATTGCCATCGTAATCTATGTCGCCCTCATCATACTGGGCACAAGAATGAAGAAAAAGCAGTACGATGGTCAGCAACCACAGTAACAGAGATGTCCGAGTTGTCTTCTAACTCTGTAAGAGGGTAAACCCCATGCCCATCAAGCTAATAACAAAAAACGAGTTACATACTACCGTTTTTCTCAAAATCCGAATCAACTGGGACCTGAACAGAATGTCGTACAGACCTAAATGAGCGTTATCAAGATAGAGGACATTAACACCAGGAATTAAAGATTCTAATGTCCTCTAAGGCTTAACCAAAAAGGATTTTATTATTTCCGCTAAAGTTTAAATGTAAAAGTTACAGGTATCTTGGGGTTACCCGTTATTCCAGAATATGGACCTTTAGTGGAGTAACTTTATTGCTACTCAACAGTTCCTTAATCCGCCTTTCAGTTCCGATCTTCTTTTCACTTTTCACTATAAATACCCCCCTTTAGATAAACAGATTCAAAGGGGCAAAACATCGCATCTTTTTTATAAACACCGTGACTTTATTTAAAAGCGACAATTAGCTCTATATAATCATTATGTATACACAAAGATGTTTGCTACAAACAAGCAAACATCTTTTCTTTCAGCATTCTTTCTCAGAACAGTATTCACTTAGTCTACTTCGGTCAACCGCTTCGTTTCAAAATATAACACTTGAATAAATTTCTTCGTATTAATTCTCGTATGTCCAGATGAGGCTAGTTCATCTTTTGTCAATTCCGACATACGTTTTCGTACAATTGTAAAATCGAAAAATTTCGGGGCATAGCTTTCAAACTTCGGATTTGAAAAATCTGTTAAACCGAGAGAAGCCAAATGATTTAACGATTGATAAATCGCTCGGCGTACTCGTTGTTCAGAAGCTTTTCTTTCTTTATCAACCTCCGCTTCCGAAGCCGTTTCTCCTAATTTTTTAACAGTAATATGTTGAAAAATATCTTTTAATGCTGGGAATCCATACTCGAAGGTTTCTTTCTTTTCTTGCCCGAATAAATACTCTAGCATACTCAGTAAATCTTTACTTCCGTTCTCTCCGGCAATTCCGAGTTCCGATAATAAATATTGACCCGAATCAATAATTTTTTTCTCTTCTAACTGTGGTTCACTTCGTAACCCAGGCTTCTCCCACTGAAATACATTATTTAGTGACTTTTGAATATCTTGAATGGATCGTTCTAAACGAATACGCTCTATCACTTTTTGTACAACTGACAAAACCTCAAGTTTATTAAGAGGTTTTGTAATATAATATTCAACACCAAGAGAATAGGCTTCACCAATTAATTGCTTCGATTCTACTTGAGAGATCATAATCACTTTTCCTGCAAATGACGGGGCAATGCTTCGAACAGTTTCAATCCCATCTCGAAGGGGCATTAATAAGTCAATAAATAATATATCTACTTTTTTAAAATTCAACTGATCTCCTTCTATGAGAGCACCATCTTCTGCTTCTCCTACTATTTCTCCAAGGTCTTCATCTTCAATGATTTGTGATAGCATAGAACGAAATACTTCGTCATCATCTACGATGTAATAAAACATCTCCTCACCCTTCCTTAGTCAAACTAGACTCCGGCAGTCTCACAATAAACTTGCAGCCTCTTTCATTGTCTCCGTCTTGTAGTATAACCTCTCCCCCGAGTTCCGTCACCATTTCTTTTATATAAGACAGTCCAATTCCTGTTGATGGCGTTCCTGTTTGATCATACTTCGAGGTAAAACCAGGCTTAAACACTAGCTCCTTATATTTCATTGGGATTCCCGGACCATCATCCATCACTTCAAATATGACGAACGCATCTCTCTTCTTTACATGAATCATAATGGTACCATTACTATCAATTGCTTCTACAGCATTGGCAACTAAATTATTTAAAATCGACAAAACAGTGTATACATGATACTGCGTATGCTGCCCTTCTAAACGTTTAGAAAATGATATTTCTTTCTCTAATAACTGCGCATACTTCTCGTTAATTCTTATAATCATTTCTATTAGTTCATTTCCATTTATATATTCTGAAAGATTTTTATCTAAAAGAAGTTTGGATAACCCTGCAAAAATTCTTTGATTATCTTTTTTTATTTCGTGTACTTCCCCTGCAATTTTCAGCGCCTTTTTACTATACGCTTCTATATCATTTTCAGTGTATCCTACTTTTTTCTGTTGTAAGTTCCGATATAGTTGATATGCTTCTTGTGTGATCATTTCTGCATTTTGCAGCGTTTTCTTTAAATGAACAGATTCCACATACAAATTAGAAAGATGCATAAACATCTTTTCATTTTCTTTCCGAACCTGAGCTTCTTTTAATTTTGTTTCATATAAATTCATCATATTTAAAAAACCGAGAGCAAAAAAGCTCCGAAAAATAGCAATGATAATAATTTTATTGAATTCTGAAACTGTAATCATCGTGCCAAGCACAAAAACGTGATAGAAAGCAAGTTCTGACATACTCGAGATAATTTCAATCGTTATCCCAAAACATCCAATGATAAATGGTTTTTGGTGAAATCTGTTTACTTTACATAGTGAAAAAAGACTTCCATAAACGAAATAGTAAAAAAAGACTGGGTAACGCATAGAAAAGGAGGTTGAAAAATGAAAAGAACCTTGCAACATCCAGTCAAGACCCATGCGAAATGTTACAACAGCCGCACCAACAAGTAAACCTGCTAAAGCAGCTGGAATTTTCCTTAAAAATAATAATAAAAAGAAAAAAATTGGTGTTCCAAAGCTAACACGAAATGTATCATTAAATGGATGAAAATTCAGTTCTCCAGCTATCGGAACAATCAAAATTGCAATGATTAAAATTGAAAAATCTTTCTTCCATAATTGGTGCCAGCTCAAATATGCCACTTCCTATTATTTATTATTCTTATCTTGACTCGTAATATTGAAATATAATAAGGAAAGCCCGCTTATTATATAAACGGGCTTTATTTCTATATTGTCACCTTTTCAACTGCTTTTATTTGACGATAAACAGGTTGCCACATTGCAGCTTGAACAGCCTTCCTGATATCGTTATCATTTAATTCCTCACGAGCAACGCCTTCAGAAACTGCCGCTTTTGCCACTGCAATCGCAACTATCTCTGAAATGTTACGTAGTTCTTCTACTTCTGGAAGAATCGGTGCACCAAGCTGACTTGTATCTACCATACTTGCTACCGCTTCTGCCGCTGCCGCAAACATACCATCTGTCATCACACGAGCACGAACAACAATTGTACCAAGGCCAAGACCTGGGAAGATAAGCGCATTGTTAGATTGTCCAATTACATGGGTAACACCATTATATGTAACTGGCTCGAATGGACTTCCAGTCGCGACAAGCGCTCGTCCTTCTGTCCAAGAAATTAAATCAGCTGGCTTCGCTTCCGCAAGAGGCGTCGGATTAGACATTGGTAAAATAATTGGTCGTTCCACATGAGCTGCCATCTCTTTTACAATCTCTTCTGTAAATGCCCCAGCAACTGTTGATGTCCCGATTAAAATAGTCGGTTGTACATGTTTCACAACTTCAGCAAGACCAATCGCTTCAGTTTTCTTCCATTCTTTTATTTCTGATTCTTCACGCGCATACGGACGTTGGAAATCAAGAAGATCGCCCATGTTATCTGTAAGTAAACCATTACGGTCAATACACCAAAAACGACGGTTTGCTTCTTCCTCTGATAAGCCTAAACATACCATCGCATCACGTACTTGATCTGCAATTCCAATTCCAGCAGTACCCGCACCGAAGACAACAACGCGATGTTCACAAAGTGGAACACCAGAAGCTTTCACAGCTGATAACACAGCTGCAAGTGAAACAGCACCCGTTCCTTGTATATCATCATTAAATGTACATACGTTATCACGATATTTATCTAAAATTTTGCGTGCATTACGTGAGCTAAAATCTTCCCAGTGTAGTAATGCATTCGGAAACTTGTTACATACAGCCTTTACGAATAAATCAATAAATGAATCATACGCTTCTCCAGCTACACGTGGATGACGATTTCCAATATAAAACGGATTATTTAATAAATCTTCACGGTTCGTACCAACATCTAAAATAACAGGTAATACGCGGCTTGGATCGATACCAACTGCTGCTGTATAAACGGCTAACTTTCCAATGGCAATATTAATACCACCTACGCCCCAGTCTCCAATTCCTAAAATACCTTCACCATCTGTCACAACGACTAAATCGATGTCTTCTGCAGTTGCACCAATGTTAGAAAACGCTTCTTCAATGCCGCTTGGATCATCAATTGATAAATATACACCACGTGGTTTACGATACTCATGACTATATCTTTGGATCGCCACACCAACAGTTGGCGTGTATACAATTGGAAGCATTTCTCGCAAATGATCTGTAAGCAAACGATAAAATAATACTTCATTACGATCGTGCAACGCTGTTAAATATACGTTCTTTAACAAGTCATCGGGCTGTGAGCAAAACTGCTCATACGCACGACGTGCTTGTTCGTCTAACGTTAACACAGCTGGTGGTAACAATCCTTTTAATCCTAGTTCTTCTCTTTCCTCTGCTGTGAAAGCGACACCCTTATTTAAAAGTGGTGTTGCTAATACTTCTACTCCTCGTAGTGTTGTTTCTAACGTTCCATCCGAGGAAACCATAAATTTACTCATACAATCCCTACCTCTATTTATATATATCATTTCTATATTGTAAACAAAAAAAGGGGGAAAGTCCCCCCCTCTTTTAATTTTTCTTTAAAAGAGCTGCTCCCGCAATTCCTGGGTGCGTCATTTCATATGGATCTAAAATTAAGTCTAATTCTTCTTCTGATAATACACCGTTTTTCAAGCAAAGTTCTCGAACAGATTGACCAGTTGCAATTGCTTCTTTTGCTAAACGAGCTGCTGCTTCATATCCAATATGTGGATTTACAGCTGTAATAATACCAACGCTTTTCTCAACATACTCTTTTAAGCGTCCTTCATTTGCTTCAATTCCTTTTAGACAGTTATCTGTAAAAGCACGGAATCCATTATTCATAATGCTGATGGATTGAAGTAAGTTAAAGACAAGTACTGGTTCCATTACGTTTAGCTCTAATTGGCCCGCTTCTGAAGCAAGACAAATCGTATGATCGTTCCCAATTACTTGGAACGCAATTTGGTTAATAACTTCTGGCATTACAGGATTTACTTTTCCTGGCATAATAGAAGAACCAGGTTGACGAGCTGGAAGCATAATTTCGCCTAATCCAACGCGTGGACCTGATGCCATTAAGCGCAAGTCATTTGCAATTTTGGACATATTCATCATACATACTTTCAGTGCAGCTGATACTTCTGTATAAGCATCTGTATTTTGCGTTGCGTCAACTAAATCCTCAGCTCCAACAAGAGGAAGCTCACTAATAGCAGCTAAGTGTTTTACTACAGCCTCAATATACTGTGGATCTGCATTTAATCCTGTACCAACAGCTGTCGCTCCCATGTTTACTTCATATAAGTGTTGACGAGATTGCTCAATACGCTTCATGTCACGTCCAAGTACACGAGCATACGCTTTAAACTCTTGTCCAAGACGAATTGGTACAGCATCTTGCAAATGTGTGCGTCCCATTTTAATTACATGATCAAATTGTTCTGCTTTCAATTCAAAGATATCATGCATATAGCCCATTGTTTGCAATAATTCTTCTAACATATTTAACGTTGCAATATGAATTGCCGTTGGAAATGCATCATTTGTTGATTGTGCCATATTTACATGACTATTTGGGCTAATATAATGATAGTCTCCCTTTTCCATTTCTAATAATTCAAGGGCACGATTGGCAATGACTTCATTTGCGTTCATATTCATAGAAGTCCCTGCTCCTCCTTGAATCGGGTCAACGATGAAATGCTCATGCCATTTTCCTTCTAAAATCTCTTGTGCTGCTTGTGCAATTGCTGAACCTTTCTTTAACTCTAATCGTCCAACTTCTGTATTCGCAAGCGCAGCCGCTTTTTTCACGATTGCTAATGCTTTAATTAATCCTTCATGGATTTTATAACCTGTAATCGGAAAGTTTTCAACAGCACGCATCGTTTGAACACCATAATACGCATGCATCGGTACTTCTTTCTCACCTAAAAAGTCTTTTTCAATTCGTACATCTTTTGTAGCTTCAGTTATTGTTGCCATGTTTGTTCACTCCTCAATCTATTTTGTCCCTCATTAACAAACAATCATTCCCATACCTCAAAAATTGTGCAAGAAATAAAAAATTGGGCAGGAGATATACTACTCGTAAAGATCCGATTCGTTCAACGAATAATCAGCGAGAGATAAAAATCCCTCACTGATTAAAATTTCGTTTTTTACGCTGCTTCTGTTGTTTTTACAGCTTCTAGATAATTCTTCGCTTTCTCTTGATCGAATTCACCTTCCCATTTCGACATGACAATCGCTGCTAATGCGTTTCCTAACACATTGACAGCCGTGCGAATCATATCTAAAATGCGGTCAATACCAGCAATTAAAGCAATTCCTTCTACCGGAAGTCCCATAGAACCTAACGTTGCCAATACAACAACAAAGGAAGCACCAGGAACACCAGCCATTCCTTTAGATGTTAACATTAGAACAAATAACAATGTAATTTGCTCCGTCAATGACATGTGTACATTATACATTTGTGCTACAAATAGTGCTGCCAGCGCTTGATAAATAGCTGATCCAGTTAAGTTAAATGTATAACCAGTTGGTATAACGAAAGAAGCAACAGCCTTCGGACAGCCGAACTCTTCCATTTTGCGCATAAGATTTGGTAAAACTGCTTCTGAACTTGCTGTTGTAAAGGAAAGAATCAATTCTTCTTTTAAAACTTTCATTAAGGTGAAGATATTTACTCCCACCATTTTTGCATTTAGACCTAATACAACAATAACAAATAAGATAACTGTTACATAAACGGCAAGCACTAATTTTCCTAGTGGAAGCAGCGTACCTACTCCAAATTTTGCAACCGTTACAGCAATAAGTGCAAATACGCCAACCGGAGCAAATTTCATAACTTGGTTTGTCACCCAAAACATCGCTTCTAATACACCTTCAAAGAAACTAAAGACCGGTTTGCCTTTTTCTCCAATTGCAGCAACCCCTAAGCCGAATAAAACTGAGAAGAAAATAATCGGTAATAAATCACCTTTTGCAATCGACTCAAACACGTTTGTTGGTACAATATGAACAATTGTATCTGCAAAGCCTTTTTTCTCCGTTGCCTCAGCCGATGCTTGGTATGATGAAATATCAGTTTGCTGCAAATGACTCATATCAACCCCCGTGCCCGGATGGAACACGTTTGCTGCGATTAAGCCCATTAAAATTGCAATCGTTGTAATAATTTCAAAATAGAGTATTGTCTTTCCGCCTAATTTGCCAAGCTTTTTCATATCTCCTACACCAGCTACTGCTACAACAAGTGCAGAAATAACAATTGGAACGACAATCATCTTAATTAAATGAATAAAGATATCTCCAAGCGGTTGAATATAGGAAATAGCTGTTTTATTACCAGAAAAGATTGCTCCTACTACAACCCCTAAAACAAGTGCTACAAAAATTTGTGTAGCTAATCCGAATTTTTTCATGTATTTTCATCCCCTTCATGCGAACGCTTTCAATTTGTATGTATAAAAGCTTTATTCACATGATATAGATGAACCTACAAAATCAGACAAAAATCTACAAGTTTGTCACAAAACTTTCAAAAATTTTTCTTAAAATGTTCATTAATGCGCATCTTCAGTATACAATCAAAAAATAGTATTGATAAAACATCTAATTATTTTGTATAATCTAAAAAATATGTTTATTTTAAAAATGAAACAAAAAGGAGTGGATGTTATGAAAAAACATACAATGACTTTCATTATATACCTTTCTTTTCTGTTTCATTTTCTCGTAAAGGAGCAAAGGCATTCGCCTTCGCTCCTTTTTTATTGTCATTTTTAAAGGGGGAAACATCGATGAAGCCGTATAAGCGAGTATTAATCAAACTAAGTGGAGGCGCTCTCGCCGATCAAGATGGAAACAGTTTTGGTTCCAAGCACTTAGAACATATCGCTACTGAAATTTTATCTATTGTTGATTTAGGTATTGAAGTTTCTATTGTTGTGGGTGGAGGGAACATTTTTAAAGGGAATTTAGCTGAAACATGGGGTATTGATCGCGTAGAAGCAGATAATATAGGTACATTAGGCACAATTATTAATAGCCTAATGTTACGTGGTGTCTTAAAAAGTAAAACAAATAAAGAAGTTCGCGTCATGACATCTTTTCCCGTTACAGCTGTTGCCGAACCCTACATTCATTTACGAGCTATTCATCATTTAGATAAAGGATACATTGTTATTTTGGGTGGTGGAAATGGCCAACCTTTTGTTACAACTGATTATCCAAGTGTACAACGAGCAATCGAAATGAATAGCGACGCCATTTTAGTCGCAAAACAAGGCGTAGATGGTGTCTTCACAAGTGACCCTAAACAGAATAAGTCAGCAAAAATGTATCGTCATTTAAATTATAATGATGTCGTTCCAAACAATATAAAAGTTATGGACCAATCAGCTTTACTACTTGCTCGTGACTATCATTTACCAGTCCATATCTTTAACTTTGATGAATCAGGAGTAATGAAAAAAATATGCTTAGGGGAACATATCGGCACCTTAATCAGTCATGAGCTAACACAACTTGAAGATGAAAAATAGCCTTTTCAAACCGTTATGAAATAAGGTGCGAATTATACCGCACCTTTTACTTTCTACAAGAGGGAGCGAGAACATAGAAATATTCAACTCCCATAGTTCATAACTTTACAATCACAAACCGTTAAATACAACTACCGGTTCTTCTATATTATTATTAATCAAAACCACATCTGTACAATCCTTTGGCGCATGCTCTTCTATGTACATGTGACAAGCCGCATGATATCGCTGTAAAAACATTTCGCCTGCCTTCTCTTCACTTCCAAAAGCTTGCGCCTCTCGCTTACACCCACGTTCTCTAGCAATATTAAAATCTGTATCTACAAATATTTTATAATCAAACAACTGTTTCAGCTCTTGCTTAAATAAAAAGGTTCCATCTACTATAAATATCATATCTTTTGAAGCCAATATTGGATTTGAATGAATATACATATCTGTCTCTAAATCATGTGATTTTATCTCATAGCGCATCGCACCATTAGGCCCTAATGGAATTAATAACCGTTCAGAAATTGCTTTATAATCATGAGCATCCTCATAATATCCTTTCGCTGATTCCTTCCCTTGTGAATATCTAATTGCCCTCGGATGATGGAAATGATCTATACTCGTTCGAATTACTTTTCTTCCTTGATTTTGAATTTCTTTCGCCAATTCATTTGCAAATGTTGTTTTCCCTGAAGCTGTAACACCGCTCACACCTACTCTTACAGGATGATTGAATTCAAGCATGCATATATGCTCTGCAATCTCATGAATAGCAGTTTGACGTTTCACCATAATTCCTCCCCCATGGAATCTCACCACATATTTTCCCATATTAACGGAAAATAATTCCTCCCTGCCATTTCAGTTTATCACCCAAAATATATGTTGTAAAAATATGTTTTCGTTTCTCGAGTGATTATTACAAACAAGAAAAAATGCCGCATTACGCCGCACTTTTTCTTATTTATATTACTAATCCTATAAATAGTAATCAAACAACCCTGCTATCTTTTCTTTACACCGATCCCAAAAAGATAACTTATCAAAGAATGATATCGTCATTTCTTTTGAATCTTGAAAATCCTGTGCCAATACCTTATTTACTTGTTGAAGAATAGGACCACCCTTTATATAGAAATTCATCTCGTCATTAATACGAAAACTACGTGAAGTAAAATTTGTTGTTCCTGTAACGATTGTTTCATGATCAAATACCATAGCTTTTCCATGAAACATTCCTTTTTTATATCCGTATACGGAAATACCATTCTCGATAGCTTGACGAATATAAGGATATGCAGCCTCTTTTATAAGAGGAATATCTGGCTTAAAAGACCAAAGTATTTTAACGGAAACACCACGCTGCCTCGCTTGAATTAAAGCGTTCATAAGTTTTTCATCTTTTGGTATAAAATACGGTGTGGCAATAACGATAGATTGTTTTGCCTGCTTTATTAATTCAATGTACTTTTTAATCACATCATGACCATTATAACAAGACAATGTATGTAACGTTTTACCTGGGACAATCTGCTTAAAAGTGCTTGTTATTCCTTCAGAAGTATCTCGTTTCCAGTCTGATACAAACTGTTTTTCTAAATCTTGCACTCCTTCTCCTTGTATTCGTATATGATAATCTCGCCAATATCCAAAACGCTTGTCTTTTCCTAAGTACTCATCACCTATATTGAAACCACCGCTATATCCTATTTTCCCATCAATCGTTGTAATACGACGGTGATTCCGATGGTGTAATGAATAAAAAAAGAATGGAAATTCAGGTTTTCTACTATATGTAAAATGAACACCGCTCGCTTGTAATTCATTTTTCATTTTTCTTTCGAAAGACAAATCATTAATCCAATCGACTGATAAGTATACTTGTACACCTTCTTCTGCTTTTTCTTTTAACAACTTCAAAAAAGAATGACTGCTTTTATCATCTGAAATAATGAAGAAATAAGTGAAGATGGAATGTTTCGCTTCTTTTATATCAGAAAATAACTGCTCATATAAGGATTTCCCCTCAGCAAATAATTGGAAATCACTATAGTGCAGCTCATATTCTTTAGATTGATTTTTTTTCGCTTCTATTTTTCTTCCCAGTGTTACATCAAAATGCATCCAAATTATGAGAAAAGCTAATATGGCAATAATAATAGAAATAATCCGAAATACCTTTTTCATCATTTTGTTTTCCTTCCGCACAAAATAATTTTCTCTACATAGTATTTCAAAAGCAGCTGCTTTTAATGCTCGTTTTAATGCTTAACGTCATTACGAATAGTATTTTTCTTTTAAAAGGAGACTGTATGGAACTCTATAAAAGCATATCAATATTACAAAAGCTGCTTTAGTCAGCCAAGATACAAAAGGGATGCAGTATCAAACTGCATCCCTTTTGTATCTTTAATTAAATAAAATTCCTTGCATCGTTATTACGCCCAAACTTATAAATTGCGATTAGGAAAAAGGCAATGGCAAAGGCAAATAAAATTAAAATGTTTAAATATAAATCTGCGAACTGTGTCCCTTGCTGTAATTTCGTGATTGTGTCTAATAGCCAACGCTGCGGAAGAAATTCAGCAATTTTTTGCACAGATGCTGGCATAATTTCAAATGGAAAGAAGCATCCGGCAAGCAAACATGTTGGTGTAATAATAATATTTTGCATTGCATTCGCAGAAGTTGAGTTTTTCGCAAAAGATACAATCGCTAATGATAAACCAATTGCGACTAAACCAAACAACATCAGTACTCCAATCATAACAATTAAAGGCATATTTATATCAATATGAAATACATTGGTCATAAATAATACTGTTACAACAATTTGCACGATCAAAATAAGCATATTAACAGCAACATTAGATAAAATATATTTCTTCCCATCTATCGGTGTTGATAATAACCTGAAATACGTTCTGTTCTCTTTTTCTTTCAAAATTAATTCTGAGAAATTCACTGCTGAAAAAAGCATAAACATAATGAGATAACCAACTGTTTGATTCGTCATATCTTTATTTTTTGAAGTGTCCTTAAGCGTCTCGGCTGTTAACTTAAATGAATTTTTTTGATAATCTGCATACATTTTCTCGAACATATTTTGATCATTTTGTGCTACTTTACTAATTGCCGTTATATTATCAATATAATTATACAAATACGATTTTATAAATTCTGTTACTTGAGCACCTTTAATTGAGGAAATTTGAATGTGACTCGGTTTACCATTGCGAACACTTTCTGAAAAACCTGAATCTAACGTAATCACTCCATCCAGCTTTTTCGAGGCAAGCTTCTCCTCTATTTCCGATGCTTGAATTTTACTCACTTTTACATGATTTAATCCTTCTATAAATTTCACTGTATCATTTGCTATATAATGATTTTCATTATTTACAACCCCAATGTTTAATGTCCCTTGTCCTGCATTTCCATACATTAGAAACGCAATGAGTGATCCCGCTATTGGCAATCCAATAATAATAAGTAACCCTTTTTTATTTTTCAAAAGTACAGATAATGTTTTTTGTATGAGCCATAAAATATCTTTCATATTATAGCCCCTCCCGTCTACGTAATGCGATAATCGCAATCAATAAAAACAATGCTGAAATTCCAAGATTTAAAGAAATTACCGGAAGTGCTGCCCCTAAATCATTCGCATAAATAATTTTCATAATCGCTGTATTTGCCCATGTTAATGGCGACATATTTGTAAGCATATTTTCTTCGACCACAAAATATGCTCCTCCAAAAATAGAGGCCAATTGTACAACAACCATAATAACCGCTTTAGCTGCCTCACCTGTTTTCGTAATATATCCTATCCCTAGTCCAAAGCTAATCGCGAGTAATACTTCTGTCAGTAAAATAAGAAAAACTACTCCAAGATGGTCACCCCAATTTGCCTTATACACAAACTTACTAAAGAAAATAACAAGAAGAAGACAAAGCCCATTTGCTACAAGACTACCAAGTATTTTCCCTATGAAAATCTCCGCTTTACTAACAGGTGCCGCGATTAAACGATCTCCCGTTCTTCGTAATCGCTCTCCACGAATGAGATAACTCGCTCCCATCGCTCCGTACAAGGCAATCATTGTCGTCATCACAATTGCATAGTAATCCATAGAACTTGGTTTTTTAGCAGCTTGTAAAGATCTTTCTTTTATATAATCATCATGATTTCCACTCGAAATAACTGTACTAACTTTCCCAGGATCTACTTTCGCAACTTCTACTGCTACGTTGTACTTATCGACAAATGTAGTAAGCATTCCCTCAACAATACTTCCTTCAATACTATTCCGATCACTCTCATATAACTTCACGCCATCTTGATTCATTTCTACATAGCCAGCATATTTATTTTGTTTCACTTCTTCTTTTCCATCTACATCGGTTGAAGCTTTTTTAAAGTGAATTCCCGATTTACCTGTTTCTTTTATAAATGCTTCAAAGGACTGTGAAAACTTACTATCGGCTTCATCTTTATATAATACCTGTATATTGTTAATAGAAAGACTGTCACTATTAAATGCATTTGTTAAAGCTGTTCCCAAGACTAGCATAAGCACAATTGGGAATGCTAACATAAAAACTAATGTTCTTATATCTCGAAAATCTCTTTTAATTTGCATGAAAGCAATATTGAAGATGTTCAAGCGATGAACCTCCTTTTTCTATTCACTCTTAATCTTGTTAGTCTCGTAATTTTCTCCCCGTTAACGTCAGAAACACTGTTTCTAAGTTGGGTGCCTGTTCTTCTACTGATCGTATTTCTATATCATGACTAATAAAATATTGAATAATTTTATTTAAATTGTTCACTCCTGTATCGGAATTCACTTTAATTACGTTTTCTTCTATTTGAACAGCTTTAACCCCGCTAATTTCTTTTAGTTGGTTCACATCCATATTTTCAAGTGATTTTACTTCAATCCAAATATCTTTCGTATCAGTAATGATAGCTTTTAACTGTTCTTTCGTTCCTTCCGCAATAATCTTCCCGTGATCAACAATCGCAATCTTCGTACAAATCTCTTCTACTTCCTCCATATAGTGACTTGTATAAATGATTGTGCTACCCATTTCGTTTAATTTTCGTACAGACTGGAGAATGTAGTTTCTTGACTGTGGATCAATCCCTACTGTCGGCTCATCCATAATAATTAATTTCGGATGATGCGCAATCGCACAAGCAATGTTAAGTCTTCGCTTCATTCCACCAGAGAAATTTTTCGGATAGCTTTTATGTTTATCACTGAGGCCTACAAACTGGAGCGCTTCTTCTACTCTCGCTTTCAGTTCAGCTCCTCGTAACCCATATAATCCTGCAAAGAATTTTACATTTTCATAGGCGGTTAACTCCTCGTAAATCGCTAAGTCTTGCGGCACAATACCGATGTTCATTTTTGCAAATCGGCTATGCTTCTTACTATTTTTTCCTAATATATTAATCTCACCTTCGTTACTTCTTAGCAATCCAGCAATCATATTAATTGTTGTACTTTTACCAGCACCATTTGAACCTAAAAATCCAAATATCTCTCCCTCTTTAATCGCTAAAGACATATTATCTACTGCGATGAAATCACCAAATTTTTTCGTTAAGTTTTTTATTTCCAATGCGTTCATCATTTCACCCCTATTTCGGTTTCTCTGCTGTTATTATAAACAAAAAGAATGAACCTGCTCAGTGCAGAAGTTCATTCTTTTCACATGAGAATATTCACTTTTTTCCTGTGAGATCATTCATCTTATCTATTCCTTACTGTATCGGTAATAACATTGTTACTGAAAAACCATTTGTACCATCTACAATAATCGTTCCGTTAATAGATGCGGTACGTTCTTCCATGCCAATAATGCCAAGTCCTTTTTTTACTTGAGGTACACCTTTTCCGTTATCTTTCACTTGCACCTTCACAACAGTATTGAGAACATGTATATCGATTGAAATAACAGTTGCCTCCGCATATTTCATAGCATTCGTTAACGTTTCCGTTACATTTTCTCCAATGATTTTCCATTGAATTGGAGAAATAGCATCCAAATTCCCTTTATATAAAAATGAAATTTTCGTATCATGTTTCGCTGCAAATTCGTCTATGAATAATTTCATACGATGAATACCGATTTGCTCAGTTGGTGGTTTCATGTTCTTTAACGTAATTCTAATACTTTCAATTCCATCTTTGGAAATATGAATAGCATTTTGAAGAAGCTCCGCCGCTTTCTCCTTATCGATATCCATCAATCTTTTTGCCGCTTCCATTTGAATTAACGCACCGGTCATAGAATGACCAATTTTATCATGAATTTCTTGTGATAATCGATTTCGTTCTTCTAACTTAAATGTGTATTCAGATTGTCTGATGTATTCTTTATTTTCATTCAAGTTTTTTGTGAGCCTTTGCATATCTTTTCGCATGATGTCATTTTGCGTCTCAAATTTCAACAACCTTTCCGTATATAGCCTTGCCATTGTGAAAATAACAAAATTAAATACAGCAATTAAACCGTATGTCATACGTAAATCTTCCTCAACAAACACAATCGGAAGAAGCACAATGAAAAAAATCAGCCATTTTTCATTTATGTAATAAGAAATAAATTCATATAAATTCAGAGGTAACAATAAAAGTAATAACGGATGAATCTGTCCATATGAAACAATTGCAATGACAATCGATGTAAATATAACCACTTTCTTCGCTGCATCTTTTTTCAAAATATAAATCGTAACATTTATACAAAGATACAGAAGTAAAGCAAATACAATCCATGGTAGATTCGTAACGTTGGAATGGATATAACTGAACACAATATATAGAAAAACTATGAGCTTACTAATAATGATCCAAAATTCCATATTTCTAATCCACTGTTCCTGTTAAATAGTAAATTGCGATTTGCGTACGATGCTCAAGCCCCGTTTTACTAAGAATAGAGGTAATATAGTTCGCAATCGTCCCTTCTGATATAAAAAGCTGTTTTGAAATCTCTTTATTCGAAAAACCTTTAGCAATAAGAGCAATAATACTAAGTTCTCTTTCTGTGAAAAGATTCTTATCTATTTTCGGTTCTTCTTCTTTATTTTCTTGTAAGTTTGATTTAATTTTATCGAGGACTACATCTTGAATCACAGTATGTCCGTGATAAACACTTTTTATCGCATCTCGGATTCGTTCTGGATCATTATTTTTTAATAAATAACCTTTTGCTCCATTTTTCACTGCATCTAAAATATATTCGTCATCATCAAATGTAGTTAAAATGAGCGGCTTCGTTTTTGTTTGTTCACAAATTAATTTCGTTGCTTCCACGCCGTTCATATTCGGCATACGTACATCTAAAAGTGCAATATCCACATCATATTTTTTGCAATACTCTAGCGCTTCTTGACCATCATTTACCGTTACTAACACTTCAAATTCCGCGTATGTACTTAAAATGATCTTCATGCCTTCTCTAATAAAGGAATTATCATCAGCTATTATCACTTTTATTTTCATAGTTGTTAGTATAGGTGTTACCTTACTAACATTCACATCCTTTCAATATACACATTGCATCATTTCATAAGTAACATTTTTTATTTTCTCTCCTACTCTACAGTTACAGAAAAAGTTTCTTTCTTATCCTATTAAATTCACATTTGTGGTACCCTTATTACTGAAATATTAATAGTTCATTTAGAATTACACAGTTTTATAAACAAATTAACTGTCCGATCTGATTACATTCTTCTGCAAACCATATTGCTCCATCTGGTCCTAGTACAATCCCATGTGGTTCAGAGTTTTCCTTAGGAATTTGATATTCCGTAATTTCTCCATTCACCGTAATTCGTCCAATCTGATTGCTTGCCCACTCTGTAAACCAAAGTACTCCATCCATCCCTGCAACAATAGCATGTGGTCGGGCATTTAAAGTTGGGATAGGATACTCGCTAATTTTTCCCGATGTAGTAATTCTTCCTATTTTATTTCCGTTTATTTCTACAAACCATAGCGCTCCATCAGGTCCATTTGTAATGCCTACTGGAGCAGAATTCATTGTAGGTATAGAGTATTCGACAATTTGACCAGATGTAGTAATTTTCCCTATTTTATTACTTTTGTTCTCCGTAAACCAAAGTGCCCCGTCTGGTCCTGATACGATAAATGACGGATAAGATTCCAAATTAGGTAATGTATACTCGGTAATCTCGCCTAACAATGAAATTCTTCCTATCTTATTACCTGTTAGTTCCGTAAACCATATTGCTCCATCAGGTCCTTCCGTTATTCCATAAGGAGCTGATTTTGTAGTAGGTAGCATATATTCAGTAATCTCACCTTGCGTTGTAATCTTTCCAATCTTATCGGTCTTGTATTCTGTAAACCATAAATCCCCATTCGTATCAGATGCTATGCATGAAAGCCCAGCATCTGATGTAGGAACGAAGAATTCCTGTATTTCACCGGTTACAGTCATTCTTCCTATTCTATTACCCTTATGTTCCGTAAACCAAAGAGCTCTATCAACACCGACCGTAATTCCATATGGACCTGATTCAACCATAGGAAGACGATATTCATTAAATCTTACTTGCATTGTACGAAAACCTCCTTTTTGTTGATACATGTACTTATCATATGAAAACAAATATGTAAGTATTTCCGTGAATATAATTCATATACCTTCATTACTTAGAAGAAAAAACTATAAAAAAATTGCACTCAATAAAACATTGAAGACAAAACGCCATAAAAAAACCTTTCACTGCTACATTTCAAGCTGTGAAAGGTTTTAATTCCTATCTTTTATATGTAGGAATATGATATATATTTTTCCTTATCACTATTCAAGTTGTTTTTTATTATATAACCGCTTTTAAGCTTTCCAAAACCAATCCAATCATAAATCCACAAACAGCGCCATTTACACGAATCCACTGCAAATCTTTTCCTACATTATTTTCAATCATCTCAATAAGTGTTTTATCATCTAATTTATCTAAATTTTCCTGTACAAGTTTTCCGATTTTAGAATGATTGCTTTCAACTAATTTTACAATTTGTTTTTGTAACCAATCTTCCATACGCTGAACTGTTGCTGCATCTTCTTTCATTTTATTCATTTGTGTTGTCAGAAACGGCAGAAGATATTTGTCCGTAAACTCATCTTTTTGAATAAAATCTACAAATTTTTGCTTTGCTTGCTCAAGAAATTCTGTTATCTTCTCAGCTGCCTCCCAATTCACAATCCAATTTTCTTTCCAATTCTCCAGTTCTTTTAATACCGCTTCATTCTCCTTAGTATGTAGGATTTCGTAGCGAATTTTCATCAATAGAGCTTGTCTCGTGCTATTATCAACGTTTTGCAAACTACTAATATTATTAATAATAAACTTTTGCAGAATGCTGCCAACTTTTTCTTCATCGACAATACTCATAAAGGATTTAAGCGTAAACTGTAAGAAACCGTCTACTTTTATATTTTCCAGCGCCTTCATACCTAAACTACCAAGTTGATAGCGTGCTGCATCTTGCGCTGTCCATTCTTTCGCTTTGACTAACAGATAATCTAACGCCTTTTCATCATATTGTTGCGTAACTATTTGATCGACAAGTACTTGAAGAATATTACCTACGTTAATTGTATGTAAATACCTTTTTAATTCTTTTTCCAAAACAATAGCTAACTGTTTTGTATTCAATTGCAGAATCGCCTTTTCAGCAATTGTAACAATCCCTTTCTTTAACGCATCGGAATGCAGCTCTCTTTCCGCAATATGTAATACCGTTGCAGCCAACTTCATTTCTTTTATTTTATCGGTAATACTTTCTTTCGTAAGCCAATCATTCTCCAGTGTGGAAACGAGCCCTTTTGTAATCCGTTTTCTATTTTTTGGCAATAGAGCCGTATGCGGAATTGGTATCCCCATCGGATGGCGAAACAGTGCCGTAACTGCAAACCAATCCGCGAGTCCCCCTACTAAACCAGCTTCAAATCCACCTTGTATAATATTCCCTACTATCGTTCCTTGAAACGGGATTGTTGCAACAAAACCAACTCCCATTACTCCAAGTGAAATTCCTGCTAAATATTTTGACTGTAGTGACATTGTATTCCCACATCCTCTTATTATGTAAAGTAAACCTCTCAATTTGTAAATTCATTGAATCATTTAGACCTTTATGTATAGACCCCAAATTTTCTTCAACAAAAGCATATATATATACTATAATAAACCACGTCGAAAATAACAAAGAAATGCATAACAAAAACGAGAGGATTATACGCCCCTCGTTTTACAACTTCATGAAATTGTTAGCAATTCAGCAATCCCTTATTGATGAAAGGTTTCCTTTCGCATACTACTGACTATAAACCGCTACGAAAAAAGAAAGTGCAATATACAAACAAAGCGGACTGTATAACCACGTATCATACACTGAAAATTTTGTTCCCTTTACCTTTTTAAAGATTCCGACATACTTTCTATCACCAACTGCACGTAAAAAGAAAATTCCCGCTAGAATCATACATCCCCATTTTGTGTAACGACTCGCATTCCAAAAAGACAAATATCCACTTTGAGCTAATAGCATCATAGCAAAACATAAAATGGCAAGTGCCACTAGAAAAGTCCCTGTTTTGTGTGGAATAAAAGCATATTCTCCGCTATCTTTTTTCATCGGAAGAACAACCTTACTTCCCCAAGTTCCACCACATGCCCAATACATATGAATAAGGCTGATGAATGCAAGGATACCAGCGTCTACAATGATTAAAAATGATATCATTATATATTCCCCCCTACTTGCATCATTCTTTCTCCTCCATAATTTCTCTAACTTCTAGTAACTTACCTCCTATTTCTTTTGTTCAATGTGTACAAGTGTCAAATTTATCCCGCACTAACGGGCAGTAAGACCCCCACCTCAAGATTCAGAGAAAGCGAAGAAGCTAGGTGGGGGATAACTGCCTGTAAGAGCCCGATTGGTTCAACTAACCATCAGTGGGGGATGAAGAGCCCCCACTGATGGAAGTTTCACTTTATATTTGTACCCTTTAATCAGTAGCATATGTACTAAAAAAAGGAAGCATAACTTTACGTAAATTGAAGGTTTATGCTTCCTTCTTTATTACGAAAGAGTAATCTTTAAAATTTGTATTTTTATTAGGCTTTTTTTGGTTTAATGCATAGTAAAGATAATAAAGCTCCTATAAATGCTAAAAAAATTGACAGATAAAATATATAATTATCCGGCCCTTTCATTAATACTGCAAACAACGGAGGGCCTGCGGCTACTCCTACAAATCGCATTGAGCTATAAAGAGATGTAATCGATCCTCTCTGTTCCTTCTGGATTCCTTCTGTTATTAGAGCGTCTAAGCTAGGAAGAGCAACACCAATCCCAATTCCACTAATTACAAGACTTATTATAATCATGTAAATATTTTTGAGAAATATTGGAGTTATTAATGTTATTCCTAATAAGAAAAAACCAATACATATACACCACTTCATTATTACTTTCTTATCTCCAATCTTTTTTCCTGTTATATAAGAAGTAAGAGAAAGTGAAGCTAACGGAATAGCTAATACAAAGCCTTTCCAAACGCCCTCTAAGTGATATCGCTTTTCTAAAATTGAAGATAAATAAAAAAGGATACCAAACAGAATAAACATAATAATACCTCCAAGTAAAAAAATAGGAAAAAGCCAACGACCTTTCTCGCATAAAATCAACTTTACATTTTGAAGAAAAATACGTAATGGAGGAGCTTCTTGTTTTTGTTTAGGCGGCTTCACAAAAAAGAAAATTAAAATGATGGATATTATACACAAAACCGGAATGAACCAAAAAGGAAGAAACCAAACAAACGAAGCTAGTAAAGATCCTAAAATTGGACTTAAAACCTTACCTAAAGTATTCGATGTCTCGACTAGACCTAGGCCACTGCTCACTTGTTTTTCATCTTGAAACATATCGCCTACACAAGGAATCACAACAGGCATTGCCCCAGCTGAGCCAATTCCTTGAATTATCCTCCCTATTAAAATCCATATATAAGGATTTTCAAGCTTCCATGATACCCAACCTGTAATAGCTCCTCCTATAGCCGCTATAAATAAACTAGGTATAATTACTTTCTTTCTTCCCCACTTATCAGATAAATAACCCGCTATAGGAATTAAAATAATAGCGACAACAGAATAAACGGTAATGATAAGAGAAGCTTGAAAGTCATTAATATTTAATTTCTTTTCAATTACTGGAAGTACAGGGATTAACATGGAGTTTCCAAGCGTCATAACTAAAGGAACAGATGAAAGGGCCCATAAGCTCCATTTTTCTTTTCTATCCATATCTACAAATCTTCACCTCTTAATGAATATATTTCAAAAATATAATTTTTATTTTTTAGCAATAAATTTACTATTCCCAATACCTATATTTATGTTGCATGAAAGCATTAAGTAATTTATTAAAGCTGTTCGGGGTTATACTTTTTTTAGCAAGTCCACTTAATAAGAGAGAAAATGTAAAAGGAGTTTACTCTTATAGGAAGCAAATTAAATCAAGGATCAAAAAGCAGTTTAGACAATAACATGATTGTTTAGTTAATCTTATTTGTTTCGTATGAAAATTCCCCCAAGTTTATTTGGATTGACTATTTTACTATAATTTTATAAATCACAGTACTTTATCTAGAATCCTATGAAAAAATCCCCTCCAGATAAGTAATCTAGAAGAGATCTTTTGTTCACATATTTATTTTTGTATCTTATTTCTATTAGTGCTCCATTTGTTTAACAAGAAAAATGATACCAAATCTTTAGCTAATAAGACGCGTAATTCGCTTCTTCTTCCACGACAACCTATAATATCCGTATTGTAAAAGCAAGCTCGCAATAAACGCAGCTGGATATCCAATCCATATACCTTTTATTCCAAGGCTCGTATGATACGATAGGAAATAGGCTACCGGAACTTCTACAAGCCAAATCGATACAACCGCAAAAATAGTCGGCCACAATACAGTTCCGCTCGCTCGCATTGTTGCACCAATAATTTGCGCATGACCGAAAATTAAGTAACTCCATAACGTAATCATAATGAGACTATGTGCAATATCAATCGTACTCTGACTCGTTAAAAACAGCGCTAAAATTTCTTTTGAGAACAAATAAATAAGAGATACTAATACTCCTCCGATTACATAGTTCATTACAATTCCTGCTCGGATTACTTTTTGCAGGCGATCAAATCGATTAGCTCCAATGGACTGAGCTGCAAATATAGAAACGGTAATCCCAAGACTCACAGCTGGCATCTGTACATAACTTGCCACTTGGTTCACTACTCCGTATGCCGCAGTTGCATCTGATCCAAAGCGATTTACAAATGAAATAACCGCAATCTCAGATAATGAAACTAGTATCATATTAATACTTGCTGGAATACCAAGACGTAATAATAATTTTAACAAGTCCCAATCCATACGAAGATACTTTCGAACTGTTGCATCAAATTGCAATGGATGTTTCGTTTTTCTTAAATAAACTAACAGAATAATAAATGTAACAATTGTTGATATAACAGAAGCATATGCTGCGCCGTACACACCAAGTTTCGGCAGGCCTAACCAACCAAAAATAAGAATAGGTAATAATGCCATATTTAGTCCTGTACTAACAATTAAAAAATAAAATGGTGTTTTAGAGTCCCCTGTACCACGCATAAAAGTCGTATAAGCAAAATATAAAAACAGAATTGGCATAGAAATAAATAAAATTCGTGCATAATGAACACTCATGTTAATTATGTTTTCTGGCGTACCAACAAGGCGCATAATATCCATCGCAAACATACTACCCACTACCGCTAAAATCGCTCCAAGAACAAACGTAAATGTCAACGTTGTACCAACAATCGCCTTTAAACGTTCTTCATTCCGAGCTCCATAAGCCTGACCGATTAAAATCGAGCTACCAGAACCAATACCAATTACAAATGAAATAAGTAGAAAAAACAACGGGAAGAAGGCCGAAATAGCAGCTAAGTCATTAATGCCAAGCCAACGCCCCACTACTACCATACCAAACAACTGTCCAAGCGACTGCAATACATTACTTAACAGTAAAGGAATGAGAAACATAGACATAGAACGCCATATCGGTTTACTTTCTGTTCCTTCTTCAATTTTTTTCAAATTTCATAACCCCTTTTATCGAGATGTTTCGCGGTTATATCCACGCTCTCCATATGGCTGCAATTCCTCTAACCATTTCTCTTCTAATTTTTTCAATTCTTCTTTTGCGTTAAAATATCCAGTCTCTTTCTTTTTCAACACTTCTAATATTTCAAACTCAAAAGCATCTGCCCCGTATTCCTTCCAATCATCTTGCAATGCCTTATTCATATGAGTACCCATATTAAGTAAAAGTCGTCTTCCACTCATTGTTTTCAAATTCATCGTTCTCTCAACATACACTTTTTCATTTTTTGTATTTTTAATACAGTAAACCCCAGCCTCTATTTCTGTTTCTTTGTACAGCTGTTTTAATTCTTCTCTTCTATTCAATTTCCTTTCTCCTTTCATGTTATCTGCATTTTTTTCTATAATTTCACCCAGTACTGACTTCCATCAGGTGTTCTATCTAGAAAGCCATATTCAATCAAATATCTTCTTAACGTGACATAGTCAGAATACACATTTTCTAAAATCTCATTAACTTCTTTTTCTGTATACTTTTGATTACTATCAAACTTTTTCACTAAATGTTTCAAAATAATTAGCTTTCGCTTTTGTTTCTTCGGAAATTTAGAAAGTGGTCCATCTAATCCTTCTGTAAAATGTAACTTCAAAATTTCTTCATTCTCATCTTCCGTAATATTATATCTTTGGTCGACCATTGTAGCTGTTCTATGAATTGGCAAGAATGTAGGCTGATTCGATACCTTTTCTTCTGACAACTCCATCAACGCAAGAAACACTTTTGCTTGCTTCATCTTCTCTCTTAATGTAAAACGATGATTCCGAATTGTTGATGTGCTTCCACCGTCCATTTCTTTTACAATTTCTTTATCGTTTAAGCCCATATGAAAGAACTGTACCATCTTCTTCTGTAAATCTGTTAAACCTGTTAGCTTCTTATCCAAACCTAATAAATAATCAAACATAGAAGTATGTTCGTTTGCGATGTGAAGCTGTGCAAACTTCTCCGCTTCATAAAAAACGTTTTGCTCTTGATAAATCACACCTTTCACAAATCTTTCTCCGCACGCTAAACAAATGTATTCTTCAGTTTCCTTCTCAAATACATATCCTTTTTTCAATTCTTCTACTGAGGCATTCCAAAACCATTCCGAAATATCATTCACACTAAACAATCCCCCAAAAAGTTTATTCTAAAAACAAGCAAATTATGATTTAGTTTACTCCATCATATTATCATAACAAAAATAAACTTTTCAATACATTGTTTACCTATTTTCAAACAAAAACAAATAATGTTTACTATTTCACTAAACATTCTTATTATCAGTTACAGAGTAAATTTATTTTTTAAGTATGTAAATACAAGACAAAGAAGTGTAACAGATATGATAATTATTATTTACATCTCTTAGTCCACATACAATAACGTTTGCGATTCATAAACGTTACATGTATTCCTAAATAAAGTAAAACTTCCATCAGTGGGGGATAACTGCTCGTTAATGCAGGATAAACGAATGCCAATTTTTTTTACGTATACATACAAAAAACAACAAATAGGATTCTCAAGTGAGAATCCTACTTGTTATAAAACATTTCATTTATTCCATTGGCTCAATCATTTTCTTTGGATCTACAATTTCATCGAATTGTTCCTCTGTTAATAATCCTGATTGTAATGCCGCTTCCTTTAATGTTAACCCTTCTTTATGTGCATGCTTGGCAATTTTTGCTGCATTTTCATAACCGATATGTGGGTTTAAGGCTGTTACAAGCATCAAAGAGTTATTTAAATGTTGTCCGATCACTTCTTCGTTTGCTTCAATACCTACTGCACAATTATCGTTAAATGCAACAATTGCATCTGCTAATAATCTAGCTGATTGCAAAAAGTTATATGCAATAACCGGCTTAAAGACGTTTAATTCGAAATTCCCTTGACTTGCCGCAAATCCAATTGTTGCATCATTTCCCATTACTTGCGCTGCAACCATCGTTAAAGCTTCACTTTGCGTTGGATTTACTTTCCCTGGCATAATCGAACTTCCTGGCTCGTTTGCTGGAATAATAATTTCGCCAAGACCACCGCGCGGACCACTTGCAAGCCAGCGTACATCGTTTGCAATTTTCATTAAATCAGCAGCTAACGCTTTTAGGGCACCGTGCGTATAGACAACTTCATCATGACTTGTTAGCGCATGAAATTTATTTGGTGCTGATACAAATTGTTTTCCTGTAAAGTTACTAATTTCTTCCGCGGCCATGTCACCGAATTTTGGATGGGCATTAATTCCTGTTCCAACCGCAGTACCACCGATTGCGAGTTCTTTCATATATGTACTGCTTTCTATAATCATACGCTCTGTCTTTTCAAGCATACGATGCCAGCCACTCACTTCTTGTCCTAACGTTAATGGCGTTGCATCCTGCAAATGAGTACGACCAATTTTAATAATATGCGAAAATGCAGTTACTTTTTCTTTTAACGTTTCCTTTAATTTAGCTATTGCTGGTAATACTTGTTCTTCTACTGCAATAACACACGCAACATGAAGTGCTGTGGGGAACGTATCATTTGAACTTTGAGACATGTTTACATCGTCGTTTGGATGAATATGTACATCCAGCCCTTTTTCTTTTAAAATTTGATTCCCGCGGTTTGCGATCACTTCATTCACATTCATGTTAGACTGTGTACCACTTCCTGTCTGCCAAACAACAAGCGGAAAATGTTCGTCCCATTTTCCAGATAAAATTTCATCAACCGCCTCTACAATCACAGCTGCTTTTTCGTCTGCCAGTTTTCCTAACTTCTGATTACTAATCGCTGCACTCTTCTTTAAAATCGCAAATGCTCGAACAATTTCAAGCGGCATATGCTCTGTACCAATCGGAAAGTTTTCTTTACTGCGCTGCGTTTGTGCTGCCCATAATTTATCAGCTGGAACTTTTATTTCTCCTAATGTATCTCTTTCAATTCTGTACTTCATTTTTTCATCCCCTTAAATTGAACTACCTTCTTTTTCATTTTACTAAAAATACTAATAAATGATAAATATTTCCATTAATAATGAGAGTCATTTATTACTTTCTATAGATTCTATTAAATGATGATTTTTATAATATAAATTACTACACAAATATAATAGCCCATTAAAACAAAAAATCATCCCCCGCTATAAGCAAAAGGATGATTTTTTCATACTATGATACTTGCTTGCTTTTCTCCACATCATCTACATACCAAATAAATTTACCTGTATATCCGTAAATAACAGCAATCGCTAACGATACAAAGCTCAGCCACATAAACGGAAGGTAAGATAACGTCGAAACGCCTAGAATACCAGCCATAAAAATACCGTTATCAGACCATGGAACCATCCCCGACGTTAGTGTTCCGCCAACCTCTGAGTTGCGCGCTAAAATGCGGCGATCTAATTTTAATTTATCATAACTTTCTTCCATAATTTTTGGCGTTAAAATTAGTGATACATACATTGCACAGCCAAATACGTTTGCTAAAAAAGCAACGATTAAAGTCGAAAGTGTTACATTACCTGCTGAGGTTAATTTTTTCTCAAACTTAGATACAATAACTTTTAAAACACCAAGCTTTTCTAATAGGCCACCAAAACCAAGTCCAAAAATAATAACGGCAACTGAGCCGAGCATTCCTTCAATTCCACCACGATTTAATAACTTATCAATGAAATCGATTCCAGAATCAATAGAAAAACCTTTATAAGCTGTGCCAATCGCTTCTCCAAAAGGCATACCTTGGAACAAAGCTGCCCAAATGGCACCAAGAAGTGCTCCCATTGCAATTGTAGGCATAGATGGACGTTTCATCGCCAAAAGTATAATTACAATTACTGCTGGAACGAGCATCCATATGTGAATATCAAACTGCTTTAGTAAAGATGACTTTAGAAAATCTACTTTTTCTAAATCTACATTCTTACCGCCATATATCCATCCTGCAACCGTAAACATAATACCCGTAATAATATAAGCTGGAATATCTAAATACAACATCGCACGGACATGCGCAATAACATCTACTTTCGCCATAGAAGCTGCAAGTACTGTGCTGTCAGATAATGGTGATAATTTATCTCCGAAATATGCACCGGACAGAACTGCACCTGCTACAAGAGGAAGTGGTAATCCAAGTCCTTCTCCAATTGCCATCATTGCAATACCAGCTGTACCTACCGTCCCCCAAGAAGTACCTGTTGCAATAGATGTAATAGAACAAATAATTAATGTTGCTAATAGAAAGATACTCGGATGAATAAATTCTAAACCATAATAAATTAATGTTGGTACAACGCCGCCAGCAATCCACGTTCCAATAAGTGCGCCAACCGATACTAAAATTAAAATCGCTTCAAGACCATTGGAAATTCCTTTCGTAATCGCATCTTGTAATTCTTGATAACGAAACCCAAGCCTTAATCCAAGCGCAATGACAAGAAACCATGAAATAAATAACGCCAGCTGAATTGGTAAATCAAAAATTGTCTGAAATGAAAAGACAACACCTAAAAACAACAGCAAAAGAATGATGATTTCTATCATCGATGGTAATCTTACACTTTTCAAATTTCTTCTCTCCTCACAAACAACAATACGAATATTCGCATAATTTCGATTTGTTTTTTTAGTATAATAAATATAACGACTGTTTTATTGTAAAAGCACATCATGTATTTCGCAATGCCTATTCGAAAAAAGGCATTATTTTTCTTCTTTAGTTTTTATATAAAATGAAACTTCCATCGGTGAGGGTCTTACTGTCCGCGAATAGCCGGATAAAAATAACTTCCGTAATAAAAAACTGTTGAGAAACAATTCTCAACAGTTTTTCACCCAACAATTCTTTCTTCCTGCTTTTCTTTTTTCTCTGAAAGTAAAGCATACGGCGTACACATATACGCCATGGCAACTGGATCATATACAACGCGCGCTTTCACACCAAACACTGTTTCAAACAATTCATCATTTAAAACATCCTTTGGCTCACCTTCCATTACTTTATCCCCATCTTTAATCGCAACAATGTGATCCGCATACTTGGCCGCGTGATTTAAATCATGTACAACCATCACAACAGTTCGATTTTCTTCTTCATTTAATTTTTTCAGTAACTCTAGTACTTCTAGCTGATGAGCCATGTCTAAATATGTTGTCGGTTCATCTAATAACAATAACTCTGTATCTTGCGCAAGTGCCATTGCAATCCAAACGCGCTGACGCTGCCCACCTGACAGTTCATCTAATGTACGTTCTGTAAATTGATTCATACCAGTTACTTCAAGTGCCCAATTTACCATTTCATGATCTTTCTCTGTTCGTTTTCCAAGTAATCGCTGATGCGGATAACGCCCATGCCAAACAAGTCCTTCTACCGTTAATCCTTCGGGAGCCGTCGGGGATTGCGGTAAGATGGCTAATTTCTTTGATACTTCTTTTGTTGGTATCGTATGAATTGCTTTGCCATCTAAGTATACATGTCCCTTAGTTGGCTGCAGCAACCGCGCTAACGATTTTAAAATCGTTGACTTTCCACATCCATTTCGACCGACAAGTGCCGTAATTTTCCCTTCTGGTATATGTAAATCAAGATGATTAATAATTGTTTGATCTCCGTACGTAAGCTCCAAGTGTTCCGTATATAAACTTGTCATCTTGTTCACTCCTTTTTTATTTATGTTGTTTTTCTAATTACCAATAAATATATAAAATACGGCGCTCCAATTAATGCGGTAATAATGCCAGCTGGTATTTCAATTGGCGGAATAATAATTCTCCCTACCATATCTGCCCCGGTAACAAGCAATGCACCGAGCAATGCAGACACCGGCAAAAATAATCTACTGTCTGAGCCAACAAGTAAACGCGCTGCATGCGGAATAACAAGCCCTACAAAACCAATTGTACCTGCTACCGCTACTGAGCTTGCTGCTAAAGCAACTGCTACACCGATAAGTACAAGACGAACAACATCAATACGCATTCCTAAACCCTTTACAGTTTCTTCATTTAATAATAAAAGATTAATTTGTTTATAACTCATAAATGTAATCACCGCACCAATCAAGGTCCATGGCCATAGCATTTCAACATGTTGCCAAGACCTCGCATATAAACTTCCCTTTAACCATACGAGAGCTTGTGAGGAGTCAAGTGCAAATTTCACAATAATAAATGTAATGAGCGCATGTAAGCCCGCAGAAATTGCAACGCCGCATAGTGCAAGACGCTCTGGCTTCACTCCTCCTTTTTGATACGATAAAGCGTATACTAATAAACTCGCAAGCATTGCTCCGACAAATGCAGCAATAGGCAGCATAATTGGCGGTACATTTGGAAACATAAGCAACATAATAACAGCTGCTAATCCTCCGCCAGCAGAAATCCCAATAATGTCAGGTGCAGCAAGTGGATTACGTGTAACACTTTGTAAAATGGCCCCTGATAATGCCATATTAATTCCAACTAAAATCGCTATAACAAGACGCGGTAAACGATATTTTACTACAACACCTTGTCCTGTCATCATTCCTTCTATAATATCAGCAATTGGTGTTGGCACAGCTCCAAGCCGTAAACTAAGCAGAGCAACTGCAATTAGCAATATAAGGCCTACTATCATAACAATTGTAAATCGACCAAACTTCTTCATTTGACAGCACCTCGCTTTCTTCTCATTAAATAGATGAAGAACGGTGTGCCTAAGAGTGCGGTTATAACACCCACAGGTGTATCCGCTGGATAAGAAACCCACTGCGCTGCAAAATCCGCTATGACAAGAAGGTTTGCACCGAGCAATGCTGAAAATGGTAAAATAACTCGATAATCTTGACCGACTAGTTTTCTTGCAACATGCGGAACTATGAGTCCAATAAACCCAATTGGCCCCGCTACCGCAACCGCACTACCGACAAGAAGAACAATTAAAAGCGCAAATACTCGCCGAATACGAAGAACGTTTATGCCAAGCCCACGTGCTGTCTCTTCACCTAGAGACAAAATGTTCAATTGATTTGCTAGAAAAAAAGTAATGATTGTAACAGGAAGTGCCGATACTAACATCATTTTTACATCTAACCAACTTGCTCCTGATAATTTCCCAGCCATCCAATATAAAATTTCTGTTAGTTTCGTTTCGTATAACAAAATCGCTCCTGTTGTTAATGATCCAAGAAATAAACTCACTGCAATACCGGCAAGAACAAGACGTGAAGGTGTATATTCACCGCGAAACGCTAATGAATAAATGACACTTCCGCCTACTGCTGCTCCAAGAAAAGCTGCTAGTAAAATAACGAAAGATGCCTCCTTCTCTCCAAACACTAAAAGGGCAATCACAACAAAGCAAGAAGCTCCTTGGTTTACTCCCATAATTTCCGGATCAGATAAAGGATTTCGTGTAATTCCTTGTAATAGACATCCCGCTACGGCTAACGCTGCTCCTAGTAGAGCTCCTAGTAGTACACGCGGCACACGTACTTGCCAAACAGTATAGTAAATTAAGTTTTTTGTATCTATTGCAAATACTTCTGATATGTTATGAAATGATAATCCTTTTACACGAAATAATGCGGAGAGGGCTCCAAACATTACTAATAGTAGAAAAAAGAAGATAAATTGCAAAGTAGAAGAAGCATACGGGTTTAATGCCCGTCTGCTTCTAGTTTGTGTATGATACAAAGTCTCCAACTCCTTATTTAGAAGACTGACCTGTTAATGCCGGAATCGCCTCATCTAAAATTTTATCTGCTGCAATTGGTCCGCGTCCGCGAGCCCAAAGATTACGATCAACGTCAACTACATGCTTTTCTTTCACTGCTTTTAAGTTATTATATAGTGGATTATTTTTAAACTTCTCTACATTCTCTCCATATAAGAAAATATAGTCAGGATTAATTTCATTTAGACGTTCCATCGTAATTTTTGCAATTTCTGCCTTACCCTCTGTTTTTGCTTTTTCTCCTTCATATGCATATGTAACGCCAATGTCTGTCATTAAAGTACCAATAAAGGAATCTTTAATCCATACAGAAAACTCATCATCAAAAGCTCCGATTACAAGTACTGTTGGATTTCCTTTTACTTTCTCTTTTGCTTTTGAAATTTTATTATCTAAGTCTGTTTTAACCTTTTTCGCTTCTTCTTCTTTTCCAACTGCTTTTGCAATCGTATCCATATTTTTCATTACTTCTTCATAACTGTTATCATCAAATGCAATTGTTGGCGCTATATCTTGTAATTCTTTTTGAATCATATTGTGGCGATCCTTACTTGCAATAATTAAGTCTGGATTCACGGATGAAACAACTTCCAAGTTCGGTGCTTTTCGCTCCCCAACATCTGTCACTTTTGATACTTTATCTTGTAAATACTCTGGTATTTTTGTTGTTCCTACCCCAGCATTCCCAACTGGTGTAACGCCTAAAGCCGTTAATGTATCAATAAATGAAAAATCAAGAGTTACTATATTTTTCGGTGTTTCCTTTAACTCTGTTTCTCCCCACTCATGTTTAACTTTCACTGAGCTTGCTTGTTTCGTTGCTTCCGCTTTATCTTCTTTCTTTGCTGTTTCTTTTGCTCCTCCACTGCAGCCGGCAAGTGCTCCCACCATTAATGACATAGCTACAAGTAAAGTGCTAAGTTTTTTCCCCTTCATTATGTAGTCCCCCATTTAAACAGTATTGATAATCATTTTCATTTAATATAATAACATAATTTTAAGAATTGTCTACCATTTATTGAGAGAATATTTATTAATATATAATAATTCACGCACTCTCTCGTACTAACAAACAGTAAGACTCTCACATCGATATTTAATGGAACTAGGAGAGAATACAATCACAATTAATGAAAGTTTCACTTTATCCCGCTATTCATGGGCAATAAGACGCCCACCTCAACATTCAGAGAAAAACGAAAAAAATAAGTGGGGGGATGAAGAATCCCCCCACTTACAGAAGTTTTACTTTTATAAGATAAGCGCTTTTTGCAGTACATCATCATATACATATTCTTTTTGTACAAGTGAAGAAACCATGCCGCTTTGCAATGCACTATACGTCGGAACGAATGTCATTTTATCTCCTATGCTATACGGTGTACTATCCGTTATATCAACAATTAAATGGTCACTACTTCCACCAAGAATTTCAATATTCCTATCGAAGGGTCGTAAACCGCTAATATCAAGATCCTGCCTTCCTATTGCAACAATCGCTCGTAATCGCTCCCCTTTATCTTCAAAATACGGAACTTGCCCAAATGCATCTTTTCCAATAACGCCTTTGGGCATAGACGGCTTTCTTTTTATTTCAATGATTTCTGCTTCTATTGAGAATACATCTTGGTACATAAAAGAAATATTCTTTCCATATGCTGTTTCTTTTCCAAGAAAAATAGCTTCTCCAACCCGTAAAGAGTTAACACGTCCAATTTGTTTTCTTTGCATGATAAGTGGTAACGAACTTGAATTACCGCCTGAGATAAACCGAAGCGGTTTCCCAATTTTCTTCTCTACCATTTTTGCTAATTGCGTTAATTCTTGTAAAGAATGTTCAGTTGGAATAACACCGCTAAAACAAGTGAAATTCGCTCCAATACCATCGAGTACAATTCCAGATATATTCGATACTTTCTGCGCTGCTTCCACAACTTGATATGGCATTATTCCTTCGCGTAGATCACCTAAATCAACCATTAGAATCACACGATGCGTTGTTCTGTATCTTCTTGCTGCTCTTCCCAATGCTTCTATGATGCATAGTTCAGAGTTCAAACTAATATCTGCACAAAGAACCGTTTCTTCTACTTCTGACAAAGCTGGTGCACGAATTAATAAAAGCTCAGCTTCTTTCCCTACAATAGAACGGATTTTATAAAGATGCTGTAATCTAGAATCAGCAAATCTTGTATACCCTGTCTCTTGAAGGGTTTCAATTACTTCTTTTGCAGCGCCGACCCCTTTTGTTACAGGAAAACATATAATATTTGAACGCTCGCATAATCGTTTCATTATCATGGCATTATACTTCAATTTTGAAAGGTTTACTTTCATGATAGGTAGCATGTTTATTCCTCCTATTATATACAAAGCGGGTTATGAAAACTTGTATACAAATAAGATTTTGCTTGATCTTGTATTCTCATTGCGAACAATGCTTTCGTTTCAATTTGCTTTGCAAATATAGCTGCCTTTTCCTCTTCGGTTGCATCTACCATGTACTCTTTAACAATAGCAGCAACAATTCTCCATAATTCTTTTTCCTGTACGTCATCTATCGAGCGAGCTAACGTAAATAATAAATCCCCAAAATGGTTCTGCAGTACCGAATGAATAAACTTGTTATAAACCTCATTCATATCATCTGTAAATACGACTGCTTCTTTAACCTCAGCAAAATCCACTACCTTTGCTAATGTCTTCTTATGAATTCTGACTCCGCCTAAATCACGTACAAAAATACGTTGGACCTCTCCGTTTTTTGTAACAATAATAGAGTTTTGCATATGTCCTTCTAAAGCAATTCCATATTGTAAAACAAGTTGTAATAAAGGAATCATAACTTTCTCAGTGTAATGAGCAACATAGTGAAATACCTCTTTTTTACCAATCGTTTCTGTTTCAAAATATGTACGTATCATATCTACAATAACGGGTTCCTCTTCTTTTAATGGATTGCTTGCTGTTAAACTAGCTCCAACCCATAATAATTCTCCCTCTTGCTTATATGCATTTGGGCTTTCTCGTAAAATAAATGCTAAATTCCTTCCTAAATGAAAATCATTCTGTTTTGTAAAAGTAGCTCCAACTCGTTCACGAACGACAACTACTGACTGCGCTAACTCTTTCTCATTCGCATAAATCGTATCAAACAGCGAAGAAAGAATTGGCCCATTTACTGTTATTTCTGGTGATACCGTTCTAACTGCACTTGTTGCTTGGGCGCGTACTGGAAGCTTCACATGATACGGTAACTCTAATAGATTCATTGTTCGAAATGAAAGCGTCGCTCTGGACGAAAGTTGATATGGGATTGGAATAATACGTCCTTCCTCTAACTCTTCCCCATACTCCTCTGTTAGTACATGCTCATATTGCCATGGATGAACAAGAAATGGATAAAAGTCTTCTATTCTGCCCCCTCTGCTTACTAATATTTGAGAAGCAGTTTCATATAAATCTGGTAAATTTTCATATAATACAGGTTTTTCAAAGCTATCTCCTGTAACTGCTGTTACATCTTTATGAACAAGCAATACGTATAACGGAACAACTTGCTCAAACTCAGGAGCATAACGTTTTACTTCTTCTTTTGATAAACCTAGTTTTGTTTTTGTTGAAGGATGAAGTGGGTGCCCTTCAATTACTAATGACTCTGTATATAATAATTCATCAAACGGCATACATATTTTTAATTCTTCAAAGAATTTGTATAGATTATTTGGCCTGTATTTCGCAAAAAACATCACGTTTGTTTCAAGTTGCTGCTTTACCCATTCTTGTTTTTGTTCCCATGCTTCATAAGCTAATTCTAGGTTCTCCACGCTATTCTGTAACTCTTTCTGTAAGGAGTCTGAAATATGAAGCTGAAAGAATGGTGCTACTTCCTCAAAAAACATTTGTAATGAATCAATCCATCTAACATGTCCTCTTACTTTAAACCGGAGTGGAAAAGCAAATTCGTATCGTTCAAATGCCCCTTCTTGTTGCACTTCTAATAATAATTCTGCTTCATTCATACAATCTATAATTTCAATACCATAATCATGCTTTAGCACAGCACAACTTTCTAATAATTTTTTTTCACGAATTAATGCATTACAAAAACGATTTAAAATACGATATTCCGCTTGTACTCGATTTGATTGTTTACTTTGAATGGACAAAATTCTTCACCTTCCCTTTTTGTTGTTTCACTTTTATATACTGAAATACAAATGGGATTATACATAAAGTACCCATCATTACAAATGTTTCAGAAATACCCACATATTCAATGGCATAACTTACTACAATTGAACCGAGTGGAATCATTCCTCGATCCATTAATACAACACTAAGCATAAGTCCTCGTTCCTCTTCACAGACATTGTTTTGAAAATAAACACGATTACTGGAACGTAACAACTGTCCAAAAAGGCCAATAGAGAATAGTAATATAAAAAATACAAATGTATTACTAATAATAAGGAGCGCTATACTAATAGAAAACAAAACTAAACTAATATAATAGATCCTAATTTCTGAGATGTACTCTAACACTTTAGGAAGAATAATAGTTGCTATAATGGCACCGATTGCTGCCGAAGACATCGCAATGCCAAATACCTCTGCTTTTCCAGTAAATTGATGCGAAACAAGTACAGGCAATACAGACGTATACGAAAAACCAAAAGCCATTATAATCATTGATGTGATAAAAATGTCTCTTCCCATATGATCATGAGAGAAATATTGAACAATTTGTTCCCAGCTTGCCTTTTTCTTTTCTTTTCGTTTTTTCATCGTTTGATCTTTCATTGGTAAGACAAGAATGAATGCAATAAGTGAACAAACTGCCTGCATCGTAAATGTAAGTTCAATATGTCCTCCTGCAATTAGAAATCCAGCTACAGCCGGCCCTGTCGAGCGACAAACATTCATCACAAACGAATTCATAGATATAAGTTTACTAATTTGATTGTTCGTATCAATATCCGAAAGAAGTGTATTTCGATTTGGTGTTTCTAATGCACTAATTACTCCTCTTACAAATGAGAAAAGAAGGAAAATAAAAAAGGACGGAGCAATAAACACAACATAAATGGCAAGTAACGTTGTAACTACTAGCCCCCAAAATGAATACAACTTCATTAACTTAATACGCGGATGCAGATCACAAAGCTTCCCTGCATATACACTAAACAATGCAATTGGAATGAGTCGTACAAAGTTTATCCATCCTAAATATGTAGCACTATGATACACATCATAGACGTACCAATTGATTGCAGTCATTCCAAGCCAATTCCCCATAAATAAGAAAAATGAACTACTAAAGAAGAGTTTGCGAATATGAACCACCTCAAATTTTTTGTTGCATTTTTAAATGCTTCTTTTATAATTGAAATTGATTATCAATATCACTGTAAAAACAATATAAAATATTCTCACTTCTTTGTAAAGACTAAAAAATTGAGAAAGGTGGTTTCTATGAACCTAAATAAAATTCAAACGTTAGCAGTAGAAGAACAAAATTTACTTTCTTTTTTACAACAACATCATGCTCCATTACATGAAACCTATCAACAAATGATTCGAAAGGGACGAACTGGTATACTCGAACGACTACTATCGTCCTTCATACGTGAAAATATATGTAACATGACAAAAACTGGAATCATATTTAGAAAACACGAAGGGGTGTTTGCATCATTTTCAGATCATCGTTGCCCAGATTATTTACTAGATTATATAAACACTCATATTCATCAATTTGACGAGTTTTCAATGATACAAGGACTATATTTTAAACAACAAAATACATATCTACTTATACCGATTCAACACGTATATGCCTTTGAACGTCCTTTTGTAAAGGGACCGTACATTCTCGTCTCACCGTCTAGTCAAACAGAAATTATACATCCAAATGAAGTATTGGCATTATTACTACATGAAGATTGGCAAGGACCACTTTCCTATTTTCATATGTTTGAAGATGATCTCGCAAATAGCGCTGCCAATTTAGCTCTTGCTTATACATCTCATGAACAAACTGAGAATGTTTCAACGCTACAAGCTGCTTCTCGAGCGCAAGATCCATATGCCTTTTTTGAACAGCTCGTTATAGAAGGTCACCCTTGTCACCCTGGTACCAAAATGAGAAAAGGTTTAAGTCCGGAAGAAACACTTGCCTATTCAGCTGAGTTTAAAAATACAATTCCATTGCGCTTTGTAGCTATACATCAAGATTATGTAAGCGCTGCTTTTATGGAAGAACAAAATTGGAATGCATTATTGTTTTCTTTTGAACCTGTACTCCAAGTAGAAGCCGAAATAAGACTTGGCGATAAAATAGATGACTACATTTTATTACCGATTCATCCATGGCAAGCTACTCATACGCTACGTGAAATTTACAGTGATGAACTCGAAAAACAAATCATCATTTTATTCGATTATGAAGCGAATTATTTAGCAGGCATGTCATTTCGTACAATCTTTCCTGAACAATATGAAACGATTAGACCGCATTATAAACTGACAACAAATATTCATTTAACAGGAGAAGTGCGGACGTTATCCGAACAAACCATTCATAATGGACCACTTATGAGCAATATTTTAAAACAAGTTGTTACGCAAGATACGATGATTGACGAAACTCGCTTTGTTCCAATTATGGAACGAGCTGGCGCTCATTTTCTTCATCCAAATGACATAGATGAAGAAACACAAACATTACGAAGCGAAAATCTCGCTTGTGTCATTCGCGACAACATTCATGCTTATGTAAAACACGATGAATGGGCTATTGTAGGCTCTGCCCTTGTCGCTTCAGTACACGGTGCGAATAAACCCGTCATAGTAGAACTAATTGAGTTATATAAAGATAGCCACAACCTACCATTACACGATGCAATTGCTAGGTTTATTGAAAAATATGTAACAAATGCCCTTGTCGGCTTTATTCCGCTCATGGTTAAATACGGCATTGGTTTAGAAGGACACCTGCAAAATACAGTTCCTGTATTTAAAAAAGATGGTACACCGGACCGACTACTCGTGCGAGATTGGGAGGGTATTCGAGTTCATCGTAGTCGTTTACAAAATGCGGGATTTGATGTAAACGTATTTCATCATAAATCAAGAATTCTAGTAGATGATGAAAAAAGTATGCGTAATAAAGTATTTTACTCTGTGATGCAAAATCACTTTGGCGAGTTATTTTTACATATAAGTCAGTTCTATCAACTAGATGAGCAACTGCTGTGGAATGTTGTAAAACGAGTCTTGAACAATATTTTTATAGATTTACAAAAAGATTCTAACTATAAAGAGCATGCAATATCTGACTATGCTGTCTTTTTTGCAGATAAAGTAGATTATAAAGCTTTAACTCTTATGCGTATAATGGGAGAAGCACATGCCTATTTTTATGTAAAAGTTGACAACCCTTTATGTAAGTGAAGTAAAAACGAATGATTTTGAATCTCAAAAAAGTGTGAAATAAATTGCGAAGAATCTATGATTTGACATACAAATTAAGATGAGCTCAATTATGAGCTCATCTTTTTGTTTACGGTATTAATTGTTCATATACATATGGTTGCTTTGGAGCTGCTATTTTTTCTACTTTATTTACTTTTACAAGTGGAAATAAAGCGCCCCTATATGTTGTTTCATCTAAAATTCCTGTAATCGTAACCCACGTCTCATCTTGCAACTCAGTAATTCCTTCTCCTGAAGCAATCATTCCCCAAACCGTCGCATCTGCCACGCAGCACGTAATACCATAACGTGCGACTACCACGTTATTTCCTTCCACTTCTTTATCATGATATACAAAACCTGAATACGTAACTTCTTTCCCTTTAAAACCAAGAACATCACGACCTATTATATCCATAGCAGCAATATAGTTCGTATCATTTATTTGTATGCTTTTCTTTTTCAAAAAGTCCTTTTCTAAGTCTTCCGATGGTTTTTGAGAACTTGGTACATTAGCAATTGGCCGTTCCTCTTCATCTACTAATAAACTCTTCCAATCTTCATTTTCTTTCTGTATCTTCGTTTGTGTACTTTGATTCATTCCGCGTTTAGCAGCAACACTTCCATCAATTGCTACACTCGAGAATAAAAAGGCGCTGATGATAGGTATAAGAAATAATCCATACAAGAAGCAAGTTCCTATTTTCGTTTTTGGGAAACCATGTCCCTCGCAGCAATGACATGCCTTTACCTTCTCATTTCCACTTCGCCACACTTGTAAACAACCAAGCAGTAAAGACACAATTGTTGCAACATAAATAAGTTTTATCATACGCGGTGCAATAAAGTTAGTTATATGTCCCGTAACAAGTAATTTGAATAATAGCATAGCAAATCCAATCAATATAATGCCGCGAATATAAATATGAAATCCCCTTTTCTCCTGCTCCTCCATCTTCTTTGCCTCCTATCCCATCGCAAGTTGCACGATTACATACACGCTAATCGTCACAATCGCCATAAATAGAAACACGAACTTCTTTTGAAAATATGCAAATAACATAACTGTATTTTTCAAATCAAGCATTGGTCCAAACACTAAAAAAGCGAGAAGAGCTTTTGCTGAAAAAATATGCCCAAACGATGCTGCAATAAATGCATCTGCTTCAGAACAAAGAGATAAAACATAACCAAAAGCCATCATCGCAAGTGGAGAAATAAAACTACTGCTCCCTAATTCAGTCAAAATTTGACGATCTAAAAACGTTTGAAATAAGCTAGCCAAAAATGCGCCGATTAGCAAATACTTTCCTGTACTAAAAAACTCATCTGCTGCATGTGAAGCAACCTCTTTCCAACTTCTCTTCGAATGTTTATGTTCACTTACCACACTGCTTTCTTTTAATACATTTTTGTTACGATACAAGTAATACACGATACATCCCATACATATAGCAACAAGAAAAGCTAGTCCAAAGCGTCCATATACAATTGTGTGATTCGTACGAAACGCATAATATGTCGATAAAAATACAATTGGGTTCAATATAGGAGCACTAACAAGAATAACCATTCCTACATGAAGTGGTAGTCCTTTTTGGATCAGCCTTCTTACAATTGGAATAATTACGCACTCACACATCGGAAATAACACCCCAACAAATGCAGCTGGAAACATGGCAACAATCGGATGCTTCGGCAACACTTTCCTGATCACTTCTTCTGTCACAAATACTTGAATAATCCCTGAAATTAATACGCCAAGTAATATAAATGGAACTGCTTCAAAAAAGATACTCAAAAAGATTGTATTTACATTCATCCACTTTTTCGGAATCAGTGCTTGCAACGATGATACATTTGTAAAATCAACAAAAAACAATAAGAACAGAAATAGTCCAATTAGCATCATACCAAGAATTTCTCTAGAAATCCGTGCAAGTGTCATTACAATCTCCTCCTTTATATCGTTATCTCATGCACCTAGCAATAAAGTAAAACTTCCATCAGTGGAGGGTTTTTCACCCCCACTGATAGAAAGCCCGCTCAATCGGGCTTTTACGGGTAGCTATCCCCCACCTATCTTCTTTGCTTCTCTCTGCATCTTGAGATGGGGGTCTTACTGCCCGTTAATGCGGGATAAAATCGCCACTTCAAAATTCCGAAAAATTTTTAAAAACACTATTCGTAAGGTCCCGTAATGGAATTCTAAATGAATAAAATCCTTTCTGATAGAAGCTCCACTCTATTGTAAACATATGCTTGTCCTCTTTTTCTATGACATGTTTCATCCGCAGCATACTTACTATATCTTATTTACAAATCGTAACCATTATGATTTATTGTTGCAATTTTATTTTGCATCCTTTAAGATATAACAAGAAATAAAACGTAATGATTACGATTTAAAAAGGAGAGTCTTTATATGAAAAAAATTCCTGTTACAGTATTAAGCGGGTATTTAGGATCTGGAAAAACAACATTACTAAATCATATACTTACAAATCGCGACGGAATGAAAGTAGCTGTCATTGTTAATGACATGAGCGAAATTAACATTGATGCTGCACTTGTCAAACAAGGTGGATTTTCTAGAACAGAGGAAAAACTTGTTGAAATTCAAAATGGATGTATTTGCTGTACATTACGTGAAGATTTAATTATAGAAGTGAACCGTCTCGTTGAATCTGGGGATATTGATTATATTGTCATCGAATCTTCAGGTATTAGTGAGCCTATTCCAGTTGCACAAACATTCACATATATGGACGAAGAATTAGCAATCAACTTATCAAATACATGTCGTTTAGATACGATGGTTACTGTCGTAGATGCGAATCGTTTCTGGGATGATTATGCTTCTGGTGAAAGTTTATTAGATCGCCAAGAAGCACTTGATGAGACAGATACGCGCGAAGTAATTGATTTACTCATCGATCAAATTGAATTTGCAAATGTAATTATTTTAAACAAAACAGATATGCTAGAGCAGGATGATATTACAGAACTTCACAAACTATTACAAAGGTTAAATCCAGAAGCTCGTATTATTGAAGCAGTTTATTCGCAAGTGCCGTTATACACAATCCTAAATACGAATCTATTTGACTATGAAAAAGCAAGTCAAGCAGCTGGATGGATTAAAGAATTAAACAGCGAACACACACCTGAGACAGACGAGTATAACATTTCATCATTTGTATACCGCCGTAAGCGCCCGTTCCACTCTGAAAGATTGATGAAATGGCTCGAAAGCTGGCCACTTGACGTCGTGAGAGCGAAAGGCTTCTTCTGGCTTGCTTCTCGCAACAATATCATTGGACTTCTCTCTCAAGCTGGTTCATCTATCACGATTCAAGGAGCTGGTGAGTGGATTGCAGCTACTTCAAAAGAAGAACAACAACAAATTATTGCAGAAGACCCAGACATTTTAAACCGTTGGGATGACGCATACGGAGACCGAATTACAGAGTTAGTCTTTATCGGTATTGACATGAACAGAGAAGAAATAGAACAATCTTTGGACCACTGCTTATTAACTGAACAAGAAATGTATGAAGACTGGGATACGTTTCTTGATCCTATCCCTTCATTTACGACTGCATCTTAAACAAAATCCCCTTTCTCAGTGTAGTATTGAGAAAGGGGATTTTGTTTAAGGTGAACTTTCCATAAGTAAAAGATTTCTTCATCTACTACTAATGGTTAACCATGCCTCTTTAATTCATCTAAAAAGAACAATGTTGGATAAAGTGAAACTTCCATCAGTGGGGGTTTTCTTTATCCCCCACCTAGCTTCCTTGCTCCTCTCTGAATCTTGAGGTGGGGGTCTTACTGCCCGTTAATGCGGGATAAACTACGCGCGTACATCTTCATATTTTAAGCTATCATTATATTCTTTTTCTAATTCATCTAGTGATAATTCATACAATTGTTTATTTAATACTTTGTATACACCTACATCAATTAACTTCTCAATCAATTGTTTTTTCCTTTGTTCTACAGCATAACGGAGCCCATAACTCATTCTTTCTTCAAAACTCCTTTCGACAATTCCCCTATCATAACCTTTACCAGTTATAAAATAGGTTTTTAGGAAGTTAGATTATCATATAAATAATTTACTACACGAACGTTTTGTGGCCACATTATACATATATATGCACAAAAAAAGATCTCATGACAATTTTTGAGATCTTTTTTATTGAACATTCTACTTCTTATATCCGGAATGATTACATCAAGTATTAACATTCCATCCAGCCTTCTAAACTCTTTCTTTAGTAGTGTTTCTTTAAAATAAAACATACCGCATAGAAGAATGTATTTTCTTCTGTGCGGTATGTTTTACATATTACTTCTAATTTTTATCATATCTGCTTTCATCACCCTCACAGGTCCAATCTATATTTTCTATATCAACGGACCAACCTATAATTGTGACACCTTTTGCTTCTTTCCAAGAATCTACCTTGACAAGTATTTGTCCAATATGAAGGGCATCTTCTGCATGTAACGATTGATATAATAGATGATCGTCTTCAAATATCCGTTCACCACATTCAACAATCCCATCTGTTGCCATCACAAGATGATTGGTTCCTTCTTGTAATTCACGAATCCCCGAAGTAAAACAAGGTGTTGCTGCTGAAAAAATATTCTTTCTGCCAATCCTCTCATAACATTGCCGTTTATTCAAACGCCCCTGGTCACATTGTAATAGTCTTGGATGAAATAAGTAGACAAAACATTCTCCTACTGACAACCAATACACAAACTTTCCTTTCCGAAGACAAATAAGGCATGATGTTTGTCCTTGTATTCGTTCACTTTCTTCAATAAATTTTTCATCTGTAAAGAGCGATAATAAATACATATGCGTATGATGAAAAACTAAATGAGAAGGATAAGTGAAAAGCTGCAATAACTTCTCTTTTCTTTTACAAATTATATCTATAATAAGCTTTGCTCTTTCGATAGTACTTTGTGCATCAAAAATCATAACAAATTCCCATGTTCCTTGTGGATCACACCAAGCAAGCACAGCATCTTCATTTTCGCTTGCACCAGCTTCTGTATTTCCACCATATAATCCGATAGAAAGAGGATCTAGCTTTTCTACATGAATCTCATTTAAATACGCTTTTTCATCACCAGTCCATTTAAAGGTATGTACGGCTTCCATCCTCATCCCTCGTTTCATTGTGATTTTAAGATAAGATTATATTATCTACTAAAAAAAAGATACTTTTTTACAGAAAAATTTAATAAATAAAGTGAAACTTCCATCAGTGGAGGGCTTACTGCCCGTTAATGTGAGATAAAAACATTTATATCTTTACAAACAATTATATCGTATTATACGATATAAAAAAAAGGGGGTTGTAATCATGCTAACTTTAAATAAACATTGGGAAACAATTTATTTTTACCTCCGTCATGAATACGAAGAAAATTTATCTCACCAAGCCATTCGTATTTTACAAATGATTTCTCGAAAAGAAGCACAAACCATTAGTGATATCGCTGCAAAACTCTCTCTCTCTCATAACACAGCTTCTGAACATATTAAACGGTTAATTCAGAAAGAATTTGTAGTAAAAAAGCGTAGTAAACAAGATGAACGAGTTGTACTTGTGACAGTAACAAAAAAAGGAAAGAATGCATTAGCTACACACACATTGCTCGATGAAACAAAGCTAAAAAAAATAGAAGAGAAGTTATCTGAAGAAGAAAAACAGCTGATTCAATCTGCATTTGAATTATTAGCGAAGGAGGCTTACGATGTCTTTTCTCATTAAAGTGATTGTCTCTGCACTTATTATTGGAGGAGTTACAGAAATCGCTAAGCACTATAGTACACTTGGCGGCTTCATTGCCGCCCTTCCATTAATTAGTTTGCTCAGTTTATTTTGGATTTCTGTGGAAGGAGGTTCTCGAGAAAAATTAAGTGATTTTGCACTAGGAGTGTTATATGGTTTTCCAGCATCAGCCTTACTGTTATTCATTGTATATTTAGGTCTTCGCAATTCATTTTCACTTAGCACTTCTATTCTATGCGGTATAGGAGTATGGGCAATATTATTGGTATGCCAAAGGTTTCTTCAAACTTAAGGGGGGCTTTATTTTGATTACAGCAGAGGTATTAGAAAATGTGTGGCAAGAACTCATTCATGAACAAACTACACTTTCAAAACAAAGTCAACTTGTTGTTGCTACTAAATCGGGACACTCCATTGAAATAGATCGGCCCGATATTATAATTGAAGCAGTAAAACAAATCAAAAATATACAGAACTTATAGAAAGAGGAAAGCAGTGTCTATACTGCTTTCCCCCTTCTTCTTATTCAAAGTCTTCTTCTAACTCTTCTACATCATAAAACAAGTTTCCATTGTTTACATGAATAGGGCCGTTTGCAACATCAACGCGTAACACCCATGCCCACGGCACAGATAAACGCTCATGCAGTGCCCGCCAGAAAGCCATCGACTTTCTCTCATATTCTTCTAACTCTTCTAACATCTCTTTATAGGAGGCACCGTCTAACTGAATATTTACTTCCATTAAACGTGAAAAAGCGTAATGCTTTAGTTCTAGTTCTGCAGCAATTTCCATTTCCTCAGGTGTTGCCATACCAATAATCGTTCCGTCAGGTGGTAAAATCTCATACACATTGTGAACTTCTACAACTTCTCCTGGCATGGATGAAAATCTATTGTTTTTCTCGAACATATGAACAGCCTCCTTTTATTAAAAAACTTTTTCACTCCAGCCATTGATTTCTATAACTGTTACATAATCTCCTGCTCTTTTCGTCAATCTTCACACATTTTTTACAATGTCCTCTTTCCAAAGTCGACTTGCTTGAACAAACTGATCTTCTGAAAATGTCAGCTTATATATGTCAGGCATATGAAGCTCCTTCCAAAATGAAAAATCATATTGGGAATCAAAATAATTCATAATAAGGACCATAATATTCCCGTGTGTTCCTATTACAATATTTTTCCCTTCATATTTCTGCAAGACTTTCATCATGCAAGAAACTCCGCGCTGCTGGGCAATAACGTTAGATTCTCCACCTTCAAACTGAAAAGAAGGATTCTCCCATACTTTCGTAATGGATTTCTCGAAATCTTCGACAGGCTCTAAACTTAATAAACGTTCTCTTAAATCTTCCTCTAACTCAATCGATAAGTCGAAATGTTCAGCAATCCCTTCTACTGTTTGAATAGCCCTTTTATATGGACTAGCAATCACAACATCTATCGATTCATTTTGTAATACTTCTATCACACTCTCTGCTGCTTGCCATCCTTTCTCAGACAATGGTCTTTCTCTCTCATCTGGCGTATATGTAGAATGTGCGTGACGTACAAAGTAAATATTAGTCATTCCCCTATCCCCTTTGCATTTTTCATAATTATATAATAACTACTACAACTATAGCGGAAGGGATTAACCAAATTTATGTAAATTTGGTAATATAGAAATAAAATACATTACATAACAAAAAGTGTGATGTTTGTATTTCTAACATACTCCGCACCACACTTTTTGTTTACATAATAAAATTATGAATTTTTAACTATTCTAGAAAACATCCCATTAACAGTAAATTTTGTAAAGGTAATGTTTTATCCCGAATTAACGGACAGTAAGACCCCCACCTCAAGATTCAGAGAAAAGCGAAGAAGATAGGTGGATGATAACTGTCCGTAAAAGCCCGATTGGTGAGAGCTTTCCATCAGTGGGAAAAGACGTCCACTGATGGAAGTTTCACTTTATTTCCCGTGATGTAACATGAAATCACTTGCTTCTTCTTCAATATGATTTAACTTTACAACCCCTTCTTTCCACTTATGAATGTAACGCGTTACACCTACAGTAAAAGAAACAAAAATAGAAGAAAGAATAACTCCATATACAACACCAACAGTACTCATAACGACACTTCCTTATCATAGGATAATAATATTAGTATACTCCTTTTTTTATCCAAATGCAGGGAGTTCATCTTTTTGTAACAATGACTACTTATTCTTTAAGATATAGACACTTCCTCCTGTTTTTGCACATTCTTCCATTGCTTCGTTCCCAAAAAAACAACAACAAACAATCCAAAGACAGATATAAGCATAACAGTAGATGCTGGTATATAGTCTAAAAGTACGCCGTACAAAAGTGTTCCAAGAGGGACAATTGCTGTTGCAATTGTTTCAATTAATCCGAATACACGTCCTAAATATTCTGGTGCCGTCGTTTTTTGAACAAAGACTTGTAATGGGACATTAATCGTGATGATATTCACTCCAAAAAGCATCATAAGTGTAATGTAATATATGAAAATCATTGTTTTAGATAACGGAAGAAACATTGGTAATACAATACACAACAATAATCCAGACAGTATGAAAAGGTTCCTACGAATCGTCCGAAACTTATTTGTTGCTTCTGCTCGAACGGATAAAACAATAGAAGCGATTAACATCCCAACAGCAAACATACCTTCAATTACCCCAAATTGTTGAGAGGAAAGTGATAATTTTTGAACGATAATATATGGAAGTGAGACCGTAACTGCACAAAAAAAGAAATTCAGCCAAAGTGAAAGTTTCAGCATCGAAAATATGTCACTTTGCTCTTTCACATATACAAAGCCTTCTTTTATGCTCGTTAAAAAATGATCCTTATTTTCTTTTTTGTCTGCTTTATACAAATCAAATACCATAAATACTTCTATTATCGCTGCAAAAGCAAATGTAATACCATTCAGTAAAAAAAAGAATTTCATAGAAAATAAGCCGTATACAAGACCACCAATAATCGGTCCTAAAATTGTCGCAAGCGATGTAGCTGTTTGATTTAATGAATTCGCTTTTTGAATACGTGTAGTATCAACTAGAGATGGAATTGAGGATGTTAAAGCAATAGAGAAAAAGCTTGCACATATGGATAACAGTGCTGCGGATACATAGATGAAGATCAGTGAAAGTCCAAATGAAGTTGAAAGTAAGAACATAGTAAACATAATAAGAGCACTTAATACATCTCCTCCAACAGCGAGCCACTTCCGGTTAATTCGGTCTGCAGCTGCTCCGGCAATGGGCCCGCAAATCAAACGCGGAACGGAACCACAAACAAGGGTAATAGCAAACCCCATGCCAGATCCTGTCGTTTTTAAAACGTACAGCCCCATTGCAAACGTGTAAATATTTGCCCCAAGCATTGATGATAATTTCCCAATCATCATCAAAACAATATTTCGCGTCGCAATTTTTAATCGTGCATCATTTTGCTTTTCTATTACACCTTCCACATAATCACTCTCCCTTTAAAAGTTAAATTGTGTTAAACTTATTATATAATTAATTTTCTGAATTTGACAATAAAAAGTTTAATTATATTTAACTTTTTTGAAAAAAGGAGGAGTTCCATGGCCACTCTCGGAGAAAAAATACGGACATTACGAAAAGAAAAAAAACTTACCCAATCTGAACTTGCTGGGACAGAACTAACAAAAAGTATGCTCAGTCAAATTGAAAATGGTAAGGCAACTCCTTCCATGAAAACGTTGCATTATCTTGCTGATAAGCTCGGCTGTGATGCAAGCTTTTTATTAGAAGAAGAAGCGAATGAATTTGCTACTCTTGTGCAAAAAATGGAGCAAAATATACAAGATATGCGTTTTAAAGATGTATACGAAATTCTTCATCCTATTGTGCATGATGTACTATCATCTACACTAGATGCTGCCCGCTTATATAAACAATACGCTAAAGCAGCACTTCACATGAAAGATTATCATGTACATGCATATATTGAAAAAGCAACACTAATTTTTGAAAAGTATGCTTTATATCGCGAAAGTACAGAAACAAAACTTATCTTCTTTCGATTATTGTTTCTCAATAATAAATACCATGAGTGTTTACAATTAATTAATTCCATTCGGGATGAGTATAAAGAAAAACATTTAGAAATGGATTTAATTATGCAAATTGAACTTTTTTTAGATGAGGCAATTATTTTATTAGCGATTGGAGATTATGACGACTGCAAAGATATTATTTTACAAGCAATTGCTTTTTCTAAAAAAAATCAAGTGTACTATAAGATGGATGAATTTTATCGTATTTTGTCCTATCAAGCAACATTTGCTAAAGATACAGAAGGTTACTTACACTATTTAAAGAAAGCAGAGCAATTTGCCATTTTTACAGAAAACGCCATATCAACAACTCTTCTTCATATATTGCAGGCTTATTTTCATAATATGCTTACGAAACAATATGAAGTTGCACTCGCGCACATTGAAGCATACGGAGAACAGTCAATAAAGGTACTAGGACCCGAAAAAGATGGCTTTTATTATCTCGAAAAAGGCAAAGCATTATATGGCCTAGATCGTTATCATGAAGCGTTAGAATCGTTGCAACAAGTCACAATTCCCGCTTATTCACATCATCCGATAGACAAAGCATTACTGACTACAGCTGGCTCTTTTCGTGCTTTATGCTATATGCACCTGCAGAATAAAGAACAAGCTCTGTATGAAGCAAAGCAAGCACATCATGCCATTCAAGATTATCATGCTCCAATGTTTTCTTCGTTCACTGAAGAAACATTACAAATGATTCAAAAACTTTAAACTCTCTATCAATTGGTATATTATTCCTTACTGTGAGCCAAAATAGTAGTACAGCATAACTTCCATCAGCGGAAGCTCTCTTGATGGTTAACCAATCGGACACAGAGAGGAGTTTAAAAATGAACATTCAAAGAGCAAAAGAAATTTCAGAATCAACGGAACAAACCAATGTAACTTTTCAAGGTATGCCTGTTACGATTCAACATGTCGACGAAAAAAACGAAACAGTACACATATACGAGGCAACAAATCCAAATCGTGAACTCACTGTTCCAGTTAACAGCTTAGAGGAAATATAAGAAATCCCACTTCATTTTATTTTGAAGTGGGATTTCTTATATTTCTCGTACTTACAGGCAGTTAATCCCTTGCGTAGATGTCTTACTGCTTATTTAACGAGACTATTTTTGGTTTTTCATGAATTTTTTCATATTAAATTCAATTCGGTAAATGAAATTAAAATACGCATTAAATGACACACTATTCAGTTTTCATGATAAACTAAAAAGAAAAAATTTATAGCAAGGAGAAAACAAAATGAACAAAGCACCATACTACGCGGTTATTTTCACTTCTCAACTCTCAACTGAAACAGATGATTACGAAATCGTTGCAGATGAAATGGTAAAGTTAGCAAAGCAGCAACCTGGATTTGTCGATGTTGAAAGTGTACGCGATGAAACTGGCTTTGGTATTACCATTTCGTACTGGGAATCACTTGAAGCTATTCAACAATGGAAAGAACATGCAGCCCATACGATTGCTAGAAAAAGAGGACGAGAACAATGGTATGAACAATTTCATACAAGAATTTGCCTTGTTGAAAGAGAGTACCGTACTACAAAAGGAGAATAGTAAATGATAAAACCGAAAACTGCTCTTCTACTTCTGCACGAAATATATGGAATCAACCAACATATGAAGCATGTCATTCACACATTTTCCTCTTCGACTATAGATGTTATTTGTCCAAATTTATTACATCGCTCCTCTCCTTTTCATTACGATGAGGAAACAGAGGCATATTCACATTTTCTCAAGAACGTTGGATTTCAACAGGGGATACAACATATTGAAGATATGCTCGCTGAACTACGAAATAACTATATGCATGTGGGAATTCTCGGGTTTAGCGTTGGTGCAACGCTTGCCTGGTTATGTAGTGAAGATCATAAAATTGATTTTGTTATCGGATGCTATGGTTCACGTATTCGTGATTACACAAACATTGTGCCGACATGCCCTACATTATTATTATTCCCTTCAAACGAAACTAGTTTTTCAGTTTCTGCTTTAATTAATAATTTACAAAGTAAAGGGCAACCACTTGTAAACATAAAACAGCTTAACGGAGAACACGGGTTTCTTGATCCATTTTCTGCAAAATACAACGAGGAAGCTGCGGATCAAGGGTATCAGATGATAAATTCTTTTCTTCAAAACATAACAGAGAAGTAACTCCTACTCCTCTGTTATATTTATTTTTCGTTTATTCCCATGTTTTCTCAAGCGCGTATATCTTCCATTTATAATTCATAAGTGTGTAATATTCTTGAATTACAACATATTCTTTCGTATCTGTTTTAACAATATAAGTATTATCGCCTTTATATGTAACACTCTGTACGTTTTTATCTTCAAATTCTTCTTTTATTCCTTGTTCTTGCAAAATTCCTTCTGCATGAACATGTTTCAAATAATTGTAAGGTGAGAAAATAGAGATTCCTAGCACGATAAAAATTGTTACAATAGCAGTAATATTAGCTACCTTCGACTTCTTCATTTCTTTTCCCCTTCAACCAAAATTACTTTTTATCTATCTTTATCCTTACCCACATCCGCACTTTCTTCCCTATCTTCCTGCTCCTCATGAAACTCTACAGGTGATTGTGCAGTAATTGATTCAAACGGTGTGTAGTAAATTTGAGGCGTCACTTTTTGAACAAACATTGTATATGTTGTAAGCCCAATAATAAAAAATAAAAACATTGTAAACATAACAACACCAATTGTTAAAATAAACATGGCACCACCCCTTTTGTAATCGTTATATTACAAAGTTCGATGCAATATGAGATAATCCTTGTTACAAAAAATGAAACTTTCATCAGTGAGGATTTTATTTACTCAAGCCCTACCAATCGTTTTCTTAACCCCCATTAAAATGGGAGAAATAAACGTAACAAAAACATTACAATAACTCCCGTTAGTACTGCACCTAATAAGCTCCGTGTAAAAATTGCAACAAGGAACGTCGGAATAGCCGCTAATAAATAATCCACTTGCATCGTTTCGTTCATAAATAATGTTTGTGCTAACAATGCAGCCAATATTGCAATTGGAATATAATTTAGCCATCTTAACCCCCATTCTGGAATTTCTACTTTACTTAATACAAGCAGTGGCACTACTCTCGGAAGCAATGTGACGATTGCAGATCCAAGTACAACAAGTAATACATCCCATCTTACTTCCATTTTTCAATCACCGTCCCAATTGTTGCTGCTGCAAGTGTTGCAACAATAACAGCAACACTATTTGATACAAAGAAATGAGCAAGAAATGCAATCATAATTGAGGAAATGGCAACGCAAAGATGAACAAATAACTTTGGACGACTATTCATAAGTTGCAAAACAAACAATCCGATAAACATCGCTGGAAGTGCATAATCCATCCCGTATGTATGCGGGTCTGGTATCCAATCTGCCAAAATACCTCCAATAATATTTGCTATTACCCAATTTACATAACCTGTCACATTTAAACCGAGCATCCATTTTTCACTTACATATTGTTTTCCTGTTACATGCTGGGCTGCAACGCCAAATGTTTCATCAGTAATTTGCGAGCCAATCACTATATTTTTCCAAATTGATACCTTTTTTAAGTATGGAGCTAATACTGCGCTCATTAAAAAATGTCTTAGATTCACAAAGAAAACGGTAAAAATAATAGTAGAAGCTGGTGCACCCGCTACAAACATTCCAGCCATAATAAACTGTGCCGAGCCAGCATAAATCAGTAATGAAATAAGTGCAATTTCTGTTATTGAGAATCCAGCTGTTTTCTCAATAACACCTGAAGCAACGCCAATGCTTAAATAACCGAGAACTGTTGGTAAACAATCTTTCACACCCTGCATAAACGTTTCATCTTGCGACTCTAATACCGCTGCTCGTTCCACCCTAACTCCCCCTTCACCCTTTTGTAAGAAAACAGCTCACCTAATAAAGTGAAACTTCCATCAGTGGGGGGTTTTTCTTCCTCCCCCACTGATGGTTAGTTGAACCAATCAGGCTCTTACGGGCAGTTATCTCCCACCTATCTTCTTTATTTTCTCAGAATCTTGAGGTGGGAGTCTTACTGCCCGTTAGTGCGGGATAAACCGATATAAGCGTTGCATTCATATTGAGAAAAACCAAACTTTTACAACTCTTTCACAATCTCATTCCCCTTTAGTAGTTATGATTATACCTACTAATATAAAAAGAAAATTCAATTGAGTCAATAATATTCTGAATTTTAAATAAACAAAAAAAGACGACTTTAAAAGTCATCTTTTTTTATACTTATACTAACAGCCCTTCTTAATTTGCAGCATTGTATCCCCATTTTTTTGAAACTCATAAGGAACTTGTACTTCTGCTACTTCGCATCCTTTATTTCGTAAGTATTCTATGAGCTCATCTAAAAATTCATATCGTTCACCTTTTAAATCGATACATGGGAAAATTCTTATTTCTTTTTTCACAACACGGAGCAACTCTGTAACCGTATCAACATGGAACTCATAATCGAAACTATCACTATACATGAATAAAAAATGTGCTGATACAACCGTATCAAACTCTTCATCTTGAAATGGCAGCTTTGGCAATGTTGCATATATGTATCTCTCTGGATTTTTTTTCATGTCAGCTGCACAAACTTGCAGTGCTTCTAAGCGGTGCTTCTTTAAATCTTCTCCACTAGAAAAATAATTCCATATATAATTATCTTTTGCTTTTTCCATATGTTCCATCGTATGTGTCACATCTTGCAGCCCTTTTTCATATAAATCTTTCTGACCAAATTGGTATACAATATCACAGGATGTTACGTCGCCGCCCTTTGCATTTGCGACTGCAGTAAATGAACAAGCACCCGCTGGGCAATCTAATATTTTTTCATTTTGTATGTCCTCATCACGCAATTGGAACATATCACAATACTCATCAAACGTACGTCCAATAAATACAACTCTTTCAATATTTAATTTCATTGCCCTCTTCGAGCATTTCTTTATCTTAATAATTCATTGGATACTTTATTGTACACTTTATCAAATGTTGTCATGACACGCTGCGATGCTTGAACCATCTTTTGGTTTGTCATAAGATCGGTCATTTCTTTCGTCATATCAACATTTGAGTTTTCTAACATATAATTGTGAACAACTGCTGTTCCATTTGGCAAATTAGCGATATTTGTTCCATCTATTGTAAAGCTCTTGTCTTCATGCTTCATAAGACGTGCTTTCATATTTGCATCAACTGATTTTGTTTGTAGACGCGCGATATTTTGCTGCACCGCTTCATTTGTTTTGCTAAATGTTCAGCTGTTGCAATATGCATATGCTGTGTAAAATCTTGACCATCTGTTATAAATACAATTGGTGCAGATGAAACAACTGGAATTTTTAGTAATTCACCACTGCTTGCTGTTTCATCAAACTTTGTAAATATAGATCCATAAATTGACACATTTCATTTTCGTATTAAGATTGAAATATATAAAGGGGGATTTATATGGAACATAGTATTTTAAAAATCATTGCACTAGCAGAAAAACTAAAATATGAAATGCGGCACAGCTGGCTTTCAAACGGCCGTCAAGAGAGTGTAGCAGAGCATACATGGCGTATGTCACTTATGGCTATCCTCGTTCAGCCTTATTTAGATAAAGAAGTGAATGTAGAAAAGTTACTTAAAATGGTGATTATTCACGATTTGGTCGAAGCTGAAGCTGGTGATATTCCTGCGTTTGATACAATGAATAGTGAAGAATTAAAGCGAAAAAAACAAGAAAACGAACAGCAAGCAATCCTGAATATTAAACATACACTATCCGGTCCACTTGGAGAAGAATTATATGACCTATGGATGGAGTTTGAAGAAAAAGAAACATATGAAGCAAAAGTAGCGAACGCTCTAGATAAACTAGAAGTAAAAATCCAGCATAATGAGGCAGACATTGATACATGGCTTCCAATTGAACATAAAATGACATTCCAAGTTGCACAGCATACAGATTTTGATTCGTTCTTATCAAAATTACAAAAGATTATTGAGCAAGAAGGGGAAAAGAAATTAATTGCTGCTGGGATTGATGTAGAGGCTTGTAAACAGTAGAAAGGTTACAAAATACGTTAAAAAAAGCGGCATATGTAGTAGCCGCTTTTTCTACATTATCCCACATTAACGGGCAATAAGACCCCCACCTCGAGATTCAGAGAAAATCGAGGTGGGGGTAACTGCCCGTAAAAGCCCGATTGGTGAGAGCTTTCCATCAGTGGGGAATGAAGCCCCCCCACTGATGGAAGTTTCACTTTATTTTTTATTAAATCCTTTTTTAACTAAAAACTCTTTCATATGCAATCGCTTCTCCTGCGACATGAACGTACTCATTGAACCAGTCCATGTCACATCCTTTTGATTTGTCAATCTTTCCTTATAATACTGGTTTGTCGTGTGATCATATTCATCTAATAATTCATTATATTTTTTCTCATCGTATACATTTTCATGTAAAATAGCTCCAACTGGTAAGCGAGGTTTCACTCCATGATTTTCATCTGGTACACCAATTGTCATTCCAAAGACTGGATATACTTTCTCTGGTAAATGTAACAATGCACTTACTTGCTCTGGGTTATTACGAATTCCGCCAATATAACAAATACCGTATCCAAGGGATTCAGCAGCAAGCGCTAAATTTTGAGCAAAGAGGGCAGCATCTACCGTTGCCACAATAAAATTTTCTGTTGTATCAGATTTAATTTCTGTTCCATGCTTCTCGCATGCAATTTCTAATCGCTTTAAATCTGCGCAGCAAACAAAGAATGCCGCGCAACTTTTCACGTGACGATTTCCAGATAGCTCCGCTAGTTGTTCTTTCAATGCTTCATCTGTTACATAGACAACTGAATATGCTTGCACAAAATGTGATGATGCCGCATGCTGTGCTGCTTCAATCATTCTTTCGATTATATTCTTTGGAATCGATTCTTTCTTATACTTACGGACTGATACGTGTTGTTCCATTTTATGTATAATTTCATTCATAACATCCCGCCTCCTGTAGTCTGAATACTCAATAATTAACACATTTTTCGCATACAGACAAACGATATGCTTATAACAAAATGATACACAAAAAGGACCAATCTTATTTGATTGATCCTTTCATACATAATTAAGCTGCTTTCAACACCTTCACACCTTTTACAATATTCCAAACACAATAATAAATTCCTACAACTGCACAAATGACATAGGTTACAATCACACCAACACCAATACTTGCAGCGTCTCCCATACCAATACCAACTGCCCCCGAAAGAGCAAAGCCTCCAAATAAGATAATGAATGGAATTATGTGCGTCCATAGTGCTTTTTTTGCATGATATTTCACGTCACCTTCGGCAATAAAATAGACGATAATTGGAAATAGGAACGGTGCAAAGAAAATACTAAAATAACATAATGAAGATAAAATATTATTGCTTTTCATACGATTCACCTCTAAAGTTTTGTTGTTTTTGTTACTTTTATTATGCCATTCCAAAACTTTAGAAACTATCGTTTTACCTTTCAGCTAAATTACAGTTTTGTAAGATTTCTCGTTATATTTGATTCATGAGCCAATACTTTGTAATTGCTAAATATTCTCGAACATTAGATTGAATGATAATAGGTTTTGGTGTTCTTGCAGACAATCCCTCTAACTGCAATCCTTGTTTTTCAGCAATCTTTTTTGCACGATACATATGAAAATCGTTCGTTACGATAATTCCTTTTTTCTTATTTGCTGGAATAAGAGATTTTGAAAATTTTATGTTTTCATCTGTATTTGTAGAGCGATCTTCCATTATAATTCGTTCTTCTTGAATCCCCTGTTTTATCAATCCTCGTTTCATAGCCAAAGCTTCGGAAATATCCTCTCCTTTTCCTTTACCACCAGATACAATTACAATTGTTTGTTGATGTGTTTTTAAATATTCCGCGGCTTTATCAATACGATATTGCAGAGAATAAGAAGGTTCTGTTCCTTTCACACGCGCACCAAGTACAATCATATAATCTGCATCATTTGGCGCTTCCATATGTCCATGCTTGTAAATAATATATTGTAATACACACATATAGCCAACTATAATCATCAAAAGAATCATGCCGTACGTTATCCACTTTTTTCTTTTTAGCATTTCTACAAATACTCCCCTCTCTTTATTTTTTCATCTTAATATTCTTCCAATCACTTGTGTAGCCTTTTTTCCAATACAACCCAATCTATCCTTTAAAAGTAATATTTCTACTCCAAGTAGGAATATCGAATCATGTATCCAATGCATTTTTTTACATAGAGCGTACTGAGATTAAAATGAGACTCCTATTTGTGTTGTTTAGAATTTTGAAGTAGGAATCCTGTTTATGAATAACAAAAAATCCCCTTAACACATTAAGGGGATTTCATCATTATATATGTTTTTCTGCCAACACTCGTATAGAAACTGGATGTGAAAAGCGATTCATTGCAAATACAACACACGCTGTTAATAATTCTGCCACGGGCATTACAAGCCATATTCCATTTACACCAAACAATTTCGGCATGATCCACAGAAGAGGTATGATAAGCAGTAACCCGCGACTCAATATAATAAAAGCAGATTTTATTGTTTGTCTTACAGATTGAAAATACTCTCCATATACAATGTTATAGCCTAAAAATACATATTGCGTGAAGAATAAACAGATTCCTGTTATCGTCATATTTAATAATTCTGCAGATTGAACGTCAAATAAACCGATAAGATATTTCCCAAAGAATAAACCGATAATTGTTGCGATAGCACCGAGTACAACAGCTGTTTTTACCGCAAGCTGTAACCCTTCTTTCAACCTTTCCGATAAATTTGCACCATAATGGAAGCTCGCGATAGGTTGTAGTGCTGCCCCAACTCCAAAGAATAAAAGTAACGTTATGGCATGAATACTGTTTACCATAGCAAATGATGCAACGCCCTGCTCTCCAGCGTATTGAATAAAAGTAACGTTAAAACCTATTGTTACAATCGCCGCTGTGATTTCTGTTGTAAAGCTAGGAAAGCCAATCACGAGAATTTCTTTTATTGTTTGCCACTCTAATTTTAGTTTCGTCCATTTTAAAATGCTGTTTTTTCTAAAGAAATGACTCAATAGTACAAGAAAGCCAATTGCTGCAGATAAAATTGTAGCAGATGCTGATCCTGTCACACCCCAGCCAAGAATGAAGATAAAAATATAATTAAATACAATGTTTAATACCGCTGTGATAATTAAACCTGCCATAGCTAAATTCGGATTTCCATCATTTCGTATAAATGTACTCAAAACATTTTCTAATACATATACCATTCCAAATGTGAATAATACATGGAGATAATCTAATGAATACGGTAAAATTACATCATTTGCTCCAAATAAGTAAGCTATATCTTCTATTTTCCATAAACAAATAATCATTAACACACCAACAATAGCAACGGCTACCGTCATAGATTGCGTGAAAATAGAACGTGCTCGCTCTACTTTATTTTCTCCTAAAGCGATAGAATACATTGTTGCTCCGCCCATTCCAATCCATAATGAGATCGAGAAAAAGATAGAAAATGCGGGAACGGCAACATTCACTCCTGCCAAACCATTCGCACCCACACCTCGGCTAACCATAACTGCATCAATCATAATATTCACCGACATCAGTACCATTCCAAGTACAGCCGGAACTAAATACGAAGTAAATAAACTTTTAATCGGTTTTTCTCTTAAATTCTCAGTTGCTTCCATAACAAAACTCTCCTTTACGACTCTCTGCTCATATTTTAAACCTTCAAGTTACTTGAAGGTCAAGAGAGAAGTAAAAAATATACTTTGTTATTAATGATGCCTTACTTATTGTATCTCGCTATTTGCGGATAGTAAGCCACCCACTGATGGAAGTTTCACTTTATCTTTTTTTGATCACAGGGATTTGGATTTCTGTTACTTGCTCCATTGGATTACTTGTTACAGACCAATCAATTAACGCTAATTCAATTGCATCACCACATATTTCATAATCATCTTTTTCAATAGCTTGTAACAACCTCTTATAGGTCTTACCTGTTTCTTCGTATGGTCCATGATGATACGCACACGCATATATTCCCTCTTCAATTACATTAGAAGTAGCACTTTCAAATAGCATATAATCAAGAAGAATAAATACGCTATTGTATGCTTGAAAATCATGCTTCAATAGTGCCTCTTTTGCTAGAGTAACGCCTAGATCCCCTGAAAATAAGCTATCATCTACTTGCTTCATATTTTTTTGAAGTGAATGAATATAATATTCAAACATGTCATCCGTTATATTTTTGGTAATAGGAAGAGCCGTAATTTTTCGCGTTGGTAGTTCTGTAAAAAAGACAGTGTGAGCATCTGTTTGTATAGCTTCTTTCATTAAATGAATTTTATGTTTTATTTTTGCTAACGTATATTCAATTTCCCTTTGTTTTTTTAATAACATCTCTTCCTGCTTTTCTAATAAATTCAATGCAAATGATGGTGTTCTTTCATCTATATATCGTTTAATTTCTTTTAGCGGTATGTTTAACTGACGTAAAAACTTAATCGTATCTAGCATTGAAAATTGATCAATTGTATAGTATCGATAATTCGTTTGTGAATCAACAATTGCTGGATGAAAGATACCCTTTTCATCATAATAACGCAATGTTGATTCAGGAATATTATGCATTTTCGCCATTTCTCCGATTGTAAAACGTTGATTTAATAACATATCTATTTCTCCGTTCATTTCAAATTCATTAACCTAATCACACTTTTTATTGTTCCGTTAACAACAGTTTCACTTTAACCCGCTATTGCGGGCAGTAAGTATATTATACATGTATGTATTCTTTGCAAAAAATAGCAAACTAAAAAGCGAGCCTTATCCTTCTGGCCCGCTTTCACCTTTTATCAAATACGTTCCATCGCCGCTTTCACTGTTTCTACAACAAACGTAATTTCTTCGCTAGAAATTACAAGCGGCGGTGCTAATGCTAAAATATTATTATAACCAGCTGTTGTCATACCGTTGCGACCAATAAGTAATCCTTTCTCTTTACAAGCATTCATCACCGTTGCAATTTTGTCCCCATCAATTGGCTCTTTCGTCGCTTTATCGTTTACAAGTTCAATTCCAACGAGTAACCCCTTTCCGCGAATATCTCCTACATATGGATGGTCACCAATCGCTTCTTTTAATTGTTCTAATAGAAGAGATCCCATTTGAGCAGAACGATCAATCAATCCTTCGTTCTCCATAATTTCTAAATTTTTAAGTGCTAATGCACAAGCTGCTGGATTTCCGCCAAATGTATTAATATGACGGAAAAACTCGTATTCTCCCGCCCCTTGAAACGCCTCATAAATTTCTTTTTTCACTGCCGTTACGGACAATGGTAAATATCCACTTGTAATTCCTTTTGCCGTCGTAATAATATCTGGCTTTACATCATAATGCATGAATCCAAATGGTTTTCCTGTACGTCCAAAACCACAAATGACCTCATCACTAATAAGAAGTGCCCCATGCTTTTTGCACGTTTCATGAACAGCCTTCATATAATTTTGCGGCGGCATTAAAATACCTCCGCCTGTGATAATTGGTTCCATAATAAATGCTGCTATCGTTTCACTCAATTCCCATGTCATCACGCGATCAATTTCTTTTACACATTCCACATCATAAATATCCTCTACATCAATTCCTGGCATGCGGTAACAGTCTGGCGGTGTGACATGTAAGAACCCTGCAGCTAACGGCTCATATTGATATTTCCGCTGTGCTTGTCCTGTTGCTGCCATTGCTGCCATTGTATTTCCATGATAACCGCGGTAGCGTGACATAACTTTAAAACGATGCGGTTCTCCTTTATACGCATAATATTGACGAGCAATTTTAAATGCTGTCTCATTTGCCTCTGATCCACTATTAGAGAAGAAAATAACGTATTCCCCACCAAGCCACTCATTTAATTTCTCTGCTAATTGAATTGCCGGCTCATGTGATTGTGACATTGGAAAATAGGAAAGCTTTTGTAACTGTTCATACGCAGCATCAGCTAGTTCTTTTCTTCCATAACCACTATTCACACACCAAAGACCGCTCATTCCATCTAGATAGCGTTTTCCTTCACTATCCTCCACCCAGCAGCCCTCTGCCTTTGTTCCAATCATTGTACTGCTTGGACTATACGGACGCATTCCATGCCATACGTATTTTTCATCTTTTGCTAATAATTCTCCAGATTGCTTCGTTTTCACCATACATTCCACCTTCCATTACAACTTTTTATATCTAAAGCTGTTCGGTGCCTCATGATGATTTAAATTTTTCTCTTCCTAAACTTTCATTCCACAAAAATGATGTAAATCCTACCGGCTAATAAAAAAATTCAACGCTTTTAGGCAAGGTGTCCCCTTTCTCAAGGAACGTGAAGATGCGATAGCACCAGTAAGTAGGTAGGGGAGGAATTGCCTTTTTGCACGGAAGAATATTCCTTATTTTCAGTAAATAATGATATAATATATATATACTGAAAATAAGGAGGTGGAAAAATGGAACTTATTATTACCGCAAAAACAAAAATATTACCTACCAATGAACAAGCGGTGTTGCTACAAGACACTTTACATGTCAATCGAAAAGCATTAAATTATGCATCACAAATAGCCTATAAACACAATTTGTTATCTAAGTTTAAGTCGTTACAACAACTGGTATATACAGGCTTACGAGAACAATTTGGTTTGAAATCTCAAATGGCTTGTAATGTGTGTACGGTTGTTGCAGGAAGTTATGCTACCGTAAAAGAACAAGGTGAAAACACACTTGTAAAATATAAACGTTCTAAACTGCAATACTCATATGGACGTGATTACTCGTTTACAAAAGATGGGCTAGTTAGCGTTGGTACATTACAAGGGCGTATTAAAATTCCGTTCATCACAAAAGGGTTAGAGCACTATTTTGATGGTTCTTGGGAATTCGGCACAGCTACACTTGTATATAAAAAAGGCAAATTCTTTTTGCATTTTGCAGTAAAGAAAATATTTGAAGACACTTTCACCATTAAAAATATTGTTGGTGTTGATTTTGGTATGCGCTTTTTAGCTACAGCTATCGACAGTAACGACAATCACCTATTTAAAAGTGGAGCATCCATAAAGGAAACAAAAGCAAGATATGTCCGTTTACGAAAAGGACTGCAAGCCCATGGTACAAAATCGGCAAAACGAAAACTCCAAAAAGTAAGTGGAAAAGAAAACCGTTTCATGACAAACATAAATCATGTATTGTCGAAGGCACTTATCCAATTTGCAGGAAAACACTCGTTAATTGCGATTGAAGACTTAACAGGGATTAATTTAACAACTACTGTTCGTAAACGTGACAGATACTATCGTCTATCATGGGCGTTTCACCAACTACGACAAATGCTTGAGTATAAAGGGATTATGAACAATATAAAAGTAATTGCATTTGACCCTGCGTATACAAGCCAAAAATGTCCGAAGTGTGGAAATACAAACAAAAAGAATCGCAATCAGAAGGCACATACATTTTGTTGTACAACATGCCAATACGAATCGAATGACGATAGAATCGGAGCAATGAATCTAAGACAAATGGGAATTGAGTACCATCACAAAATGACATTAGAAGCATGACTTCTTATGTTGGGTAGCTGTCAGCCTACCTATAGTAACCTACGCTTGAGGTTAGAGGTCGCTAGACTGTTTGTATAACGTGTAGTAGAGTTACAAGCCCCCACTTCAAGATTCGTTAGAATTTAAGTGGGGGGTAGTTGACAAGAGAAAATTAGTAAATGTTATTTAGTAAAATAACAAACAAAAGTGCTTTCCTTTAGCCAGAAAGCACTCTGTTTCTTAATGCGCCGATACATCACTAATGCCATGTCCTGTATTCGACTTTACTAATATCTCATCAAATTTCGCGGCATCTTCTTTCTTACTAGATAAAATCGTCCCTAAATAGGCAGCTAAAAATCCAAGTGGAATGGAGACTATGCCTGGTGTTGTATATGGAAATAACGGCTCCCCAACAAAAATTGCTTTTCCAGCCACCGGATTCCATACATTTGGACTCAGCGCAACGAGGACAATAGCAGAAATTAAGCCAACAAGCATACCACAAATTGCACCGGTCGTATTAAAACGCTTCCAATATATCGTGAATAAAATAACTGGTAAGTTTGCACTCGCCGCAACAGCAAATGCAAGCGATACAAGGAACGCTACATTTAATGTTTGTGCAAATAACGCTAAAATAATAGAAAATACTGCAACTCCAACTGAAGCATAGCGTGCCATTTTCACTTGTTCTTTTTCCGTCGCTTTTCCGCGGCGTAAAATTTCATTATAGAAATCATGAGCAAACGCTGATGCAGCTGTTAAAACAAGTCCTGCTACTACAGCTAAAATTGTCGCAAATGCTACTGCCGAAACGAAAGCAAACAAAAGGTCTCCACCTAACGCTTTCGCTAGCATTGGCGCTGCCATATTACCTGCTGCATTCGCTTTCACAATTGCCCCATTCCCAACAAATGCCGCCGCTCCAAACCCTAAGAAGATTGTCATAATATAAAAAGCTCCGATTAACCATGTTGCATATACAACGGATTGACGAGCTGTTTTGGCATCACGAACCGTAAAGAAACGAACGAGAATATGCGGCAATCCCGCTGTACCAAGAACAAGTCCTAAATTCAAAGAAATGGTATCTAAACCATCTTTATACTTTACACCTGGATTTAAAAATGCTTCTTTCAACGGTGTTGCTGTCTTCATTTGTGCAAACATTTCTGTAATACTAAAATTAAACTTCGCAAACACAATAACAGAAATAATAAATGTACCTGCCATTAATAATACTGCTTTAACAATTTGGACCCAGCTCGTTGCTGTCATTCCGCCAAAAATAACATATACAGTCATCAATGTCCCAACAATCAATACAGATGTTGTGTATTCGATTCCTAATAATAATTTAATAAGTGCTCCTGCCCCGACTAACTGTGCGATCATATAAAAAATCGAAATTGTCATCGTATTAAGCGCTGCTACTCCGCGTACTTTTCTTGCATCAAAACGTGCTGCAATCATATCTGCTAACGTAAATTTCCCCAGATTTCGAAGCGGCTCTGCAACAAGATATAATACAACTAAATAGGCAACAAGAAAACCAATACTATAAAAGAACCCATCAAACCCTGTTAATGCTATTGCTCCAGCAATTCCAAGAAAAGAAGCAGCGGACATGTAATCACCCGCAATCGCCAAACCATTTTGCCACCCTGTTAATCCACCGCCTGCTGTATAAAAATCGCTTGCATTTTTTGTTTTTTTCGATGCATAGTACGTAATGACGAGCGTTCCAAGAACAATTACTAAAAACAATGTAAAAGCTGTTGTATTCAAGATTTATCCCCTCTCTTTATCTATGTTTTCAAGAATCTGATTCGATAACCGATCAAATGATTCTGCTTTTTTACTATAGATCATACACAGGGCCCACGTCATAACGAACTGAGCAAAAGCAAACACCCATGCCCATGTAATATCACCAAACACTGGTGTATTAAGCACTTTTGAATATGATGTTAAAATAGGCAAGGCAATAAAAAAACTAAAAAAGAAAATGCTCATCGGTACAATAAATTTTTTCTTTGCTTGTAACAAATTTTGAAATTCAGCAGATTGTACTACTTCTGTGTAATTGATTTCACTATTTAATTTACGAGCAGACGTTTCTTGTTTCACTTCATATCGTCCCCTTTCTTTTCAATGCGAATAATAGAAAATCCCCTCCCATGAATGTGTTAATTACTAAATTTTATAAATATTCAGAAACTTATTCTCATTGTAGACAATCTATTTTTATAAGCAAAGATTTTTCGATAGACAAATTACGCTATATTTTTCCAATTTTCCAATATGATTTATTACAATAAAGTGAAACTTCCATTAGTGGGGGGTTTTTCATTCCCCACTGATGGTTAGTTGAACCAATCGGGCTTTTACGGGCAGTTATCCCCCACCTATCTTCCTCGCTTCTCTCTCAATCTTAAGGTGGGGGCTTACTGCCCGCGAATAGCGAGATAAAAAAAGCAGTGCTTATTGCACTGCTTTCTCACCTTCCAAATTACGAGCTGTTTCACTCGTTTCGACATCTTTTCCTTCTCTATATGTCTTAAACAGAAAATCGTAAAATAGATTTGATACTCCAAACCAGTAATTCTCATTTTTATAATGATGGAGTATATGCTGCTTCTTTAGCCACCTTCCATATGGAGTCATTGGACGAATTGGCCGATGAGCAATGTAATGTTTCCATTCATATACTAAAAGCATGAAGATCATTCCAATTCCAAATGATAATGTCACCGTGACGCTAGAAGTAATACCGTATACAATGCATAAATATATCGTAAATCCCGGAAGACTATACCACACGGGTAAAAATAATAACTTTAAATCATTCGGATATACGTGATGATCATAATGAAGACGTTTTAACATTTTTAATAAAAATGGATTCTTCGGCGGTTTTAAATGAAATAAAAAACGATGTGTTACATATTCGTTAATTGTATAAAAGATAATACCCGCAATGACTGCACTAGCTGCAATCAATGTAAACAATTGCATGTTCAAAAAAACGATAAAAGCAATTAAAATTCCAATCATAATGAAAATATCATGCTGAAAGAAAAACTCTTTTATAACTCGCTTCATCCCTATATTCCTCTCTTTAGAAAACGGCCGTAACGTATTGTTATGGCCGCTTTCTTTTATCTCTATTCTATTCCCATTATAAACTTACTTGCTTCTCCATTTTGATAGAAAAAATTACTTGAGCCAAATATATTCTGTTTCGGAATAATATGTTCCACTGCAAAAACTGTTACTTCTCCTCTTTGTACTTCTCCAATAATTAGCCCTAATATTTCATGATTTACAGCAAATGTCGGTTGTTTTGTTTGAAGTAATCGTTCAACAGTTTGAAGAACAGCCTCGTATAATGGATTTCTATCTGTTACTTCTTTACGAATTTTCGGTGCTAATGTAATAATAATTTCTTTTTCATTTACTATGGTTCGATACATAAAAATCTCCCCTTCAATCTTATATGAACAACTGTAAAGCTTTATACGCAAAATGAATGGAATAACCGACTCATATAATCCCCGGTCCGGCTGTGACTTGGACCGCCGCATCGTTTTTCCAAAATGAACAGAAAAAGCAATATTTAACGTATTTGCGAAAGAAATTCCTCTTCCTCTTTATATTCCATATTTGAATGTAAAATTCCTTGTTTTACACTTTGAAATTCAAGATAAAACAAAAAAATTCTGTGCAGTACATGACTGCAAAAAATAGACTAGCTTTTATGAGGAATATACATAGTTAAAATATCCTTATCCATCCAAATTTATACAAAACCACCCCTTAAATGACAGCTTTCAAATTCCTATGATATCAAAGTTGGTATATCGTCCTTTTTTTCATTCCCTCATTATCTAATAAAGTGAAACTTCCATCAGTGGGGTTTTTTTCATCCCCCACCGATGGAAAGCCCGCCCAATCGGGCATATGCCAGCAGTAAGACCAACTCATTCTCTCAGCTCTTTATGTACAGCCTTCATTTAAAATTAAAAGTAGCAGTTGTCCTATACCTATTTACATTAGCTAGTGTAAAAAATTATTTAAAAATACAAAAAGATAAAACCGCTTACTTGACTAAAATCTCCCATTTCATGTATATTTAATTTATCATTTAGTAGAATATTCAAGAATATAGCAATTTCGATTTTATGAATTTGTGAATGTTTTCTGTATTATTCACTAAATGAGAAAGTAATCATATTTAGGAGGCATCATAACATGCAAGGTAAAGTAAAATGGTTTAATAGCGAAAAAGGTTTTGGATTTATCGAAGCTGAAGGCGGAGACGATGTATTCGTACACTTCACTGCAATTCAAGGAGAAGGCTACAAATCTCTAGAAGAAGGTCAAGAAGTTTCTTTCGAAATCGTTGAAGGAAACCGTGGACCTCAAGCTACTAACGTAGTAAAACTTTAATTCAACATATAACAGGAGGTTACCCATCGGTAACCTCCTTTGTTTATTCCTCTGTATATTTCTTTTTCACAGAGCGAAAACTATGTGAAATGAGAAAATAAAGGAGGAGAAAACAATGGGTTCACCTGTAAATGATTTTGAGGAAGTAAGATTTCGCGTAGAAACTGCTCAAAAGATGGTTGGTTCCGCGACGGTCACAATGGACCCTGAATCATTGCAGCATGCTACAAATGCTGTTGACTCAGCTCGCCTTCAGCTCGAAACAATGAAAGAAGTAGCGACAGATTTAGATGCACCATTTTTATTAGATCAAGAAGCAAAATTAGAGAAATGCGAGCATCAATTACAAGAAGCAAAGCATTAAAAAACATCCAGGGGATTTTTCTCTGGATGTTTCTATTATGTACGTAACGAGCTATAAAGTGAAACTTCCATCAGTGTTTTTTCATCCCCCACCTATCTTCCTCGTTTCTCTCTAAATCTTGAGGTGGGGGTCTTACAGCCCCAAAATAGCAGGATAAAAACTGCTGTAAGTTTTCTACATATAATCGTATAAAATTCCCTATCTCAACAAAGTAAATAGGGAATCGTTCAAGACAGTCTTTCTCCATACTCTTTTAACTTTGCTCCTATTGTACATTGCCGAATGCAAAAGGAGTGGGCATAATATTTACTATGTTCTTTTCGAAAATGCTGCTGTAAAAAGCAGCCATCGCAATATGTTTCTAATAAATCATTCACTTCCGTAATCAACTGCTTACGATCCACTCCTTCACACCCCTACTCTGTTATTTCTTTATGACTATCAATATTCGTTCCTTCAAGTGCTTGCGTTGCCAATTGATGAGCTTCTTTATTCTGTTTTCTAGAAACAGGTTCACATATCAGTTTTATTCTCATCTGTTTTGCTTTTTGTTCGACTTGATCTAAATAATGGATTAAATGTTCCTCATAACATGGCCATTCACCCGCTAATTGCTGGAGCACCACTTGAGAATCACCGCGAAGTATAACGGATTCATACTTAACTCCTAGCTCTTCTAGCACATTCATTCCGTATAATAACGCAGCATATTCCGCTTCATTATTATCAGCAATTCCTTCTATGTAAGCATTGCGACGAATTCGATATGTTTTTCCCTGCTTCTTATAATAAATACTCACTCCCACGCCCGCTTCTTTCGTCTCAATATCGTACCCTCCATCGAAATACAATAAGAGATCTTGCGGCTCCTCTTCAACTTGTTTACTCAATTTCTTAACTTCTTTTAACGTCCACTTCGTCCCCATTTCATCATAAAACAACAGTTCTTTCGCTCTCCCTGTTTTTTCAAAGTCCACTGCAAACTGCATCGCCTCTTCTAAACGAAGGTAATCTGTTTCAAGGTTAGTCTCTAAACCATGTTTTGTTCGATATAACCAAGTTATTTTATATTTCATTTTGCTCCCCCTTTTACATACAAAATCAATACACTACCAAATATTACATGTTCATTTTATAATATTTTGTCTATGAGCACAGTATTCTATTCCGAATACATCACATCTCCGAACGATGAAGTGAAACTCCTGCAAATATAAATTGAGAAAAAGAAATAAGAGTTGTCACGATTAAGTGAACAACTCTCTTATTCTTATCCATCTTACACAAATTTCTCAAACTGCACTCGTTTATTAATAAAATACATAACAGGTGCTCCAATAGCCATTACAACAAATTCACCAATTGCACATGTTAGCCATGTAAGCAAAAATGGTAAATCAAATGCAAGATGTAGTTCGATGGCAATAAGGGACATTGTAAACGTAAAGACAACTGTGTTAAAAATCATCCGCGCCCATATCCCTTTTATGAAACGCATAGAAACAATTGTACAAAGCAAGGCAATAATAGATTGCCCCACCCCAAATACAAGATCATATGCAATCATTGGTGAGAAAAAGAGGTTTGTTAAAAACACTCCCAACACAATCCCGTAAATATATTTTTTATTGAACACAACAAGATGATTGAACATTTCCGAAATACGAAATTGAATATTCGTAAAACCAAAAGGCTGAATAAGCATGGAAACGGCAATATATAAAGCTGCTAAAACCCCGTTACCAACAAGTGTCTTAATTTTCATTGTATAATCTCCTTAGTTTTTTTACGTGGGATGGTTACGAACCACGTGAATATGTAAATGAACAAAATTACATTATATTTATAATTTAAATTCAAGTCAATATGGCAGAAGATGCATCAAATGAACTGAATTACAAAGGGATAGTCATAAACTATCCTTTTCTTTTTATAGGACGTATAATAAAAAACATGAAAGATTTAGGAGGGTTTGTTCATGACAGCAACGATTCAAAATGAAAAAATGATCGTTTCTATTTCTGAAAAAGGTGCAGAATTGCAAAGCATTCGCTTAAAAGAAGATCATACAGAATATATGTGGCAAGGGGATTCAAAGTATTGGGGACGACATGCTCCCATTTTATTCCCAATCGTCGGAAGATTAGTAGATAATACATATTATGTTGATGAAAACTCTTATTCGTTAACACAGCATGGATTTGCTCGTGATCTAACATTTACAATAAAAGAACAAAGCGAATCAAAAATCACATACGTAGTAACGAGTAATGAAGAAACATTACAAAACTATCCGTTTGCATTTGAATTACTCGTTTCTTATGAATTATATGAAACATCTGTATACGTAACATATGAAGTAATCAATCCAAACACGAAAGAAATGTATTTTTCAATTGGAGGACACCCTGGTTTTAATTGTCCTTTACTATCAAATGAATCTTTCACAGATTACTACTTATCTTTCAGCACTCCAGAGCACTTAGAAACAAGCGTTTTAGAAGGACCGTTTCTTTCTAAAAATAAACTCATAGTAGCAGAAGAAACAACCGAACTTCCACTTACATACGATTTATTTAAAAACGATGCGCTTATTTTTGAAAACATGAACAAAAACGAAATTGCCATCCGCTCTCACAAACATAATAAATTTATTAAAGTAGCATTTGAAGGATTTCCATTTGTAGGTGTGTGGACGCCTGGAAACGACGCACCGTTTCTATGTATTGAACCTTGGTATGGCATTGCTGATGAAGTAGAGCCCGTAAAAGACTTTAAAGAAAAAAAAGGAATTCAAATGTTAAAAGCGAATGAAACATTTACATGCCGCTATAGCATTACAATCGGTTAATCGGAGGTTTTCAATTTGATTGAAGTGTACATTGATGGTGCATCAAAAGGGAACCCTGGTCCTTCTGGCGCCGGGGTTTTTATCAAAGGTGTTCAACCGCCTGTGCAGCTTTCTGTTCCACTTGGAGTTATGAGCAATCATGAAGCTGAGTATCACGCATTACTTGCTGCATTAAAATATTGCACCGAACATAATTATAAAATTGTATCGTTTCGAACAGATTCCCAGCTTGTAGAACAAGCTGTTGAAAAACAATATGCGAAGAATCCATTATATGCGCCGCTTTTAGAAGAAGCATTGCAAATGACCCAGCAATTTGATCTCTTTTTTATGAAGTGGATTCCAAGCAGTCAAAATAAAGTAGCAGATGAATTAGCGCGAAAAGCAATTTTAAAAAATGAACGGGGGTAGTGTATTGAAAAAAGAGTGGATTGCTCCTCTCGCATTGTTGTTCGTTGCCTTTATTTGGGGAGCTACGTTTGTTGTTGTTCAAAATGCTATGTCATTTGTCGGACCATTTTCTTTTAATGCTGTACGTTTCTTATTAGCTGGACTTATTTTACTGGTTATTCAGCTCATTTCTATGAAAAAAATACCTATTAAACGTGCAGGGTATAGTAGCTTCGCTGGTATTATAGTAGGATTCTTTTTATTTATTGGTTACTTGTTACAAACATTCGGCTTATTATATACAACTTCTTCTAAAGCAGGATTTTTAACAGGACTTAGTATTGTCATGGTGCCTATTTTATCGTTTATATTTTTAAAACAAAAAGCGAATATATTTATTGTACTCGGAATTACAGTAGCTACAATTGGATTGTTTTTATTAACAGCTGGAAATTCTTTTCAATTGAATATAGGAGACCTTCTTATCATAGGTTGCGCTGTAGCATTTGCTGCTCACATACTTGTAAATGGATTCTTTTCAAAAAAGGTGTCTCCGTTATTATTAAGTACAACACAAATATTAGCAGTTGGACTCTTTTCTTCTATTTGTGCATTTTTGTTTGAAGATTGGGAGAAGTTATTTTCGCTATCATTATGGACGAATCGCTCATTTTTGTTCGCACTATTGCTAACATCGCTATTTGCCACTTCTCTTGCATTCTTTATTCAGACAACAGCACAAAAGTACACGTCACCCACCCGCGTTGCCATTATTTTCGCAATGGAGCCAGTCTTTGCAGCAATCACAGGTGTTCTTGTTGCGAATGAGCAATTGTCAGTATCAGCTATCATTGGGTGCATTTGTATTTTCTTAGGAATGATCTTTGTGGAACTCCCAAATAAACAAAAAAAAGAAGCGCAGGCTGCATGAAGTTATGTTTGTAACTTCCGCATAAAAGCCATCGCGCTTTTTTTATCGGTAATTTTCTCTTCCTTTAATCGTTCTAACAAAGCAATAAAGTAACTGCCATCAAATTGTAATTGGTGCTTAATCGTCGCTTCAATCGCCACATTCACAATTCCATCAGATGAACCTGTATACCCTTGACCAAACATAATAAATCCTTGTGCTTCCTCTGATAATTTAAACCCTTTTGTATGTAAGAATGAAAGGTAATCTTGAACTGTTTGCATGATGTCCCCACCTAGTTTGAAAAATTCTCCACTCTCTATCATACATGTTTTCGGGCATTATGAGAATGAATTTTCTTTGAAAACTGCTGTAGAATCTATCTATTCAAACTTTGTTACGTATTCATAGTCGTTTACTTACTCATTTACAAGAAGTCGACTACAAATAAAGTTTTTTAACATCCTTTCCAACTAATAAGTTAGATAAACAAAGTCCTTTCAGGTTATCACTGAAAGGACTTTCGAATTAGCAGCACTTTAAGTTGCAATGTTTTATTTAAATGCTTATTCAAGATTTATAGATTAACTCCTTATTATGTGGATTTTCCTGATCAAAAATTTTCCTTTACTCAGTTACTCGCTGCTCCATATGATACATGTCTTTTTTCAATTTTTTCTTCAATTTCTCTTATGTTCTCCTTATTATTTAATAATGATTGTTTATTTTCTATTAGTAATTGTTTAAAGGATTTTCTTATTTTTTTTCGCATACTTAATTTCCTCCTTAATTGTTATGAAAAATTTCATTTATATAAAAGATAAGTAATTACCTGTATTGTGTAATAATAAAAGATTTGTGTGAAATCCATTTGAACTTCAAATGAAAACTACGTATATTTTTTCATGAGTCAATATGTGTATAGTTCTGCGACTGAAACGTGACTTTACCAACAGTTTGTTTACTACCTTTACTATCAATCTAAAGAAATTAGATATGGTAGAAACCATATCCAGTTGAAATGTTTTAAATATAAATAATAACGCCCAATCAAATGTATAGTTTGATTGGGCGTTATCTATAGTCTAGAATAAATCCTTTTCAAGAACCGCTTTTTATCCCGCTACTTTTGGGCAGTAAATACCCTATTAGGCAGGCTTTCCATCAATGCGGGATGCAGAAAAGCTTCTACTAATAGAAGTTTCAATTTATAACATATTTACAAACATTTCGGGTCTGCCCCAGTTCATTTGCTCACAAACGAATCGGATTTTTTCTATATCAATTGTGTGAAGGGCTTCTTCTAATCCACAAGAAATTGGCACTTCACAATGAATTTGTGCAAGTTGTAATGACATATGCAAATTGTCTAAGTCATTTTCAATTTTTGTACGCTGTGTTTTCGTTAATAGTGCAATGTTTTCTAAAACAGCTGCAACTGTTTCGTGCTCTTGAATGAGCTTATATGCTGTCTTTTCACCAATGCCCTTTACTCCTGGATAATTGTCACTTGAATCACCCATAAATGCCTTTGCATGAACAATTTGCCACGGCTGTACACCTTTTTCTTCGATAATTTTTTCAGGCGTGTAATATTCATAGTTTCCAATTCCTTTGCGAAGGAGCATGACGGTAATATTTGTATCAACAAGCTGCAGCAAATCTGTATCACCCGTTAAAATAAACACTTCTGCTTCATTTTGATACACTTTTGCTAATGTTCCAATACAGTCATCAGCTTCATATCCTTTCATACCAATGACTGGAATAGATAAATGCGCAGTCATTTCTTGCACTAAATCGAATTGTGGAATTAATTCTTCTGGCGGTGCCCCGCGATTCGCCTTATAGTTTGAAAACGCTTCTGTTCGAAAGGTTGTACTCCCCATATCCCAGCACGTTACAATATGAGTCGGTTCAATTGTCCCAGACGCTGTTAATAAATGCTTCATATAACCATGAATCCCGTTTGTCGGAGTACCATCTTGTCTTTTCATAAATTGCCCGTAGACACTTGTTGCATAAAAAGCACGAAATAATAGTGCCATACCATCTACTAATAATACTTTTTTCATAATTCCTCTCCTAATGACAAAAATAAAAACCTCACGTCATTACGCAAGGTTATAAATAATCAATAATGATTGTACTTTTTATTATACAATGATTTACTCCATTTAGCATCCATAAAGATTACTTACAATATTGATGTAATAGTTCCACGTACGTATTATTTCCAGTTGAAACAACAACTGCCTTTGCTGTTCCATTAACAATATGGGTGCTTTTATAGCATAAATTTTCAAGATAAAGTGGATTGTAATCTTTTATGCGTTTTAACGGCATAAATCGCTTTTTTTCGATATGATAACAACTTTCATATTTTTCTACAAGCATTTCCTTTCCTGTTAAAGGAGATTCATCTACTAATAAATCTTTTGCGTAAATAATGCGGGCATCAGCTGGTACAGTATCACCTGCTGAAAGACAAATTACATCACCTGGAACCAATTCTTCTACAGGAATATTCATCATTTCAGAATTTGTATCTACTCCATTTGCTTTATCATTTACTACTCTTAAAACAGCAACCGTTTTTGATGTTGTTGCACTTGTTTGATTCGTTTCCTTTTCAAACAGACTTACTTTTTCAATCAACTTCATCATAATATAAGCCAGCATAATTTTTTTATTCGCATATCGTTCATTTTTCCCATATTGTGCGATACGTTTTTTTGCTTCTTTAACGGAAAGACCATTTCTTGTTGTTTTAAAATAAGCATATACAGATTTCACATCTCGAATCGCAACTTCCACTAACATTTCATTGTTTTTCTGTAAAACTTCTTGCCCTTTATGATTCATGTTGCCTATAATTTCATCTCGTTTATTTACATATAACATCGTCCGTCTCCTCCTTCGCGCACGCAGGAAGAAACTCATTGTTTCTCGACTTATCTATTTACAGATATAGAGGGAGGAACAATTCGCTTCCTACCTACATGACGTATTCTTTTTTTGAAATATATGGGTAACGGAACCGAGTCCGAAGCTGACATTGCTCCTCACCTCCTCATAAACTTATTTTTAGTTATGTATATTTGTACAAAATACAACCTTACTAAAAAGACCTTTACCCGGAAACGAGTAAAGGTCTGAACATACACAAATAAGCGAAGTTTAATGAAGCTACATTTTATAGTAGCTTATATTAAAAAAATCGCACCTCTCCCTCGCCGAGCTTTAGCACTGTATAGCATAGGTTCTTCACCAGCTACATTAAGAAAGACCTTAATTCGATCATTCCTGTTGACCCATTGGCGTCTCTCGACATTTTTGGGCAGTAGCATCTCTCTATACAGGAGCCTCACCTAACAGAGACATATTTAATTACATAGAAAATGTTACTCCTATTTAAAATAGATGTCAACACTTTGAATTCAAACTTTTCCTTATTACAACAAGTATTTCCTACAAAATAAATCAAATGGACAAACTTATTGATTACGTATCAGAAGGATTAACAAATGAAAAATAAAAACCTTACGTATAAAACGTGAGGTTTTTCAATATGTTAAACACCCAGCAATCACAATTCCGATGGAAATTGATAAAAACATCAGGAAAAGTCCGACGGCCTGGTTATCTTCTTCAATGCTTTGATTGATATTAAAACGCGGTGTGCACCATTCGGCTAAATAAAATACAACAATCTGCGCTAAAATCCCAACCGCTCCCCATAAAACCATATCCATAAGTGAAATAGAATGGGCAGCAGTCGAATACAAGACGATGGCAAGACCAAGAAGTCTCCCTCCAAGTGCATAGCTTGCTGCTCTATTTCCTTTAGCCATTAACGAAAATTCCTTCACTTTTGTTGTCAATTCCATAAGAAAAAGACCAATACATAAAAGGCCGAGTGAAACCACTAAATAAAGTAAAAAGTTCATCATTTATAATCCCCCTTTTTTATCCCTACAGGTAAATAATAAGATTCATTCCCCGTAATTTTTCCACCGGCCCGTATACCAATACTACTTGGTTTTCCAGCAATTAAAAACGATCCAAACACATACGACAACTCCTCGTTCCCTTTTTCAGTCTCAAGGGAAACAACCGGAAGCTTTATATACTTTTGAAATACAGGAAGTTCTTTTTTATACGTTTGATATGAATTTTGAATCACAATATTCGTGTCTTTGTCACGAATTATAACCGTGTTACCCTCTCTACCGAACGAAGGTTTTTGAACAAAAGAACTTTTTCCTAAAAATAAATCTGGTTCTAAGTAAGTAGGAAGCATATATTCCTTAATCCATTGTCGTTCCTCATTTGTATAAAAAACGCCTATCTCAGCTAATCCCCAAATCAGGCATTGAATCGATTTCGGCTGAAGTAGAAAGGATGAAACAGGATTTATAATAAAGAGCTTTCCTTCCTTTACAAGTTGCAGTAACTCAATCCCCACAAAATCACCGGTATTAGGATCCCGGTCCTCAACCAAATCTTCAATAGGATATGTTTGACGATACAAAATATCAATAGGCACACCGTCTCTGTCGACCAAAGCATCGTCAGTAATTCTGAGTTCTGACATTGACACCGTTTTGTTTTTAACCTGACATAGCTGACTCAAATACGCAGTAGTATTCCAATCTTCTATATGTTCATGATGGGCTGTGAAGACAACGTTTGGCATTTCTATTCCTTTAGCAGCCTCCATTACAGCTTTTGTGATACCAGAAGAAAGAAGACGTTCCTGATTCTCGTTTGGGTCATGATAGTCTAATTCTTTGCATACCTGTCCATTCATTTGAAAGCATTCCATGATAAAAGTAGGGGTATCACTATTAAACTCAAGCATTTTGATATCACCATTCGTCAAAGTAAAATCAAACCGTGAAATAATAGATTCAGGAAACAGAGATTTCATTCTGATAAAAGGCAGACTTGAAGATGGAAAACCAAGTTCAAGAAGCTGAGCATCCGATAAGTTCCGAAGAAGGCTAGCAGTCTTAAAAAATACTTTTCCCATTCGTTCTGTTGCTAATTGCAAATGCCTCATAGTTTGTTCTGTTATTTCAAAAACATGAAAAAGGCTATACTCACTCCCGTATAAGTCAGACCAAAAGTGTGGGAACCTCGAATAAAATTGACTTCGTTCCTTTATGTAAAACGACATGACTTAACCTCCGAATCCGCCCTTTGAACCGCTTCCAATTCCTCCTTTAAAATTAGACGAAGCTTGATAGGACTTAAATTCAGATGAATTTTTGAAAGTTGATTTATTTTGATAATATTTACCACCGTAATAATAATGCCCATGATAACTTGAATGATTGTCATCACATCGCCACACGCCAAGTTCATCATCCCAATCCCAATCGGAACAGCTCTTATCATTTGGTTTTGGAGGGAGATCTTTTGTACAGCCAGCTAAAGTGCCGGTCATTAAAGATGTAAGAACACCTGTTACTAACCATTTGGTTTTTGTCACCTTCCCACACCCCTTTATATATTATATTTTTATTATAAAAGAATTCATGATAAATTAGAAGAAAAAGGAAGAGGGATTACGATTGCGGTTAGAATATCGACTCAATGATGAAGCTAAACAATATCCTGCCTTATGGAACTATGCGGATATTCCTATCTCTGAAACCGTCGCAAGGATGACTTGTGAGTATTTCATTAAAGAAGGAGGTACGTATGTCGTAACAGCGACCGCAATGGATCCTGACGGAACTGCAGTATTATATGTCAAAAGAGAAAAATTCTTCGATGATTCTCCAGAAACCACATATTCCCATATAGGTTTTGAGATTAGAGAACTACAAGGAGCAAATTCGATTTTGATAGAAAGTAAAGATGTATGGAATCATGAGGAAATCTTAACGTATCTACATTCAGATATTTTGTACGTTCAAAGGGATGGAATATTAATGGAATTCACCTTAGACTCAAGGGAGATTGATGAAGACCGAAAGTGCTATGTTTATTATGGAGAATTTACAGGTGAATGCAGATAACATTGAACTCCCCCACCTACCGCTTCGCGCTTGAGGTGGGGGATGAATCGCCAGATATGATAAAGTAAAGCTCTCATCAGTAGGGGGTTCATTTTATCTCTAATATTTTTTATTGTTTCCACACAACGAAACTTAAATGATTTCCAGCGTGCTGACAAAAAGGCTTCTCAAAACAAAAAAACTTACGTATAAAACGTAAGTTTTTTATATAGTCCCACATATGCCGTTCTCTTCTAGATGTCCATAAACCCGCTCTCGCAGGTGGATGCTCTCAAAAATGCTTTCATCTTCCTTCTTAAAAAGATGGCATGATGGCCACATTTCAATATTGAACTTCCGTATTACTCTCATTGGTTTAAGACATACACAAGCTACGTACATCGTAGGCATTTATTATTAATCATAAGGATAAATAGAACCCCCGCACGTGCCGTCCCTCGTAAATGTCCAAAAACCCGCTACTCGCAGGTGGATGTTCTCACAGTTACCTTTCATCTTCCTTCTCAAAGAAAGGCTTGATGTTGGCCTCTAAATATCGAACTTCCGTAAAACTAACATCGGTTTTAGACATAAATAAGTTACGCACACCGCAGGATGTTTTATTTATTTGTCGTTATCTTATCACATTGTTCGCAATGTGTAAAATATATTGTTATGAAAGTATTTCTTGCTTGTGATCCTATTGTAATACAAAATTTTTTGAGGTGCAATAGGCTACTGTTATTCTTTCACAATTGGATTTTCAGGATAAGAAATCCAATCACTCCAGCTGCCCGCATATAATTTTACATTTGTAAAACCAGCCATTTTTAACGCTAATACGTTCGGACATGCCGTTACACCTGATCCGCAATACACAATCGTTTCTTTCTTTTTATCAAGATGGATAAAGCGCTTTTCTTGTGCGTCCTGCCCCTTAAAAGCACCAAAATCAGTTACGCCATCTTTCCAAAAATAATTTTGTGCAGTCGGAATGTGGCCGGCTACTTTATCAACTGGTTCTTCTAATCCTGCATAGCGCTTTGGTTCTCGCGAATCAATAAGTGTTATATTTGCCTGTTTATTAATTTTCTCTTGTAATTCTTCCATTGTTACGACAATATCATGCTGCAGAGTTGGAACAAACGTCTTAGGTTCAAAGACTGGTATATCATTCGTTACTTCGACCCTTTGCTCCTTCCATGCTGGGAAGCCACCATTTAACACATATACTTTGTCATGTCCAAGGTACGTTAAGAGCCACCAGAGACGAGAGGCCATTGCTCCTCCTTGACTATCATATGCCACAACTGTTGTATGTTCATCAATCCCAGCTTGTGAAAGTTTTTGTACAAACGCTTCTATATTTGGAAGCGGGTGACGTCCGCCATGTTGTGTAACCGGACTTGATAAATCTTTATCTAAATCAAAATAGAGCGCACCTGAAATATGTGCCTCATTATACTGCTCTCTTCCCCAATTCGGATTTGCTAAGTCAAAACGACAATCGATAATACGAACATGCTCATCTTGTATATGTTCATGTAACCATTCGACTGTAACGATCATACTTAACGACCTTCTTTCTCTTGTAAACGTCCTACGTACTCCATCACCATTTCTTCTGTCACAATCTTACGTTGCGGTGCAATACCGTTTTTCGCAAGCCCATTAATTTGTTTTGTTACCATATTAATTACATCAACAGAGAAAGGCTTCCCATTTGATGCAAGCGATACTGCCGCTTCAATTGCTGCTTCACGTTGCGCCTCTAATTGCAGAAATGCTTTCACCACTTCATTTTGTTTACGAGAATGTGCTGTAATTGCTGCATGTACTTCCATGTTCTCTTCCCCCTAGTATAAGTCCATCGTAAGCCGAATCATATCCCGGCATACAATGCCATTTTCTATAATCTCTTCTTCATAATGCTTCGAAAAGTACTCAAAATCAATAGAAAAAATACGAAATCCACATTTTTGATATAAGGCAAGCTGCGAGATACTCGAATTACCTGTCCCAATTTCAAGTGTGCGCATGCTTTGTTCCTTTGCAGTTGCGATCGCATGCTGCAATAACTGCTTCCCGATGCCTTTACCCTGTTCTTGTTCACAAACTGCAATATTCATAATCTCCATCGTATTAGGGCGTGTTTCCAATAATATGTATGTCCCTATCACATGTTCATCGCGTTTAGCAACATAAATCATTCCTCGTTGAAGATACGACTGTAACTGCCTTTCGCTCGGATCAGCAAGTAATAATAATGATATCGGTGCCTTATCTTCAGAAATACACTCAACAATTAATTGTTCCTTAAAAATTCTCTCATCTCCTCCTGTTCTAAATACCCCTTGTCTTCCATAAGTAATACAAAGGAGGTCATCACTATGGACAACAATGAAAAGAAGTGCAATATAATCTCCATCGATGAGAAGAAAAAGAAAAATGGCACGTACTCCTATCCAAAGTTAGTGATAGAAGGAAAACCATATGAATTCACTTCCTTCGTCTTATGCGGCGAAACGCCAGATGGAAAACGTCTCGTCTTAACTCATATGGTTTCCTCAGATGAATTTGCAGGATTTGTAAAATCATTAGATGCTGTTCTACAAAAACGCATTGAACGTATCTTCTTCTCTTAATACTTATAGAACTTCTACTTCATGTTTTATTTTCATTAATTGTTTTTCCAATTCTTCTTTTCTCTTTTCGTATGCAGAAACATCAATTGTTTCCAATAACGCAAATAATAAACTTTCATAGTATTGCGCTGCGTCTTGCATCATGACTGTTTTCACAAGTTGCCATCTATGAAGCCATTCTTGTTTATAGTGATTAACAAATAGGTGCTGTTCTTCCATTACGTAATCTGCCACAAATGGTTCTAACGTTTGCTTCATTTCTTCTTGCATCAATGCTTTATCATTTTTTTCAAAGAAGCTTTTCTCACTTTTAAAATGGGATAATGCTTTTTTAAATTGTTTTGCTTCCATATTTGGAAATGGATTTTCATGCATAAGAACGCGATAATCATATGTTGTATCTGTACGGATGACGAGCTGTTCATTCTTTGTAGCACATTGCACCGTTACTTCTTCTTGCACATGTTTCATCGTTTCATTCATCCATTTTTCAAGACGCAGCGACGTTGCACGCATTTCTTGCAATAAATCATGTTGTAAGAAGGCAATTAACTCCATCATGCACTCTTGTAATTTTTCTTTCACATTCCCTTGTGTTCGTAAAGAAGCTGGATTAATAAATTCTGTAAACACATCATTGTATCGTAAAAATAAGCGCTGTTTTACATAATATAGAAGCTCTTTCACTTCATTTTCCAATGCCATTTCTTCTGTTACCACACTATGCGAAGAGATCATATGAAGCAGTTCTTCACGTTCCGCTTCATATTTTTTTCGTTTTTGTTCTTTTTCTTCATTTCCTTGTGTTGCACTTTCAATCATATTTGTAAGAAGTTTATAACCGTTTTGAAGTGCTCCATATAAAGAATGAACCGATACAAGCATTAAATCTCTCATGATAAACGAAGTGAAAGCTTGTTCAAACGGTGCAAGACCAGAATGTTTTAAAATACCATACGTTTCTTTCGAAATATCTTTTCCTTGTTTTTCTTCTAATGCAAATAAGCTAGAAATCGCAAATAGACGTGGATTCCGAATACCGTACTGCAACAATTGATCACTAATATACCCTTTTACTGTGTGTAATTCCTCTTCTGACTGTGCTAAATCCGCAGCATTAATTAAGAAGAACATTTTATCAAGTGCAAACGTATCTTTTACACGTCCAAGTTGAATTAAAAATTCTCGATCTGCTCGTGAAAACACGTGATTATAATACGTTACAAATAAAATTGCGTCTGCATTTTTTATATATTGGAATGCTACGTCTGTATGGCGTGCGTTAACAGAGTCTGCTCCCGGCGTATCAACAAGTGCAATGCCTTGTCTCGTTAATTCGCAATCATAATAAAGCTCCATATATTCTACAAAGCATGACTTTTCTTCATTGGCCACATAATCAGCAAATTCAGCTAATGTTACGCGAGATTGCTCTCCTAAACGATGCCCTACTTCCGCATACCCATGCTGCACCGCTCGTAAAAAACTAAACGTTGTTTTTTGTCTGCCACTTGGCGCTGGATATTGCAGTACATCATCAATTTGTAAGAGTGCTTCTTCCAAAGATGTAATATCACGGTGAAATAACTTATAAACAGCCTTTAAGTCCTCAAAGAGCGCCGTTTCCGATTTGAACTGTACCACTACCGTACCATGCGGCTTCTCATCTGTTACCGGTAAAATTTGATTAATAGTTGCTGTTGTAGGATTCGGTGATACTGGTAATACTTTTTCTCCTAATAAGGCATTGGCAAAGGACGATTTCCCTGCACTAAATGCTCCAAATAACGCCACTGTAAATTGCTTCGTTTCAATGCGTGTTCTCTTTTCAACAATTTCGTCGTATACGTGCGTCAAAGCCGGAAGCTGTTTTAGAACAAATTCTGTTTCCTTCACATGTTCTAATACGCGCTGAATATTAACATTTCCTGTGCTTGCAACTTGATTTTCCGTATACGTAGATACAGCTTCTTGTTCTTGCAATTGAAATTTAGCATTTGTCACTCGTTGTGTTCGTTGTAAAATATCTTCTATTTCCATCGTTTCAGGCACAGAAACACAATCATTCCATACATCATGCAAATATGTTTCATACTGATCGTACTGTTCCATATATTGACGTTTCATGTCATTCGCATGTTGCACCGCTTCGTACTGCTTTTGTTCTCTATCAATGCTTAGCAGCTCAGCTTTTCCTCTTTCTTGTAATATCGGTAAAGCTTTCGCAAATACAGATTGTGCTGCATTGAAATATCGTTTCTTTAATTCATTTGCAACATCTGCTGTATAATGTAATAAATAATCTCCTGTAAATCCTGCTCCTTGCTTAATTATTTCCTCTAAAAGCGACGATTCAAAGGAAATATTCAAATCGTATACTGCTTTTCCTAATTCTTCTGTAAATATCTCTTCTTGTTTTGTAAAAGAAACAATATATTCTTTTACATGAAAGTCTAATTGCGCTTCTACCGTCTTTTGCAGGGACTCATAAAACACTTGTAAACGACGCTGTTTTTCTTGATCAGTTTTCGCTTTTGCAAATAATAAACCAACCTTAAATTTCGTCAATTTTGTTTCTAAGTATTGATTTGCTAAATCACGCATTTCAAATGGCATTAAATATGCATTATCTAATATATTTTGCAGCCCTATGATAAATCTATTTTTCACTTCATCTTCTTTTGCATAAAATTCTTTTTCTTTTTCAGCAAGTTCTTCTAAAATCGACGTAACTTCTTCATACGATAATAGCGATGCCAATTCTTCACGAAACGGCTCCAGCTGTTTCTCATACTGTGTTAACAAATAAGAAAGATGTTCTTGTAGTAAATAAGAAACTTCCTTTTCCATTCCACCTTTTACATAAGAACCGCGTTCTTTCATAATAGAAATAAGCAGACCCTCTAGCTTTTCCAATTCATTGTACGAATGTTGTTGCAATCGTAAAGACGTATAAAATATACCATCAACGTCAACATTCCAATTTGCAAATGACTGCATTACGCTTTGCTGATAAGCAGAAAAAGACAATTCATGTTCTTTATGCTTATCAATCTGGTTCACAACAAGATAAACCGTTTTATTACGTTGCTTTAATTCTTTGACAAACTGTAAATTCACTTCCGATTGCACATGATTATAATCCATCATATAAAAAATAATGTCAGCAAGATGCAGCGTAGATTCAGTCGCAAGTTGATGTGCATCATCAGTTGAATCAATACCAGGCGTATCAACAAGAACAACGCCTTCTGGGAGCGGTGCATCGCTCCGATAAATATGAATTCCAATCACTTCATCGCCATTTTTACAAAGCTGTTTTAATTCTTCTGCTGTATACATACCGTCATACTCGTATTTCTGTCCTGATTTTAATGTAACAACGACGCGAGCATGTCCTTTTTCTATCTTTACGACATTCGCACTCGTTGGAATCGGACTTGTTGGCAACAATTGATCTTTATATAAATAGTTCATCATTGTTGATTTTCCAGCAGAGAAATGTCCACAAAATGCAATCATAAGCTGCTCTTCTTTATATTTCTGTATAACTTCAAGCAACTTTTCACTATGTTCTATATCACCTTTTTTCTGCCATTCTTCATAAAAACAAACAAGCTTTTGTAAACTGTTTGTTTGCACTGTTTTTGTCATCCCCTCGTGCCCCTTTGTTCCAAGATGTATCCACCTATTATATTACTAAATTTTCAGCATCTTCACAGTAAAAAAATAAAAAATCCCTTTCATTCTTTTTGAAAACGAAAGGGATTTCTATGTAATATAGTTCATTATTTAGTTGCTCCTACTCGATTTAACACATGTTTTGTTACAACTGCATATAAAACAACTGTTCCTGCTAAAAATGCGTATACCATATAATCACACCTAACTTTCTTGATAATGATTATCAATTTTAAACACATTGTACCATTAGAGAGAATGATTATCAATATATATTTTAAAAATAAAAGCTCCTTTTCAAATAAAGGAGCTTTCATACTGCCTGTTCTAAAGGAGTAGTAGGATTGTTGTGCCCTCTTATTATAACTCACAGGAGAAATGTTAACAGTTAAAAAAATTGGAAATATATATACCACCACTTTTCATACCGTATATACTAAAAGAAATATACACAAAAGGAGATGAAGTATGATAAAAAATATTTCACAAAATGAGAGGATTCATTCCATTGATATCATACGAGGAATTGCAGTCTTTGGCATTTTCCTTGTAAACTGGCCTGTATTAGCTGGCATTGAATCACGAGATCTAACAGGCGTTTACGAAGGATTGAATCGTTACATCCGACTATTTTATGATATGTTTGTCCAAACAAAATTTTACACAATTTTTTCCTTTTTGTTCGGCCTTGGTTTTTATATTTTTATGAAACGTGCTGAAGAGAAAGCATATCGTCCAAAATTACTATTTATACGTAGACTACTGATATTGTTATTGTTTGGATTTTTACATTATGTTTTGCTTTGGGACGGCGATATTTTACATAATTATGCAATAAGTGGATTCGTACTTCTTTTATTTTATAAAAGACAACCAAAAACTTTGTTAATTTGGTCACTTATTTTGTTAAGTATATGGGAATGTATTATGTTGCTTGCTAATTTAACGATGCTAGTCGTACCAACTGAAAAGCTTGGAGGTTTTTCCGCTCCAATTGTTCCGTTGCAAGATTGGTTCTTACAAGTACAAGGTCGGTTTACTACTTTTTACTCTGAAGAAGTCGGCTCTTCTCTTATGATGCTACCGGAAACAGTTGGTCTCTTTTTACTCGGTCTATACGCCGGCAAAAAAGAAATCTTCCGCCGCGTAAAAGACATTGATACAAAGCTAAAGAAATGGCAAATCATTGCCTTCATCGCTACTTTGCCAACATGGTGGATTATGATTGTCTATTTCAATATGAACGATTCATACGTGCCGTTTAAGATGATTGCCTTTATTACGTTAAGCGGAAAAACATTATTCATTTTTTACATTCTCACACTTATGCGTTTATTGCAGCATGCAAAATGGCAAAAAATATTTCGTCCATTCCAATATGTTGGCCGCATGGCATTAACAAACTATATTTCGCAAACTATTGTAACTTTATTGGTATTCGGCTTACTGTTTCAAGTAAATATTATATTCCCGCTATGGGGCGGCACACTCTTCTGTATCGGCTTCTATATTATTCAAATCTTTGTCAGCCGCTGGTGGCTATCTCGTTATCAGTATGGTCCACTTGAATATATTTGGCGTCTCGGTACCTATGGAAAAAACATGCCGATGAAAAAACAAAGCAGTATCTCATCGTGAGATACTGCTTTGTTTTACGCTTCAGAAACAGCACTTTGCATTGCAACTTGCTCTTCTTTTACCTTCGTTTGTTTTTGCGGAACCATATTAAACACAATATTCAAAAGTACTGCTGATGCACTTCCTAATACAATTCCGTTATCTGTTAAAATACGAACGCTCTCTGGAAGCTGCGAGAATAATGTTGGCACAACTGTTACACCAAGACCAATTCCAACAGAGCATGCAACAATTAATAAGTTTTCCTGTTTTGCAAAGTTAACAGCGCTTAACATTTTAATACCATATGCCATAACCATTCCGAACATAGCAAGCATTGCACCGCCAAGTACTGGCGTTGGAATAATCGTTGTTAGCGCGGCAATCTTTGGAATAAATCCAAGTACAATAAGCATACCACCGCATGTGTAAATGACAACACGATTGCGCACACCTGTCAGTTGAACAAGACCTACATTTTGTGAATATGTGCAAATGACAAAACAGACTCATATTACTCTTATATCAGCATTTCATAAATATTGAACATCCAACATATTTAATTGTCGTCTATGTTTTCTTTCCTTATTTGGTTATTTCTATTATAATAAATTTTTTCAATACTCGGCAATACAATTGCCATTATTTTTCATTACCTATGTTACTTTAGCCTTTACCAATATAATTATTGTAAGTCCTATCCCCATTAAATAGAGTATCTAATAGATACTAAATCAAAGCAGACCTTAACAATAAAAGTAAAAAAAGCACTAGGACTATCCCTAGCACTTTTTATGGCTACTACTTATTTAATGGCAATTGTTCAGTCACTTCATCAAAGCAAGTAATAATTAATTCTTTCATTTCCTCTAAATCTTCAACTTCATTTATTATAATTCGGCTATTACATGTAGATTTAATTCCTTCTACTACTTCAAAATTAGGGCATAATTCTCTGGCTACTTCGGGTTCAAGTCTGGTGTAAATATATTTTACTGCTTGGTCTAAATTCACACGGATAAACCATTTTGTAATTACTCGATTCATCACATTGAAATAGTTCAGAGTATCTTTGTGCTTTAAATTTTCAATATTACGTCCGTTATCTTCTAACGTCTTCTTAATTATATCAAATGCCTTTAACTCTTCCGCCGTAGTAGTAGGTACTATTTTTGTTGTCGATACCTCGGATTCCATCTCTGCTTCTTCTTCTTTTTCTTTGTCTATTAATACCTCTGCTGGTCTTGGTGACAATCCCTCACTAATAATTTCCAGCAAAGTGTTATTGATTGCTTTTTGGACTATCGGTCGAAATCTTTCCAATACATTACTTGTAATTCTAGTTGAACTAAAATCTTTAATTAAAAACCGCAAAAAATCATCAGAAGGATTCTTAAATAGTTCCTTAATATTGGCATTCAAATTTGTCATATAAATCAGTTCTTCTGCAAATTTAACAATCTCTGTAGCATCAAAATTCTCTTTCGTGAAATTTTCAATCGTTTCAATATCTAAGTTAGTCACACTATCCATTGAGAAAGTGAAAAATGGTGTGTTATCCATCATGTTATCCATTGTTAAATCAGTAAAAAACTTATATTCTACACCATTAGTTAAAATACCTATTTTCACTTCTGGAATTGCATTGAAATAGCGAGACAATTGCGAATCATGCTTTTTTAAATTTTCTGTGACTGATTTTGCTTCAACAAGGATAATAGGTTCACCATTCTTAAAAATAGCATAATCGACTTTTTCACCTTTTTTAATACCAAAGTCTGCTGTAAATTCTGGTCTAACTTCTAGCGGATTAAAAACATCATATCCTAGTTTTTGGATAAAAGGGATGATTAATGCTTGTTTTGTCATCTCTTCATTTGTTATATGGCTCTTTCTCTCAAGTACTTGCAATGAAAGCTTTTGTATATTATTTCTGAAGTCCAACATAATCCCTCCAAAATTAACTATGTAATATTTAACACCATATAATCATTTTACATCAATGCAGCATTATATAATATATATATTTTAATTATTGCGAATATTTCATATTAAATACTTCCCCTTTACTTAAATATGTTATATTTACATTAAAGATTAGGGTTTAGCTAGAAGGAGTGATTTGATGGGAAATAGCAAAGAATTCTGCCCGTATTGCAATGCTGATTTGCAAGGAGAACCTATACCAAAACAATCACAAAAAGCATATGGTGCAACTCATTTTACAAGAAAAATTGGTATCGCAAGCATTGAAGCCGACCGAATTCTTAAATGGAAATGTCCAGACTGTAGCAAAGAGTGGAATCAAGATTAATCATAAGAATTTACGAATTTTCTGAAGGACGTAGCATTTAGCTTCGTTTGGAAACAATAATTTTTTCTTAAGGTGTTTTTTACCTACTATACACTTATTCCATAAATGTATGGAATAAAAATACGAAAAATCCCCCCATATCATTGCAAATGAAAAGAGACCCCATAGGGAGTCCCTTATAATTACTCCTAACTTCTTATGGATTTTTGGGAGTATTAAAGACTAATCAAAATGGTAAAATTTCTTTAATTCATCATCAAATTCTTTCCAAGTTAATAAGGTAGACGGTGCTTCCATATCCAATATTATTCTTACTTCTTCTGCTACCGCTTTAATTCTTTTAGTGGGGTTATCTCTTTTACCTGCAGGGAAAAGAGATAATGCTTTCAACTCTTGATTCCCATTTTTTAATTCTAATTGATTAATTTTTTCTTTAGAAGGAATTACTTTACCTTGCCAATCACATATTTCAAAAAGAGGATATTTATCTCCAGTCCATTGTTCAATAATACCAATGACCTTAAGAATAATATAATCTCCTGACAGTAATTGATAGCTAATGGCATCACCTGCTTTTAAATCTGTATCAGTTACAAACCTCTTTGGTACTTTATTAGCTTTTGGTTGTGGAGAATTTAATTGCTCTTTTAGTTTAAGAAGAACCGCTTCACGCTTCTTCTTTAATTTAGGGTCTTCTTCCCAACGTTCGAGGTCAGCACCACTATCAATAATTTGAAGTGCTTTATTTTTTACTTGCTCTTGAAGTCTTCCTAGTTTCCATTGTATTAAAGCAAATGATAACCAAAAAGTCGTGATTTCTTCATCATCTAACTCATTCTGAAATTCTTCAATCACTATTTTACTTGCTTCTTCATTCGAATAATTATCACCTAATAAGTCCTTATATCTAAAGCTAACATCTTCGGCTACATCATCGGATAATATCGCAACTCCCCAAGCACCCATTTTTTACTCCTCCAAAATGTCTTTAAATTTTTAACAACTGATGATTAACAGTTAGCATATACCTTCAACATTAATTCACAAACAGTTCATGAAACTGAAATTTGTACTCACTAGGTGCTTTTTCGCTTGAACGATAAATTTCGGCTCTTAATCCTGTTCTTCCCCTAATTGTGACTTGTTTCTTAGTAAGACGAATATTGCCTAAAACATAAGGAACATTAAATGTTTCGAAGACCCCAAGAGGAATTACACGCTCTTCTCCTGTTGCCTTTTGGAAAATGTGTAAATTATAACTGGCTTTTACATAATTTCCGATGATATTTTCTCTGGTTACTTTATATTGAATTTTCACCTCGTATTCTTCATTTTCTTTTATCGCATAAATAAGCGGTGTTTGCAGTTTATGCTTTTGGATATACTTAATTACACTTTCAATTTTGTCCTTTTCTAAGTGGTCGAAATCTGTAATAAATCTTAGTCCTTCAAATAAACAATCTAATAATAATTGTTCTTTCGTTTCTTGTGAAGATTGTTTAAATCGTGTGTAATCTAATATTGCATGGGTGTATTGAAACCAGTCATCCTTACTAGTGCTAATATCAATGGCTTCTTCTAAAGAATTTACTAAATCGATATAAATTTCCTTATAGCTAGGTAAACGGATATCGTACCTTCGGAGAACATCAGAAAAGATGATTGCATACATATTCTGATAGAAATAAATATCCTCATCATCATGAAATCGATATCTGTTGCTAAGGACACGAACCCCTATAAGCCTTGTATCTAAAGGTCTCGGATTCTCCCTAAAATTTTCAACCATCCTCAATTTGTGATTCATACGATTTTGTATAGTGAGTTGCTTTTTGTTATCCCCCAAATGTTTGATTGCATCTTTGGAATGAGGGGCATCTTTAGCAGCAGTACTAATATCTCTCAAAAGTCCTTTAACATCAAAATCAAATTCTTTTTTAGCTGGGGCATGTGGTATACGGTGAATTGCTTCTTGTATTAAACCTAGCGCATGATGAAATGTCTCTACACATAATTTCCCATTATCTCTAAAATCAGAGAGAATCTCCACCTCTGGATGAATCCCATAAGGCATAAGTATTTTTGCCTCCCTTTTCTTCGGTGGATTATTCAAAAATTTAAATGATACACTATTGTACACACTACTATAATTATTCATGATTACATGTGTGTTTAGGAATAACTCCAGAACTTCCAAAGTCCTGTTGGATTCACTTTTATCTTTATAATCATGAAAATAAATATCAATTCTCAAATTAATACCCCGTTCCACTGTTTTTCAACTACTATTCTTAATTTCATATTACAAGGAGTGAAAGTCTTGTCGCAAGTAACAAACTTATTTCGTGACGTGTGAATGAGTCTACCTATCTCATATCCCAACTATTAACCCACTGAAAATGTGGAATTCACGCCCCCTATATCTTATACAAATGAAAAGAGACCCTTTTAGGAGTCTCCTTTAGTTCGTTTCATATTCCTTAACCCTGCGATAGAATGTAGCCTTAGTCATACTTGATTGCTTCATTGCTTCAACTGCAGTGATATCTCCTGCTTTCCATTGCTTATAAGCATGTTCGAATTCAGAGGTAATAGATGTTTTAGGTCTTCCTAGGTGTTTACCCTGTGCTTTTGCTAAAGCTATGCCTTCAGCTTGACGAGTCTTAATCTTTACTCTCTCTTCTTCAGCAACCCATGATAATACTTGTAATACCAAGTCAGCTACAAAAGAGCCGATTGAATCATTGTATTTGCGTGTATCCAATAATGGCATATCAATTACGACAATATGTGCTTTGATGTTCTGTGTGATATCCTTCCACTCATTAAGAATCATCTCTTTGTTACGACCTAGTCTATCTAATGAATGAATGTATAATGTATCTCCTTTACGCAAACGCATTTTCAAAGCTTGGTATTGAGGTCTATTAAAGTCTTTGCCGCTTTGCTTATCGATATGTATATCACGTTCATCAATTCCAAGAGCATACATGCTTTCCAATTGTCTTGCTTCGTTTTGGTCTTTACTACTTACTCGTACATATCCGAACTCTTTGTTATCCATGATTTATTCCACCTTGTTATTTGATACTCTTATTTTATCGAATGCGTATCAAAAGGTAAAACTAAATTATGATACGTCTCAAAATTCGATTTGACACCATACGAGACTATGAGAACCCTTATTCGACCGTTTCGTAAAGTACGTCTCAAAAAGTATACCTTTTGATACGTATGGTTTATCGAAAAACAACATGATAGGAGTAGAGACATATATTCCTTAAATAACACACTTAGATTGCACGTTGTTTTCGGATATCCTTTTCGAACTATATCAGCTTATTACTATCTGTTTTATCACTTTACTGCACTAAAACATAACTATTATTTGAGTCGTGTCGGAAATTTACCGAAAGATAGTTTGTGGATGAGTGTGGTTTCTGAATATGCACTAGATAGGAACTCTTTTAGCATTTTTACGAGTAATTGTATGGTAAAATTAGTAAAGAGGCATTTTGCACTAACTGGGCAGAGTTAGTTGGAGAATAAGTCTCATATTACAGGAGACGAGAATGAGGAGTAGATAAGAAATGAAGGTAAGCTTACTGCTTAAATATTGGATGATTTCTATAGGAATATTAGCCATCTTTTGTGGCTGTTCAACAACAGATGAATGGGAAGGAGAAGTTTCTAAATCTTCTCTTATATCAGGAACTTCCTTTTTAACAAGTCCTTCTCCAAACCAAGTGCATATCATCGACCTTCAGGAAATTAGCACCGGAGTTATAGATGAAAAGGATAAGAAGATAACCTACGGAAACACTTCCTTCCGAATTTATTACGGGGATTACGGAAATAAGTTGGAGAATTATAAGGATTTTGAAGGGTTTGATTTAACGACCGTCGATAACTTCGAGGTTAAGTGGCAAGACAACAACGTAGTATTAATTGATGTGTACAGAAAAGCTGAGGATGGAACTAGATTCAAAGACGAGACCATTCGTTTAGACACTTCCATTTAGTTCACAAATGGGTGCTTATATTCAACGAATTCTTAAGACCCTAACGCACCCATCAATAAGGAAAAAGGGATGATTTTTTGGCAAAAAATAGTGGGGATTCAGATATTTTTAAACAAGTGGTAAAGAGGATTTGCAAAATTAACAATATTTCTCCCCAGAAACCTAGATTTGAAATCATCGACAAGTTTATGGTTATTAGTATTAAGAACCATTTAAAAGATGGAGTAGACTTAGATTGTTTTAAAATTTGGCTGTTTTCGTAAACTTTGTTTTTTTCCATTAGAATTTCATAAAATGTTGACTCGTAGCAGAGTCCCTTTTAACTAAGGTGCTGTTCTGAGAAATTCATCTATAAATTCCATAATTAAAGCATAAACGATAAGACTTATAGGCAATAAATTTACAATTAAAGCGAAAATTCTTTTACCTAAATGTTCTTTGCTGAACATAGAAATGATGCTCAAAGGTATACCGAATACAGAAAGGAGGAATGTGAGCAATGCAAACACTCTTATAATATAATTCACGCTATCGTCTAAACTTCTTAATAAAGTGTAAATTGGTAAGACAATAATCGTAGCCAGTGCTGTAAAAAACGAGATTTTAGTAAATATATTCAGATTTTTCCTTGCCAATAAATTCACCTCTCTTTTGTCTTTATGCTATGCTCCTAAGATTATTAACAGTGATTTTGTTTGATTTTTGACACGCTGAAATAAGCATTTGCTCCACTTGTTTTTCAAAGGAAAAATGCTTGTCCAATTCGAGCCATCTGAACCAATAAAGGTAGTTATCAAGGTACTTTGTTGCAACTCCTTGAAATCTTCTCATCCAAGTCTTTAAACGGCTATGAAAGTTGTTAACGTTTTGAATATGAAAAATTCCTTTCTTCACTCGTTGTTTTTGTCTGTCATTGATTGGTTCGTGCTTTAAACCCTTTAATTTAGCAAATTCCCTATAGTTAGTAGCTGTATCTGTGCATAGTAAAGATTTTGAGTCAATATATTTCCCGATAACAGCATCGATTTCTTCAGTTTTTACACGACCTGTTCCAGCTTTTAGAGCAATGATATTGTTGTTGCGTTTATTCTTAATGAAATCACAGTTTTATTAAGTTATTGTTAAGCCATATCTTAAAAACCAAACAATCGTTTATTCATTCCCCAATAAGGGAAGACCTCAACTAAATGTCTTCTTGTATCAATAAAACCAGCACATTTCAATATTTTATTTTCAGTAACGAACAAACATAAACAAAGAATACATACTGAAACCTTATCACAACTGCATTTATAAATTTCCACCTATTGTTTCTGTATAAGTACACTCTAACAATAACAATTAGTACTTTTGCAAATCTCTGTTCGCAACTTCTTATAACCAAAAAGACAGGTAGCTAAATCCACCTGTCTGCTTGCTAGTTAGGAATAATTTAATTATTCACTAAGCACTGAGTCATATAACCAAAAACATGATTTTTTTACTTTCATCATAGATACAAACACCTCAGAATTCATCCAAGGTGTTCAATGCATTTTTTACTAAAAGAATATATTGTAAACAAAAAACTTTATTTACAGCTCTACTAATTTCTCACGTAGCACCAATTCACTTTCAGTCATATAGCCTCTATGTAACTCTTCTACAATCTTATCATGATTAAAGCATAATACTCTTTCATCACCTAAATAACCAACAGGGTAAGGAACACCTACATAGTCAAAATCACGCTTATCTGCTGAAACAACCATTCTTCCGATAATCATAACGATTGGTTCTATATCTTCTAATTTAACAACTGAACCAATAGGTAGTAGTTTCATTTATTTATTCTCCTTTTTCTTCTTGATAATATAATCTATTAGAGTAATTCCACCTAGAACAATTACACCATAAATAGCCACGCCCAATGTATATATTATTTTTTCTTTTGCTGAAAATGGGCTATTAGTCTAGCAAAATCGTAATCACAATTGCTATGATTATTATAATTTTTGCTGATTTGAACATATTAACTTCGTTCTTCTCATTTATTTTTTAATTTTCTCCCAATAAAGTCTAGTAAATAAGTAAAGCCTACTGCTAATCCGCCAAAAATAAGTATGCAGAAAAACGTAAGAATACGGTCTCCTAATGATTGTGGAAAAAGCAACGAAAGAATAGCAATAATAGGTACTGTTATTAAATATATAGTTCTCATTTGTTTGAACGGACGCATATATTTACTCCTTTTTCTCTGGTTTTACAAAAAATCCAACAGCAAAGTCTTTATACAGAGGCGTATAAAATCCATTTTCAGCCCCCGCATGAAGCTTGAAACCAACATTACCAATTCCAAATTCAAAGCGTACAGTAAAGTCATTGTCACTAAAATAAGGAATAATGTCAGGTATATCAATTTTTTCAAGTAACACTTCATACTTGTGTGCTGTATATGAAGCGTCTGCTTTAAAACTATATTCATCAATCCCAAATGCACTACTAACATTTTGAAATTTTTGCGTTACTGTAGTTTTCTCTCCAATAAACTCTTCTTTTTCAATATTACTTTCTAAAAATGAAGCTTCCGCTTTAAAGCCAAACAAACCACCTGTATAGATATCTTCTATTATAGCCTCTTTATTTTTGCCGAAGTTAGCTTCTAAATTTCCAGTCAACAGTTTATTGTTGACTGCTGTTCCTCTTCCAATGTCAGTAGTTGCATCTACTACTGTACCTTCCAACTTTCCACCAAGACGATTCTCTTTAGCACCTTCTGCTGAACCTTTGAGAATTTTAGTTTTATCATTAGGTTCCTTTTTTAAATTAGCAAGTTTCTCGGCTTCACGAGCTTTATCTTCTGTAATTTTTTGAATAGATGCCGTCCACTCCATGTTCAACCCTTGATTACTAAATGTACCGCTGGCGGCATTAAAACCTTTCCCACTTTGAACTTCCGCAAGACCTTGAGCGATGCTGGCAGCTAATTGAAATGCTGTATCATAATTACTACTAGAAGTATAATTGAATTTATACAGATGTTCTAACTTTTCTTGAAGCTTCCGTTTCATAGTATAGTAAATCTGTATCATCGTCTGCGTGCCTGGCATGTTTTCACTCATTGCTTCCATCGTTGCTATCATTCTCTCAATCTCTCGAATTTGTGCTAGTATTTCTTGTTCGATAACATCTGTTGAAGCGACTTGTGATTGAAAGTTATTTGGAAAAGCATTATTTTGACGAATTAATTCTTCACACAAATAAATAATTCCTTGAGCTAAAGGACGAAAGGTTTGTGCAAAGAATGTTTTTGCGCTATTGTAAGTTTGTCCTTGCAGAACAGCATCACCAACAAAAGCATCAATCGAACTGATGGCTTGTTCCATTCCTTGAATAGTTGCAGCGCAAAAAGCATTCATACTTTGTGATTGAGCTTGTACTTCTCCTAGATACATATTTAAACTCATAAATTCACCTCCCGTGCTAAACTTTGTCGTTGATAAATAAAGTCATTTTCGAGATTACTAAGGTTTTGTTTTTCTTTTAGCAACGTTTCTTTTTGCTCTTCTAATTCGTGAGTAAGTTTTCGCTCGAGTTGACATACATCTTGACGCAAATTATGAAAGAATTTTCCTAGTTCTCTATCGTTATGCCAAGTTTCTAATATTCGTTCAAATAGACAATAACTTTGACTTTTCCATTCATAAAAATCTGTTTCCGTTTGTCCTTGTTTTTGCATAGCGTATTGATTTTGATATTGTTCTTCTGATAGACTTCTTAATTTTTCGTTTAACTGATTAATTTATTTTTGAATATCTTGGCTCATCTTTTTCCTCCTACTATTATTTTATATTTGCGTAGGTTGTCATTTCAGCGAAAAGTTTGTTGAAGTTCGTTATCCATAAGCTCAAAATCCTTTGCTACAGAATGAATGTTGTTAATTCCTTGTTGAAAGGCATCATAAAATTGTTTCGTTAACCCTAAAGCTTGTTGATTTGCTTCTTGCGCTTTGTAGTTAACAGATAACGTTGTACGTTCCGCCTTAGTTATATGGCTATTTGTCGCACTTTGAATTGTGTTAGCAGCCGTTCCCATTTGAGTAGCAATTTGTCCTGCCATTTGAAAATTACTTTGAAATTGCCCCATTACTTGAATCCTCTCTATATTTTCTATCTAGTCTTTCAGATTTTATAATTTTTCAACTTCTCCATAACTTTATAAACTATGAAAATTATACCATATCTTTAAAAATGAAAGTTTCACAAAAAGTCCCTAATTATCGGATTCTTTCCTTTTTACATATTATCAATTAAAAAATACACCACGTTAGAAGATAGTGATTGCATACGTAATTTTCAATTATTCATTTTCCTGTTTTCTTATCTTTTTTGACGCTTCCTTCCATTGTTAAGAACCTCCTTGGAGTCCTTAACTGTGCTGTATATGGTAATTTCATTATAGCGGATAATCTTGGTATTTCTATGTTTCAGATTTTGCAGTTCAAAAAGAAGGATTATTTATAGAGAAGTGCTTGGAAAGCAATTTAGAATATATGGGGATGCTGACAATCCCCTCTTTTTAGCAAAAGATGTGGCTAATTGGATTGAGCATTCGAATACATCAAAAATGCTAAACTCCATAGATGAAGAAGAGAAAATCAAATCTACCTTGACTATAACTAATGGTTATAAGCAAGGTCACGGTGGACTTCGAGAGAATACAGAACAGTGGTTCTTAACAGAAGATGGTCTATACGAGATTCTCATGCAGTCACGAAAGCCAATTGCTAAGGAATTTAAAAAGGAAGTTAAACGTTCTAATGCTCTTAAAGTCTATTAATTTGCTGAACAAGTGATTACATTATGTGTCACTTGTTTAGAGATATGTTTTTAATAGAACAAATACCTAATAAAATCAACATTTTATTACGATTGTATCAAAAAAAGGATAGCATTGTAGTAGCTACCCTTTTCATCGTTAAGAGCCTCTTTGGATTCCTTAACTGTGTTGTATATGGAAATTAAATTATAGCGGATATCTTGGTTTTATAGACTATAATTTTGCTTCATAATACCTTTCCTATATGAAAAGGCTACCTTCGCATTGTAAGATAACCTTCTGGTTTATTTGTTACTAATCCAACTAAAGTACTTCAGTTGTTAAGAACATAGCCGCTACAGAAGCAGAAAACATTGATATAATCATGCACTCGGCACAATTCAACGAAAGAAACGAAAATCACCTGCTATCCACTGCACCACATTCGGTTCGTAAAGTCATTAGGCGTTATTATATCAATGGTTATGCCATGTTTAAGTATTTTTCATTGCTTGTTATACCCAAAAACAATGATACTGAAGCATGTTCATAATTAAAAATAATAAAATACGACCTATCTTATCATGAGTTAGGTCTTCGCCATTTCACTTATTGTCATCTATCCTCTTTAATACATAAGTCATCATTTATTTTAATGACTATTATGACAAACAGTTTAAGAATCAAGTAGTAATCTGACTCGTATTGTTTCTCGTCATTAGTATTTGTTCCATGTAAGTATTTATTTCGAATATCATAACCATTGGTAAATTTTGATTTATTGAGATAATAGTCAAGATAATCTTGTTCATTTCTTGAAAACAGGCTATTTTCAAAATCAACAAGATTACGAGTACTTAACTCCTCTAACAATACTTGTGTATCCTTAGAATAATGCCAATAGCTCATTACATCTTTATAATACAGCTCCTTAAGAATATATATGACTCTTTGGTCAACAAACTCTAAGTAGCCCATGTTATTTTCACAAATCAAGTTATTATCGAATAACCATTGCATTCCTTTCAGTTGATACTCTTCAAAATCACTTCTATTTAATTTTTCAGCAATCATCAAGTTAAAAAAATTCTTATATTTATCTTCTTTATTTGGTAAATAAAATATGCCACTCTGGTCAGAAAATAATAAATATGAAGCTGTTTTATACCAGTCACTCGAAGAGTAAACATACTTCTTTTTATTAAATGACTTAATATCTTTATTTTTAAAACTTGAAGATGACATTTGAATTAATTCCTGGTCTATCACCCCATCTTCAATCAGAGTATTATACTGTTTAAAAATTCTATCTATCTCAGGAAGAATAGTTCTGCACTTTTCGAAATATGATGCTTCACTCGAAGGCATTTTAACGATGAAATCATTAATCTGAAATTCTTCTTTCATATATGCATCAAAAAACCATTCAATCATTTCTTCCAATCTTACACCAAGAACATTTAATACATTAACATAACTATATATCTCTGCATTAGACAACATTTCTTTGAAATCAAAAAAGGATGATTGGTAATACAAATGTTCTGCTTGTGGTCTAAGTACTGACTCTAGAGTACTGCTTTCACTTTTTTTAGAGTCGATTGCTAATCTCATCTTCAAATCCGTAAATCCGAATAGATAAATAAAATTATTCCAAAGTGTAGGATAATCAATATTTTCTTCAATCCACTTTCGACTTACCTTGATGTCTGCCGTTCTACCATCCATAGTAATTAATATAGCTTCATCTTGTTCCTGCGGATAAGAAATCATTACTCCCGATTCAATACCTATTCCGTTATTAAAAATTTTTTCTTCCTCTTCTTTAGCTTTCCTCTTGGCATGCAATTTGATTTTATCAGATATACTTAACCCCTTATTTGTTGGGAAGTTAATGATTTTTCTCAATACATTTATATTAACTAGTGGTGAATCAATATATTCATCAATTAAATTTAATATATCTGTTTCATTCAAAGATGGTGGCAAATATAAATCATTTTCTTTTAGATACTTTGATAGAATTGTCTCTGCATTCTTAGAGTCAGATAATAACACATCTTTAACTGCTTCATTAAAATACTCAGTCAATCTCTTAAACTTGAGTACTATATAAATATGTATATTTCCCTTTTCAAGAAATCGTCTAAAATCATTAATTTCAATTTTTTGATATAAATTGTAAACTTCAAGAACTTCAAAGAAATCATCTTTGGTATCCAAGTCAACTTCATCATATAGGTTGAGGAAGACATCCTTGTAACAGCCCATGAAGATACCGATTTTTTGTTTTATTTTTTTCTCATAAGCTTTTATATCAACACTTGTCTCTTTAACGATATGGTCACTAAAGCCTTCAATGTTTATATATTTTAAAATATTATGAAAGTCTAATAAATCAGTGATACCCCATTCAGAGTCAATAACCTCATTATTAACTTTTTTTACTATTTTTTCTAGTTCCCAACCACAAGCCATATCAGACTCAGAATAGAATTTAATCCTTGACATATGTTCTCCTTTCGTTACCTTTTAGATTCTTTAGCTATATTTCATTATCATCTTCTCTCTTATCATCCACTATTCATTTCACTAAGTTATTACACCTTACAAACCCTATTGTATCAAGGATATAAAAAGGTGCAATAACTTTTAAATTATTGCACTTTTTCACTTTCAATACTAAATCAATACGATAATTCATAAAATTACTTTGAGTTTTTGAAGTATGAATTAAGGGAGGGAGATTGTTTGAAAAGAATATTGTTTTTCTTTTACGTGTTAGCTATGGGTCTTATTGGAGTATTTGCTGTAGGAACGAACCAAGCAAGCGCAGCTAGTGTTTATTTTGAAACTGAGGATGGGGAATATGATAATTGGATTACCACAACTAGCTCTAGAAATGATGTAGAAGTTATAGTAGTCAAAAGTACTTTATGGAGAACGAATGGATATGGCAGCGCTCAAGCTTCTCCAAGTCAATTACAGGTTCGTTTATGTAATACTTCTACTTGGGCTTGTACAGGGTGGAAATCATTCACTTCATATGGCGATGGATGGGCGAAATTTTATGATATGAAAGTCGGAACTTTTGTTGTAGATATTCGTGATAATATATCAGGTCAATGGGTATATGGTACGAACAATACTTATTTATCCCGGTAGAAACTCTTATTTTGGATAGCAGGTTTACAAAGAAGAATGATAGAGGTTGTTATTTCGCCTCCATCATTCTTTTGTTTTAGCTTAGTAATTTAAAGATTATTGCACCCAATGCACCAAATCAAAGGCATTTCTTACTACTTGTAATCGGGAAAACAAAGGTGTTCACTAGTGTTATTGCTATACAAAAATACAATAAATATCATGTCCTAAATGGATGATTTAATTGAGAAAGTGATAATAAGACGGATATTAGTGCTTCCCTCGCAAGCTAATAAAACCAGAGTTTTATAAATCACCTGCAAACCTATATCTCCATTTTGAATAAGATATGGGTCATTAAAATAGAATGTCCCTTAAACAACACACCTGACTACGTGCTAATTAATAACTCCGTAAGGTGTAGGACTTTCTATACCGAATCTGGAAATAATGTTATTAACAAATCCGATAGCCAATACAAATTTCGAAAGAGGTTCAATATTAACAATGCCAGTGTACGCTTACTCAAGATGACTAAGGCTGACAAAAAGAGGTTTCTAGAAAGGAAAGCTGCTGCAGATAAAACAATGCGGTAGAAGATAGAACCGGCAACTGCCGAGAAGGCACGAAGCGATAGCGTAGTGACGGGCGTGGACAACGCCTTCTTAGTCTCTTTTAAAAGCTTTTTAGGCTTGTCAGCCCGTCACTCGTTCGTTCCTCACTCTCTCCTCCCCGACCATGGGGCTAATCTCCGCTTCGCTACGATTAGCCCCATGTATATGAAAATTTCCTTATTCGACTACCTATGCATTTTCATATATTCCATTATAAGAAATTCAAACACAACCCCTACAGCACCAAGGAATTCAGCAATCACTTATGCAAAAATCTACATAGATACTTCTGACTTCATCACTCTACAACAAAGACATCATCCTTTTCAAACCATGCTACTGCTTCTCCATTTAGATACTTCTCTAACAAGCCTCTCATTCTGCTTGAAGGGATATACAATTCAATTGTTTCTCCACGTCTTACTCTGCTTCGGAACAACCATTGAATTAATTCTGACAATGCCCAAAAATCCTCATCAACATTGACGTTATGATATTGAAAGAACTTCTTTTCAACGGGATTCATAAAGCGATTGGCAAGATATATACATACTTCCTTGTTGATATAGTCATTTGTTGCTCTCGCAGTAAGTGAAACAAACTGTTTTTTTGCTGACTTTGGTGTCAATTTTTTCTCGAAGTCCTTTTGGCAAGTCCACATCACTTTATCTGATTTAACCTTGCATTTGTTCCAATAGAAATTGTATCCGTGACTTTGAATTAGCTTAACCATTTCTTTGTCCTTGATATTATCAGTTAACCATCTTTTGCTGAATGCCCCTCTTTCATCTCCAACAGCATTCATATTCTTCTCATTATACCTATTTGGATAATAGATATTGATATTTTGCTTTAGGAGAGCCACATTTTCTTGCGTTGGTCTAACATATGGAATTAATTCATAACGACCAGTTTCATGGTCAAATTCCACAGAATTGAAATGCATCGGTACTCCAAACATTTTGAAATAATACCGCTGTGATTGCCCCCAAAACATGTATGTGAGTATGGTTACATTTTTAAATGCTTTAAATACTGATACAGGAAACGTCCAAAACATTGCTGCATCATTGAAAATCATCAAATTGTTAGTCTTGGCTAACCTTTCAATTCGTTTGAATGTTCCATCGTATTTCTCTTTTTTCCAAGTTACAAAACCATCCTCATTCACCGTAACATATGGTTCATTTTCATCATGCCCAAGCAATAATTTAATATCATCTTTCGAAATATTTGCCTGTTCAATAACATTTGCTACCTCATCTAAGATTAGGGTATAGTTATGAGATTTGATAAAAGTTAATGTCGCTTCATCAATATTCGAAAATAACGCATGAGTACTGACAATGTCTTTTCCAAGCCTTACTAATCTCTTTAAACTGTCCAGTTTTGTAACGTTGTCTTTGTCCACATCAGGTTCTGAGAATTTCCTATTTGTAACAGAGTTTTTAATTCGTTTGACTTCAGATAAAAATGGAGTGATAAACATAAACTTTTCTGATTCATTAGCTTCATTCATACGTTGAATTGCCCAAGAAGTCTTACCCTTTCCACATGTTGCATCCACTATTTTTAAGCTTTCACATTTCTGTAAGTAATTCAATATGTTTAACACTCACTTTCATTTTCAGTATTTATTCTAGTTGTATCTAAAAGCTTTCTACCTTAAGCCGCTATTTAGAGACTTTAGGTAGTTAATTCTTAGATAATATTAATGTAGTGCCAATTCCATTTTAATTGTTATTTTTATTGTTTAAGGAATAGCAACCCATCTTTATTGATTATGCACTTCTTATTTTGGTGACTATACTAGTATTCTAATAGGAATCAATTTTCTAATTTACACTTGTATTTATCAATACCCTCTTTTTCATAAAAGTAATTATGTTGACTTAGTTGTTCTGCAATAAATTCAATCATAAACTGTAAATGTTCCTCTCTTGTTTTTGTGAATACAGTTACCCCTTTGCTAGATAATGTACGATACTCGTAAAATTCATCTCTATCTGATGCTGTAGATTCAAGTAAATCCATTACAAACTCTAAAATTTCATTGTTATCTTTTTCGATTTGTTGCTTGTTCATAATTATTAACCATCCTTTTTAATGATTTTGTTTTTTATAAATACAATTGCTTCCCTTTTACAAGAATAAATTTATTGTAGTATAAATATGCTACAATGTAAATAAAATTTACGTAATTGAGTTATAAAAACTTTACAAATTACACTTTATCGCCATTTTGTAGTATGTTATAATTTACATAAATCACATTTTGTTTCACTATTGGAGGAATACAACTTTGAGTATCACTAATTTCGGAAAAGATATTAAAGCACTAAGAACAAAGAGAAAGCTTGGTTCTAGAGAATTATCACGCTTAGTTGGGAAGGCTGAAACATATATTTCGCAGCTTGAAAGAGGATTGATTAAGAAGCCTGACTACACTACTGCGTACGATATAATGAAGCACCTAGGATGGGAAGAGAACAATATTGAAGATTTTCTCTACAATTTTTATCACATTGCATCCCCAGAGAAGATTAATGCTGAAGCAGAGGAAGTAGCGGATTGGGAAGAACGAAGAGCGAGGGAAATTGAAGAAATTTGGATACAACGGAAAGAAGAACTTAGTGACGTTGAACAATATCAACAAGATAAGTTAACTCTCCCTAGAAAGAACTTTGAAAGTAAATGGATGATGGATTTACATGAACAACTCAAAAAGAAAAATCAAGAGATTAAGGAGGAACTTTCATTTAACATCGATAAGAATATACAAACTTTCGAAAATGTCATTAATAATCTACATTCTTTGTTAACCTCCCTGAGAGAGGATAGAGAGAACTTTAACTTTTTTATTGGTTTATTTGAAAATGATTTAACCAATCTCGGTCAAGAAAGCAAGGACAAAATATTAAAAGCAGTGAAAGAAGAAATAAATAAGCACAATCAAAATAACACACAGGTATAGAGAAATCTACTCTTCCCCAAATCTAGGAGAGCAGGTACATCACTGCTCTCTTTATTTATATCTGTAAATCCGACATTCCTTCATAATCCTATTCTCTGCAAGCAGAAACATGTTTTTTATCTTGCCTAATTGCCCTCGAAGAACCTATGGAAAATTCCTGGATTATTAACTAGCTGAACACAATGTTCCTTTAGTCCCTTCCTCTTCAAAACAGTAACGAAAATAGAGGAATTTCCCCTCCCTTCTTAATATAGCAGCGTTTCACAGAAATTTTTCTCGTATCGGAGGTTTTAATACCGTATACGCGTAAATTAAGGTGCTATCCTCCCTTTTCCTAACAAGACTACTATGAAATTTTGGAATCAGAAGAAGAACCATCAGCTTCGTGGGCATCGCGGTTCTTTTTCTTTCGCTTCAAAAACTCTTACTTTAAGCAATGCTTAAGAAAGCAAATGCCTAATAGAAAATCAGTACAGCTTTCAATACCAAAATTCTTTTACCTTCCCCTTTTAAACTTCTGACGCAATTTCACTACAGGGCTATATAGTTCATGTTGGTTTTTAATCATTTGTTCATCAAACCTCACATACTTCCTTGTAGTAGAGATTTGACTATGACCAACGATTGACTGCAAACTGAACAGCGAACCGCCTTCTGCTAAAAATTCTGTACAAAATTGCCTACGAAAATCATGGCAAGAAAACCGCTTCGTTATACCTGCCTTTTCAACATATCGTTTCAGATTTCTTCGGAAAGTGTCCTCCGATAAATGCTCACCATACCAATTTAAAAACACATACTCACTTTCAAAATGTGCTTGATTCTCATTAATTAATTCCATTAAGAGCCTTACAGTATGGCTAGACAACGGAATGATTCTAATTTTACGTGTTTTATTTTTACTTGCAGGTAATATAATTCGTTTTGCCTTAATCTCAAGTTCTGAAACGACAAGATTTATTGCTTCGTTAATTCTCATTCCACTGTCATAAAGGAGATTCATTAAAACATAGTCTCTAAATTGCGGATAGTTCTTCACGTCGGGTATATTAAATAGTCGCTTCATTTCTTCTTTTGTCAAAGGTTGAAATGGCGTTTCATCAATTTTTAAAAAGCGAACAGATTCTGCTGGATTTATTTCAACTATCTCCTCCTTAAATAGTAAGTTATAAAAATTTTTTAAAAAGCGGATTCTTGCATTAATCGTCTGTGGTGATAGACCTGCCTCTTTTGTTTTAATATTCATATGTTCTTCTCTCATATAATTCATATACTCACGAAGCAGAAAAGAGTTCACATCACTTATCTTCTGAACATCCTTATGGAATTCTTTCAGCCAATTCGTAAAGAAACGAAAATGTTCATCGTAACTAATTAATGTTGTTTCTCGCAATCCTTCCGATTTCTTGGCAGATAAAAAGTAATCATATGCTTGTTGAAAGTCGAAATCATACAAATTCTTTTCATTATTCTCGGATACTTTTCGAACACTAATTCTTTTTCTTTTCATAAAAAAACGCCACCTCTAAATTCATTCCAAAAGGAAAGAAAATATAGACGACGTTTTAACATATTTTAGACGGCAATATGTTGGATAAAGATAACGTATTAAATCCGTTTAACCTGCAAAGTTTGCTACGCTTTTTTCGCTCTTTGCAACCTGCTCTTCTTTTACTTTCGTTTGTTTTTGCGGAATCATATTAAACACAATATTTAAAAGTACTGCTGATGCACTTCCTAATACAATTCCGTTATCTGTTAAAATACGAACGCTCTCTGGAAGCTGCGAGAATAATGTTGGCACAACTGTTACGCCAAGACCAATTCCAACAGAGCATGCAACAATTAATAAGTTTTCCTGTTTTGCAAAGTTAACAGCGCTTAACATTTTAATGCCATATGCCATAACCATTCCGAACATTGCAAGCATTGCACCGCCAAGTACTGGCGTTGGAATAATTGTTGTTAATGCTGCAATCTTCGGAATAAATCCAAGTACAATTAACATACCGCCACATGTATAAATGACAACACGATTGCGCACACCTGTCAGTTGCACAAGACCTACATTTTGTGAATATGTCGTATACGGAAATGCGTTAAAAATACCACCTAACATCATTGCAATTCCTTCTGCACGATATCCTTTTGCCAATTCTTTTTCACCAATTTTTTTGTTACAAATATCCGATAGTGCGAAATAAACTCCTGTTGCTTCGACAATTCCCACACAAGCAACGAGAATCATTGTAATGATAGGTGTTAATTCGAATGTTGGTGTACCAAAGTAAAATGGCTGTACACCATGAAACCAATCTGCTTCCGCTACAGCTTGTAAACTTACCTTCCCCATTAACGCAGCAATTGCTGTACCAAATAATAAACCTAATAAAATAGAAATAGAGCGAATGAAACCATCAAAAAAACGGTACATAATGATAATAAATAACAACACTCCGAATGCTAATGCTAAATTGGATAAACTACCGAAGTCTTTACTTCCTACACCGCCAGCCATGTCATTAATCGCTACTGGAACTAATGTAACTCCAATAACTGTTACAACTGATCCAGTAACAACTGGTGGAAACAGCTTTACAAGTTTTCCAAACATACTAGAAAATAAAACAACAAATAGTCCTGCTGCAATAATAGAACCATACACAGCGGATACCCCATATTGCTTACCAATAGCAATCATTGGTCCAACTGCTGTAAAAGTACAACCTAACACAACTGGAAGTCCAATACCGAAAAAACGATTCGTTAATGCTTGTAAAATAGTTGCAATGCCGCACATTAATAAATCAATTGACACTAAATACGTAAGTTCACCCTGATTTAATCCGAGTCCGCCTCCAACAATGAGCGGAACGATAACTGCCCCGGCATACATTGCCAACATATGTTGAATACCAAGAGATGCAATCTTAAGAGGGTGTTGCTTCATCTTACTTCACCTCCGCTGCCGCATGTTCGACAAAACGAACTGTACCATTATCAAGCGATGCGATTTCTGCCAGCGATTCTACGCGAACGCCGCTCTCACGTAATTTACTTCCTCCATCTTGAAATGCTTTTTCAATCACGATTCCGATACCCGCTACTGTTGCTCCTGCTTGCTGTACTAAGTTCATTAAACCAAGTGCTGCCTGACCGTTCGCTAAAAAGTCATCAATAATAAGGACGCGATCGTCTTCATGTATATATTGTTTCGATATAGAGATTTCGTTCGTTTCTTGTTTTGTATAGGAATATACTTTTGCAATATACATATTATCTTGTAACGTTAACGATTTACGTTTTCTTGCAAAAACAACTGTTACACCAAATTCTAATGCAGCCATCACAGCTGGAGCAATTCCTGAAGACTCAATCGTCACGATTTTTGTAATTTTCTCGTCTTTAAAACGCTTTGCAAATTCTTTTCCGATTTCTTGCATAAGCACTGGATCAATTTGATGATTTAAAAATGCATCCACTTTTAACACATCATCTGACAATACTTTTCCTTCTCGCATAATTTTCTCTTGTAATAATTTCATGGTTTGTTCCCCCTCTTATGCAAATAAAAAACTCCAAAAGCAGCCTTCACCCAATACAAGTGAGGGACGTGCTTTTGGAGCTTTGCAAAAAAAGAATGCAACTATAGCAATATATTCGTCCTCACTCATAGTCGAAGCATTTACGGTACTTCGGTAGAAACTTGCAGGCCATATCCCTGCGATTATATGAGTGTTGCTAATCTATTTATTTATAGAAGGATTATAACTCACTTTCTTTACTTTGAAAAGCATTTTACGAAAAAACACGTACAAATTTAAAAAATATACAATTTTCGTTCGACTTTTTGAAACCTCTTTCATTTTGAAATGATACCTATTTTTTAAGAACTTCAAAACCACTTAGCTTGCTAGCATTGTGAATGAACCATCTACTTCACATTTTTTTCACAATTCCTCATTACAAAATCTGTAACAACTCACGATTTATCAATTTTTCATCATAAACATAGTTTTAATTGTATCAATGAACAATTTTTGAAAGCACCACCGTCTATGTGGAAATTATCAAAATATTTCGTATGATAAAAATGTAAGATTCACTTTCTCGGGGAGGGAGAAAAATGGGAGAACGTAAACTACAGCCAGTCGAAAACAAACAACAAAAGAAAAGTTCACTAAAAGGGACATTAATTTCTGTTTTTTTGCTTGGCTTCTTTTTAATCTTCACATGGTTTAGTGTATACCAAATTTTTTTAAATCGATTGTAATGTTATTGGTAAACAAAGGGGAGATGGGATATGCACTTGCATAAATACGAAAAAATTTGGCTCATTTTCGGTATCGGTTCATTATTTGTATTTTTAGCTATAATTGGAGTAAGCGCGTTTTATATGGGAAACCAGCCGCCTAGCTGTTTAACAACAATTGATCCAGAAAAAGTAAATGCGACTGCCCCGTTTGATCATCCTGGTGTAAAACAAGTTGGTAAAGATCATTATCAAGTAACAATTGTCTCACAAGCATTTTCCTTTACACCAAATGTGATTAAAGTGCCAAAAGGAGCCAAAATTGACTTTGTTGTCACAACGAAAGATGTTGTGCATGGCTTTGAAATTGCGGGGACAAATGTGAATATGATGGTTGAGCCCGGCTATGTGAGCACAGCTTCTCAAGTGTTTCAAAAGACTGGTGAGTATTTAATCGTATGTAATGAATATTGCGGGACAGGCCATCATATGATGAGCGCGAAAGTAGAGGTGACTGACAAATGATACATGTTCAAGATAAAATATATAAAAAAGATGCCAAACTTGCGATGGCTCATATACATGTTGCATTTATCGCTCTATTTTTAGGAGGGGTATGCGGGTTACTGCAAGTACTTGTCCGATCTGGAAAATTTAATCTTCCAGCTGGAATTGGTTATTATCAAGTACTAACAACACATGGCGTGTTACTTGGCCTCGTATTAACAACATTTTTTATTATCGGCTTTTTGTTTGCTTGTATGAGCAAAACTACTGGGACTCTTTCAAAAGGAGTACGAACAACAGGCTGGATTGGTTTTTGGCTTATGACGATTGGAACAACCATCACTGCTATTTTTATACTATTAAATAAAGCTACTGTTCTCTATACATTTTATGCTCCGTTAAAAGCTCACCCTGGTTTTTATATCGGTCTTACTCTCGTTGTTGTCGGCAGTTGGTTTAGCGGCTTTGCAATGTTTGCTCATTATCGCACATGGAAAAAGCAAAACAAAGGAAAAACCGGTCCATTACTTAGCTTCATGGCTGTTATTACAATGCTGCTTTGGCTCGTTGCCACTCTTGGCGTTGCTGCAACAGCACTCGTACAATTTATTCCTTGGAGCTTAGGCATCGTTGATAAAATTGATGTCCTTGTTAGCCGAACATTATTTTGGTACTTCGGCCATCCACTCGTATATTTTTGGCTTCTCCCTGCCTACATGGCATGGTATGTCATTATTCCAAAGATTATTGGCGGAAAAATTTTTAGTGATTCACTTGCTCGTTTATCGTTTATTTTATTCTTATTGTTTTCTGTTCCGGTTGGATTTCACCATCAATTAACAGAACCAGGTATTGACCCAGGGTGGAAATTTTTACAGGTCACCTTAACATTCATGGTTATCATCCCTTCATTAATGACAGCATTCTCTCTATTTGCATCATTTGAGCAATATGGCCGCTCAAAAGGAGCAACCGGACTATTCGGCTGGCTGCGTATGCTTCCATGGTCCGATGCTAGATTCTTTGCACCGTTCGTCGGAATGCTTATGTTCATTCCAGCCGGGGCAGGAGGACTTGTGAATGCAAGCCACCAATTAAACCAAGTAGTTCATAATACAATCTGGATAACAGGACACTTTCACTTAACGTTAGCCACATCTGTTGTACTAACATTTTTCGGCATTGGCTATTGGCTTATCCCCCACTTAACAGGACGTGTTATGACAAAAGAAATGAATCGCCTTGCGATGATTCAAACTTGTGTATGGGCACTTGGAATGTTCTTCATGTCTGCTGGGATGCACTTTGCTGGACTATTAGGAGCTCCGCGCCGCTCTTCTTTTTCCACATATGGAAATGCACCGCAAGCTATTGAGTGGATACCGTATCAAATTGCACAAGCAGTCGGAGGAACAATCTTATTTGTCGGCATTATATTAGCAATCATTATCTTTTTAGATCTTGCTTTCTTTGCACCAAAAGGGCACACTGAATTTCCGGTTGGAGAAGTATCTGATGCGTCTGATCAACCGCCAATTGTCTTTGAAAATTGGAAACTATGGCTTGGAATTACAGCACTGCTTATTTTATTCGCATATACCATTCCATTTATGGATATGATTCAAAATGCACCGCCAGGTTCGAAAGGTTTTAAATTCTGGTAATATAGCAAGCAGAGGTGCTTTTTTAGCTCCTCTGCTTTTTCATTCAATAATGGTACACGTTGAAGGAATTCTCATTACTTGCTGCGAATGTACTCTATAATATACGTGTATGAAGGAAGTGCAATGAGAAATAAATATACAAGTTATTCTAAATTGGAACTTACATATCAATACAAATTTATCGATATCGACCTAGTAAATAAACTATTTACTATAGACATTATTGATGTGAAAAGCGGAAAAATTATACTGACAATCTCTATTGATTTAAGCAAAGATACAATTGAAATAGAGGGAAACCTTGAAGATTTCCCCCACAGTATCGAGAAAACTATATTTTCTTTAAAATCTACGGCTAACGATTGCATTAAAAATAATATTTCCAATCCCGATCAACTCTAAAAAGAAAACGAGCTACAATAAATAGCTCGTTTTCTCTCTTATAATTCGTAAATTCCTTTATATTTCCCTTCCAAATAATCCGCTAAATAGTTCGCATTTAATCCTTCACCCGTTACATCTTGCAAAATTTCTAACGGTTTTTTCATTTTTCCATATCGGTGAATATTTTTTGTTAACCATTCACGAATTGGTGCAACATTTCCTTCTTCTAATAGTTCATCAAAATTTGGAATATCTTCTAGCATCTTATGCTTGAATTGTGCTGCATACATGTAACCGAGCGCATATGATGGGAAGTATCCGAAATCTCCACCAGCCCAGTGTACATCTTGCAGTACACCTTGTGCGTCATTTTCCGGACGGATTCCTAGGTAGTTCTTCATTTTTTCGTTCCAAACAGATGGTAAGTCTTTTACTTCTAATGTTCCATCAAATAATTCTTTTTCAATTTCATAACGAACCATCACATGAAGTGGGTACGTTAATTCATCCGCTTCGATACGAATGAAAGATGGTTTCGATTCATTAATTGCATCGTAAAACTCATCTACAGATAAACTATTAAATTGACCATCTGTATATTGTTTTAATAGATCATAATTCTTTTTCCAGAACGACTTATTGCGACCAATAAAGTTCTCAAAGAATAAAGATTGTGATTCATGAATACCCATAGATGTGCCATCACAGAGCGGTGTATCTTCTAACTCTTTTGAAATATTTTGCTCATACACTGCATGACCGCATTCATGAACTGTTCCAAATACTGCCATGCGGAAATCATTTTCATCATAGCGTGTTGTAATGCGGACATCACCACGATTTAATGTAATTGCAAATGGGTGTACAGTTTCGTCTAAGCGTCCTGCATCAAAATTATAATCCAATTGCTTTAATAGTTGTAAGCTAAATTGTTTTTGCTGCTCTTTGGAAAAATGTTTACTTAAAGCTTCCGTTTGCAACATTTTATTTGCGTTAGCAATTTCTCCAACAAGCGGAACAATGCGCTCACGTAATTGTCCAAATACGCGGTCTAATACTTCTACTGTTACACCAGGTTCGTACATATCTAATAATGTATTATACTTGTATGTTTCATAACCCCAATATGTAATAAACTTCTTTTTAAATTCAACAATTTTTTCTAAGTATGGACGGAACATTTCAAAATCAGATTTTTCGCGTGCTTCTTCCCACACACTTTCTGCTTTTGCCTGTAGTTTTACAAATTCTTCATATTCATTCTTTGGAATTTTCTTATTTCGATCATATTCTTTTCGGCACTCTTCTACAGTTTTTCTTGTCACATCTGAGAGTTTTCCTTCTGCAATTAACTCTTCTAACCCTATTAAATAGGCCTCCATCTCTTTAGAAGTTGACATATCGAACACTTCTGCCGAAAGCATACCAATTACTTCAGAACGTTGATCTACACCGTTTTTGGGCGCACCTGTGCGTAAATCCCAAAATATAAGGTTTAGCGCTTCCTCATAATTCATCATTTTCTTTATAAAAGCTAGAAACTCTTTTTCAATTTCATATGTAACTGCCGTCATATTCAAGACCCTCCTTTTCCTACTTCACTTTAATTCAACACAAATGCGCAAATTCCTCTTATATATAAATAAGCTTGGCATACGCCAAGCTTATTGTAATATTTCCCCTTCTACTGGGAGAACTTGTTTAACAGCTTCTACTACTTTCTCATTCTCACCTTCTGATAAGAATAACGAAATATATCCTTTATCTTCACTCGTACGAATTAAACGCCCAATTCCTTGACGAAGGCGTAAAATCATATATGGTACATCAACATCCCAAAACGGATCATTTACGTGCTTGCGCTTCGCTTCAAATACAGGATCATTTGGAGGGAATGGAAGCGACCAAATAATAACGTGAGATAACGAAGAACCTGGAATATCTAAACCTTCCCATAAATGAACTGCACATAATACCGTTTCCTCTTCATTTTGGAAACGAGAAACAAGCTGACTAATCTCTTGATCTCCTTCATATAAAAACGGTACTGACATTTGTTCTTTCCCTACATATTCTTTAAATGCTATTAATTCTTGTTTTGTACGGAATAGAATCAATGTGCGTCCATTTGTTTTTTGAATTTCTTCTAATGCATACTGACATTTTCTTTCCCATTCGTTCGCTTTTGCATATGTCGGTAAGTACACTTTCATCTGCTCTTCATATTCAAACGGGGAAGCAACTGAGAATGATAAATAATCTTTTACCCCTAAACTATTTGCAGTAAATGCAAATGAATTGTTTTCTGATAATGTCGCAGATGAGAAGATGTACGGAATTTTTTTGGAGAATACTTTTTCTTGCAGCACTTCTTCTACAGCACGCGGCATAATAACAAGCGTAAAGGCACCATCACCTTCTTCTCCCCACGTAATTACATTTTTCTCATGCATGAACAATCGTAATGAATGCTCTAATACATCTAAATGTTCGTCAACAATATTTAAATCGTATGTGTTTACTGTGTGCATTTCACTTTCAAAAACAAGCGCGTCGCCAACTTCAGAAATTTTTGCATATAATCGCTTTGCCTCTGTCGTTACTTTTTCTGTTAATCGAATTTCTAAACGGTCAGAACCAGCAATTTCTTTCTTACTTTCTTTTAGCGCTTCAAAGAACTGTTCCGTTTGCCAAATTGTTTCTTCTACTAAATGAGCGAACTCTTCGCGAATATCATTTTGCAGTAATCTTGTTAAAAGTTGTTCCATCATTGTTTGTTTTAAACGATACGTAAGTGCTTTTTGCGCTGCATATTCTACAAGATGCCCTTCATCGAAGACAACGCAGCTACTTTCCGGTAACAATGGCATTTGTCCTTCACGTTTACGTGCATCATACGTCCAAATATGATCCATGTAGAAATCTTGCGAACAAATAATTAAATCTGCTGCTTTACGATAATGTTCACGAGATAATGTTTGTCCACAGCGATGACGAGACTCACATGTGAAACAATCCTGGAAAAAGTCCCAAGATACTTTAGACCATTCTTCATCGTTTAATAACGGAAATTCTTTTCGATCGCCGTAATGAGTAAAGTTTTGCATTGTTCCATGATCAAATACGAATTGAGGCAATTCATAATATAAATCTTCAATCACTTCCGGAGCTCGTCCACTCATTACATCTTCAAGTTTACGTAAACATAGGTAATTATCCATTGATTTTGCCAAACGTACATCGACAGATAATCCTAATGCTTCTGATAATTTAGCAATGTCCCCTTCTTCTTTCACGAGCTGCTCAATCAACGTTTCGTCCGCACAAGCAATAATAGCTGGCTTCCCTGTATAACGTGCATAACAAATCGCATAAAGAAGGTATACAATCGTCTTTCCTGTCCCAACACCCGCTTCAGCAAACATTACTTTCTTCTCTTGAAATGCTCGTTCTAATTGGAACGCCATAAAAATTTGCTCGTCACGCTCCTCAAATCCCTTTTCTGGTAAAATGTCGTAAAATACGTCTCCAATCCACTCATTTAACTTGTCGAAAAAATTATCTTGTTTCCCCACTTCAAATGGCAGCTTTTGCTTCGTAAACATCGTATTCCTCCAACTACATAATTTCTATATAAAAAAGACAGAGCAACCACTCATAAAAAGAGCAGTTGCTGTTTTCTTGTTGCTTACATAACAAACGAGCGAAAAAAGTTTTCCTAGTTGCAGGAAAACTTCTCTACTCTATCAATGATTTTAAATACCGTTTATCAATTAATGTTTCATGTGATAAAGCTGATAAATATTCTTCACGTGCTCTTTGTAATTCATGATCCGCTACGCCGTGAAGGTTTACTTCTTTTTCTAATTCATCATACGTTCGATGAATAGCCTTTTGAATCATAGAAAATTGCAAACCATCCATTAGCGCTTCCTCCTTTAGATTATCGCATAATAGCAAGTATATGCGTTCTAAAGAAATTTTATACTAATCACGCGGCGGGCGTTTGCCAAAATACTGATAGTAATCAGTGCGAATAAATCCATTAAATAATTTTCGTTTCTTTGATGCATCTTTGCCGTACCATTTCTCAAACTCTGGATGGCTTGTTAATATATATAAAGACCAAGTATCCAGCGGTCGGAATGCTTGTCCCATCTCTGCATACATTTTTTCAACAAGAGGCTTTTCACTTAAACGCTCTCCGTATGGAGGATTCGTCACAACATAACCATATTCCTCTTTTGTTGTAAAATCTTTTACTTGCATTTGCTTAAATGTAATAAGATCACCAAGCCCTACTTCATCAGCATTATCTTGGGCAACTTGTACCATACGATGATCAATATCTGATCCGATAATTTGAAGCGGTTGATCATAATTGGCTAAGTCTTCCACTTCTTGACGAGCTTCATCCCAATTTTGTTTACCAATCCAACCCCATCCATCAGAAGCAAAATCACGGTTAAAGCCTGGAGCAATATTTTGACCAATTAATGCGGCTTCAAGTGGAATCGTTCCAGAACCGCAAAAAGGATCTACAAACGGGCGATCTGGCTTCCAGTTGGTTAACATAATTAATGAAGCTGCCAATGTTTCTTTTAACGGTGCTTCCCCTTGTCCAACGCGGTATCCACGCTTATGAAGCCCAACACCACTTGCATCAATTGTCAACGTTGCTACATCTTTTAATAGCGCAACTTCGATACGAAATAGCGGGCCATTCTCTTCAAACCATGTTGTGCGTCTATATGTACTTTTTAATTTTTCAACGACTGCTTTTTTTACGATACTTTGACAATCAGGTACACTAAATAGTGTAGATTTAATTGATTTACCGATAACAGGGAATTCTCCATTTTCCGGAATATAATCCCCCCAATTTAGCGCCTTTGTTTTTTCAAATAATTCATCAAATGTTGTTGCCTTAAATTCACCAACTTTAATTTTCACACGATCCGCTGTACGGAGCCATAAATTACTGCGACAAATAGCTTTTTCGTCCGCTTCAAACGTTACTTTCCCATTATCTACCTGGCATTCATAACCGAGATTGCGAACTTCTCTTGCAACAAGTGCTTCAATTCCCATTGCAGCAGTTGCAATTAAAGTAACTTTTCCCATTTCCATTCTCCTCATATATATAATCAAACACTCATTGGCAGTAACTGTTCTCTGCTAATCAGTTAAAATCATAACATTTTATTTCACTTCAATTGTATTAAATTTGTAAAACTTTCTTTACCATTTTAACTCACATTCCAAAAATTAATACAAATAAAAAGCCCTCCTCTTACAAAGGAGAGCTGAACAAACTCATGATTGGTTCATAACGTTCTGTAAGCCATGTTCTGTACCTTTGTACTGCAAACGGCCCACGCCTCGTACTCCGGTGGCAATCATCTATCTACAGAGCAATTGCATCTGTCTTTTCCCATCGTTCATTTCCTTAGGAAAAGTTCCCCTACCAATATTTGGGTTTCTCGCTCGTGGGGTTTACCTCGTTCCACTCCCATCATTTCTTCTGGGACTTCGTCACTGTGGCACTTTAAAGGTAGTCAAACCATATCCAATGGACTTAGGTTTTTTCCCTGCCGTTAATCCAGCTTTACGCCAGAATACCCTAGCTTATGACTTCGCTAGGCACGAACACTACGACCATCTCAGGTCGTGCGAGCATGGACTTTCCTCTACAACAAAGCGTTGCAGCGATTACCCAAACGTTATGACATGAATTAGTATAGTGGAAACATAAATATTTTGCAACGTTTTTTGCATGTAAATTGCTACAAGTTTATTTAGATGCTTCCATTATTCGTACAATTTACTTCCAAACACAGCTTTTTCCAAATTCGACAGACGTTTTAAAATATCTGTATTCGTATTATTGTAAACTGGTTGCGGAGTAGGAACAGGAGCTGGAGTTGGCGCTGGCTGAGATTGTACTTGTTGTGCCATTGCTTTTTGTTGCTCCAATTCTTGCTTTAAACGTGAATTTTGTTGCTGTAATTGTTCAATTTCTTTATGGAATGCTTCATAATCCTTAATAATCATGTCTAAAAATTTATCTACTTCTTCTTGTTGATAGCCTCGCATTCCCGTTTTAAACTCTTTTTCTAAAATATCTTTCGCTGTTAACTTAATTTTATCAGAAATCATTTAGGTCACCTCAAGTCTTTACCAAAACTTTCATTAAGTAAATTTTTTCAGAAACAGTCCGTTTTGTCAATCATATATCCTTATTCCACTGTTCTTCTTCTATTATATCTTGTAAATCAGAAAAAAGTATAAAATAACATTGATAATTTTGGGCTTCTTCCTTTTTTTTCGCTGCTTCTACGATGTATTTAGGACTTCCTGGTTTCTCTTCATCATACATAGCAAGTAATGCATCACTTTTTTCAATGAAAAATTGATTTTTTAGCCGGAATTGTTCTGGGCTTTCATATTTCCGCTTCGTTATACTATCAACGTGATCTGCTTGTGAGAGAATACATTCATAATACTCCCGATTGTTTTCCTTCCAATTTTCTTCCTGATCTAAAAAAGGGGTAAATACAGCTAATTTCAAATCTGGATATTCCAATTGCAAATCAAATACAACTTCGGCTGTCCATAGTTCTACCCCTAATTGTCCACTAATTATAACCCATTCTAATCCTTCTTCTAACAAAGGAAGCAGCCTTTGATGTATCGCTTTTTTTATGTAAGAAATTCCAGGATGGTCATTTGAAAAAATCCCTAATTCAAATGGCTTATATCCTGTAACAGCTACAACTTTCATATGAAACGCCCCTTCTCTTTTCAAAAAAAGAACTAGCAATTTGCTAGTTCTAGCATAACACTTACTTTTTAAACATGCCACCAACATTTGGGCTTGGTGGTAACATTGCTGGACTTACACTTGGGCCAACATTTGGGCCTGGTGGTAACATTGCTGGACTTACACTTGGGCCAACATTTGGGCCAAGTGGCGATACTTGAGGACCACCTGGGCCAAACCCACCAAATCCACCAACATACACTGGATCAGCAGGGGATATAACATTTGCAGCAGAGTGTGTTTGTGGGAAATAATGCTGAGATTGCACTACCTGATGATGAACGTGTTTTATATGTGTTGGGTGAATATGAGGGACCACCGTTTTTGAGCATGTGTGTGTTACACAACATTTTGTCGGATGCACAATAGGAGGTGTTGTTGTAATTGGTGCCACTGCTCCCCCGAAAGGTGCTGCTCCCCCGAAAGGTGCCACTGCTCCTCCGAAAGGTGCTGCTCCCCCGAAAGGTGCCACTGCTCCCCCGAAAGGTGCTGCTCCCCCGAAGCAAGGATGACAAGGATACATAGTTTTCTCTCCTCTCACAGTTTGAAAATGAGCTTACACTTTACAATATGAGAAAAGAGTAAAAGCCGTTTGTTACAAACACCTATTTCTATATCGGAAATTTGTCTATAAAAAATGTTTAAAGTTTGTAAAAATAAAAACAGTTAATGTAATCATGACAAAAAACAAAAGTAAAATAACCTTTTTCACATTCGTCCTCTCCATACATCATATTTTAACGCTACTGTCATTGTAAAATGGATAGGAGGTCCGAACAACTATTTTTTATGACATTTCACATGCAAAATTTGGTTTTTTACTAGATTACACATATCATCTGTATTTTAGGAAATCCTTCTTCAATCCTTTACACATATTGCCCTATATAAAAGATAAAAAAACTACCCTTATGAGCCCGATTCGTTCAACTAACCTTTCATGGGAAAAACACCCATGAAAGGAAGTTTCACTTTATAAAAAAGCCCCCTACTTGTTTGACAATACCGGTAATTTGATTCATTGCATTCATCATTTGACCTGCAGTACCCATCATTTTATTAATGTCATAATTTCCATCAGCTGTTTTAAACTGCGATACAAAACTAGAAAATTGACTTGGCTGTTGCTGTTGCTTTGTATAATTTTGTTTATTCATCATCGGATATGGCGTATGTGGATGAAAAGAAGATTGAATAGGTTGTTTCGGTGGATAAAACATTGGTTGATTCATTGGTTGATTCATTGGTTGATTCATTGGCTGATTCATTGGCTGATTCATTGGCTGATTCATTGGCGGAAGTTGAAAAGGTTGAAAATAATTTGTTTGATTCATGTAGTAAGGCATAAAAGGATACATATTATAACGTAAGTATGGATCTTGTTCAATCTGATACATGCTGGAATGTTGAAACATACATTCTCCCCCCTCTAACAGTTTTCTATATAGTTAGAATATGAAATCGTAAAAAAATTGTGTAATCATCCTATAAGTTGAAAATTCCAGCGTTGACTAACTCTCTCACTAGCCAGTACTAGTCGATTCCCCTTTTTCCAAATCATTACCATGAAAGGTAAAAGACAACCGATAGTTGATAAAGTAATACAAATTATACCTTATGCAAAATTTAAATTTTCAAAAAAATAAAAAAGTAAGCGTTTGTATGCTACCATTATATAGAAAAGATTCTTATGGGGGAGGAATCAGCATGGTATTAGGGGATTTAAAACAAGATTTTTTCGAAAAAAAGGGATATGAACCTGAGGATTTGAATGAGTTACTTGATTTTGCAAGACATTCTTATCTACAAGGAAAAATTTGCTTATCACAGTATAGAAGTGTAACACGTGAACTAGAAACAATTGGAGCTACAAAACCAGCTTACGAAACAGAAAAAAATATCGTGACAGAAGTATAAAGGGAAACTTCCATCAGTGGGGATTTTCTTCACCCCCACTGATGGTTAGTTGAACCAATCCCGCCGTTAATGCGGGATAAAAATAAGAGGGGATTCTCCCCTCTTATCACTTACATTGTTCTAAAATATTTTGTAATGTATAATGAATTGCCTGGTGTGTTTCATAAAAACGCTTCCCATTCATTTTCTGTGCAAAACACTGTAAAGAATTGCTTTGTAAATTTGTACATACTTGTTCAATTTGCTGTACATGTATATATTTAGGCTTTGCTCGATACAACCACTCAAGCGCAAGTTGTTTCCATTCTTCTAATCCTTTATCTACTAAAGACACGAATGGCTTTATATCATGATAGAAGTCAAACTCAAGTTCTTCACTTTCTCTTTTTTTTATAATTGTTTCATCGTTATATCCAATTAATTTCTTTGTCATTTCAATCAATGTTACATATTCCACTATTTCCACCTACTTATATACTAACTGCCACTACTTGAAACGTTTGTACCCAATTACCTTTCTCTTCATGCTGCAATAATTTTGCTTCCATATGCTTTATATGCATTTCCATTATCTCTACTTTATTAACTACAAATTCCCTTTTATCCTTAAGCGCATGATTAACTCTAAGTGACACGTTCATTTCAAGCAAATCAAGAGTATTTAACATCTGATCCATTTTTTTCATTACATCCTCTTTCTGAACCATTTTCATCTTCAACATGCCTCCCTCTTTGCTTTCCTTTTGTCATTAATTCGACAGCTCTTTTTTTGCTCCTGCATGCTTGACAAAACTAGTTTTAATTCGGCAAAGAAAGTGATTTTTTGTATGAAGTTTATGAAAGTGGCAACAATACGAAAGGGAGGTGTTGACAATGGCTAAAAACAAAAATGAAAACAAGAAAAACCAAACTCAAAACAAACAAAATAAACCAGAAACAGGAAATCCAAAATTAGATGGACCAAATTTCCCTGCTACATAAAGTGAAACTTCTTTTCATGGAAACGATTTTCTTCCGTGAAAAGTTAGTTGAACCAATCGGGCTCTTACGGTTGGTTTGATTTCCTTCCCGCTCTTACTTCTTACCAACCGTTTGAGCGGGATAAAGTGAAACTTCTTTTCACGGAAACGGTTTTCTTCCATGAAAAGTTAGTTGAATCAATCGGGCTCTTACAGCTTGTTTAAATTTCTTCCCGCTTTTCATGAAGCGGGATTTTTTTATTATATCATGAATAATGAATTCTGTTAAAAAAGATCATTGAGTGAAGCAAACAAGTGTAATTGCTTCTGCTTGTGTAAAAACCATTCTGTAATATCAATGTCTATTTTCGGTTCTTCAAACAAAAACAATTCCTCTATATCCATTCCTGAATGAAACCAATCTTTCTCAGCATCACGATGATGTGAAATGACAGAAAATACATCGCGAAGCTGAGGAGTATCTTGCTCCTTAAAAGTAAGGAAGTATTGTTCATAATCTAACCTCGCCCCCGTATGAACTGTTTGAGAGGAAAATGTATAAAAAGAATCCTTATAAGTTGGATGAAATAATAACCATGCTAATCGTTTCCCTAGCTCAATTCTCTTTATTAGTGTTTCGAACTGACGTACGGAGAAACCATATAATTTCCCATTTACTGTTGGAAATATCACTGCACTAAAATGAAACAATTCCTGAAATTTGAATAATAATGTTTGGAATACATGCTTTTGATAAAAAGGATGCTCAATTACCGGCTTTTGGATGATATGTTGTTCATTAATAATAAGAGCCGTCATCAGTCGATCCTCTTTTTTTTGATTCCAAAAATAATCCCATTCCACTTCCATAAATATGGAAACAGAAAATATTTGCAACAAATGAAACAGAGGCTTTTCCATTTGTTTACTATATTCATACAATAACAGCTGAGGATATGCATCTAAAAAAATAAGCCAATTTGCACGTTCATATGTAAGAAATAATTGTTTACGTATCTCCTTGGATAAAACTTTTGGATAATATTTTCCTTCTAAATCTGTCATATTCCAGCCTGCATTTCGAGATACCATACTGGCTAAAAATGACCAACGAATTTCTTTATTGCATTCATAGTATTCTTTATAAGCATGCGTGCGCGAAATATTATCAACATTAGCAAGGAGAGTTTGTTGTACAATACGATGCACGAGCTCTTGCTCTTCCTTTGTATAGGAAGCAATCTTCCTTTTTTGTCTTATTTTTTCATATTCGCTTTGTGCAAACATAATGTTTTCACCTCTTCTCTGTATTCAAAAAAATCGCCTATTTTTCATTTTTTTTGATATAATCACCATTGTAAGTGATTCTATGCAAGTTGGAGTGGACAAACCATGACCATTCGTTACCCAAACGGAAAAAAGTATAATGAAACGCAGCAAACTCATACTGTGCCTACAAGAAAACATACTTATAGTAATAGAGGTATGTCACTTGAAGAGGAACTAAACGAAACAAATCAGTACTATTTAACGCACAATATTGCTTGCGTCCATAAAAAGCCCACCCCTCTTCAAATTGTAAAAGTCGATTATCCGAAGCGAAGTGCTGCTGTGATTAAAGAAGCGTACTTTAAGCAACCTTCTACAACCGATTACAACGGTGTATACAAAGGTAAATACATTGACTTTGAAGCGAAAGAAACTAAAAATAAAACAAGCTTTCCACTACAAAACTTCCACCTTCACCAAATTAAACATATGAAGCAAGTATTAGCTCATAGTGGTATTGCATTTGTTATTATTAAATTTACGCTTTACGATGAATTTTATTTACTAGAAGCAAAACATATCATTACATTTTGGAATCGACAAGAAACTGGTGGACGTAAATCGATTACAAAACAAGAAGTGGAAGAGCATGGATACTTATTACCGTGCGGTTATCACCCCCGCATTGATTATATTCATACACTAGACACACTTTATTTTTCGTGATAGAGTCAACAATAAGGCTCATTTTTCGACTTTTGGGGAGGAAATGAAAGGTAGGAGAAAGTATAATGTCAGAAAATTATCGTTCTCGTGAAGAACGAAAACAAGCGAAAAAACAGAAACAAGAACATCCTAAAAAAGCGAAACCAAAGAAAAAAGGTTCTTTTCTACGTAAATTTCTAATCACTTGCTTATTAGTCGGCATTGTGACACTAGTAGCTGGGGTTTCTGCTTTCTTTATTATGATAAAGGATGCTCCAAAATTAGATAAAGCAAAACTTGAGGTTCCATTATCAACAAAATTTTATGATAAAGACGGCAATTTCATATATGAATATGGTGCTGAAAAGCGAACGAAGGTCACATATGATCAAATTCCAAAAGTAGTAGAAGATGCCTTCCTAGCTACAGAAGATGCACGCTTTTATGAGCATCATGGAATTGATTTTAGGCGTACTGCAAAAGCAATTTTCTTAAATATAACCGGAGACTTCGGTTCTCAAGGTGGTAGTACAATTACACAGCAAGTTGTTAAAAACTATTTCCTAACGATGGAAAAAACAACAAAACGTAAAGTACAAGAATGGTATTTAGCTTACAAGTTAGAGCAGCAATATTCAAAACATGAAATTCTAGAAATGTACTTAAACAAAATTAACTTAGGTAACCGTTCTTACGGTATTGCAACAGCTGCACAGAATTATTATGGAAAAGATTTAAAAGATTTAACATTAAATGAGGCAGCGATGCTTGCAGGATTACCACAGGGTCCTAATATTTATGATCCTACAAAACCAGAAAATGTGAAGGCTGCAACAGAACGACGCGATACAGTATTATATTTAATGAACAGACATGGCTATATTACGAAGAAAGAAATGGAAGATGCGAAAAAAATTCCAGTAACGGAAGGTCTTAAGCCATCTCAAGAAGTCACACAAATGCCTTATCAAGGATTCTTAGATGCCGCTGTAAAAGAAATCGAATCACAAATTAAAGATGTCAACATTGGTTCTGATGGTCTTTCTATTTATACAACATTAGATCCAAAAGCACAGGACTATGCAGATAAAATGATGAACACAGAAGACATTATTAACTACCCGGATGAAAAATTCCAGGGTGCATTCGTATTCATGGATACGAACTCAGGCGAAGTTCGTGCAATCGGTAGCGGACGCGGTGAAAATAAAGCAACATTTAAAGGACATAACATGGCTATTGATTCAGAACGCCAAGTAGGTTCTACAATGAAACCAATTTTCGATTATGGTCCTGCTATTGAATATAAGCAATGGTCAACGTATCATCAAATTGACGATTCGCCGTATAAATATTCCTCAGGTCAAGAGGTTCGAAATTTTGATAACAGCCACAAAGGTCCAATGTCAATGCGTGATGCATTAGCACAGTCCCGTAACGTGCCTGCTGTGAAAACTGCTAAAGAAGTCGGTTTAGATAAAGCACAAACTTTTGCTGAAGGACTTGGTATGAAATTTGGAGAAAATGGTGTATATGAATCAACAGCAATCGGAAGTAACACTTCATCTCCTCTTGACATTGCTGGTGCGTATGCATCATTCGGAAGTGGTGGTGTATATCATAAACCACACTTCGTAACAAAAGTTGTGTATCCTGATGGCAAAGAAGTGAACTTTACACCAAAAGGAAAACGAGTAATGAAAGATTACACAGCATATATGACTACAGATATGCTTCGTAGTGTTGTGGATTCTGGTACTGGTAAAGTAGCAAATATTCCATCGTTAGACGTTGCTGGTAAAACAGGGACAACAAACTATACTGCAAAAGAACTAAGCGATTATGATTTCCCTGCTTCTGGAAGTCCTGATAGTTGGTTTGCAGGCTATACACCACAATATACAATGGCTGTATGGACCGGATATAGTAAAAAGAGCGAAGGATATATTGATAAAAATTCATCAGCTATCGCACAACGTATGTTTAAAGCGATGATGAGTGAATTTGGAACTGATAACTCTCGTTTTGAAATGCCAAGTAGTGTAGAACGCATAAATGATGAGCTTTATGTTAAAGGTGCTAAAAAGGATGTTATTAAAAAGGTGCAAGTAGATGCTCCAAGTGGCTTACAAGCTGCATATGATCAATCTTCTAATAGCATTCAGCTAAAATGGGCTGGTTCATCTGATGATGTATCCTACTCTGTAAGCTACAAAGGCAGTGATGGTTCCAGCGGAAGTCCACAAATAAGTGGTACAAGCGCAACAATTAGCGGCGTACAACCTGGTGCTACCTATACCATTTCTCTCGTTGCGACAAAAGGTAATAGTTCTAGTGCTCCGGTAACAGCGACGGTAGTAGTACCTGGTGATGATGCTAAGAAAAAAGCTGAAGATGATGCTGCTAAGAAAAAGGCTGAAGAAGATGCCGCTAAGAAAGCTGAACAAGATAAACAAAATCAAAACAACGGAAATCCACCAGCAGGTGAAGGAAATACACCACCGGGTGGCGGAAATACAACACCTGGTGGTGGAAATACCGCACCGGGTGGCGGAAATACAACACCAGGTGGCGGAAATACAACACCGGGTGGCGGAAATACAACACCGCCACCGGGTGATGGAAATCATCCGAATCCACCAGCAGAAGGTGGAAATCCAAATAAACCGACTCAATAATAACGATAACAAGCTACACACTAATAAAAAAGAAGCCATCTTCTCTACCGAGAAGATGGCTTCTTTTGCATAATGAGTACTCTTACATATAACTTTTCCAATTCTTCATATAACTGTGTCAGCTGAATAAAAGAATGATAATGATCTGGCTGTTTCATAATAAATAAAAAACGTTCCATAAAGTTAACTGGTTTTTTTTCTAATCTTTCTATTTGTTCATTTATATCCTGTAAACTGACAACATGTATTCCATTCATCCAGTGTAAAATAGATAAAAGATGTCCTGCATATCGTACCATCGGATCTTTTGCTTCTTTTCGGCTTCGGTTTCGAAATAATATAGAAATCTCTTCTTTTTGTTCTTTCCATAAGCTTAATACAGTAGAAATACTCATTTCTATCTCATTCCATGGCTTATATCGCTGCTCGATATCAAAGAGAAAGCACGTCTCTTTTAAAAGCTCTCCAAATGATTTTTCTGCATTGTATTCAATGACAGTCTCTTCTTCAAAGAAAGGACTACACCGAAAATCATTTGGTATTTCAAGTACTTGCTTCATTTCTTCTCCTTCTCTCTCATGCGTTTCTTACCTTCACGACATAGCTCTAACAACCTGCATTCTTCGCACTGAGGACGCTGCGCCTTGCAGTGATAGCGCCCAAAAAAGATCATACGATGATGTGTTACGCCCCACTCTTCCATCGATACTTTCTTCATTAATGTCTTTTCTACTTCTAATACAGAATCTTTCCATTTGCAAAAGGCAAGTCGTTTACTAACGCGCTCTACATGCGTATCAACAGCAATGGCTGGAATACCAAATGCAACGGAGACAACAACGTTTGCTGTTTTTCGTCCTACACCTGGTAACTTCGTTAACTCATCTCTATCTTGCGGCACTTCTCCACCGTATTCATCAATAAGCATACGGCATAGCTTTTGAATATTTTTCGCCTTATTCCGATACAAACCAATAGAACGAATATCCTGCTGCAATTCTTCTAAAGACACGCTTAAATAATCTTCTGGTGTTTTATATTTTTGAAATAGATTTTTTGTTACTTTATTTACAAGAACATCTGTACACTGCGCAGATAGCGCTACCGCAATAACAAGTTCAAATGCGTTGTCATGATTAAGTTCACAATGCGCTTCTGGGTACATTTCTCCCATTACATCAAGGCAATGTCTAATTTGTGTTTTATTTAGCATTTTTTCCTCCTACCATTATTGCTCTAGCCAATTATAAAACGGCACTTTTCCTGTATACTTCGTTTCTTGGCGTGATACTTGCTGATTTCGTTGCTGATTTTCTCTAAATTTCCGTCCTTGGTTCTGTGCTTGATCAACCGTTTTAATTCCGTTCTTCTTCCATTCAAACAATATGCGATCGATATAACGAAAGTTCAATTTTCCACTCATAACAGCTTCGCGAAGAGCAGTTTGAATTAAAAGTGGATCGTGATGATCCTGATCTTGCCACATTGCTAACGTCTCGCACTCAAATGGAGATAATGGTCTGCCAAATTCATGCTCAAACACCGTATATAAATTTATTTGTAATTGTTTTTGTTCTCGCTCTTCCTCTTCAATATTTTCACTCATTAAAAAGTGTAATATCTTTTCCCAAAGAGGCTGTAACGAGTAGCTTTCGCAAATCATTGCTGCGGATTTACGTCCTCCTTCTAGCGCTAAAAAACCTTTTTGAATTAACGCTTGAATAATTTCCATACACTTTGTTTGCGTAATGGTCATCCGCTCTGCAATTTCTCCTGGTGTTGGGAAAGAGTTTCCCGACTCTAAAAATGTATGGACATGCAACAGTACCATGAACTCTACTTCATTTAAACCGAGTTTTTTATAGTGCATCATTAATAATTTTGGAATCGCAATGCTGCCTTGTTCAAACCACTCTAACATGATTTTTTTCTTCATAATCAAACACCTCACTTTCTAGTATAACACACCTCTTCACATTTCTTTTTGACACAATTCGTCAAAAAAACCTCCCTATACGAAAGGGAGGCATCATTTGAACTGTCTAAAATAATTAGCAAAGATAGAAATGAAAGAGCTACGCTTAGCCTTTCATTTTGTTTTTCATAAATGTATTAATACGTTCTAACGCTTTCTCTAATTGTTCAAGTGAAGTTGCGTATGATAAACGAACGTTATTTGGTGCTCCGAATCCTGTTCCTGGAATGAGGGCAACTTTCTCTTCCTCTAATAATGCTTTTGCCCATTCATCAACTGATTCATAACCAGCTAATGCTACTGCTTCTTTCACATTCGGGAACAAATAGAATGCTCCTTGCGGTTTAATGCAAGAGAACCCAGGAATTTGAATTAGTTTCTCATAAACGATATTTAAGCGCTCTTCAAATGCGCTGCGCATCATTTCTACAGGTTGTTGGTCTCCAGCATAAGCAGCAATCGCTCCGTACTGCGCAATTGAAGTAGGGTTTGATGTACTGTGGCTCGCTAAATTCGTCATCGCTTTAATAAGTTCTTTATTACCTGCTGCATAACCAATGCGCCATCCTGTCATTGAGTGCGATTTTGATACACCGTTAATAATAAGAGTCTGTTCTTTTAATTCATTAGAAATCTCAGCAATTGATGTATACTCTGCATCGCCATAAATTAATTTCTCATAAATTTCATCAGAAACAATTAAAATGTTATGCTCTAAGCATACTTGCCCAAGCTGCTGCAACTCTTCTTTGCTATAAATCATCCCTGTTGGGTTGCTAGGTGAGTTAATAATTACGGCTTTCGTTCTCTCTGTAATCACTTCACGCAATTGCTCCGGTGTGATTTTGTAATTATTTTCTTCTAATCCATCTACATATACTGGTTCACCACCTGCAAGCTTTACTTGCTCTGGATAACTTACCCAATACGGAGTTGGAATAATAACTTCATCACCTTCATCAAGTAATACTTGAAACAGCGTATATAAAGCATGCTTTGCACCGTTACACACAATAATTTGAGATGGTTCATAAGATATACCTTGGTCACGCTCAAACTTTTTGATAATTTCTTGTTTCAGCGTAGCTAATCCACCTGTTGGTGTATATTTCGTATGACCTTCTAACATCGCTTTATGAGCAGCATCCATAATATGCTCTGGCGTATTAAAGTCAGGCTCTCCTGCTCCTAATGCAATTACATCATGTCCCTCTGCTTTTAATGCTTGTGCTTTTGCTGTAATTTCTAACGTTGTAGACGGTGTTAGAGCAGCTACTCTCTTTGCTAATTTCATCCCGAGTTCCCCCTGCACTTATTTTTCAATGCTATATCGTTTTAAAAACTTACCATCTTCGAATGCAAGATAATAGTAAGTGTAACGATTTTCATCATCAATATATGTAACTTCCCATAATGGAACATTGTTTTCAGCGCCTAATTTTGCTTTCACAAATTGCTTTGGCTTTCGCTCTTTAGCAACAATTTGCAACGCCTCTTTTTCAGAAATACCTTCGCTTGCTTTTCGCACTAGAATATCTCCTTTTTTCTCAGGCACCCAAACGATATATTGTTCTCCTTTTTCATTCACACCTTGTACAACTTCATATGGAGCTTGACCGTTATAATAATCGACTTTTGTTACTTCTGTAAGTTTTGCTTTTTCTTTTGCAATCTCAACTGTTTTCGATTCTTTCGGAACTTTTTTCTCCATCGTTGTATTATAAATGTGTACCCCATATAAAACGACAGCAACGATTACAATAAAAATTGTCAAAATCCACTTTTTCATTGTATCACTACGTTCTGTAAATCGTAAATATTGCTGTCTCTTTTTCTTTTTCATCTAATGCTAATCCGAACATCAGATCTTTTTCTTTTAATGTTCGATTTAAACTATCAACAATCTTGTATAAATCAGACGTGTATCCAAGACGCGTCGTTGATAGTACTTCAATTTTTTTCTCCATAAAAACTCCTCCGTTACACAAAATTTCTAATTATAGAAGAACGCATTGCGGTTACAATAAGAGTACATTCTTTATAAACCCTGCTTCATCACCCATCTATTATAGCAGGACATGTTCTTCAAAAAAAGGTTTGAAGTCGAAAACCATCGTATTTCTATACTTAATGTAAGAAAAAATAAAATTTCCTCCTACCCACAGGTAACGCCTGAAGCAAATTTGCTTTAGGCGTTAATTTTTATCATGCTATTGGCAAGCTGTAGGACCCCGCCTCAACATTCCGAGAAATCAAAGAAAATAGATGAAAGATAACTGCTAATCCATGAGTGAGGGATGGAGAACCCCTTCACTCATAGGAGCTTCACCTTATTATTCCATTTTTTCTATTAAATCATCTAACGGTCCTTCGTACAATGGAATACTCGGAATAGATTGAACAAATCGTTTCCCGTAAAACGATGAGGTGAGACGACGATCTAACACAAATACTGTTCCTGTATCCGTCGTTGTACGAATAAGACGTCCAAAACCTTGTTTAAAACGAAGAATTGCTTGTGGCAAAGCAATCTTTGTAAATGAATCTTCTCCTTTTTCTTTTAGCCGTTCACTTTTCGCTTGCATCATTGGCTGATGCGGTGATGTAAACGGGAGACGAACAATTACAAGACAGCTTAACGCTTCTCCTGGTATGTCAATTCCTTCCCAAAAACTGCTTGTCCCTAATAAAATGGATTTTTCAAACTCCTGAAACTTTCGAATCATTCGGGTACGGCTACGATTATGGACACTTTGTGTTAACAAAAGAAATTCTTCCAGCGCCTCTTCCTTTTTCAATACTTCAAATGTCTGTTTTAACATTTCATATGATGTAAATAAAACAAGCATTCGACCATTTGTAGCTTTAGCAATCTTCATAATATGTTCAGACACTGCTCTTACATACTCTTCTTCACTTACATGTTTTATATGCGGAACATCTGTTGAAACCATTAATTTTACTTGATCTGCATAATGAAATGGTGATGGAATCGTTAATGTATTTGGTGTAAAATCCACTAATCCAAGCTCTTCTTCTATATAATCAAATGTATCATTTACAGTTAAAGTGGCTGAAGTAAAAATAACGCTTCGTTTACGTGTTAAAAATTGATCTGCAAATAAATCGCTTATATCAACTGGCTGTGCATATAGGATAGTCGAATGAATTGTTCCTTTCGTTTCAGCTTCCATCCATGTCACATGACCCGTATCTTCTAAAATAAGTTTCCGTAAAGAATGGGTCATCTTAGAAAGTACCTCTATTAGATGTACAAACTCTCCCGTAATCATATTCATTTCCCATTCATTTTGCTTTTGTAACATCTCGCCTTGTTTTTCTAATAACGTCAGCAATATGCCTAGCTGATGCACAAAACGGTCCGTTAATTCAACAATACTGCGCCAAAGCTTTCCTCTTTCTTTCTTTACATCATAACGGTACATAAGCGGCATATTTCCAGGTGCGTGTTCTTGCTTTGTTTTTTGAAATATAAATGTACGCAGCATTTGGAACAGCTCATCTGCGTCAAACTTAATTTCTTTCAACGTACGACTAATCATTTGAAACGTAGAACGAACAGCAATTTGCGACTGCTTCATCATATCGTACACTTTAGCTAACACATCAGATGTTTCTAACGTACCAAAACGCGATAAAATAAGTTGAAAATACATACAAGAAAATTGCTCTCCTAACGCTCTACTTGCCGTTTCTTCCAGATGATGAGCTTCATCAAAAATAATATGTTCACATGATGCAAGTAATGATTCTTCACTTACGAAATCTTGGAACAATAAGGTATGATTTGTGATTACAACATCAGCAAATAATGCTTTATTTTTTGCACGCTGATAAAAACAGCGGCTAAACCACGCACTTTTCATGCTATTTGGACTATGAGCATCACTACAAATACGCTCCCATAATAACTTTCCTCCAGCTGGAATATTTAGCTCATCTCGATCTCCTGATTCTGTATCAAGAAGCCATACTAAAATTTTCGCTTTCGTTAATGCATCATCGTAATGATTGTCCACTTCGCCCAGTGCATGCTCAAATTTATGTAAACACAAATAATGCTTCCTTCCTTTTAACATCGCTACTTCAAACGGGAACGGAAGTATTTTTTTCAACAATGGAATTTCTTTTGCTAAAATTTGTTGTTGCAACTGCACAGTTTGTGTACTAATGACTACCGGCTGTTCTTTTTCTTTCGCATAAAAAATACTAGGCAGTAAATACGCTAGTGTTTTCCCTGTACCTGTTCCCGCTTCAATTAACGAAAACCTAGAGTCTCTAAGCGCTTCGTAAACTTCATTTATCATCAGCTGCTGTCCTTCTCTTTTTTCAAAAGACGGCATTACTTCAGCTAAGCGCTGCATCGCTTCTGTTAAAAAAGAAGAAAAATCAGCAATATTCTCCTCACCTACTTGCAATGTATAATTGCGTTTGCAAAGAGCAATATTTCGGTGTATATCATATTTTTTCTCGTCATCTGTTCCATGTATCATTTTATTCAAAATACATGAAGACATAATGTCACCAATGTTACTTTGGAACATATCGCTTAATTCATATAACGATTGCAATGTAACGAGTGGTAAACTTTCCATTTTAGAAAGTAATTGTAAAAATATCTCTGCTGTCACCATCGCATCACTATCAGCACGATGAGGCTGATCATGGTCAAAGCCATATCTTTTTGCTAAATCACGCAATTTATAACTATCAGCTGTCGGCAATAAAATATGTGCCAGTTCAACTGTATCAATTTTCGGACATGTTACTTCTGAGAATCCAGCTTGCCGTAATTCTTCTTTCAAAAAATTCCAATCAAAATGAACGTTATGCGCAACGAAGTACGCACCTTGTAATAGTTCAATAATCATCGGCGCTACATCTCGGAACAACGGGGCTTGTCTCACAAGTGTTTCATCAATTCCCGTCAATTCTGTAATAAATGGTGGAATGTCCCGTTCAGGATTTATAAAAGAAGAGAAAATTTCAAGAATTTCTCCATCCTCTACAACAACTGCTGCAATTTGAGTAATTTTATCTTTCCCATCTTTCCAGGCATTCCCTGTCGTTTCTAAATCGACTACGACATAACGCTTACTCATCTATGACACCTCAATTTCTTACCTTTCAAACAACAAAAATTTCTATAGTGTTACTATACCACGTTTTCACTCATCTTAATGGAAAGATACGAAAAATGAAATGATTTTGCTTTCGTACAAGAAAAGCTATCCCTTTCGCAGAGATAGCTTTTCTTATACATTATAAAATTGTGCCTGCTTTTTCCGCTCCAAGCATTTCCACAATTTGATTATTGTCATCTAAAACAGCAATTTTCGGAACATGTGTTAGTACTTTTTCTTCTGAAACTAGCCCGTAGCAAATGATAATAACTTTATCGCCTGGCTGAACGAGTCGAGCAGCTGCGCCGTTTAAACAGATTACCCCTGTGCCGCGTTCTCCTTTTATAACATATGTTTCTAAACGAGCACCGTTATTATTGTTTACAATTTGCACTTTCTCATTTTCAACAATACCAACTGCATCCATTAAATCCTCATCAATTGTAATACTTCCTACATAATTTAAATTTGCTTCCGTTACCGTACCTCGGTGTAACTTCGCTCTCATCATTGTGCGAAACATAGTTGCTCCTCCTTATTCAACCGTAAATGTAATATTATCAATTAATCGTGCATTTTCAAACTTTACAGCTATTGCAATAATCATACGCCCGCTTACTTTCTCAACCTCAGTTAAATTCGGATACGCATATAGATCAGCATAATCGACAACACCATGTGTGTTCGTTTCAATATATTCTTTAATGAAGTTCGTAATATTTTTTGGATTACGCTCCCCTTTAGCAGCTCGTTCTTTCGCCGTGCATAAGCTTTTATATAAATGCGGTGCTTCTTGGCGTTCTCTCTCTGATAAATAAATGTTGCGAGAACTACGTGCTAAGCCATCTTCTTCGCGTACAATCTCAACTGGCACAATTGTAACGGGAATATTATAATCATCCACAAATCCCTCAATAACTGCTACTTGCTGTGCATCTTTCATACCAAAATACGCACGATTTGGCATTGTAATATTGAAAAGCTTCATCAATACAGTTACAACTCCAGCAAAATGACCTGGTCGCTGCTTTCCACATAAAACATCCGTACGCTTCACAACTTCAATATTCGTTGTTCGCTGCGCTGGATACATTTCTTCGACACTTGGATAAAATAAATAATCCACTTCTACTTCACGCGCTAAGCGCTCATCACGCTCAATATCACGCGGATAACGATCTAAATCTTCATTCGGACCAAATTGCAACGGATTTACAAATATACTTAACATAACAATATCATTTTCTTTTTTCGCTTGTCTCAGTAATGTTAAATGTCCTTCATGCAAATAGCCCATCGTTGGAACGAATCCAACTTTTTTTCCACTTGCACGAAGCTCTCCCGCGATTTGCTGCATCTCTTGCACTGTCGTAATAATACGCATTATTGTTTTCCTCCGTATAACGCTAAGCATTCTTCTTCTTTCATCGTAAACGAATGTTCTTTCTCTGGAAATTGTCTTACCTTTACTTCATGAACATATTGTTCAATACCTCTTACTATCTCTTCTTGCACAGACGTGTATTGCTTCACAAATTTCGGAACGCGTTGTACACCATACGTAATAAGATCGTGATATACGAGAACTTGACCATCCGTTTCATTACCAGCGCCAATACCGATGGTTGGAATTGACAATTGTTTTGTTACAAGTTCCGCTAATTGCATCGGTACACACTCTAATACAAGCGCAATTGCTCCTGCCTCTTCGCATTTTTTAGCGTCTTCTAACAACTTCTTCGCACTTTCTGCATCTTTTCCTTGCACTTTATAGCCACCTAGCACACCGACAGATTGCGGTGTTAATCCAAGATGTGCTACAACCGGAATGCCTGCATTCGTAAGGAAACGAATGATTGATACAACTTCATCTGCTCCTTCAACTTTTACTGCATGCGCACCGCTTTCTTGCACAATACGGCGTGCATTATGCATTGTTTCTTGCAATGAAACGTGATAAGACATAAATGGCATATCTGTTACAACAAATGTATTTTTCGCGCCGCGGCGCACTGCTTTCGTATGATGAATCATATCATCAACTGTTACTGGAATTGTTGAGTCATAGCCGAGCACAACCATGCCAAGCGAGTCACCAACTAAAATCATGTCAACTTCTGCTTCTTCAACAAACTTTGCTGATGGATAGTCATATGCAGTTACCATCGCAATCGGCTCACTCTGTTCTTTCATTTTCAAAAAATCCGTTACAGTTTTCAAAAACTTCTCCTCCTTTACCTGGAGAGAGGAGATGGCCGGATGAAAAAACATATAAAAAACCCTTCTAACCATAAAAAGGCAGAAGGGTAGTATCATTCGGCAACATTCATCCCTCTGTCCTAGTCCTATTTTGGATCAAGGCAGAATCCACATTTTTATTTCGCTTTTCCTAAACAGCGGTGCAGTTCCCATTGATACTGCCCATATTCGATCTTATTATAACAAATAGCAAAACATAATTGCTATACTTTTCAAAAAAAGAAACTCATTTTTCACATACAATAGCCCTTCGCTTCTTTTTAAGCAAAGGGCTATATATTGATGCTAATCTAATGAGCAATGAGACTTCGTTTTTCATAAGCAGCAAAGAAAAGAAGTGCAAAATAGCTGCTAAACGTTTTACTTTACTTCAATATCAGCTGAATGAATATGATGTACGACTCCGTCATGATCTTCCAGTATAAGGACCCCGTCAGCAGTAATTCCTTTTGCAATGCCTGTAATCGTATTTGTCATCGTACGAGCTATAATTTCTTTTCCAATACTCACAGCGTAACTTTCCCACAGAAGCTTAATAACTGAAAAACCACGATCTAAATATTCTTTATATAACTTTTCCATCTGCAAGAAGATTTGCTGCATAAGTTCAGCTCGTACAACCGGTTTTTCGGCTTTGATTGCTAAAGATGTCGCAATGTGCTGGATCTCTTCGGAAAAATGTTCTTGTTTTTGATTCACATTAATGCCAATTCCAATAATAACAGCATTAATTTTATCAGGATCTGCCTGCATTTCTGTTAAAATCCCAACTACCTTCTTCCCGTTAATTAAAATATCATTCGGCCATTTAATTCCAACAGAAAGATTTGTACATTTTTCAATTGCCTGCGCTACGCTAACGGCAGCTAACAATGTTAATTGTGGTGCTTGATGAATCGGAACTGTTGGGCGTAAAATAATGCTCATCCAAATTCCTGTCCCCTTTGGTGAATACCACTTTCTACTCAATCGTCCGCGTCCTGCTGTTTGCTCCTCAGCAACAACAATGGTTCCTTCAGCTGCTCCCTCATACGCAAGACGTGCTGCAATTTGCTGCGTAGATGTTACCGATTCTTCAAAGAATACCGTTCTTCCTAAAAACTCTGTTTGCAAACCAAGATGAATTTCATTTGCCGTGACTTTGTCCGGTTTACTTGCAATGCGGTATCCTAAGCGCCGTACGGCCTCTAATTCATACCCTTCACTCCTTAGATCTTCCATATGCTTCCATACAGCTGTTCTTGAGCATCCAAGCTTTTCGCTAATCGTTTGTCCCGATAGAAATTCGCCATCAGCTTCAGAAAAAATTTGCAATAACTGTTTTCTTATAGAAGATTGCATCTATGCAGCCACTCCTTTATACGCTCTTTCTCATTTTCTAGTCGTCCGTATACTACTTCTTCTTCAATTTTTTGTAATACATTAGCAACCCACGGCCCTGCTTGTTCATTTGTCCATGATAATAAATCATTCCCGCTGACTTGCAATTGCTGACGATTATGAATTGGTAAATCTTCATATACCTTTTCTACACTCTTAACATTCGAATTTGAATATGTATTCATGACAGCTTCGTATACACGCTCTGCCATAAGAGCAATATCTTTCCCAGCTTTATATAATAAAAATACATTCCATCCTTGTTTTTCTCGTACTCTCACATATAATAAAACGGATACAATATCTTTTATTTTTTTATTCGAGAATTTCCATTGTCGTAAAAAAACAGATGGATGTTCTTCTCTAATGCAATATAAAAAGAACGCCCACGCCTCAGTGTCATTTTTGAAAAAGCTCCAATCATACTCTGCCGATTTTGAAATAAAGTCTCCGCACATTTGTAAATAAGGTAAATGCTCATATAATTTCGTTTCTACTAACAGCTGAAGTGCTTTTGCGCAATATGTACCGACAAGTAGTTTTTCAAATTCGGCTGTAATTCTCTCAATTGCTATATGTTCAAGTAAATGTCCATACTTTATAATGGCTTGTTTTGTTCCTGCTTCTAATGTAAATCCAAGTGTACTAACAAAGCGAATACCGCGCATCATACGAAGAGCATCTTCTTGAAAACGATCTGCTGCATTTCCTACAGTTGCAATTTCCTTTTTAGCAATGGCTTGTTGTCCGCCAAATAAATCAACTATTTCTCCGGTCTCCGTCATAGCAATTGCATTCATTGTAAAATCACGACGCTGCAAATCTTCGTCTAACGAACGAACAAATTGAACACTGCTCGGGCGACGAAAATCTTCGTAGTCTCCCTCTGTTCGAAATGTCGTTACCTCATATGGAACATCTTCTTGTACAACAATGACCGTACCGTGTTCAATTCCAACAGGCACGTGACGCGGGAATAGACGCATTACATCTTCGGGCAAAGCTGATGTTGCAATATCGATATCACCAATTGGTCTTCCAATTATATAATCGCGCACGCTCCCACCTACAAAATACGCTTCAAAGCCATTTTGTGTTAACGTATTAATAATTGGAACCGCTCGTTTAAATCGTTTCATATTTGTCATCCCTTAATATGTCATAATAAATTGCTTCATACTGTGAAACAATCTTTTCTGAGCCAAATTGTTCATACGCCACTTGCATTGAACGTTTGGCCATTTTAGCATGTAATGTATCATCTTGAAGAAGCTGTATTGCTTGCTGCGCAACGCCTTCTATATCTCCTACTCCACATGTATATCCCGTTTTTCCGTGCTGAATGACTTCAGGAATACCGCCAATACGCGTACCAATACAAGGGACACCGCACGCCATTGCTTCAAGCAGTACAAGCCCAAAACTTTCTTTCTCCGATAACAATAGCATTACATCACTCATTGCCAGAAGCTCAGCTACATTATCTTGTTTTCCTAAAAATAGGACACGATCTTCAATTCCTAAATTTTTCACGAGCTGCACAATCGTACAAAATTCAGGACCATCACCAACAAGCAATAGTTTTACTTTTGCTTGTTTTACAATGAGCGCGAATGATTGTACCACATCCTGAACACGCTTTACTTTGCGAAAGTTCGAAATATGAATTAATACTTTTTCATCTTTTTGTATACCATATTCTTTTCTTAACTGTGACATATCTCGTTGAAAATACACACGCTCATCAATAAAATTATAAACCGTTTCAATTTCTTTTTGCGTGTTTACTAATTCATATGTTTCTTCAATGAGTGAATGGGATACAGCTGTCACAACATCTGATTGTTCAATTCCAAAACGAATTAAATTATTTAAAGAAGGATCCGATCCTAATATGGTAATGTCTGTTCCATGTAATGTTGTTACAATTTTAATATTATCTCCAATCATTTGCTTTGCCAAATATGCGCAAATCGCATGTGGAATTGCATAATGCACATGCAATACATCTAACTTTTCTCTATGCGCTACTTCTGCCATTTTACTTGCTAACGCCAAGTCATACGGCGGGTATTGAAAAACAGAGTATTGATTAACTGTTACTTCATGAAAATAAATATTTGGATATACTTTATTTAAACGAAATGGCAATCCTGATGTAATAAAATGAATTTCATGTCCTCGCTCTGCTAACAACTTTCCTAATTCCGTTCCAACCACTCCAGAACCGCCAACAGAAGGATAACAAGTAATCCCTATTTTTAATTTCATTTTACTCCTCCTATTAAATCTTCATCTAATAGAAGTGGCCTTTTGCTCATAAACCCTTCTGCATATGTCACGCCAACTTCTTTTCCAAACATTTTTTCACGCGCTACAACCGTTTCTACATACCCTTCTGTCAATGGGGTTTTTACACCGTTTACTCCTTTTGTAAATTGACTTTCATATGCTTCTAGCGCAGCAATCTTATCAGAAATATATAAACTAATATCAATACAAAAATCCGGTTTACGAAAGCCATTAATCATGTAAAAATAGAGTGATTGAACGCGATGCGGTGGAAGCTCCGGCATATATTTACGAATTCCCGCTGAAAAGATGGCTTCTTCTACAAGTTTTGCACAGTTTGCATGATCTGGATGACGATCTTCATAAAATGGTACGAAGACAAGCTTCGGTTTATATGTACGGATAATTTTCACAATCTCTTGAATATACTCTTCTTTCATATATAGGCCGCGGTCTGGCATCGCTAGATTCATGCGCTTCTGTACACCAAGCCTGCTAGCTGCTTCTAGCGCTTCCTGTTTTCTCAGTTCTACCGTTCCATTAGAAGAAAGATCCGCCTCTGTTAAATCACAAATTCCAACTTCATACCCTTGTTTTGTATATTTCGCAATCGTACCCGCCATGCCGATTTCAACGTCATCGGCATGGGCACCAAAAGCTAAAATATGTAATCCGTTCATGTCGTTCCCCTCATTTTCGTAGCTTTCGATAATCTAAATCGCCCCGTTTTAAGGCATGCATTAAAAGTTCCGCACTTGCCATATTGGTTGCAAGTGGAATTGAATATACATCACATAAGCGAAGGAGCGCATTCACATCCGGTTCATGTGGCTGCGATGTCAATGGATCACGGAAGAAGATCACCATATCCAAGTCGTTTTTTGCAATCATTGCACCAATTTCTTGATCGCCCCCAAGCGGACCAGATTGATATCTTGTCACAGACATACCTGTCGCCTCCATAATTCGAAGACCTGTTGTTCCTGTTGCAAATAACATATGTTTCTCTAAAATAGGTTGGTATGCATGCGCAAACGAGACCATATCATTTTTCTTTTTATCATGGGCAATTAAGGCAATCTTCATCTTTATTTTCCCCTTTAGTCAATAATATTTTCTAAACCATATACGAGATGGTCTAATTGCATCACTGTTTCAATAGAAAGTTTTACTCCTGACATAAATGATGCACGGTTAAAGGAATCGTGACGAATCGTTAACATTTGTCCATCCCCGCCAAATAGTACTTCCTGGTGTGCAATCAATCCTGGTAACCGTACGCTATGAATATGGATACCATCAACATTTGCCCCGCGTGCACCTTCTAGTTGCTCTGTTTCATTTGGATGCCCTTGTTGTTTCGGTTCACGATTTTGACGAATTAAATCTACTGTTTTCACAGCTGTACCAGACGGAGCATCTAATTTTTGATCATGATGCAATTCAATGATTTCAACATCTTGGAAATATTTCGCTGCCATTTGAGAGAACTTCATCATTAAAACAGCTCCAACTGCAAAGTTTGGCGCAATAATTGTACCAACTTGTTTCTCTTTTGTTGTTTCTATCAATTTTTGCAGCTCTTCTTCTGTAAAACCTGTTGTTCCGATAACAGAACGGATTCCTCGCTCTACCGCAAGTGTTACGTGTTTCTTTCCGATTTCTGGTGTTGTTAAATCAAGCAAAACATCTGCTTCCACTTCATCTAAACAAGTATGTAAATCCGCATAAATTGGAGCATCTATGTTAGGTAATCCAGCAATGTCAGAAATTTTCTTGCCACCGTGTTTGTAATCAATAGCAGCAACTAAATTGAAATGTGGTGTTCTCTCCATAAGAAGTACTGCTTCTTGCCCCATACGTCCTCGTGGCCCTGCAATAATTACTTTAATCTCATTCATTCCATCTTCTCTCCCTCTTCAATACGTGTCCAGCGATCTTTATCACGTGTGTTAAATTTTTCCATAACTATATTATGAGCTGTTTCTAAATCAATGTTTAAGCTATTTGCCATACAGATCATAACAAATAACACATCGCCAAGCTCTTCTTCAATTGTGCGTTCTTTTTCTGTGCTTTTCTTTGGCTTTTCACCATAATAATGATTAACTTCCCTCGCTAGCTCTCCCATCTCTTCTGTTAAACGAGCTAGCATAGCAAGTGGACTAAAATATCCTTCTTTAAATTGACCAATATATGCATCTACTTCCTTTTGCATATCTTTCATTGTTTTTTGTTCCATGTTATTCACCTCTAATCCTTCTTTTATCATGTTAGCCAATTCATGACGATTTGACAAATATTATCGCATGTTATCTCTTATTTGCCACGTTTTTGAGGATACACTATGAAAACTCCCGTTCCCCTTTAAATCTTCAAATGGGAGTTTCCCCATGTATTACCTTTCATAAATGCATAACACGCGTGGAGTTTTCTTGCCAATTTTCCGATAAATTACGTATACTATCAATAAGAACAAGATAAGGTGATGACTACATACTAGGGGGATTTGCATGAAATTAAACTTAAAAATACAAAATATTCTTTTTATCCTGATTGGTTCTGCTATTTTCTCATTTGGCATCGTTAATATTAATATTGAAAATCATTTAGCAGAAGGTGGTTTTACTGGAATTACATTACTTCTTTATTTCCTCTTTTCACTAGACCCGTCTTATACAAACTTAATCTTAAATATACCTATCTTTTTTATAGGTTGGAAAATGCTCGGTCGTACGACATTTTTATATACATTAATAGGGACATTTAGTGTTTCGTTATTTCTCTGGATTTTTCAGCGTTATGATATATTTAATATACATTTAAACTTACAAAATGATATGATGTTAGCCGCTTTGTTTGCTGGCTTATTTATTGGTGTTGGGTTAGGAATTATTTTCAAGTATGGCGGCACAACAGGTGGAGTCGATATTATTGCACGGCTAGCTCATAAATATATCGGCTGGAGCATGGGGAAAACTATGTTCATGTTTGATGCCGTTGTCATTATCTTATCAATCCTTACATATTTATCATACCAACAAGGAATGTATACATTAGTTGCCGTGTTTATCGGAGCAAAGGTTATTGATTTTATGCAAGAGGGAGCGTACGCTGCAAAAGGAGCAACAATTATATCTGAGAAAAATGATGAAATTGCCGCAAAAATTTTATCCGAAATGGATCGCGGAGCAACTTTCTTAAAAGGAATTGGTACATACACAAAAATTGAACGAAATGTTTTATATTGCGTTGTTGCTAAAAATGAAATTGTAAAACTTAAAAGTATTATTACATCTGTTGATCCACACGCTTTCGTTGCTGTAAGTGATGTGCATGATGTTGTTGGCGAAGGATTTACGCTCGATGAGAATAAAAATCCGTTACACAATTAACTATACATGTTCTTAAAAATAACTTAAAAACCCCTTTCTTTTTAGGGGAGGACGAGAGCCTCTGGCCGTGCATAGAAGCGGTCAGGGCTTTTTTCTACCACATACGAGGTTTTAAAACAAAGAGAGAAAGCGAGTGCAGGTCCTGTTGTATTCTGTATAGCAGCGACTTAGATGTCGAAATATTAAACTAAATATGCTCTCTCAACTTTTCTAAATCCTCATGGATCAAATCCAATAAACTACGATTATAAAAAATTGAAGCAGGATGAAATGTCGGGAAAATTGTATAGGCTTTCTCTGTCCAAGTATAAGTTGCATGATTAGGATCTGCTAGTCGCCGAACAGGTTGCGTAAACACTTGACCATGCATCTCTGACACTTTTTTGTCTGAACCAGCTAAACGTTTGAGCGCAATATTTCCTAGTGTAACAATAATAGGTGCATGAATATGCTCTATTTCATAATCCAAAATTGGAGCGTGGGCAAGTATTTCCTGTTGATTCGGCGTACGATTATATTTACGTTTCACTATTTCTCCGCTTCGCTCTCGTTTCTCCCCCCATTTATATGGCCGACTACGTACTGCACTAGTAATGTATACTTCTTCTCTTGTCACACCAACCCGCTTTAGAAAATCCATGAGCTGATTACCAGCTCTTCCGCTAAAAGGTATCCCATTATGAATTTCTGTTTCGCCCGGCGCTTCTCCTACAAGCATCATCTTGGGATTTTGTGGTCCTTGTCCATATACAAAACCTTCAACAGGATAGGGGGCCATTCTCTCTTTCGCTTGCTTCACTAATAACTCTGGAAATTCCATGTTTAGCACCTCTGCTTGTCTCATTTGTATTGAAACAGCTAACTCTTCAATTATCCTTACACAAACTTCTCAAATTACACACATTTATTAATAAAACCCATCACAAGAACTTCAATAATTATGAAAACAAAAATACAAAATAAAAAAGACTATCAAAACTGATAGTCTTTAATCATCATTACGCTGCATACCTGTATAAATTAATAAAAGACGAAGCAGTTCAAATACTGCAACTGCCGCTGCTGCGACATACGTAAGAGCTGCTGCATTTAATACTTTACGAGCTTGGCCATATTCGTCCGTTGATACAATGCTAAGCGCTTCAATTTGCTTCATTGCACGTTTTGATGCATCAAATTCAACTGGCAATGTAATAAGTTGGAATAACACACCTGCTGCCATTAGGATAATTCCTAATAACAATAAATTTGACATACGTGCAAACATACCGATCATAATGAAAATCCACGACATATTTGAACCAAAATTTGCAACAGGAACAAGCGAATGACGGAAACGCATAAAGCTATAATCTTTTGCATCTTGAATCGCATGCCCAACTTCGTGTGCAGCTACCGCTGTCCCAGCAACAGAATGTCCATAATAATTGTCTGTTGATAAACGAACTGTTTTCGATCTTGGATCATAGTGGTCAGATAAATGTCCTGGTGTTTCTTCTACCGCTACATTGTACAAACCATTCTCATCTAAAATTCTACGAGCCACTTCCGCACCTGTCATACCAGAAGTTGAATACACTTGTGAGTATTTACTATATGCGCTGCGTACTCGAGACTGTGCATACAACGGTATGATCATGATGATAGCAAAGTAAATTAAGTAAAAACCCATCATGAACCTCCAATAAAGTTATGTCATATAGTAATAACCATTCTATTTTCTTCTCGTAACATTGTCAACAAAGAAACCTTACAACAGAGGTTCTATATTTCACTTCGTTTGAAAAACAATTTTATCTATTCTTCGAATGCATTGCACTTTTTTGTTTTTCTTTTTCCCCTTTATATTTTCTCCAACCAACATACGTTAATGTAAAAATGATAATACCTCCTGTTACAGTCATAAACCATATAAGCGAAGAATCTACCTCGTCCCTTTTCGCCAGGCGAAAAATTTTATTTAAATCATCTTTTATAATTCCCACTTGTGTTTGACCACTCTTATTTTGGATCATCATATAACGAAATTCATCTAAATACGACAAATGAGAATTCACACGTTGCAATTGTTTTTCCGGCAAGGCAATCATTAAACTTGGATAAATAATATCAAATTCATGCAAAAATACATTTAACGATTGTTGAAAACGATCATGTTCTCCTTTTTGCATTGCGTTTTCGATTTGTCCAAATGCACTCATTACATTTTCTTCCCGCTCCATCCAAAGCGGCTGATATTTCGATACTTCTGCATCTAACACGAGACGAAGTGCTAGCACATTATCTATCTTTATTTGTTTACTTATTTCTTGTCCTTCTAAAGATTTCAGTGCTTTCTCATAAGCAAGCGAAATAACGCGAATATGCTCAGGCTCTATTTTCTTTGTTTGATTGACCGTTAAAAACTGCTGTGAAAAATGTGTTAATATTTGCGTCGCTTTGTCGTATTCTTCTTGTTTTACAAACTGCAACGAGTCATCTAATAATCCATTTAGCTCATTCCAATTAGCTGCATATATACGAACAGGAAACAATATAAACATAAACGCTATGATTCCAGCTAATACTCTTTTCATTCTTGTCCCCCCTATAGCTTCTAATACAAAATATGTAGAGTGGGACAAGAATAGAACAGAGAGATTCATTTACTACAGTGAAAGCTGAAGACGACGCTCCCGCATGCAAAGGTAGTATGTAATTCCTAAAGCTATTATACTGAGCCAAAATGTGAAATAACCAATTGGTTGATAGTACATATCTAGCACACCATACCGCGGCATTTGTCTAAATACATAATCAATGATGTCATTATGCAGCGTCCAAATAGCTGCAACTACAAAATGCCAACGCTTTATGCGGTAAAATGGAGCATACAGTAAACCTTGGATAGCCATTGCACCATGAGACACAATCAGCATATATCCTGACCACCCAATATCTCCTTGTACAATAAGCAGCAATATGTTCATTCCAACAGCCCATACACCGTATTTAAATAAAGTTACAATTGCCAGAGCCTCCATCAATCCCCAATTTTTCCTTTGAAGAAAAGCGATTAATACAAATACAAAAAACAAACTAGCTGTTGGACTATCTGGAACAAATGGCAAAAATATAAAAGGCGTTTCAATTAACTGATATTGATACCATATGTATCCATATATCGTTCCAAAAATGTTTACAATGAGTAAAAGCCATAAAAAGGTGCGTTCTCTCAATATCAAATATAAAAATGTCACGTTTTGATCCCTCAACTTTCTTAACATACAGTCATATTATAGCAAATTTACCTATATACAGTGCAATTTCTATAGGTGTATATCTTACAGTCTGTGAATAGCGGGATAAAGTGAAACTTCCATCAGTGGGGGGCTTCATCCCCCACTGATGGTTAGTTGAACCAATCGGGCTTTTACGGGCAGTGTCTTCTTCGCTTTTCTCTGAATCTTGAGGTGGGGGTCTTACTGCCCGTTAATGCGGGATAAACTAGAAAAACTGACTGCAAAATTGCAGTCAGCATTCGTTTACTTTTTATTATATTTCTCGATAAATTCTGTTACTTTCTTCAACTCTTCATCTGTGCCTTTAAAGACACCTTTTGGCATTGCACCTTTTCCCTCTTTTGCGATTTTCGCAATTTCCTCCGGCTTTAATGTCAAGTTTTGCAGTGCAGGTGCAGCTGCTCCCCCTTGTAAGTTATCACCGTGACATGTTAAACATGTATTTTTTTGCATAATTTTATAACCGTCATCATTTTTATCAACTTGTACCGTTTTTACAATCGCACCTTGTCTTTTCGCAGCTGCCCAGTCATGTGTTGCAACAGATTGCCACGTTAAGAAAACGATGGATGCTAATGCTAAAAGCATAAAACCTGTTGCGGCCGGGCGTTTAAATGGACGGCGTTCCGGTCCTCGATCAAGAAACGGAGCAAGTAATAACGCGCCAAATGCGATACCTGGCATAATAAATGCTCCAATAACAGTATATGGACCAGATGCATAAGAATACTTTAACAATTGATACAGAAATAAGAAGTACCAGTCTGGAAGTGGGATATACCCTGTATCTGTAGGATCTGCAATTCTTTCAAGTGGTGATGGATGCGCCACTGTCAAACAAAGATAGCCAATTAAAAAGACTGCACCAACCATCCACTCTTTTAATAAAAAGTTTGGCCAAAATGCTTCTGTTTTCCCTGGATATTCGGAGTAATCTTTCGGAATATTCGGTTTTCTAACAGCAGGTACTCGCGAATCTCCGACAAACTTCATCCCTTTGCCACGATGCATAATCTCCCTCCTTTAATTATGTTCTTCCCTTATAATCTAGTAACATCTTATAGCGGACCGGAAATACCTTGTTTGCGAATCATGATGAAGTGAACTGCCATTAATCCGAGAAGTGCGGCTGGCAAGAAGAATACGTGAATAGCAAAGAAGCGAGTTAGTGTTTGGGCACCGACAATTTCGGAGTGGCCGGCAAGCAACGTTTTTAAATAAGATCCAATAAGCGGTGTTTGCTCCGCGATTTGAAGCCCTACTTTTGTTGCAAATAATGCTTTCATATCCCATGGTAATAAATATCCTGTAAAACCTAATCCTAGCATAACAAAGAAAATAAGTACTCCAACAATCCAGTTTAATTCACGAGGCTTTTTATAAGCACCTTGGAAGAAAACTCGAAGTGTATGTAAAAACATCATAACGATAACAAGACTTGCACCCCAGTGATGCATACCGCGAACAATTTGTCCATATGCCACTTCATTTTGTAAGTAATAGACAGATTCCCACGCATTTTTAATATCTGGTACATAGTACATTGTTAAAAACATACCTGACAAAATTTGAATAACTGTAACAAAAAACGTAAGTCCTCCAAAACAGTACACGAAAGCTGAAAAGTGATGCGCTGGATTTACATGTTCCGGTACTTCATGATCGGCAATATCGCGCCATAAAGGGGTAATATCTAACCGTTCATCTACCCAATCGTAAATTTTATTTAACATCTATTTCGCACCTCCTCTTGGCTTCGCTTTACCTAAATAAAGCGTTCCATCTTTCACCTGTGATTGAAACACATCAAGCGGAGCAAGAGGCGGTGTTCCTTTTACATTTATACCATCTTTTGTATAACGTCCTCCATGGCACGGACAATAGAATTCATTTGGATGTGACTTGTCCGAATTCCAGTTCACCGTGCACCCTAAATGTTTACAAACTGGAGAGAATGCTACAATGTCTCCGCTTTCATCTTTGTGAACCCACGCTGACTTTGGTTCTTCTGATTTATACCAGCCGTCAACTTGTTTTACTTTAAAGTCGAAACGCTTCGGTTCAGTCGTAATATCCTTTACCTGTGCGACTGCAACCATCTCTCCCCCTGCTTCTTTCCTTAAAACTGGATCAAGCGCAAAGCGCGTCATTGGCATTAGAATACCAGCTGCCATAAATCCCCCTACACCTGTAAGAGTGTAGTTTAAAAACTGTCTTCTTGACACCTTGTGTTCTTTCTCACTCACGAAAATTTCCCCCCTCTATCAGAAATTGTCCCCCGTGAAAAACTAATATAAAAGATAAAAACTAGGACACTATCATGATATAATACCCTACTACATTGGTCAATATCATACTAATCACAATTATTAAAACTATCAATTTATTATTTATTTTCCCACTTTTCAGTTAATTTTTCCATAATATTTTTTATTTGCGCTTGAATTATTTCTCTTTTCGCTTGATCACTAAGCTGTTCTAGCGGTAGTGCTGGTAAACAAAATAGTTTTTCTGTCAATTCATGTTCAATTTCTTTCCAAGAAAAATCACTTGTGATCAACGCAATATGCTGCAAACCTTGTTCTTTCAAATAGTTCGTCCATTCTTGTAAACGATGCTTCTCACTTACATATGCCCCTTCTACATACGTAAATGCGGGTAATAAAAATACTCTACCTTTATACTCCCTCTCTAACTCTCTTGTTAAAGCAGAAATAAATTCTCCTTCTACAGCAGCTTCCTTCATCCCCTTTTCAAGCGAAATTGAAAGAAGTGGTATAATTCCCGTATCAATATACTCTCTAGCTTGTTCGTATTGCAATACATCTGCTACAGCCCATTTCACACTTAATAGCCCCCTTTTTCCCTTACTCCCACTCTAATGGACAGTATGACCTCACCCCCATACTACTTACCCATAAGAGCTTAATTGATTTAAATTATTTCTGAAAGAAGTCCCCATTTTCAAACATGTGAAGGGCAATAGCCCAGCGGTAAGGTGGGGATGAAATTCGGTTAGGCACAGCCTAAAGTAATTCCTGGCAAATACACACATGTTTTGCCCATCCATATAAGGATGTAGTTTCCCTTCGCCAATGTTTGTAGGTGTTAGCAACTTCTTATGAAAGAAGGCTTGTGGTTGACCGTTCCTTCCCAATCAGAACTGTTACAGAGCCACAATAGAGCCAAGAACTAGGGAATCATTCTTGGGTATGCAGCCTACGAACGTAGTCCACATAGGACTACGGCTAGGCAACCAGAGCTTTTTACAAGCCCTCACTTCAAAACGCGTTAGCATTTAAGCGGTGGGTAGTTGACCTAATCATAAAGAAAGTTTCACTCTATTTCTATTAAACCATACAGATAAAGGTAAAAAAAGAAAAACCATCTATAAAAGATGGTTTTTCTTTGCAATAGTCTAAAAATTTTCATAATTACTTTTCACAGATAAGTTTATAAGCATTTTAACTCGTCTGTTAACTTGCGGAATGTTTCTTCATCATGAGTATCAAGCGCTTCGTCAATTAATTTCAAAAGTCGTTCTTTCCGAAACGAATATACGCTTTCTTCTAAAAATCGCTCTGCTAATAAACGATCTTTTTCATTTACATCGATATTCTTCGGTAAATATGGATTTTCTTCTAGCACTGCCACATAATTCGCATTTTGAAAAGATGATTTAAAATTGAGCTGAATATAAATATCTTCATCTCTGTTTAAGCGAATATCATGAAATGATTTTTCCGCATCAGTCGTCATTACATTTTGTTTATAAAAATGAAACGGTAAATCTTTCACGCAATTCGCTGACATTACCAACCCACGCGGACAATATTTCGCATGCTCTACAAAATGCACCTTATCCATTAATTGATCATGACTCATTAAATAATTTAAAATCCAAACACATTCTCGCTGTTTCAGTTGGTAATTATTTAAAAACCATTTTACAAAATCTTTCTTTTCATTCACAGAAACAGGGGTATTCATAGCGCTTAATCCCTCCTCTGTCCTTCTTTTTTCTTTTTACATTCAAGAAGCAGTATTCAGTTTCCTTCCAACTTATGAAAAATCCTCTAAATTATATAATAATTCTTCAATATGAGTTTGTGTCGGATCTAGCTGTAATAAACGTGTAAATACTTCTTTCGCCTCTTTTCGCAATCCCTCTTCTAACAAGAAGTAACCGTACTCCTCCAAGAAATCTGGATGATTCTTAAAAGAAGTATATGCGCTTTGGTAATGATTTAATGCTTCCGAATACAATTCTAATTGTTTTTTCGCATGTGCAATATCCCAAAGTAATTGCGTGTCCGTTTCCCCATTATCAATGGCTTTTTCTATAACAGCAATCACCTCTTCATACCTTTCTTCTTCCTTTAAGATGTATGAATACTTTAAGGTAGCCCCTAAATGCGACGGATCAAGCTCTAATGCTTTCTTAAGCGAATCTTCTGCTTCATTTCTTTTCCCTAGCTTCGCTGCAACATTAGCAAACTCTACATAAAATGGTATTGATAGTTCGTCAATTTTTATTCCTTCTTGAAGCGTTTCATAACTTTCTTGAAGCATCCCTTCTTTTTCATAGCATTTCGCCAAATACATATATAAAGATGCATATTCTGGATCTAATTCTTTTAATTCTTCCCATACACTGATTGCTCTTTGGTACTGTTCTCCTTGATACAACGTAAACGCAAATCCAAATAAAGAATGAATATCCTTCTGCTCCTCTAAACCTTCCTCATAATAAGAAATTGCTTCACTCCATTGCCCAAGTGCGCTTAAATTTTCAGCCAATCGAAGCGGAACAACAACACCGCCCATCACTTTATGTTCTGGAAGTAATGATTCATAATATGGAATTGCTTTACTATCTTCTCCTTTACTGCTATACAATTCCCCAAGCCCGAAAGCAATTACCGGCTCATCTGGCATCATCGCTTTCGCTTTTAATAATTTTTGCTCTGCTACTTCGTCAAAACCTTGCATTTGATATAAATCAGATGCAAGGAGGAGAGATTGAACATATAATTCATCATTCTCTTGAATGTCGTGAAGTACTTCAATTGCTTCATCTTCTTTGTCTAAATCAATATATAACTCTGCTAAAAATAACGTGAATTCACTTTCTTCTGGGTATAGCAACCGTAAATCCTCTACTATTTCTAGCGCTTGATCTACAAACCCTAGTGTATAATAATAACGAGCAATTTCATACTTTTCTTCATCCGTACCTTGTTTTACTTGCTCTGCTAATAGTTGTAATCCTTTCTCTGTTTCTCCGCTTTCAATATATGTAACAGCTTGTTCAAACTTTTGCATAACTAGCTCCTTTATCTAAATACTTATGTAAATTCCATAATAAACAACTGTTTCCGTGTAAGCAACAGTGTGAAGAAGAAAAGAACCTTCTCAAAAAGAAAAGATTCTTTTAGTTTTGCAGCATATGTAACTGTTCAAAGAAGTTCGGATATGACACAGCTACTGCCTCGCTATTTTCAATCGTAACTTCTCCATCTGCTATACACGATGCAATCCCTAACATCATACCAATACGATGATCACCATGACTATTTACCACGTTTCCATGTAATTGCGTTTTACCATGCACAATCATACCATCTTCTGTTGCTTCAATATGTGCTCCTAGTTTTTTCAATTCATTTACAACTGAATCAATACGATTCGTTTCTTTTACTTTTAATTCTTCCGCATTTTTAATCACAGTTGTCCCTTCTGCTTGCGTTGCTAACAGTGCTAAAATTGGAATTTCATCAATTAATTTTGGGATGAGCGCACCGCTAATTTCTATTCCTCTTAATTGTGAGGTTTCAATTGTAATATCACCGCTTGGCTCAAATTCTTCATTGCGAATATTCTCTATTGACAAATTCGCACCCATTTGTGATAACACATCAAGAATTCCAGTTCTTGTAGGATTTAACCCAACATTTTTCAACACAATCTTACTCTTTGGCACAATTGCACCTGCTACTAAGAAAAAAGCAGCTGAAGAAATATCTCCCGGCACCTCAATATTCACTGCAGAAAGCTTTTGACCGCCTTCTAATGAAACAGTTAATCCGTCAACAGTAACGCAACAACCAAATGCACGTAACATACGCTCTGTATGATCACGAGATTGTAATGGTTCTGTCACTGTTGTCACGCCTTCTCCTTGCAGTCCTGCAAGTAAAATAGCTGATTTCACCTGTGCACTTGCAACGGGAGAACGATAATGTATGCCTTTTATATTTCCCCCTCGAATAGAAAGAGGCGTAAATTGTCCATCTTCTCTTCCATCAATTTTAGCACCCATTTGACGAAGAGGTTCTGTAACACGTTTCATCGGACGCTTTCCAATTGAAGAATCTCCGATAACTGTACAATGAAACGATGCATTTGATAGTATACCAAGCATTAACCGAATTGTCGTTCCTGAGTTTCCAACATCTAATACTTCCGTCGGTTCTACTAGTCTTTGTAATCCTTTTCCATATACAGTGACATCGTTACCCTTTTGCTCAATCTTAATTCCTAACTGTTGAAAACAAGCAATCGTACTTAAACAATCTTCACCCTGAAGAAAATTTGTAATCTTCGTTGTTCCTTCTGCAATTGCCCCAAACATAACAGCGCGGTGCGAAATAGACTTATCTCCAGGAACAAAAATCGTTCCGTTTAATTCATTCTTAAGCTTTGTTAATTGTTTCACCTCTATCACCTCTATTAATGTTCACGTATGTATTCTTTCTTTATCTCGCTATTTTTGGACAGTAAGAGCCCGATTGGTTCAACTAACCATCAGTGGGATAAAACGTCCACTGATGGAAGTTTCACTTTATTGTACTTCTTTCCTTCTTCTTTACGCAAATAGGATGAAAAGAAACGACTCCTAATGATGGAGTCGTTTCTTTTCTTATGAATATGTCTCTTCTTTTTTCAAATTCTCTTCTACAAGTTCAGTAAGCACCGCAATAATCTCCGCGTTCTCTTCTTTCGTTCCAACCGTAATCCGAATACCGTTCGGTAAACCAAGTGGACCACCGGAACGAACGATGTATCCTTTTTGTAGTAGCCTTTCAAATACTTCATCTCCTGGAAGACCAAGCTCTAAAAAGATAAAATTCGCCTGTGATGGATAATAAAACACTTGATACTTCTCACAAAAATCATAATATTGCTGTAATCCTTTATTATTCACTTTCACACACTCTTGTAAAAACGCTTGATCTTCTATAGCCGCTTGTGCAACTACCTGTGCAATTGATGACGTATTAAATGGTAATCTTGCTACCTCTAACGAACGCATTAAGCTTTCATTTCCTACCGCATAACCAATGCGAAATGATGCTAATCCGTATGCTTTTGAAAATGTGCGTAGTACCATAAGATTTTCATACTTCTCTAGAAGTGGTAATGTTTGCGGATAATCTTTAGCCCCAGCATACTCATAGTATGCTTCATCCATAATAACAAGTGTTGTTTTCGGAACTGCCTCTAAGAATGAAAGTAACCGCTCCATTGAAACGTACGTTCCTGTTGGATTATTAGGGTTACAAATCCATACGATACGTGTATGCTCATCAACTTGTGCAAGCATTGCCTCTAAATCATGTGTACCCTCTTTTAAAGGTACTTCACGTACTTCTGCTTTTTCAATTACTGCATGATGACGATATTGTGAAAATGTCGGCTTTGCCATGACAACATTTGTTCCTTCTTGTAACAGAGAACGGCTAATCATTTGAATCACTTCATCTAAGCCGCTACCAAATAAAATTTGTTCCTTTTTTACATGAAGGTGATCTGCTAATTTTTCACGAAGAGCATACGCTGCACCGTCTGGATAGAGCGCATATTGCCCATCTAACGATGCCAAAGCTTCAGCTACACGTTTTGAACATCCAAATGGATTTTCATTTGATGCTAGCTTTACAATTTTAGATAACCCATATTGTCTCTTTACTTCTTCAATATTTCTACCTGGCACATACGCCTTTAACGACAATAATTGCTCTTTTACTTTCACTGGAATTCCCCCTATTATTTTTGTAAATCGGGCCTTAGCTGCACCGCTTTCTCTAAATAGATATGATGAATTTCATGCTGTAGTTTATTGGTCATAACCGTCATCATAACGCGAATACATTTCTCAAGAGCATTTGGCACTTCTATTTCTTGCATACACATGACCGGTACATAAGACCAACCCTTAATACGCCTTAATACAGCTGCCGGAAAACATGCATTTATATCTGCTGTTGTGGAAATTAATACAGATACAATATCAACAGGAGAAACTCTATTATTGCTTGCCATTTCTTTCACTAAACGCTCTGTTGCAGTCAATATTTCCTCTATTTCATTACAATCGACTGTAGTTGCGCCGCGAATCGCGCGAATCAAATAGACTCCTCCTCTCTTTGAAATGCTTCTAAAGCCGTTCGGACGGTCTCATCTGAAATAGATACGACATCCACTACCCCAATCTCCTGCATAACGACCATACGAATTGTTCCACCATTCGCTTTTTTATCTTGTTTCATCACTTGAACGAGGCGATTCACATCAAGTTTACTTGGCATGCTCGGATAGCCATATGCAGTAAACCACCGTTTAATCTCCTTATATTGAAGGTCTTTTTCATATATTTGTTCACTTAAAAAGATGGCAAATAACATGCCGATTGCAACACCATCACCATGTGTTATATTTCCATATCCCATCTCTTTTTCCAGAGCATGTCCAAGTGTATGCCCAAAATTTAAGTAAGCACGAACACCTTTTTCGGTTTCATCCTCTGCAACAATTTTTGCTTTTACTGGAATCGCGCGCTGCAGTGTATAAATTAACTTATCATCCCTTAAATCAGTCAATGTTTTCACTTCTTCACGCAGCCAATGATATAATTTTACATCCCCAATAAACGAATGTTTAATTACTTCTGCAAAACCAGAGCGCCATTCTTTTTCTGGAAGAGAATTTAAAAACGGAGTATGATAAATCACTGCCTCTGGCTGATGAAATGCACCAATCATATTTTTCCCAAGCGGATGATTGATTGCAACCTTACCTCCAACTGCACTATCATGGGCAAGTAACGTTGTTGGTACCTGTACAAATCGAATACCTCTCATAAACGTTGCTGCAACAAATCCCGCTAAATCTCCAATCATTCCACCGCCAAGTGCAATAATAAGCGAATGACGATCTAAGCCTTTTTCAAGCGCAAACGTTTGAACCGCATAATAATTTTCAAACGATTTTTCTTTTTCACCACTCGGAATAACAAATGAAAACACATCTTTTTCTAATTGCAAAGTATTTTTCACTTCATCTAGATGGAATGAAGCTACCGTTTCATCAGAAATCAGTAGAATACTTGAAACGGCTGGTTTCATATTTTCTATAATCTTTGATAATTGTAACAATGCATGAGCTCCAACATACACATTATATTGTTTGGAACCTGTTTGAATCTGTATTGTCTTCATCAAAATTCCCTCGCATATTCGTTATGTTTATCAATATTTTCACGAATTAAATCAATGCGATCCGTCCCAAATTGTTCAATCACGGCTGTAGCCAGTTCCCAAGCTACAACAGCTTCCGCTACAACACTTGCTGCTGGTACAGCACAGCTATCAGAACGCTCAATACTTGCTTGAAACGCTTCTTTCGTATCAATATCAATACTTTGCAGCGGTTTATATAAAGTTGGAATTGGTTTCATGACTCCGCGAACAACAACTGGCATACCTGTCGTCATACCGCCCTCTAATCCACCTGCATTGTTTGTACGTCTCGTATATCCATTATCTTTATCCCATAAAATCTCGTCATGAACAAGACTTCCTGGCTTACGAGCTGCCTCAAAACCAATCCCAATTTCCACACCTTTAAATGCATTAATACTCATAATTGCAGCTGCAAGTTTTGCGTCTAATTTACGATCATAATGCACATAACTTCCAACACCAACTGGCATACCTTCTATAACAACTTCGACGATCCCTCCGATAGAATCTCCGTTTGTTTTTGCATCATCAATTGCTTGCATCATTTTCTGCGCTGCTTCTTCATCTAAACAACGAACAGGAGATGCCTCTGTAATCGTTTGTAACTCTTCAATAGAGTTATACGACTGCTTCTCCGCTTTCACTCCTCCAATTTCAATTACATGCCCTGCTACTTTTATACCCAGTTCTTCTAAAATGCGCTTTGCAACAGCTCCAGCAGCTACACGAACCGTCGTTTCTCTAGCTGAAGAACGCTCTAATACATTGCGCATATCGCGATGACCATATTTAATCGCACCATTTAAATCTGCATGTCCTGGACGAGGTCGTGTAATTTGTCGTTTCATCTCTTTTGATTCTTCCTCTGTTAACGGCTCTGCTCCCATAATTTTTGTCCAATGTGTAAAATCACGATTTTCGACAACGAGCGTAATTGGTGCACCAATTGTATATCCATGACGCACACCACTTAAAATTTGAACTTGATCTTTTTCAATTTGCATGCGGCGTCCACGGCCATGCCCTTTTTGTCTTCTTGCTAATTCTGTATTAATATCCTCCGCTACTAAAGGTAAACCTGCCGGAATCCCCTCTAATATTGTCGTTAGTTGTGGTCCGTGAGATTCACCAGCTGTTATATATCGCATCGGTTATTCCCCTTTACTTCAGTATTTATGTAACACTATATCATAACCTCTATTGATTCGTAACTAATATGAAACAAAAAAGCGCAAGAAGGAATTCAGACATCCTTTCTTGCGCTTTTTCACTATATTCACTATCTTTAAAGCGTTTACAAATTATTTCAAAATAATTAGTAAATCCACTCATTCATTGATCTAGAATACTCAACTAACTCTTCTTTGTTAAAGAAAATACCGATTTCACGTTCTGCACTTTCAAGAGAATCTGAACCGTGAATAATGTTTTTCGCAACAGTTACTCCAAAGTCACCGCGAATTGTACCAGGTGCAGCTTCATTTGGTCTTGTTTTCCCCATCATGTTACGAGCTGTCTCAACAACACCTTCACCTTGCCATACCATTGCAAAAACAGGTCCAGATGTAATGAAATCTACTAATTCACCGAAGAAAGGTCTCTCTTTATGTTCAGCATAATGCTGTCCAGCAATCTCTGGTGTTACTTGCATAAGCTTAGCACCAACTAATTGAAAGCCCTTTCTTTCAAATCTAGCAACAATCTCCCCAATGACTGCACGCTGTACACCATCTGGTTTTACCATTAAAAACGTTTTTTCCATAATAAATCTCTCCACTTCCTATTATGTATGTAATTGTACATCCCCAAACACATAGTATCACCGTTATCAAAATTGTGCAACAGTTTTGAAATGGAGAGATTATTATTTTCCTCGAAAAACATTTAAAATTTACGTTTCCCTATATACTTTGCAACATTTTGCAATGCCAGTTTCGCCTGTCCACGAGGCAATGGCTTAATAACTTCTAATGCTTTATGTAAATATCTTTCACTAAATGCAAAAGCTTGATCAATTGCATTACTATTTTTGACCGCTTCAATAATTTCTTTCATTTCATTTGAAGGCGTATTTTCATTAACTCGAACAATTCTCTCGCGAAGTTTAGGATCTTCCATCGCATATAAAGCAGGAAGTGTAATATTACCTTGTAATAAATCTCCCCCTGCCGGTTTTCCAAGCTTTTCTTCTGTCGACACAAAATCTAAAATATCATCAATAATTTGATAAGACATGCCAACAAAGTAACCATACCAAAACAAACGATTGACTGTATCACGACATGCACCAGATGCAATTGCCCCTAATTGACAACTCGCAGCAATTAAAAGTGCCGTTTTTCGTTTAATACGGCGTAAATATGTTCGTAAATTTTGTCCAAAATCATACTTATCTTTAATTTGCTCAATTTCTCCTTTACACACTTCAAGAATTGTATGCGATAATGCTTTATGTACTTCTGGACTTTCTAAATTTGTAATGCACTCTAGAGACTTTGCAAATAAATAATCACCTGTATACATTGCAATGCGATCGCCCCAGTTTGCATTTACAGTCGCACTCCCTCTTCTTAAAAGAGCGGCATCAATTACATCGTCGTGCACAAGAGAAGCCATATGAATAAGCTCTAATGCAACGGCAACATGTTTAATTACATCAAGCTTATAATCTCCAAATTTTCCCGCAAGCAGAACGAAAACAGGTCGGATTCGTTTTCCACCGGCCTCAATCAGTTGCAACGCAGCTTCTTCCAGCAATTGTTGCTCAGAAGCAACAACTACTTTTAGTTCTTTCTCAATTTTATCAATATCCGATCGTAAAAAAGAATACATAAGTTGTAACTTCATATCGTTCACCTTAACCTAAAACTTCTTTTCTATTTTTATCCCGCTTTAAAGGGAAGTAAGACTCCCACCTCAAGATTGTGAGGAAACAAAAAAATAAAGATAGGCGGGAGAGAACCGCCCGTTAGAGCCCGATTGATGATACCTTTCCATCAACAAGGAATACAGTTCCTACTGATGATAATTTCACTTTATTTCGGCTTATAACCTAAGTGCATTGCTGCTACTCCAAAAGTAAACGGCTTTACTCTTACTTGTTCTAGTCCAGCTTCTTCAAACATACGAGCCAATTCTTTCATTCCTGGAAATGTGCTTGCTGATTCTTGTAACCACGAATATTCTTTATAACTTTTAGCAAATAGCCTTCCGAATAAAGGCATAATGTATTTAAAATATAAAAGATAACCTTGTCGAATCCCAATCATTGTCGGCTGCGATGTTTCTAAGCAAATAACCTTCCCACCCGGTTTTACAACACGAGTCATCTCTTTTAATACCTGTATATAATCCGGCACATTTCGGAGTCCAAATCCAATTGTGACATAATCAAACATATCATCCTCAAAGGGTAGTTCCATGGCATTACCATGAATTAATTCTACTCGATCCAATTGTAAAGCTTCCACTTTCTCTTTTCCAACCGAAAGCATATTTTTACTAAAATCTAATCCATATACTTTTCCATTTGAACCGACCGCATCAGCAAGCGCAATTGTCCAGTCAGCCGTTCCACAGCATACATCAAGCGCTGTGCTCCTAGGTTGAACATCCATAATTCGCATCGTTTCTTTGCGCCATGCTTTATGTCTTTGAAAGCTAATAACTGAATTCATTACATCGTATTTATTGTATATCTTCTCAAATACGTCATGTACTCTTTCTTCTTTTGATTGTTGCATGCTTTTACCCTTCTTCCAACTGTAAAATTCAAAATACTCAAGTCGCCTCTTTCAATGTGGAAAAAAATGTTTCAATCCCTGTATCATCTTGCATCAAAGTATTAATTTGACTTCGTATCTTTTTTATCGATTCGTTGTATACGTTTTCCACTTTCGTTTTATCATCAGAAGATAAAATCTTTTGAAATGCCGTAAATACTGGCGACGATTCTTTCTTCAAGAATATTTGATACTCAGTTTGCAAACGAGCTATTGCAAATATATTGTTAATTGTTGACTTTACATGTTTCACTTGAAAATGATCACACGTTTTTTGTAAAAGAGCCGATTCAATCATTCCTACACTGCTTAACATTTCTTCTATCGTTTCATATGTTTGCTGATATAACATAATTTTGTGTTCATTAATCTCTTTAATACCTTCTGCCAACGCACGAATCAGTACGATATCATGATTCATTGAAAGTAAATAATAATATAGCCCACTATAATAATCCCCTGCTAATACTGTTAGTTGGCGCCGCTTATGAGACCCATCCGTCTCCTCTTTATTTGATACTTTCTCATGTGTATCTAAAGCAATTTGTACAAGCATAATGGTTACTACGTAATGTTCAATTTGCTCTCTATGTAAGTTTGCACTTTTTAAAATGGAATATAAGAACGCTAATTTTTTTTCATCAATAACTGGTTCTTCAATGTACTTTATAAAATAAGGATGGCGTAGTTTTTTATATAGCTGCTCCTTTATATCCGTAAACCCTCCGTAGATGTTACCCACAAAAATCACCCTTGTTTTCTAATTCATAAAACCTATTATAACACATTCATTCATTTTTCTATAAAGAAAACTTGACGAAACGAAACAAAGTAAAAATTGATCTTTATTTCCCCTTATCCTGGCCGTTATATTGGTATAAAGTGGAACTTCTATCAGTGGTTTTTTTCATCCCCCATTGATGGTTAGTTGAACCAATCGGGCACATGCCAGCAGTTATTCCCCACCTATCTTCTCCGCTTCTCTCTGAATCTTGAGATGAGGGGTCTTATTGCCCACGAATAGCAGGATAAAAAAAGAAAAGCAGTTTCCTGCTTTCCTACTAATTAGTCTTAATAAAAGATAGAATCTCCGCACGTGCTGGTGCGTCCGTTTCTAACACACCACGCACTGCAGTTGTTACAGTTTTTGCACCAGGTTTTTTCACACCGCGCATTGTCATGCACATATGCTCTGCTTCTACAACAACCATTACACCATGCGGCTCTAACACTTCCATAATAGAATCTGCTACTGTTGATGTAATTCGTTCTTGCAATTGTGGTCGACGCGCAACTGTATCTACTGTACGTGCCAATTTACTTAACCCTGTTACTTTTCCACCACGTGGAATATATGCAACATGAGCAACGCCATAAAACGGAACGAGATGATGCTCACACATAGAAAAGAACGGAATATCTTTTACCAATACAAGCTCTTCATGCTCTTCACCAAACACTTTATGTAAATGTTCTTTTGGATCTTCATGCATACCAGAAAATACTTCTGCATACATCTTCGCAACACGTTTTGGTGTATCTAATACTCCCTCACGATTTGGATCGTCCCCAATTGCTTCTAAAATAAGACGTACTGCATGTTCGATCTGTTCTAAGTTTACATTTGCCATCCGCTAGCCCTCCCGAATAAAACCTAAAAATACTACGAACACATTCTAGCATATATATGTTTTTAAAAGCAAAAAGAAGAGTTTCCAATAAGGAAACTCTTCTTCCCCGTAATATGTAAGGATTATTTAACCGCATCTTTTAGCGCTTTACCAGGTTTGAATGCAGGTACTTTGCTTGCCGCGATTTCAATTTCCTCACCAGTTTGTGGGTTGCGTCCTTTACGAGCCGCACGCTCACGAACTTCGAAGTTACCAAATCCGATAAGTTGTACTTTATCACCTTGCTTTAAAGCTTCTAAGATGGAATCAAAAACAGCGTCAACTGCTTTTGTTGCGTCCTTTTTAGAAAGGGAACTTGCTTCTGCAACAGCATTGATTAAATCTGTCTTGTTCATGCCATTCACCTCCTCCCAAAGATACGACTGTATAATGATCATAAAATGAGTCTTACCTTCATTTGTAGGCAATTTTTACAAATTCTATACTACAAAGATGTAGATAAAATCATTATCAAGGCCTATATTATACGATTCTCCTTTATAATTCAATATTTTTAAAGAAAATGTTGCCACGAAAATGTGAAAAACTGATGAAACTTGACAATCACCTATAAAGTGTTAGATAATGGCATTTTGTTTTTCTATGAAAAACAAAAAAAGACTCCCCAATAAGGAGTCTTTCAATTATAAAATAATTGCTATTAAGCCGCCAGATCCTTCATTTATAATTCGTTCTAGCGTTTCTTTTAATTTATAACGAGCATTTTCTGGCATTAATGATAATTTTGCCTGAATCCCTTCTCGAACGATAGAGCTAAGTGATCGCCCAAAAATGTCCGAATTCCAAATAGAAAGTGGGTCATCTTCAAAATCTTGCATTAAATAGCGAACAAGCTCTTCACTTTGCTTTTCTGTTCCAATAATTGGTTCAAATGTTGATTCCACATCAACTTTAATCATATGAATAGATGGGGCAACAGCTTTTAATTTCACACCAAAGCGCGATCCATGTCGAATAATTTCCGGCTCATCTAAGCTCATATCTGCTAGTGCCGGTGCTGCAACACCGTATCCTGTTTGTTTTACCATTTTTAGTGCATCTGCAACTTGATCATATTCCGTTTTCGCATAAGCGAAGTCAAGCATTAACTTTAATAAATGATCTCTACCACGAATTTCAACGCCTACCACTTCTTTTAAAATTTGATCGTACAATTCATCTGGTGCATATAAGTCTATCTCTGCAACACCTTGCCCCATATCAATTCCTGCAAGACTTGCACGATCAATAAATTCATATTGACTAAATTGCCATACAACGCGGTCAACATCACGAAGACGCTTAATATCTTTTACTGTTTCTTGGACAGCCTCTTGATAGCTTTGACGAAGCCAGTGGTTGTCATTTAACACCATTACCCAACTCGGAAGATTTACATTCACTTCTAAAACTGGGAACTCGTATAATGCCTCGCGCAGTACATTATATACATCCCCTTCTCTTAACCCTTCTACGCTCATTGCTAACACTGGAATATCATATTCTTCTACTAAACTTTGACGAAGTTGTTCTGTATCAGGATGATATGGCTGTACTGTATTAATAATCATAATGAAAGGTTTTCCTACTTCTTTTAATTCATTTACGACCCGGCCTTCCGCTTCAATGTAATCACGGCGGGGGATTTCTCCAATTGTTCCATCAGTTGTAATAACTACACCTATTGTAGAATGTTCTTGAATTACTTTCCGTGTCCCAATTTCCGCTGCTTCATGAAATGGAATCGGTTCTTCATACCATGGTGTATTAATCATACGTGGTCCATTTTCGTCTTCATATCCTTTCGCTCCTGGGACAGTATAACCTACACAATCTACTAAGCGGATATTCACATCGAGTCCATCATCAACATGGATAGAAACCGCTTGGTTTGGAACAAATTTGGGCTCCGTTGTCATTATTGTACGTCCTGCTGCACTTTGCGGCAGTTCGTCTTGTGCACGCTGACGATCCGAATCGTTTTCGATATTAGGAATAACAACTAGCTCCATAAACTTCTTAATAAAAGTAGATTTTCCTGTTCGAACAGCTCCTACAACCCCTAGATAAATATCACCGCCTGTACGCTCAGCGATATCTTTAAAAATATCAACCTTTTCCAAGTGATTCCCTCCCTCAACATTTTTGGGAATAAATCATGATTATTCTTGTAGTTTGGACTGTACAGCATATGATTTTGTCCCAATTTCATATGACTATTTAAAAAGAACTTTTTGTATACGATGCAAATGTTTCAAGAAGTTAAAAACCCTTCTTCTAGAACTTATTCGTTAGAAGAAAGGTTCATGACTTATCACTTAAAAAAAATTGGTTCTTTGTTCTTTACTGTATACGGTAAGGAATACACCGGTACAAATGGAGTATGTTTCACAAGCAACTGGCGAATATCTTCTCCTTCTTTCACTTCATCACCATATTTTTGTAACATGTCGTATAAGTCAACGCGATAATCAATATATACTTCACCTTTCTCATCAATAACAAAAGGTAGATTCTTACCAGAATATGGGCTTTCCACTTGAGGAATTTCTTTATATCCCATTTTTTTATAATCAAGCTCATACACACCATCTGTAATTATTTTTTTAAACGGTGGATATTTATGCTCATCACGATAGATTTGTAGTTTCAACTTTAAATCTTGAATCTGTTCAGCCGTTCGAACATCAATTAATTTCACAGTTGGATTTGTTTCTACATCAACTAATACATACTGATAAATGCCTCCGCTTTCAAAAGCATTTCCAGGTGGTTCTTGCATAAGCCCAGGCGTAATCTTTTGAAAATCAATTGGATATTTTTGATAGATTGGTGTATTCATATCGCGTGTTTTAATAGGCAATATATTATCATTTTGTTCTCTATATGTATTAACTGCTGTTTGCACCGCTTGTAATTGATCTTCATATGGTACTACATTTTGTTGTACTTTTTCTTTCGGATATAGACACCCAGATAACATGCTGGTGCAACACAATACGATAATCATTAGCGTTTTCTTCATCAGAAATCCGTCCTTTAGTTTCTATTGTTCAATTGGCCCACTAAATACAACAAGAAAAATAATAAGTCCCGACACAATCATACAGGCATATGCAAACAAAGCTGTAAACCCTTTCAAAAACGTATTCTTTATTTTATGGCGACTTAACAAAATGAAAATAACAGCAATAAACATGAGAGCCATTGCTCCCAAAGAAAACCACATCTTTATAAGTCCAACAGACATATATACACCCCTTTATTTTAATGTATTTTCCTACTATTTTAACAAATTATAACTTTTAAACAAATAGAAACAATTTATTTATTCCATTCAAACTGAAAATAAGACGAAACTTCACTACCGAAGGACTAACGGTATACATTCACATATAATGAAACCAATAAAAAACCGAAGCGAACGAGACCTTTTCGCTTCGGTTGACCAAATACTCCCACAAACAGCTCATATTCATTCCTTCATCATATCGTATGCAATATATATAACAGTGGTTTCTCGTACTTTATTTTTTAAACATTTTACTTAATGAGCTAAAATCGGTTGGCATGTTATTATTAATAATCGCATTTACAATTTGATCTTCTTTCTCTTTTGATACATCTCTTCCTGCCATCGTTGCAACTTGATGAATTAACTGACGTAATACTTGCTCATCTCGCAAATTTGCATTTTGAACAGAAGAAGCTAATTTAAAAATATCATCTTTATTTACTTTCGATTGCTTTTCAATATTGTTGAATAAATTATTATCCACCTTGTTCACCCTCTCTTGTAATCTACACTTCATCGTATGCAGAAAAAAAAGAATGGTGAAAAGACCCAAAATAAGAAAAAGCTGTACAAATGTATCTTTACACTTGTACAGCTTTTCTTACAACAAATCTGGAATTTCTTCTACTTCGTGTTTACGTACACGCCCCATCAGCGTTCCAACAGCATCTTTTACATTTTTTCCATTAAATAATACATCATATAAGACAGCTGTAATTGGCATTTCTACATTCATTTTCTTTGCCATCTCATGTGCAGCTTTTGTTGTCCGCACACCTTCAACAACCATCCCCATATTATCTAACACTTCGTTTAACGAGCAACCTTTACCAAGCAAGTTACCAGCACGCCAATTTCGGCTATGGACACTCGTACACGTTACAATTAAATCTCCCATACCTGTCAAGCCAGCAAACGTTAAGGGATTACCACCCATTTTACGACCCAAACGAGCAATTTCTGTTAAACCACGCGTCATAAGTGCCGCCTTTGCATTATCACCTAAACCAAGTCCATCAGTAATACCAGCAGCAAGGGCAATAATATTTTTTAACGCTCCGCCAAGTTCAACTCCAACAATATCTGGGTTTGTATATACACGAAAATAACTATTCATAAATAAGTCCTGGACTTCTTCAGCTGCTTCCATACGCTTTGCAGCTGATGTAACTGTTGTAGCTTGACGCAATCCAACTTCTTCTGCATGACTCGGTCCCGATAAGACAACAACATCTCGAATGAGATGTTCCGGAATTTCTTCTTCAATCACTTCCGAAATACGCTTTGAAGTTCCCGGTTCAATTCCTTTACTCGCATGAATCCATGTAATTGGCTGCGAAACAAGTTCTTTCATATTTTGCAATACTTCTCTGTATGCTTTTGTAGGTACAACGAGAAGTACTGTATCTACCCCTGCTAATGCTTCTTCTAAGGAAGGATAGGCAACGACACTGGCTGGCAATGTAATCCCCGGTAGATAACGACTATTTTCATGTTTTTCATTAATTTCATTCATGAGTTCTACTCGGTTTCCCCAAAGACGTACATCATGGCCGTTGTCAGCTAATACCATTGCTAACGCCGTTCCCCAGCTACCTGCTCCTACTACTGTGATTTTTTTCATAAAATCACACCCTCTCCATTAGTCTCGTGCTCTTGCAATAACTTTAATCGGCGTTCCTACGAAACCAAACGCATCACGCAGACGGTTTTTCAAGAAACGCTCATACGAGAAGTGCAGTAACTCTGGATCATTTACGAATACAACAAATGTCGGTGGTTTCACCGCGACTTGTGTTGCGTAGAAGATTTTCAAACGTTGTCCATTATGTGTTGGTGTTGGATTCATTGCAACAGCATCCATAATTACGTCGTTTAAAACGTTTGTTTGTACACGAATACTATGACTTGCATTTACCTCATTAATAACAGGAAGCAATGTATGTGTACGTTTTCTCGTTTTTGCAGATAAAAATACGATTGGTGCATAATCTAAAAATTGGAAGTGAGCACGAATATTCTCTTCGAATTCCTTCATCGTTTTCTCATCTTTTTCAACCGCATCCCATTTATTTACAACGATAATAACAGCACGACCTGAATCATGCGCATATCCAGCGATTTTTTTATCTTGTTCAATAATTCCTTCTTCACCATCTAAAACAACTAAAACAACGTCAGAGCGTTCAATTGCTCGAAGCGCGCGAAGTACACTATATTTTTCGGTACTTTCATATACTTTTCCTTTTTTACGCATTCCTGCAGTATCAATGATAACGTAATCTTGTCCATCTTTACTGTACGGAGTATCAACTGCATCACGAGTTGTACCCGCTACATTACTAACGATTACACGCTCTTGACCAAGCAATGCATTTACCATTGATGATTTCCCAACATTCGGACGACCAATTAAACAGAATTTAATTGTTTCATCATCGTATGCTTCTTCTTCAATTTTCGGGAAATGTTTTGCTGCTTCATCTAATAAGTCTCCTAACCCTAAACCATGTGTACCAGAAATCGGAAATGGCTCTCCAAATCCTAACGCATAAAAATCATAAATATCGCTGCGCATCTCTGGGTTATCTATTTTGTTGACCGCTAATACAACCGGCTTTTTAGAACGATATAAAATCTTTGCAACCTCTTCATCCGCAGCTGTTACACCGTCGCGACCATTCGTCATAAAAATAATAACATCAGCTTCATCAATCGCAACTTCTGCTTGTTGACGAATTTGTGTCAAAAATGGCTCGTCCCCAATATCAATTCCACCTGTATCAATAACGTTAAACTCATGATTTAACCATTCTCCTGCACTATAAATACGATCTCGTGTTACACCAGGAATATCTTCTACAATCGACACTCTTTCCCCAACAATTCTATTGAAAATAGTAGATTTTCCAACGTTTGGGCGTCCTACTATTGCCACTACCGGTTTTGGCATATACTTTCATCCTTTCTATTCGCTTCTGTTATTATGTAAAAAACCCTTCTTTGTGCAAGAAGGGATTTGCATTCCAGAATATTTCTCTTCATATCAAAACATCTCATATTATAGCACATTTCAAGAATGTTTCACAATAATATATAAGTTCTCTTGTAAGCGATGTGCAATTCCATCTATAATCGCCTCTAAATTATTGGCTACAAACTCCATTTCTTCTACTGTCTCACATACAAACAATGGAGCACCACCAGCGAATTTTTCTGGAATTGTTGTAATGACAGCAAGAATACATTTTTCTAATATCATCCTTTATCTCCCCTTCCGTTAGGAGCCTCAGAAGCCATATGAACCGCACTTTCTAACGTCGGAACATTTCCGATAACTTGGATAGCTTTCTTCACATCTTGATCTTGCGGCAAAACAAACACACCTATTCTTCCATCATTTAAATCCCGTTTTGCAAGTGGTACAAGTGCTGGTGTTCCAGAATCTCGATAAATACCAAGTGCAACAGACATATCATGCAAAATGGCTTGCCTTTGACCTAAATTCGCTAATGTTATTCGTGCATCAATAGACTTTGGTTTCAAAATAAACCCCATGCCATACTTCATAATTTCTTTTTGTCTCGCTGGTAAACCAATATTCATAATATAAATATTATCTACATAAAGACCAGCTCCTTCAAAATGCGGTGGCACATGTTCAATTTCAACAAGGTCGCGCAGTCGTTTACCAGACATTAACATTTTCGAAACAAAGAAACTTATTATTCCAGCAAAAATACCGGCATACCACGATTTAAACCCTAAATACGCAAAGCTGGTTACAAAAGATGTTAACATCGCTAAATAGTTACGGCTTTCAAACACAAGTGCAATTCCTTCAATATATGTATTACCCCGTGGGACAAGCTCATATCCGTCTAGTTGCTGCAGTGTATTACGCTCCATATTACGCACATCACGAAACTGCGATGCCGCTAATGTCAGAAATGTAATGGCGGAGAAATCTTTCTTCAAAATAGATGGGATTGCAACTGCCCCAAGAGCAGACGCAGTAATTCCCATTGCAATATGAATAATCTTGCCATGCAAGCGAGTTGGATACTGCCTTGTATCAGTTTGAAGCATTAAAATTCGTGTAACTGTCCCAACAATTACTCCAAGTAAAATGGCCGATGTATATGAGTTCATAAACTACCCTTGCCCCTCCTTCACTTGTTTTTGCTTAAATTGCCCTGTGTATGTCATTATTTTTCCAACGCCATATAGAAGACTAAAGAACATTGTGGACACAGCAATCATATTAAAAAACTGCAAGCTTCCCAGTTGATACGGAAAATTGAAGTTCTTTAAGACAAAAGCTACAAACAACTCACCTTGCAAAACCCCTACATATAATCCCCATATACGTAATAGACGGTCTCGATGCAATAAAATAGATGTATAAACGAGAATACCACTCAGCATCCATGTACGATTTATGACAATCCAAATTGGATCGTATAATTCTATTAAAGAAAAACTTGTATATAGCATTGCAATTATAAGCGCACAAAGTAAAGTATAGATTTTTTTCCATACTGAATATACTGCAATTCCAACAAATGAAATTCCGCCCAGCAAAAGAGCATTTACTGAGATTGTAAAAGAAGAAATTGAAATCACTGTTTGCGAACAACTAATAAATAATAAAATGGCAGCACTAACACAAAGTCTAAACGTATCTTTTTTCAAAAAAAATGTTGCAACAATCCATCCCATCCACGCTAAAAAATAAAAATAACTTCCTTCCACGTTATCACCTCCTATTATTTCCATTATGGGGATTTTTCATGAAAAATAATCCTGTTCCACAGCTGCATATTTTTAAAAATAACAGCAACACTTTGTACTAAGGAGGTGGGGACACCATGGGTAAAGATCGTCAAGAAAAAAAATTGAAACAATCGCGACGTGTAGAATCTGATCGCAGTCAGTCACTACAATATCCGGGCGCAACAGGGTTCGATACACCGGAGCAAGCGCGAAAACAAAATCAACATTAAAACAAAAACAGCCAACGTGTCGTTGGCTGTTACTTTGTTACTCGGTATTAATGAGCAGTAAGATTTCTGCCTCGAAATTCAAAGATGTATCTTATAAACAAAAAAACAACCGAACGGTTGATTTTTCCCTTGCTCTATCAAACAATAAAGTGAAACTCCCATCAGTGGAGGTTTTCTTCATCCCCCACTGATGGAAAGCCCGCTCAATCGGGCTTTTACGGACAGTAAGACCCCCACGCCTCAAAGATAGGTGGGGGGTCCTACTGTCCGTTAATGCAGGATAAAAAACCAATTAACAGAGCTGGCTACCAGTGCAGAATGCAAAAAATACAGCGTTAAGGATTCACTTTATTTTTACTTCGCCAAAAACCCCCTAGATAGAGTTCGTTCAGCGCTTACTATATATTGTTGTATCAATCCCACGCTGGATAAGCCAATGGTATGTATCACCATTAATAACAATCGGCACTCGTTGAAGCTCAGCGATTGTTCGCGCCCCCAGCGCTGTCATTATAAACTGCAAATCTCTATGTAGTAATTCTATTTCTTCTATTAATTTCTCAATACCTTCATTTATCAGTATTCGTAAAAAATGGCCAGCACATGCCGCAGCCGATGCTCCTAATGCTAATGCTTTCGCTACATCAAGTGCTGTTTGAATACCACCCGATGCAATAATAGAGAGGTTTTTTTGTATAGAGGATGCTTCAATTAAAGACGAAACAGTCGGAATGCCCCACTCATTGAAATAAGGAAGCACTCTCTGCCTTCTTTCATTTTCAACCGCAGCAAAGTTCGTGCCGCCATAACCGCCAATATCTATAGTAGAAACACCAACATTGGCTAAATTCTCTACCGTTTCTTTACTCATACCAAAACCAACTTCTTTTACTATAACAGGAACAGAAGAATACTTTACAATTTGTTCGATTCTCTCTAATGTACCTGTAAAATCTCTATCGCCTTCTGGCATTGTCAACTCTTGAATAACGTTCAAATGAATTTGCAATGCATTTGCTTCAAGCATATCAACAGCTCGCTGTGCTTGTTCTACTGTTGCTTCGCTTCCTAAGTTTGCAATAACAATTCCATTCGGATTCGTTTTTCTCACAATTTTATAAGATGCAGCTTCTTGAGGATCTTTTAACGCTGCCATTTGCGAACCGACAGCCATCGCAAGCTGATGCTGATGCGCCGCCCAGGCTAGTTGTTCGTTAATATGTAGTGTGTGCTCTCCGCCACCACCAGTCATCGCATTGATAAAAATCGGCGAACTTAGAGAAAGTTCGCCGATTTCCGTTTGAAATGATATACTTTCATAACTTATATTTGGTAAGCTTTGATGAACAAAAGCAATGTCACGAAAGCCATGTGTACGAGACTGTCCGGTAGAAAGAGCATACTCAATATGTTCTAATTTACGCTTTGCTCTTACCACACATATCCCTCATTATTTCTTTAATTTTTTTAGCTGTTCTCCAATAATATCACCTAATTGGAATGTTGCAGAATCAGAAGCTGGTTCATATTTACTGTAATCTTCTGTTACATTATTTTCTTCAAGCGCTTCTTTTATACTTAAGGAAATACGCTTTTCTTCTGAATGAACTTCTAACACCTTTACTTTCACGTCTTTTCCGATTTCTAATACTTCATTCGGATTTTTCACATGACGATTTGCAATTTGTGAGACATGTACAAGCCCTTCTACACCAGGAAGAATCTCAACAAACGCTCCGAAAGTAACAAGGCGTTTTACTTTCCCGTCTAATATATCGCCTGTTTTTACTTGATTTGCAACATTCCCCCAAGGGCCTGGCTGCGCTGCTTTAATAGATAGAGAAATACGCTGTGTATCAGCATCAACAGATAAAACTTTTACTTTTACAGTTTGTCCCTGTGTTAAGACATCAGCTGGTTGTTCTACACGGTCATGAGAGATTTGTGAAATATGAACTAAACCATCCACACCACCAACATTTACAAACGCTCCGAAATCAGTTAAACGTTGTACCGTTCCTTCTACAACATCGCCTTCTTTTAAAGAAGCAACCGCTGCTTTTTTCTTCGTATCTAACTCTTGTTCTACGACTGCCTTATGAGAAAGAATAACACGATTTTTCTCACGGTCTAATTCTACAATTTTTACTGCTAATGTTTTCCCTTTATAATCAGTAAAATCTTCGACGTAATGCACTTCTACAAGTGAAGCAGGAATAAAACCACGCACACCAAGGTCAACAACTAGACCTCCGTTAACGATATCTTTGATTGTTACATCAAATACTTCACCTGATGTAAATTTCCCTTGTAATACTTCCCATGCTTTTTCTGCATCTACAGCACGTTTAGATAACACTAGATCATCATCTTCTAATTTAATTACTTTTAATTCAAGAGTTTGTTCTACTTCTACAACATCGCCCGCTTTTTCAATATGGACATTCGCCAATTCACTAATTGGAATGACACCATCAGTTTTGTACCCAACATTCACAAATACTTGCTTTTCTTCGACCTTTGTTACTGTACCTGTAACAATGTCACCTACTTGTAATGCCTTTGTGTCGACAACTTCTTCATTCATTTTTTCTACCATGGAAATACCTCCCTACTGAAATGTCAAAGCATCTTTATGTATATACGAAATGGAAACAATAGCTTCCATTTGCATGTATGTAAAATATTTAGAAAATACCCTCTTTTACTAACTTCTAACAAATCGATGGATTTGTCAAGGAAATTGTCTCATTAATTAACAGGAAGAATCGTATGTTTCAAGAAACAAAAATAAGGAAAGAGGCTATCCTCTTCCCTTATTTTGCGAACGTTACCGATACAATATCCATAATCTTTTGAACTACTTCTTCAATAGATAAAGATGTTGTATCTAATTCAACTGCATCCTCGGCTTTCTTTAACGGAGACACTTCACGTTCAGAATCTAATTTATCACGGCGCGCAATTTCTTCTTTTAGTTGTTCTAAATTAGATGTAAATCCTTTTTGAGTATTTTCTAAATGTCTTCTCTCTGCTCGTTCCTCAACAGAAGCTAACATGAAAATTTTCACTTCCGCATTCGGCAATACGTGCGTTCCAATATCGCGGCCATCCATAACAACGCCGCCTTTTTCTGCTAACCCTTGCTGACGACGTACCATTTCTTCACGAACGAGACGATGTCTTGCCACAATTGATACACGATTTGTTACTTCTGGTGTGCGAATCACTTCTGACACATCTTGTCCATTTAAAAAAACAAGTTGTACATTTTCTCTATGTTGAAATTTAATATCTATATTTTTTATGACTTCCATTAACTTTTCTTCATTTTCAATATCAACACTTTGCTGCAGTGCCGCATACGTTACTGCGCGATACATTGCACCCGTATCAATATAAACATAAGAAAGTTTTTTAGCAACAATTTTGGCAACCGTACTTTTTCCTGCAGCTGCAGGGCCATCAATTGCAATCGAAATTCGTTTATCCATTGTAACACCCCATTTTTCACTTATAAAAACAGAAGGAAAAGCAGGTACGTCCCCCCTGCTTCTCTCATGATTGTTTCACTTTGCATTAACAGGCAGTAAGAGCCTGATTGATTGATTGAATTAACGATCGACGTGGAGAAAAATTCTCCTACTAATAATCGTTTCACTTTATTCCGTTTCAAGTCCTCAACTATTGTAGCATAATCCTTCTTAGAAGCAAATGAAAAAGCTATTGATTCACCTCTAAAATATTTGTCATAACCCCTTTTGTTACTCCTTCATAATATACAACTTTTGATACATATTTCGCTATATGCTCTTGGGTTAAAAGTAATTGGACAATACATAGACAAAGACATTGTCCAATAAGTAAACGAATTAAAATCTTCTCTATTTTCTTCAAACTCCACATCTCCTTTTACTTATTATCTCGCTACTTTTTGTCAGCAAAACTCCCGCTTCAAGATTTTGAGGAAACAAAGCAGATAGATTGTAAATAACTGCTGGCATACGTCCGATTGGTTCAACTAACCAACAGTGGGGATGAAGCCCCCCCACTGTCGGAAGTTTCACTTTATTTTCATTGTGATAATCTCTTATAAGTTTTATACTTTTTCATTGTCGAATTCAGTCAAATCATGTTATGTTCTTAATGTATTTTCATTGATTGGAGAGGGGTAAAGGCATTGAAAAAAATTCTTGTTTTACACACAGGTGGAACAATTGCGATGGAAGAAGATAAAGAAACTGGGGTTGTTCAACCTGGCGCGCAAAATCCACTTTTAAAATTCATTCCAAATTTAGAAGAAGATATCGATTTAATTGTTGAAGATGTCTTTCATCTTCCATCTCCTCACATGACACCAAATGAAATGCTGCAATTGCAAGTCATGATTGACGAGAAGGTTAAGAACGATAACGTGCAAGGAATTGTTATTACACACGGAACAGACACGTTGGAAGAGACAGCTTATTTTCTTGACTTGACTGTACAAGCCGATGTCCCAATTGTCGTGACAGGAGCAATGCGTTCAAGTAATGAATTAGGTGCGGACGGTTTATATAATTTTTTATCAGCAGTTAAAGTTGCTAGTAGTGAAGAAGCAAAAGGAAAAGGTGTCCTTGTCGTATTAAACGATGAAATTCACTGTGCAACGAATGTGACAAAAACACATACAAGTAACGTAGCAACATTCCAAAGTCCACAATATGGGCCAGTTGGAATGGTAACGAAGCGCGGCGTTGTCTTTCACCAAGCATTAGTACATCACGAAAAATATGCCGTTACACAAATTACAAAAAATGTTGTCGTATTAAAGGCATATGCAGGTATGGATGATACGTTATTAGCTGCAATTGAACAGCTACCGGTTGATGGAATTATCATCGAAGCACTTGGACAAGGAAACTTACCGCCACGCACACTTCCTGCACTGCAACGTTTAATAGCTAAAGATATTCCAGTTGTTCTTGTTTCTCGCTGCTTCAACGGCATTGTTCAAGATGTATATTCTTATGAGGGTGGCGGTAAACAATTGAAAAACATGGGCGTTATCTTCACATATGGTTTAAATGCTCAAAAAGCACGTATTAAGCTGCTTGTTGGGCTAGAAGTAACAAAAGAACAAATAGAGATTCAAGCTATGTTTAAACATTAATATACAATTGTAACAAAAAAACACCTCCTTAATTCGCATTCCTAAAGCTACGAATTAGACGGAGGTGTTTTTCATTTGTCACCATTCATTAATAAATTTTACTGTTCTCGCTCTGCAATGATTTTCACAATCGCGTCTCCATGAAATCTACCATTTTCTATAAAAATTTCATTCGCATTATTACCAGCAGCAATTACACCAGCAATAAAAATCCCTTCCACATTCGTTTCCATCGTTTCCTCTTTATACAGTGGTCTTCCTGTTTCAGAATCAATTTCTACGCCCATTTTCGTTAAAAAACCATGATCTGGATGATAGCCTGTCATGGCAAAGACATAATCATTTGAAATTGTATACTCTTCGTTTCCTACTGTATACGTGGCTGTATGTTCTGTAATTTCTTTTACATGTGCACCAAATTCCATTTTTATCGTACCTTGACGAACTAACGCTTCAAATTCTGGCAAAATCCATGGTTTAATACTTGGAGAATACACTTGTCCTCGATATAAAACCGTCACACGCGCTCCGCATTTTACAAGTTCTAATGCCGCATCTACACTTGAGTTCTTTCCCCCTATTACTACAACATCGCGATTAAAATAGGGATGTCCTTCTTTGAAATAATGCGCCACTTTTTCTAACTCTTCTCCAGGAACATTCATATAATTAGGATTATCATAATACCCAGTTGCAATAATAACGTATTTTGCTTTGTATTTTTCTTGTTTACCGTCACTCTTTACTGTTTTAACAAGAAAGAAACCCTCTTCTTTCTGTACTTCTTCTACTCGTTCAAAAGCGTTCACACGTACCTGTTTCCGTTTCACTACTTCTCGATAATATGCTAATGCTTGATTCCGAACAGGCTTACGGTTTTCTGTAATAAAAGCAACTCCACCAATTTCTAGTTTTTCACTAGAAGAAAAAAATGTTTGGTGTGTTGGGTAGTTATAGATTGCATTAACAATATTTCCTTTTTCAATGACAAGTGGATTAATCCCAACATTTTGCATGGCAATCGCTGCTGCTAATCCACATGGCCCGCCTCCGATAATAATCGCTGTTTCTTTTTGCATATAAAGCTCATCTCCTAGTCTTCTGCTCTCTATCCAAACAAAAAATTACAAAACAAGAAAAAACCTACTTTCAACAGTAGGCACCTATCTTTATTGTATTCATTTTTCATATATTTGTCATCTATACGATACGTACATGCGATAGACGTCCGCTAAAAACTGTCGAAAAGGTATACCTTGATTACTTAATACATGTTCCGGATCAATTTTACGAGCAGGGTCAAGCTTTTTATGCGAAACGATAGCTTTCCTTGGATTTAAACCAAAATTGTGACACAAATACGCATGATACCAAGTAAAACGTGTATACGCATCCCAAAATTTTATATTTCCACCGTAGCAAAGTTCAACACCGATCGCTGCGCTATTAGCATTGTAACCAAATATTTCATTATCTGTCGGAACGTTGTACCGAACATGGTAGGCTACCTCATTGATTGGAATAATCTCTAATATAGTTTTATCATCAATAAATGTATGAGCTGAAGCTTTCGGTTGCACTTCATTAAAATAATCTCGATTCCCAACCGCATTGCTGCCGGGATTTCCAGTATCATGACTGACAATAAAACGAACTTTTGAAAGTCGAATTCCAGATCGAGAGCCTCCGTGTTTAATATAATTTCGCTGTATAGGAAACTTCGCCATTCACATCATCTCCGCTCTTATAAAATCACCTTCCTAATCTTATATGTATTCAGATGATGTGACTCTAACGCAAACATTATTATGAAAACAGAAAATCCATCATATTCGAAACAAATATCATAAACAATAGCACACTTACTGCCACCGTATAAAAACCATAAAACCAAATTTCATCTTGCTTCGTTTCTAACCCAAAGAAACAATTCACTGTATGTAGGAAGGAAGAGCGTTTCACATGCTTTTTGGGTAAAATTTCAACTCGTTCCATTACATTTGTTGGCATTACAAAACGTTGTTGTGCAGTCATTTTCATTCTAATCTCTCCTTTATTCGATTGGTGAGAGCCTTCCATCAAGGATTCCGATGGAAGTTCCACTTTATTTTGTTTCCGTGTTTCTATCTAAGAAGAGTATAGCACAAACGTTCTGTTGGAACAAGTGTTCTTTTTTGTTTTTTTATAAACTGAAACTTCCATCAGTGGTATTTTTATCCCCCCATCTTCCTCGCTTCTCTCTAAATCTTGAGGTAAGGGTCTGTCCGCAAATACCGGGATAAATTCATGTAACTCATAAGCAATGCAATTAATACCATTGTAGCCGCAATGACTGGTCTAATAATGCGCCAAACAACAGAGAGATAAAGTGAAACTTCCATCAGTGGGGGTTTTTTCATCCCCCACTGATGGTTAGTTGAACCAATCGGGCTTTTACGGACAGTTATCCCCCACCTATCTTCTTCGCTTCTCTCTCACTCTTGAGGTGGGGGGCTTACTGTCCGTTAATGCGGGAGAAATACTTCCCATAGTATCTAAAAGGCCTGATTTTGTTCGTTTATTTTTTCTTCTAGTCTCTTTTTTAAATCCACAATTCGCTTCTCTAATTCATCTACCCGTTTCGCTGGATCTATCGCTACTTGTGAGCAGTAAGAGCCTGATTGGTGAGAGCTTTCCGTCAGGGTGAGAAACTCCCTAATGAAAGTTTCATTTTATCTTATAATATAACTACAAAAAAACCGCAACTTCCTTTACAGGAAATTGCGGTTTGCATAATCAATAAGCGGTTTATACCCAACCTCTGAAGCGGCTTGCTTCTGCCATTTTACGAACACCAACCATATAAGCTGCTAAACGCATATTCACTTTGCGAACTTGCGCCGTTTCGTAAATAGAATTAAATGAGCTTACCATTACTTTTTCTAAACGAGCTTCTACTTCTTCTTCTGTCCAATAGTAACCTTGGTTATTTTGTACCCATTCAAAGTAAGAAACTGTTACGCCACCAGCACTCGCTAATACGTCTGGAACAAGTAAAATACCACGTTCTGTTAAAATTTTTGTTGCTTCTAACGTTGTAGGGCCATTCGCTGCCTCTACAACAATTTTCGCTTTAATATCCGCTGCATTTTCTTCTGTAATTTGATTTTCAATTGCAGCTGGTACTAGAATATCACATTCTAGTTCTAATAATTCTTTATTTGAAATTGTATTATTAAACAATTTCGTTACTGTACCAAAGCTATCGCGACGGTCTAATAAGTAATCAATGTCTAAGCCGTTTGGATCATGAAGTGCACCGTAAGCATCGGAAATCGCAATTACTTTTGCTCCCGCATCGTGCATAAACTTCGCTAAGAAACTACCTGCATTTCCGAAGCCTTGTACAACAACTCGTGCACCTTTAATGTCAATACCACGTTTTTTCGCCGCTTCACGAATACAAATCGTTACGCCTTTCGCAGTTGCTGTCTCACGGCCATGAGACCCACCTAATACAAGCGGCTTACCTGTAATAAATCCAGGTGAGTTAAATTCGTCAATACGGCTATATTCATCCATCATCCATGCCATAATTTGTGAATTTGTAAATACATCTGGAGCTGGAATATCTTTCGTTGGACCTACGATTTGGCTAATTGCTCTTACATAGCCACGGCTTAATCTTTCTAACTCACGGAAAGACATTTCACGTGGGTCACAAATGATACCACCTTTACCTCCACCATACGGCAGATCAACAATACCACATTTTAAACTCATCCAAATCGAAAGTGCCTTTACTTCGTTTTCCGTTACATTTGGATGGAAGCGGATACCACCTTTTGTTGGACCAACAGCATCATTATGCTGAGCACGATATCCTGTAAATATTTTAACAGTTCCATCATCCATACGAACTGGAATCTTTACTGTCATCATACGAATTGGTTCTTTAAGTAATTCATATACCTCGTTTGGATAACCCAATTTCTCTAGGGCTTCTTTAATAACAATTTGTGTCGAATTCAACAGTTCGAAGTGTTGTTCTCTTTGTTGTGTTTGTGTTTGTGTTTGAGCTCCCTTTTCGGCTACCATAGTAAGTAAACCCCCTGTAATTTCACTTGTTTAGTAAACCTTCATTGCCTAGTATACACTCTTAAAATAGGAATGCAAGAGAAAACGCTAACAAATATATACAAACCTTTTTATTTTTTGCAAACGTTTTCAATTTCATTATAGTCTTTTTATTCTTTTTAGAAAAGCGAAATACGTTAAAAACTAATATTTTTTATATAATGATTAAATATTTTACATAAAGAAAACCTCAACTGTATCACTTAGCTGAGGTTTTCTTTTGTGATAAAATACTTATATATTTGCTCAATTGCTTCATTCGCCATAAGTTCTTTTCCATATTCCATCATTCGATAAATTGTAATTGTAGAAGAGCTGCCAAACTCTGCTAAAATGGCAATCATATCTTCTTTCAATAACATAGTAGAATCTTCTTCTAACCATAGGTAAAAACGATTTTGCCACGCATAAAGCTTTCCACCTGTTACTCCAAGACTATATAAACGACCCGCTAATGCAATTACATCCTCCAATGAAGCAAATTCGTATAGTATATGTTCGCTCTCATCAAGAGTAACTTGCATTTCAATAAATTCATCTTGAAATTCTTCTTCCGTATCTGACTCTTGATTTTCTTTCGTAACAATAACAACCATACCTTGTGCTTGTAACGAAAACACCTCTACCGCAATTGGACCATCCGCTTCAAAGCCGAGCTCTTTATTCGCTTCTTGCATCATATCTCGAAACAGTTGTTGTACTTTCGGCGCATTTTTCCATAAATCTTCCTTTGTAAGTCCACGTTCTGACAAATCGTCGAACGTCAGAAAGATTTTAATTTTATTGTAATTTAAACGTTCCAACCTCATCCCGTAACCTCCTTACGCAACCGTTGCATCTAATTTTTATTATATGAAACAGAAAATAGATGGTTCTTTCCGAACAACTATTCTGACATTTTTAACCATTCATCCCATTCTTCTTTCGTATCCCCAACAAACCAGTTACGAGTCTCTTCGTTTTCTTCATCAGAAGTAAACTCAAAGGCAAAACCGCTAAGCCCAACACAAAGGTTTGCATATTGTTCATGTAATCTCTTTGCAAGCCGAACACTTGTCATTACATTTTCTTTTATCGTACAAGAAATAAACAAGATTTTAGGATTTACTTGTTTGATTACATCATCAATATCAACTTCTTCTATGCCTGTCCCAATATAGATTACTGGATAACCTTTTCGGCGCAAATATGTTGTAAAAATAAATAATCCAAGTTCACATAATTCCCCTGGAGCGCATATAGAAAGCACCTTTGGTAGTCCTGTATTAATGGGCATACTATGATGCATCATTCCGATACGCGAGCGTAAAAACGAAGTCGCATACCGTTCTTCTGCACTTGTTATTTTTTCATTCAAGCGCATATCCTTTAACCTTACAAGCAATTTTATTAACACATCTGCAATCACTTTATCTATAGAAAAAATACTAAAAGCTTCATCCAGTAACTCGAGAGCTTGCATTTCATCAAATTTTAACAAAGAATAAAGGATATCGTCTACTAAAAGTTCTACTTTATTATATTCTATTTCTGATAAATTGTGATTTTGTAATTGGTTATTTTCTAATAAACTAACCGCTTGTCCAATGGTAAACCCTTGATTCACTTTGTTAATAAGCCACTTTAATATTTGAACATGTTCTTCTGTATATAATCGGTGTCCAGCATTATTACGCTTCGGTGCAATGATTTGATACCGTCTTTCCCAAGCTCGCAATGTTCCTGGATGTATACCGAGCATATTTGACACCACTTTAATATTATATTTACCTATTGAACTTGGCATATCTCTTCCCACCTTAAAAAAACAACGTCAATCTTTTCTTTGTAATGTAATCAAATGCGTTTGTGCAGGAGCACGAAAACGCAATGGTACAAGTGTTGTTCCATAACCATTACTTACAAACAAAGTCGTATGTGGATATTCATAAATTCCACCTTTCAAAAAACGTGTAGAATGAAATAACCGAATTTGTCCACCGTGCGTGTGACCACTTAATACACAGGAGATATTTTCTGTTCCATTTAATTTATATACGATATCAGGATTATGACTCACAAGGATACGAAATCCCTCTTCTTCACAATCTGCTAATGCTAAATCTAAACGATCACGTTTCAAACTTACATCGTCAACACCTAGTAACCATATTTTTTCTCCAAACTCTGATTCAAATAAGATCCCTGTATTGTCTAAAATTTTCACTCCATTTTGAAGAAGCAACGCGTCTAATTCGTGAAAATCAATTTCATAGTCATTATTCCCCCAAACAAAATACACTTGTCCCATTTCATTTAACCGTTTAATATTATCAACTACTCGTGTTAGCGGTACACCTTGTTCAGCTAAATCTCCACCTATAATAACGAGATCTACTTTCCCTTTCACTTGCTGTATTAAAGTTTGAGAAATCGTTCTTCTGTGAATATCCGAAATAAAAAAAATGCGTACTTCTCCAAAACTAATTGGAAACTCCGCAAACGATACGGTGTGTTCTAACAATGTATCACGCATCGCTTCTCTATACATCATAACAAAGCAAACAATCACAACGCATAATATGAAACAACCTAGTAATCCCCATGTCATACACTTTCCTCATCTTTCCTCTTAACAAAATCTAACCACATAATAACACATCACCCCAGCAAGTGAAGAAAAACCCTCTACTTCTGTAGAAGGTTTTTCTTCATCCCGTCATTCGCGGGCAGTAAGGTCTCCCGCTGATGGAAGGTTCACTTTATTTTTTCGGTTTTGGTTCTGGCTTCTTCGGAATTTTTAACACTTGCCCTGGTTCTAACTCTTCTGCTACTTCATTATATTTCTTTATAATCGCTTTCCCATCTTCATTCGGAAAATATTTCTTTGCAATATCTTCGAGCGTTTCTCCCTCTTGCACTGTATGAAACTGAAATGTCTCTGATGGTGATGACTTTGATTCATTATCGGTTTTCTTTTTTGAATCAAAAGAAATAACTTCAAATGCACTTTTTTCAGAATTGGCACTCGATTCCGCTTGCTTCCCCTCCATGTAACGCTCTGTATACCATAAAATACTTATTGGAAGAAGAATAAATAATAATGTTAAAATCCGAACAAAAAAGTGCTTTATTTTAAATTTTGATTTTTTCTTGTCTTTATGAACTTCACTACGCGGCGGTAAACCCTCTCCTTCTTTTTCCGTTGACTCTTTCATGTTCTCTTCAAACTCCGTTGTCTGCTTCGCCATATCGGTCACCACCATCTTCCGTTTGCTTTCTTAATTGCAATCCCATTATGAAATCGACTAAAAAATGCGCAAAAATCGTGATCAGTAAATTACCAGTCCATTGAAATACAAAACCAAATACACTACTAATCATCAATACAAAACAAAATAAAAACGGCTTAGTAATATAACGAATATGTAAAACTGCAAATACAACACTCGCAAAAATTAAACCAAAATACGTTTGTATCACGCCACGAAATAAAAATTCTTCTGCTATTCCAATTAAAAGGGTGACAGCGAACACGCGGAAAACAGACATTCCTTGAAACATACGATCATTAATCCCACCATCATCAAACCACGATTCAGGAAAAAAATGCATCGCAATGTAATCAAGTAAAACAATCACACAAGCTACTCCGCCACCTATTAGAAAAATAGATGAAAAATCCCATTTCCATAAAGCAAGAAATGCGTCCATACTCGGAAATAATATATAAGCTAACAAGATTCCAATACATATAATGATCGCTTGCGTAATATATAAATTAAGTCGGATTTCTTTTAGACTCATGTCTTCAATACTTGTCTTGCGTATATCCATCATTCCTCCATTCTGAATCCGAAGAGCAATTGTAACTCTGTTTCCCAATTATAGTCGAAAACAGGTTGCCTCGCTTGTCTTTTTTTATAATCTTCTATATGAATCCCGCAATAGTCACAGCAATTTTCCGGCTGCGTTTCCTTTACATATCCAAACTGGGAAAGAATTGCTTCTCTTTTACAATCTGTTCGTCGCATCCATTTTTTCATCGTTTCTAGTTGACCGTATTTATTATAAAGCCGAGTTTTCACTTCTGCAATTAACTTCCGCTCCGCTTCATCTGACAAGGATTCAATCATCAATTCTCTACGTTGTATGATTTTCATCTTTTCAAAATGATACCGAATAAATCGCCAATGTTGTTCACTCAATCCTGCTGTATTGTAGCAAATTTCTTCTACACCTTCTAACGGTAATACTTGGGTGTGAAACATTGTTTCTCGTAATAAAGAAAATAAAAAACGTATTTGTTGTTCATTTGGTAATTCTTCTTCAATAATGGAGATTGGCAACTCATGATCAAGCGGACTACATAGCAAAATAGCAATGCTTGGCTCTCCATCTCGCCCTGCCCGTCCAATCTCTTGCAAATAAGACTCTATATTTGTCGGATAATGAAAATGAATAATATAGCGTGTGTTTTGCTTATTTACTCCCATACCAAATGCACTTGTACACACAACGAGCTGGAGTTGATCATTCATAAATTGTTGCTGAATTAACATCCGTTCTTCATGTTCCATTCCACCATGATAATGCGCAACATCTGCAATCCCTTCACTTCTTAAATACGCTGCAAGACGTTCAGTCCAAGCTCTACTCGAACAATAAATAATGCCAGGACTTTGTAAATATTTCACATGAGATAACAGCACTTCTTTTTTCTTTTGAATGGTTTGTACAAATTCTACTTTCATAGCAATATTAGGACGATCAATCGAATATAAGTGCTGCCTCACATCTTTCAAATTTAAACTTTCAATAATATCTTGTAATACTTCTTTCGTAGCAGTAGCTGTTAAAGCAAGAACCGTAGGATGGCCCATCGATGCAATAACTTGATCTAGCTTTTTATAATCTGTTCGAAAATCATATCCCCATTGAGAAATACAATGTGCTTCGTCCACAACAAATAAAGAGATATGAATTTTCCTTAATTCTTTTAGCAACACATCTGATTGCAGCATTTCAGGAGACACGAATACAAATTTATAGGAATGCAACCGCCGCATAGCTTCTTTTTTCTCTGCCATTGTTCGAAAGCTGTTAAAGGCAATAACTTGATTTTTCACCATGTATTTTAACTGTGTAACTTGATCTTCCATTAATGACAATAGCGGTGAAACAATGAGTACCGTTCCATCTTGTATAAATCCTGGAAGCTGATAACAGAGCGATTTCCCCCCTCCAGTTGGCAGCATCGCTACAACAGAATTTCCATTTAATAAGTCTGCAATGACTTCCTTTTGCCCTGGCCGAAATGTCCGGTACCCAAACCACTGATATAAAACATCTTCAAGCTTCATGTAATCCCCCTACTCGCGCTAATACAAGACGAATTTCAAAATAGGAAACATGCTCTCCAGCAGTTTGTTTTAAGACTCGCAGCTTCCGCGTTTGTAACTGCTCAATCATTTTCTGTATTTGTTTCATTTTTTCTTTTTCTACAAATTGCTCCACCTGAAATTCTTTTTCACGCAATGCAATTTCTACAATATGATCCTCAATTGTCGCTACTTTTAATTTTCTTATCCTAGCAATTTCCTCCATAGTTCGTCCTTGCTTCCATAGTTGATATGTTTTTTGTGTTGATATACTAAATAAATCTGCTTTTTCATTCGGATACGCAATAATTTGTGCCAATAACGGAAAATTCTGCTGATGATTTTGTACATGTTGAATGATGAAATGAGTCGTTCCCCAAAATAAAAGATATACTCGAAACGCATCTTGCTTCATCATATCTCCAAGTTGATCTATTGTATAACCAATACGATGGTATCCTGTTAGACGATATACGAAAATGGTTGCTTCTAGAGAGGTAACATACATTAATATTGAATTTATTTCTTTATATAACTGTTCCGCTAATTGTCCTCTTGAAACAGGAGAGTTCATAATAAATCGTTTTACCCACATCGTGATTTCTGTATCTTGCTGAATTGGAAGGAATTTCACATATTTCTGTTGCAAATTAGATACAGTTTGCACAATTAAGGATAACCTTTTCCAAAAGCTCTCTCCAAGTTCGCCGTATTGCAAACCGTGTAAATATTTCGGGAAAGAAAAGAATTTTCCCCATTCGTTTACTTGTTTCTCTCCCATTTCAGATAAAATGTAAGTATTTTCATGCACACATGTAATAAGTTGCTTGTTTAATAATGCTTCAATCTGTTTATCATAATCATGACGTCTTAAAGATTTATGTACACTAAACAAAAAGGAAAGATGAAACATATTCCCATCTTGCAATGTTTGTGAAGAACGTTTCCCTTTTAAAAGGTGATAAATAGAAGAAACCGTTCGTTCACCTTTTAATTGTTTTAAACAGTATAGTACGGTATATTGTAGCTGCAACGCTTCTTCCACCCTTTCACGCTTCTTCTACTTTCATTGTAACAAAATGCATCATATTTAGATATTTTTAAAATTTTATGTACAACTATAGAAATTAGTTGACACATTCAATTGATAAGAATTATCATTATAATTTTGTATTGAAAAGTTTCAAAAACCGTTTTACAATAAGGTTATAATTTTTCATCAGTGTTCTTATATACATATACATATTATTTAGGGGGTATACAAAAATGGCAAAATATACAATCGTTGACAAAGATACTTGCATTGCATGTGGAGCTTGCGGAGCAGCTGCGCCGGACATTTATGATTACGATGATGAAGGCATTGCATTCGTAACACTTGACGATAACAAAGGTATCGTTGAAATTCCAGATGTATTAATTGATGATATGATGGATGCATTCGAAGGTTGCCCAACTGACTCTATCAAAGTGGCAGATGAAACATTCGACGGTGACGCATTAAAATTTGAATAGTCTTATTGTTGACTTCAAAAATCCCCCTCAAATAATGAGGGGGATTTTTTTACACTTTATTTTCTTCTATGAAGCACAACTTTCACTAGTCACTCATCCTAAATTTAGTGATCAGTCTCATCAAACAGACTCTTACGGCTCCTTATGCGAAATAAAGTGAAACTTCCATCAGTGGGGGTTTTTTTCATCCCCCACTGATGGTTAGTTGAACCAATCGGGCGTATGCCAGCAGTTATCCCCCACCTATCTTCTTCGAGTTCCTCACAATCTTGAAGTGGGGGTCTTACTGCCCGTTAATGTGAGATAAAAAAACATCAGCAGAAAAACTTCCACTGATGCAAAACCTTCTATTTATGCATTTTTCATTTTCGCAAATACCCATACTTTCAATCGAGAAAATAAAGGAACAAAAATAATTGTTACTATAATTCCTTTAATTATATTAAAAGGTAAAATTCCCGCTACAATTATTTGACGCATTGCATCGTTAGACATAGCAGGTTGACCTAAGAACCAAGTGTAAGCTGGAAAAATGATGAAATAATTTAATACACTCATAATTACTGTCATCATAATTGTTCCGAACATTAATCCTGTTGTTAAACTTTTTACTGTGCGATGTTTACGGAATAAAAGAGATGCCGGAAGAATAAAGAGACATCCAGCAACAAAATTCGCCACTTCTCCTACAGGTACGCCCGTTAAATCTCCTTGAATACTATAATACAGGACGTTTTTTATCCCTTCTACAATTACACCTGAAATTGGCCCAAAAATAATGGCTGCAATTAATGCTGGGACATCACTAAAATCAATTTGCAAAAACGGCGGCAGCCCTGGAAGTGGAAAATCCAGCATCATTAATAAATACGCAATGCTGCTTAGCATCGCAACGCTCATCATTTGTACTACACTCTTCTGTTGTTTCATGTTTCTCTCTCCTTTTCCATCGATCATCTCATGGAAAGTGGAAAGGCTCTGCTATGCCTAAATATATTCTTGTATGAAAAAACCCTTCGCGTCCGAAACGCAAAGGGAGAAATTTTAGGCACATCAAACAGACGTTCAAACATTTATCTTTTTTGAACGCTCGAACCTCCATCTTCTCCCATCCAGACTGTACTGTCGGCTTTGGAATCGCACCAAATCCTGCCTTAACGGCTCGCGGGCTTAGAACAAAAATACATGTTCATCACCGCCGGTCGGGATTTTCACCCTGCCCCGAAGATAGACCGATATTCTATTTTCCACATCATTATACAACAATTTTAAAACAATGTGAATGAAAATGCTTCTTTTTCACTCACATTGTGCAACACCTTTCTATACTTAGCAGTCCCCCACCTCAAGATGCAGAGAAAAGCGAAGAAGATAGGCCGGGGATAAAGAAAACTTCCACTGAGGGAAATTTTCTTTATCCAGTCACATTCTCATAATTGCATGCCATTCTAATAATAAGTAAATAATATGACAAAAAAGAACAAATTTTCGTGTTTGTTCTTTTTTACCCACAATTCTCTAGCCATTTATACGTGAAAGTGATAAGATATGATATTGTTAAGAAAAACAGCATTTTCTTACAATGGAGGAAATGTCATGAGTAAAGAAAAAAAACTGCCTATTCGAGAAATTATGAAAAAAAATCTTCGCAAAGAATACTTTTATTTAAAAAAGGAATTGCTGTTCTATTGTCCTCTTGACTCAGGTAAATTCTCAAGAGATACATATTATGCTGCTTTTGATGAAGATGGCATTAGTGTATATCAATATGATAAAAATTCAGACAGTAAACTAAGACTTTGCGAAAGACATCCATGGAAAAGCTGGAAAAAAGTCAAAATTGATCATTATTTAACAAAAACTCATTTTGTCTTTCAAGGAGAACGAAATTGGATTCTTTCTCTTTTTCATCAAGGAAAAAAGGCAGAAAAAATTATTCAAACTTATACATCCCTAGAAACAGAAATTGTTTCCAGATCATTTTTAAAAAAACTGCCTGGTTATCGATCTAATACAGCATTGAATATGTATATTGGGACTATTTGCTATACTGTGCTTATTGCATTTTTATTAAAATTGATTCTCCCATTTCAAATTCAAATTGCTTTGTATTCGCTATCTCTCGGCTGTATGCTGCTCGGTCTTCTTTGTTTTGCTATCGGTCTTATTGAACCTACTCTTGTCTTATTTAGAACAAAAGAAAAAACACGAGCTAAAGTGTTTTATTATTATAGCTATTTAATAATTGCTGGATTTGCATGTATCTTTATTTTTTGGTAACAAGTGAAAGAGCTAGTCTTCCTAGCTCTTTTTCAATTAATATGTAATTTTTGCGACGGATAAATTGTATCTTTTTGCAAATAATTTTTCACTTTTAATTCTTCAACAGTTGTACCAAACTTCCTAGCAATACTGATCAATGTATCACCTTTTTGCACGACATATACAGAAGCAGATGCTACCGTATTAGGCTTTTCTTGAATCATTTGCAGCGGATTCACTGCATTTGTTTTCGCTATCGTCCAAGCCCCTTTATGAACTTCTAAATGTAAGTGAGCACCATTCGATTGTCCTGTATTCCCTACTTGACCAATTTTTTGCCCTTTTAAAACTGCATCTCCCTCTCTCACAAGTCGCTTATTCATATGGGCATATACAGCTTCATAATCTTCATGTTTAATAAACACAACATGCCCGTAGCTATCAGAAAAATAAGATCTTGTTACAACACCATCTTGCATAGCTGCTATTGAAGTGCCGATCGGTGCAGCAATATCAATCCCAAAATGTTTTCCATTTCTCGTTCCAAAATAATCGCTAATTCTCCCCTCTACCGGCCACGCCCACCGCTTTTCTTCAGCAGCACCTTCTGTTTGTGCTATAAAAAAGACACAAAAGAAAAGCAAAATGATTTTTAAAGCTTTCATTATAAATCCTCCGTTTTCTAAATAACAATCACACTTTCTCTATTTTGGTTGATTATAGCAAAAAGTATACAAAAAAAGAAAGAGCCTATTTCTCTTTCTTCTCCTCTTTATCTCGAAATACAATCCCGCTTCTCTCATATTCTACATCATTCACATTAGAACGAGCGTTCACAACTCTTGCAACTGCAAATAAATAATCCGATAATCGATTTACGTATTGCAAAACATATTCATTAATCTCATCTTGTTTCTTTAAAGAAACAATACAACGTTCTGCTCTTCGTGTAACAGTGCGAGCAATGTGAATAATAGCTGCTCCTTGACTTCCTCCTGGTAAAATAAAACGCTCAAGTGGCGGCGCTTCTTGTACATATACATCAATCCTTTCCTCTAGAAAAGTAATGATGTCTTCTGTTACTTTATACGGAATTTTTCTCTTCACAATTGCTAAATCCCCGCCACAATCAAACAACTCATGCTGAATTTTTTCAAGTTCTTGATGAATATCTTGAAACAATTCACCCTGCAACAATGTCATCGCATGTCCAATAAACGAATTCGCCTCATCAATTGTTCCATACGCCTCTACTCGCAAATTGTCTTTATCTACGCGTCCTCCAATAAGGCTTGTTTGCCCCTTATCTCCTGTCTTTGTATATAGCTTCATGTTTTCTCTCCTTATCTCTCTTTTTCATTCTTCTCTTATATTAACATTCCTTTTATTTTTCATTAAAAAAAGCTTATCAAAAAGATAAGCTTAAAAATTCGCATATAATTCCATCATACTTATCCCGCTATTCGCGGGCAATAAGACCCCCGCCTCAAAATTCAGAGAGAAGCGAGGAAGATAGGTGAGAGATAACTGCTGGCATGTGCCCGATTGGTTCAACTACTATCATTTTGGGATGCTCTCCCAATGATGGTAGTTTCACTTTATGTTGGTAAATATACAGAGAATGTTGTCCCCTTATCTACTACACTCGACACTGCAATCTTACCATCATGTCCTCGTACAATGTTTTTTGCGATCGCAAGTCCTAACCCTGTACCACCTGTTTTCCCGCGTGTACGAGCCTTATCCGCTTTATAAAAACGTTCAAATAAGAATGGAATATCATCTTCTGGAATACCAACCCCAGAATCTTCAACTTCGAATACAATTCCGTTACTTTTCTCATCAATAATAAGTGATACCTTACCACCTGTATTTGTATGCCTTAAAGCATTATCAATTAAATTTGTTAACACTTGTTCCATCCGATCCGGATCAAAAGAATGCTGCTCTATAGAAGTGCGAAAATCAACTGCTAACTGCACTTCTTTTTCCTTTGCTATCCCTTGGAATTTCCGTGCAATCTTTTCAACAAATGGAACAATATCTACTTCCGATATATGTAATTCTACGTGACCGCTCTCCATTCGAGCTAAATCTAATAATTCATTTACAAGGCGGCCTAAGCGTACAGATTCATCATAGATAATTTGCACAAATTCATGTACTTCTTCTTTCGTTTGAACAATGTCATCTAAAATTGCTTCACTATATCCTTGCAGCATAACCATTGGTGTACGTAATTCATGCGATACGTTTGCAATAAAATCTTTACGCATTTTTTCAAGGCGGCGTTCTTCCGTCATATCACGAAGTACCGCAACAGCACCGCGAATCTTCGTCTGATTGTACAGCGGTGTCATCAGTACAACATAATTACCTTTTTCTAAATTAACTTCTATCACTTGTTGCTGTTCGCTTTCTACAACGAGATGAAACAGTTCAACAAGCTCCGATGGCAAACTCACACTTAACTCTATCTCTTTTTCTTCATACCATACTTGTAAGAAACGCTCTGCTGGCGGATTAATTACAACAACTTCTCCTTCTTGATTTAACGTAATAACACCATCAGCCATACTACTTAAAATACTAGAAAGCTGTTCTTTCTCTTGTTGCAACGCATTAATATTAAACTTCAATTGTTTCCCCATTTGATTTAAAGCTGTTGCAAGTTCACCAATCTCATCTTGCGAAACCGCTGGTACCTTCGCATCGAATTTCCCGCGTGCTACTTCAAAAGCTACTTCGCGCATTTTACGAAGTGGGGCTGTAATTCGAGTTGACAAGAAAAAGGCAAAGAATGTCGTTAAAATAATCGCAATCCCCGCAGATAAAAAGATAAAATCCGTCGATTTTTCTATTCCTTGTTTTGGTACTTGTAACGATTGATATACAAAGACCGCACCATCTTTTGACGACTTTAACGGAACCCCGACAATCATAATATCATTGTCAGGATTTTTCTTATTATTTTCATCTGGGACGGTTTTAATTTTTTGTACCTTTTTACGTTCTGTAAATACTGCTTGTAACTCTTTGTCATTTTTCAAATCAGTTAGTGTTAGCGTTGCCAATCCTTTTTGTGCCGGAGAAGCAGATATTTCATTATTATCTTGCACAATAATAATACGCGAAAGGGGGTCAGCAAATTTATATGCGATATGTTCTATCGTCTGCTCATCCGTCCCCTCTTCTATTAATTCAGAAACACTCGTTGCAACATTCGTAAGCCTTGTTTCTCCCATTGTTACATAATAATTATCAAAAAACTGCGAAAGTAAAATGGCAACAAAACCAAGCACGAAGGAAACAAGGAGAAGAATCGTCATCCATAATTTCCCTACTACACTTTTCCAAAGCATTAATCGTTCACAACCTCAAACTTGTAACCAACACCCCATACAGTTACAATCATTTTCGCTGCATCTGCTGACTTTTTACTTAACTTCTCACGCAGACGCTTTACATGTGTATCAACTGTGCGTAAATCACCGAAAAATTCATACTGCCATACTTCTTTTAATAACTGCTCTCGGTCAAATACTTTATCAGGTGCCTTCGCTAAAAATAGTAATAATTCATATTCTTTTGGTGTTAAATTCACTTCTTCTCCATCAGCTGTAACACGATGTGCGTCATTATCAATTGCGAGATGAGGAAATACAATAACATCTTTTGTTGTCGTATCTTGCGTAAAGAATGTCGTTGTAACTGAGCGACGTAAAACAGCTTTTACACGTAGCACAACCTCGCGTGGGCTAAACGGTTTTACAATATAATCATCTGTACCAACTTCAAATCCTTGTACGCGATTCACTTCTTCTCCCTTTGCCGTTAGCATAATAATCGGTGTTGCTTTTTTCTCACGAATACCTTTACACACTTCAATGCCATCTTTTCCAGGCATCATAATATCTAAAAGAATTAGATCATAATCATTTTGCAACGCTTTTTCTAACGCCGTCTCACCGTTGTCAGCCTCATCAATGATGTACTGCTCTCTCTCTAAATACATTTTTAACAAACGACGAATACGATCTTCATCATCTACAATTAAAATCTTTAATTCATTTTCCATCGCAACCCGCTGTACATGTAAATGTCACAACGGTTCACACCTACCTTTCTCCAATAAAGTGAAACTTTCCTCAAATTTGGTTTCCACTGAGGGTTCGTTGAACTAATCAAGTGCATATTAGTAGTTATCTCCCACTTGCCTTCTATTCCTCTGAATCTAGTGAGGGGGATATCCTAATTGCTAATTAGAACAGAATAGAGCCCTAAACTTACCCTTATCTCATTTTCATAGACAAAACCTTTCATGATTGAAAGTTCACCTTTGCATTATGTTTCACAAAAATAATAAAATTTGTTCATAGTTTTTCCAAAAATATGTATGTTTCCTGAACAATATAATTTGTCCTCGACATCATTTTACAAAATTCTCTTATACTTTGTCATGTTTTTCTCAAAAAAGAAAAGAAATTGACAAAAATAAAATAGGAAAGTGACGGTTACCTTCCTATTTTATCCCGCATTAACGGGCAGTAAGACCCCCACCTCAAGATTCAGAAAGAAGCGAGGAAGATAGGTGGGGGATAACTGCCCGTAAAAGCCCGATTGGTTCAACTAACCATCAGTGGGAGATGAAAAAACTCTCCACTGATGGAAGTTTCACTTTATCCCGCATTAATGAATCGTACGACTTGACTCGTTGAACTTCAATTATTGTTATGCATATGAATGCAGGCCTGCAATCACTAAGTTTACCACAACAAAGTTAAACATAATAATTGCAAATCCGATTACTGCAAGCCATGCTGATTTTTCACCGTGCCACCCTTTAGACAAGCGTAAATGTAAAAAGGCTGCATAAAAGAGCCAGGTAATGAGTGCCCAAACCTCTTTTGGATCCCATCCCCAAAAACGTGTCCATGCAATTTGCGCCCAAATCATCGCAAAGATTAATGCGCCTAACGTAAAGACTGGGAATCCAATTGCAACAGAGCGATATCCAATTTCATCAAGTAAATCACTATCCACTTTTTTTACTACTGGTTGAATCGCCGCTGCTACTCGTTTACGTAAAATCAATCTTAATAGGATGTACAATCCGCTTCCTATAAATATCGACCAAATCACTGTGTTTAATTTTTTCGCATTAATAATAGCAGGTGTTTCTATTGCAGGCTCAAGTTTGTCGGTTGTGACTAACTTTCCTTCATGAGGTCCTACTAAAGCAGGTAGATTGTACACCATTTCTGCTTGCTGCTCATTTTTATCAATCCATTGAAATTTCGCTTCGTATTTTATACTTGAAAAAACTGTTGTCACCGCTACAAATCCAACAACACAAATAAGCGTAAACAGTACTGTTTCAAGCCAAAATGTTCGCTTGCTCCGTTTTGACTGGTCCACATTTTTCAGTAAATATATAACACCGGTAATAAAACTAATTGATAAAATAGCTTGTCCAGCAGCTGCTGTTGTTACATGAATATGTAGCCAGTTACTTTTTAATGACGGAATAAGCGGTGTAATTTCTCTTGGAAACATACTCGCATAAGCAATGAGTAAAATAGCAACTGGAAGAGCAAATAATCCAAGTATACTTGTCCGGTACATAAAGTAAATAATAATAAATGCACCAACCATCATCATACCGAAAAATGTCCCAAATTCAAAAAAATTACTAACTGGCGCATGTCCTGATGCAATCCATCTTGTAACAAAGTAGACTAATTGCGCCGCAAAACCTAAAATAGTAATACTTATCCCAACGTTTGCCCACTTCCGTCCTTTTTCTTTAATCGCACCTCCAAAAAACAACGTTGCAATTAAATATAATATGAAAGCAGCAAATAAGAAATTACTACTTATTTCTACCATACTCTCTCCCCACCTTAACTAATTTTTTTCTCATTGACTTTATCATTTGGCTGTGGAATGCTTGTCCCTTCTAAGACTTTTTCTATCTCTTTTCGCAAACCATACCAATTTTTATTTGTATGCCCAGCAATCCACCATTCATTGTTAACACGTTGTATCCAAATACGTCGATGATTCCAATACATACCTTGAATAACACCGACCATGAAAATAAACCCTCCCAGAGCTATAATCCAAAGTGTCAAATCTTTTCGTACAGTAAGCGCTGTAACGTTACGCGTTTCTACACCTGCAAAAGACATTTTGTATAAATTGTTTCCTTCTGGCTCTATATTTTGTTGAATTCCAACAAAGCTCACTTCTCCATTTGGTGTTTCGGGTGTAAACATTTTAAATACAAACGCTGGATTATTAGGTAGCTTCGTTTTTGTATTCGGTTTTCCACTTTCATCAAAGTAAAAGTCCGGAAAATAACTTAGCAACTGCAGAGAGTATCCATTTCCTAAATCGTATGTTTCTTTTGGATTTGCTAGATCAACTGTAATTGGGCCCCATTTTTGGCCACTTTCTTTCTTTTGTAAAGCAAAAGACATTTTACTAAATTCGCCCTCTTTAAAATCTACTTGATAAAGAGCATAGTTATCAAATTTAAGAGGTTCATTCACTCGAATGTTATACTCTTTCACTTTCTCAAGCTTTGGCTTTTGACCAGCAATATTTTTTCCAACTGCTTTATATAATACAGCATTTGTTTGATAGTTTTTCGGAATTATCTTATTCCCAACTCGATCAATCGCATCATCAAAGACTTCATTTTCTTTTCCTTTATCATAGACTTCTTTAATGAATTTTTCATTCTTCAAATAATACTTTCCGTCTGTTCCTGGGATTTCTTTCATTTCACCTTCACGAAGCCAAAGCGATTCATCTACATACATACCAGGGACAAAACGCAGCATCGTTCCAAATAAGAAAATAATAAGACCAATATGATTTACATATGGACCCCAACGAGAAAAACGTCCTTTTTCTGCTAGAATGTTATCATTTTCCACTCGTACATTGTATTTTTTCTTTTTCAAGTTTCCCTTAACACATTCAATTTCTTCTTTTGTTGCTAGTGCTACTCCGTATAACCGCTGCCTCTTTAAAAAACTCGGATTCCTTGTTACGCCTTGTTTTTTCAGCGCTTTATACAAAGGAATAACTCGGTCTAAACTACATATAACGAGAGAAACCCCGATAGATGCAATTAACATCATATACCACCAAGAGCTATATAGATTGTCAAATCCTAATTGGTAATACAATTTTCCAAGAAAACCATACTGCTGTTCATAGTATTCTCCCGGCGTAACATTTGGTGGGAGATACATTTCTTGTGGAAAAATCGTCCCCACTCCAGATGCGATAAGTGTAATAACAATGAGCCATACTCCAACTTTTACGGAAGAGAAAAAACTCCAAATTTTATCCACAACTGTTTTTGTATGTGTAAGAGACCGCCGTGCACTTCCTTCATATCGCATATCTAATAATTTTGTATCTTTCTCATCTTCAAAAGGCTTTCCGCAAGCTTCGCAAAAGATTGTACCAATTGGGTTTACATGACCGCAAACACACTTTATTTGTTCCAAATCCCTCACCGCCGTTTCTTTTCTCTATGTATCTATGTTTCATAACGTTTTCACTGAATAATCAGAATTTTACTGATAGGTACTGAAATTACAAACAGCACCTCAATTGACCAATACTACCTGTACAAATATATTTTCTATACATTTCTCATTTATGGAGTAATTTTCTTTAAATATTCTTCCATTTGTTCTTTAGATTGTGTACCTGTAATTTTTTCGACAATCTTTCCGTCCTTATCAATTAAAAACGTTGTTGGTAACGGTCCTACATCATATGTATTTAAAATTTCTTGTCCTTTATCAATTGCTACTGGAAATTTCAGTCCATATTGATTCACAAAGTTTTTCACAGCAAGTTCTGTTTCATCTGCATCTAATGCCACTATTTCGACACCTTTTTCTTTATATTTCGGATATAATTCATTCATATATGGCATTTCTTTCTCACAAGGTCCACACCATGTTCCCCAAAAATTTAAGAAAACACCTTTTCCTTTTAAATCTTTTAACGTAATTTTTTTACCTTCTAAATCAGTAGCAACAAAGTTTGGCGCTACCTTTCCAACTTGTGCTTTCTCCTTATCAACAAAAAAGTTTTGATATAACGTAAACCCTACCGCCCCTCCTAATATGAGCAAAATGATTACACGAAATAACAGCCTATTTTTCTTCACGGTGTCTCCCCTCTCTTAACTAAATAAGTAAGTTTAGCACATACTAAGCTTTTCTATGTATTCGCTTCTATCAGCAAAGATTTCTTTACTGATAGAAGCTTTCATCCCTGTTACTAAATACTATCTTGGTTTCGTTGAAGCAAGAGCACGAAGTTGTTTTACTTCATGAGGAGATAATTCTCTTGCATCTCCTGGGCGTAAATTACCTAACTCTAAAAAGGCATACCGCTCACGCTTTAATTTCATCACTTTACATCCAACTGCTTCAAACATTCTACGCACTTGGCGGTTTCTTCCTTCATGAATTGTCAATTGTACAATTGCAATCTCTTTACGTTTATCCCAAGAAAGGATTTTCACACGTGCAGGCGCTGTTTTTCCTTCTTCAAGCATGACACCTTTTTCTAACATGCGGATTTTTTCACCAGTTAGTTGACCTTTTACCTTTGCCACGTATGTTTTTTCAACCTTATACTTGGGATGCATTAAAATGTTCGCAAAATCCCCGTCATTTGTCATCAATATTAAACCAGATGTATCATAATCTAATCGACCGATTGGAAAAAGACGCTGTGGAATTTCTGCAAAGAAATCTGTGACCACTTTTCTTCCTTTATCATCAGTTACACTCGAAATAACACCAGTTGGTTTATATAATAAAAAGTAAGCAGGTGTTTCTTTTTCAAGAGGAATGTTATTTACCTCAACTTTATCTTGCACACTCACCTTCGTTCCTAGTTCGGTCACGACTTTACCGTTAACCTTAACTTTACCTTGTTGAATGAGTTCTTCTGCTTTTCTTCTTGATGCAATACCTGCTTGTGCTATTACCTTTTGTAGTCGTTCCATTTCGTTTCTTCACCTCAAATTCATCTTACCTTCATTAGAAGGACTTGGCAACTGCCTAGCCTGCTCGACAATTACCCTTACTTACCATAAACAACATTGCCAACTTTGTAAGCTAATAAAGGAATAAAATACGATTCTCTTCTTTATTATGGTCTATTTCCTTCCATTTGCTTACGACAAACGTTCACGGTTTTGTCAAAAATAATCCATAAAAAAGCCACTATTAAGCGCATTCTTAATAGTGGCTGTATCCGTATTATAGTCTAATTTGAATAAAAAATGAACCATTATTACTGAAACATAAGTGAAACAAATACAATTGAGCACACAATACCAATTAAATCAGCAAATAAGCCAACTTTTAATGCATCGCCCATTTTCCGAATCCCAACCGCTCCAAAATAAACTGTTAAAATATAAAAAGTTGTATCTGTACTTCCCTGCATCGTGGAAGCAAGTCTCCCAATAAACGAATCCGGCCCATATGTGGCAATTAAATCCGTTGTAATGCTTAGTCCTGCTGATCCAGAAATCGGACGAATAAGTGCAAGCGGAACAATTTCTGCTGGCACATGAATAATATCTAACATTGGTTTCATTACATGAATCATTGCATCTAACGCTCCTGAAGCCCGAAAAATTGAAATAGAAACGAGCATACCAACCATAAATGGTAAAATAGATACAGCAATTTGAATTCCTTCTTTTCCCCCTTCTACAAATGACTCATATGTCGGCACTTTTTTTACTGTCCCATATAATAAAATAAATCCAATCACGCACGGAATTATCCACAGGGAAATCATATTGACGATACTCATTTTTTCTTCCCCTTTCTACTTCTTCTTCGGTAAAAATAACGATCAATCCAAATGGCACCAATCATAGATAGTACTTGGGCGATAAACGTTACCCCTACAATTTCGGTAGGGTTTGCAGAATGATACGTCATCCGAATTGAAATAACCGTAGTGGGAATAAGCGTAATAGCCGACGTATTTAAAGCAAGGAATGTTATCATAGAGCGACTTGCAAAGTCTTTCCCTCCATTTAGCTCTTTTAAATGCTCCATTGCTTTAATCCCCAGTGGTGTAGCTGCATTTCCTAAGCCAAAAAAATTTGCCCACATATTAGATAAAATAAACCCCATCGCTGGATGATCCTTCGGCACTTCTGGAAACAATTTTTTTACAACAGGCATACACAATGCAACAAGCTTCTTTAATAGTCCCGCTTCTTCTGCAATTTTCATTAAACCGAGCCAAAAAACAAGAACGCTAATAAGTCCAATACAAATGGTTACAGCACTTTTTGAGCCTTCAAAAACTGCTTTATTTACTTCTTCCATCGTCCCATTAAACATTGCATAAACAATGCCAATTAACGCCATCGCAACCCAGACAAGATTAACCATCTGTTTTCACACCTAACATATGTGAAAATACTTCTTTAAAATCTCTCCAAAACAAACCTGTTGTCGCAATAAGCTTTCGTTTACTATAAAATAAATTACGCTCTCCAATTTCTTCTCCATTTAGATAAGCAACAGCGCGTCCTACTTTCTCTCCATCTGTTATCTTGGCTGTTTTATCAAATTCAATTTTTAATGTGACCTTTTTAAACTCCTCTTTTGTTAGCGGCACTAACAAATCATTTTTCGTATATATATGATTTGTATACTTTTTGTCTTGAATTTCCGAAAGTACTCCCTTTTTTAGTACTGTAGTTGGTATATACTGTTTAAAACCTTCATTAAATAAATACTTATGATCATCCCAATCACTCGAAGCCTGCAATGTTACAACAATCAAATCTAGCCCATCTTTTGATGCAGTTGTTACAAGTGTTCGACCTGCCTTTTTCGTAAACCCAGTTTTTCCTCCTGTTGCATACTCGTACATAGAGGTAACAAGCTTATGTTTATTTTTCCATGGATAATCCCACGCTTGTGACTGATAAGTTTTCGTTCCAAAAATTTTACGAAATGTCTCATTTTTCATGGCGTACCGTGTTAACTGTGCCATATCATATGCTGAAGAATAATGTGTCCCATCCCCATCTAAACCGTGCGGGTTAGAAAAATGTGTATCCTTCATTCCAATTTGTGCGGCCTTTTCATTCATTAAATAGACGAACCCATCCGTACTTCCGCCAACATATTCTGCAATTGCCTGAGCTGCATCATTTCCAGAACGTAGCATTAAACCGTATACTAAATCTTCTAGCGGTACTTTCTGTCCTGGCTTTAAATAAATAGCCGATCCTTCTACACGAACAGCCGTATTGCTAATTGATACCTTTTCTTTCATTTTTCCTGATTCGACTGCCAAAAGTGCGGTCATAATTTTTGTAATGCTTGCAATTTTTTCAGATTCATGCTCTAACTTTCCATATAGTACACGCCCCGAATGCTGCTCTATCAACACGGCATTACGAGCACTAACATTATTCATTTGTGCATATGTATCATTGGGTAACATACTTGCACATATCATAATAAGTGCTATCACAATCCATCTTCCTCGCATATATTCACGTCCTTTTTGGCACTTTTTGTACAAGTGTATGCTTGGACATTTAAAATATGAATGGAAGTTGAGGTAGAGGACTTACTGCCCGCAAACAGCGGGATAAAGTGAAAACTCCATCAGGGAGATTTTTTTATCCCCTACCTATCTTCCTCGCTTCTCTCTAAATCTTGAGGTGGGGGTCTTACTGCCCACAAATAACGAGACAAAAAGACGCATCACGATGCGTCTAATATGGTATCCACTGAAGTTCTTTTACACTTTCAAATCTTTTCTCTACATCACCCCAGTTGACAATATCCCACCAATTCTTAATATATTCTTCCTTTCGGTTTTGATATTGTAAATAATATGCATGCTCCCATACATCAAGTACTAACAGAGGGAGTGTATCCCATTGCGTAAATAATTGATGAAGTGTACTTTGTAAAATCTCTAATCGCCCGGAACGAGGTGCCCAAACGAGAATTGCCCATCCAGAACCTTCCACCTTTGCTGCTGCTTCTGTAAAATGTTTTTGAAAACGTAAAAAGCTCCCAAAATCTTTTTCAATTTGCCTCGATAAGTCTCCATGTGGGCTACCACCACCATCTTTTTTCATATTGTTCCAAAAAATAGTGTGTAAGTAATGTCCGGAACCATGGAAAGCAGCTTCTCTCTCCCAATGCTTTATTAAATCAAATTGATTTGTTTTTCGTGCTTCTGCCATCATTTTCTCTGCTTTATTCAATCCTTCTACATAACTACGATGATGCTTATCATGATGAAGCATCATAATTTCCCTTGAAATATACGGTTCAAGTGCATTATACGGATATGGAAGTGGCGGAAGAGTATGTCCCCCAATCGGTACAGAAGCTTCTACATAATTTCTTTCGTATAATACATATTGTTCTGAATCAGACATTAACGCCTCTTGTAAGTAATGTTGAATATGTTCAACATCATCACTAATTTCATAAACAAACTCCGCATCATAATCATATTCATTTTCTTTAATACGATCTAATAACATTTGAATTTTATATGCAAGCATATGGACATCATACACTTCCGTTGCCCGGTTATCTAATACGTGGAGAACACTTTCGCACCAACTTTCAACTTCATGAAAGTAATCGGTAAACACTTCTTGCTGACTCATATGTCACCTCCATCAATGCTATCCTTTTTAAATATATTCGAAAGTATGAGCGTATATGACGTTTCAAAAAGCAAAAGAAGCTAGGAATCACCTAGCTTCTTACAGTAGTTAATATTTTTGTATCATTTTCGTTTGATAGTCTGTCTCATAATATTCTAATTCTTCGCGCAACATTTGAAATTTCCCTTCTAACTCTTGCATCATTCGTTCAATAGAAAAAGGAGGTTGTTTTTGAAAGGCAATTGAATTCTTCCCTGTATAAGCTGATCGGCTATTTTCATACCAATAATCATTTTTCGGTGAAAAAAACTCTGCAATCACTTGATGATAGATTTTATATAACGTTCTTTGCGCTGCATTTTTTCGAAACGGCTCATTATTCATTACTACGCAGCAAGCATCTAACCCTTCTTCACAAAATACAAGTAAACGTCGAATTGAAGCTAACAATCCAGCAAAATACTGTTCATCGCCTTCAGGTGTTTCTTCTAATAATAAAGGTAATGTATGATTATTTACATATTTTGTGATCACTTCAATTACTTCTTCCAAAAAAACAGTTACTTGCCGCGTTTGATTTTCAACCATTAAATTCGACATGCTAGTTTCTCCCCTCACCATTTTAACGGATTTTCGAAAATTGCTTATGCTGCTATTATTGTTTCTTCATCAAAATATACGCGATATTCTTCTAGCGTATTAATATGAAAACGCTCTAGCTGTTTCTGTTTTTATCCCGCACTAACGGGCAGTAAGACACCCACCTCAAGATGTAGAGAAAGCGAAGAAGCTAGGTGGGGGATAACTGCCCGTTAGAGCCCGATTGGTTCAACTAACCATCAGTGTGGGATGAAGAAAACCCCCACTGATGGAAGTTTCACTTTATCACATAAGCTAGCGCAACATATATGTTTTGATTTTCGATTTTAAAAAGCAGATTTCCTTCAAAAAGAATAAATTCTTGCAAAATTTCTTCAAAATAAAACATGAAACGCCTTTTCTATTCTAACTTGTATGTTAGAATAGAAAAATTTTTTTAATATGCTAAATTACATTTTTTAGTTTATAGCTTTTGTAACTGAATTTTCCTTTTTATTTTTACTGAAGTTTGTCATAATAAAAATATTGCCTCAGTTTTCTTATACAAGGAGAGTTGTCTTTATGTCGTTTTCATGGAAACGTATGTTACAAGTCGGAAAATTTATTTTCCCCTTTGTTGTACTAACAGTTGTGTTTTTTCAAGCACGAAAAGAACTATCAAACATCTCATTTCGAGAAGCAGTTGAAACGATTAAAAACATTCCATCTGGTGGTTTTTTCTTAGCCGTTACACTTGGTTTATTTGCTGTTGCTACAATGTTCTTTTATGACTTTGTTATGCTGCGGCATTTGCAAGCAGATATACCAGTTAAAAAGGTTTTCCGCATTTCTTGGATTGCTAATACATTAAATGGATTTATTGGATTTGGTGGTCTTATGGGGGCAGGTATACGTACAATGTTATATCGTCCTTATGTACAGGAGAACGGTAAACTTCTTAAAAGTATCGCTTGGATGACAACGGCTTTTATTAATGGATTAGCATTATTATCCTTTCTTGGCCTCATCGGCGTAATAGATACAAGATTTGTTTTACAAGAAAAACCTTGGCTATGGCCGGTTCTCATCTTTTTTGCTCTTTTTGTCCCATTATACATAGGTGTTTCAAAAATAAAAAATCGCAAACGAAATACAGAAGAAGCAGAACAAGTAGAACAAAATCCAACTGTCCTCTATTCACTTGTTTCATTAATAGAATGGGTATCGGCGGGTATTGTTATGTATGTCATCTTACTTCTATTTGGAATTGAAGTAGATTTCCGTCAATTTCTCGGTGTATATGTCATTGCAGCTCTGGCTGGCGTTATTAGCCTTGTGCCAGGAGGACTTGGCTCCTTTGATCTTGTTTTCTTAGCAGGACTAGAACAGTATGGATTCGATACGAGTGTATTGCTTCCTGCTATGTTATTATATCGCCTTGTATATTATATTTTACCATTTGGACTCGGTTTGGTTTTTGCAGCGTTTGAAATGACAGGAGCTGCTTTAAAGAAATTTGAAGATAAACCGTTTATTGCACCTGCCCTCGAAACAACTGGAGTCATTTGGACGTTACAACGTGATTTTCTAAGAAAGCTCGGTTCTTGGGCATCTGCTGCGTTAACAAGCTTTGCAGGAATCATGGTGATTTTCTCCACTATCTTTCCAACAAGTATTGAACGCGCCCATGTACTTCATATTTTAGTCCCTAAATACCTAGTACAGATTTCTTTTAGTTTATCGCTAACATTTGGTATTTTGCTCGTTATTTTATCAAGCGGCATTTATCATGGAACGAAGCGCTCCTACTATATGACGATTGTATCCCTAATCGGAGCCGCGATTTTTAATACATTAAAAGGAATTGATTTAGAAGAAACCTTTATCTTACTCATTGTACTCGCTGTACTATATATGATTCGTAAACGATTTACACGTGAAAAAGTGGAGGTTTTATTCTCAGATGTAGTAAAAGTATTCCTCTTTTTACTTATTACATTGTATCTCTACAAAAACCTAGGGGTACTATTTGCGGAAGCAAAGGAAGTGTTTAAACCTGATTTTGTTGTTCGTAATATTAAACAAGTACAACGAAGTGCATTTGCTGCAGCCTTTTTTGTACCAAGCTTTTTACTAATTGGTTCCATTATCGCAAATCGCTATCGAAGTAAATTTCCCGGGCAACCTTTCAATCCGAAACGGCTGCAACATTTTTTAGATGAACATGGTGGGAACGTGTTAAGCCATCTTGGCTTTTTAGGAGATAAGCAGTTCTTTTTCAGTAGCGATGGCAAAGCGATGATTCAGTTTTCTCCTACAGGTAAACGTCTTATTGTACTCGGGGATCCAATCGGACAGCAATCTTCTTTTCGTAAAGTATTAGAAGAGTTTCTAACAGAAGCGGATCGTTTCGGATATATTTGTGTATTTTATCAAATTGAAAGTAAATGGATGAGTTTATATCATGATTTCGGTTACAACTTCTTCAAACTGGGGGAAGAAGCGGTTGTCGATTTAAACACTTTTACAATATCCGGAAAAAAAAGAGCTGGATTGCGTGCAACTTTTAATCGTTTCGAACGAGAAGGTTATACCTTTGCGATTCACGAACCTCCATTTGCAGATGAATTGTATGATGAACTCAAAAAAGTATCAGATGCATGGCTTGGTGGAAAAAAGGAAAAAGGCTTCTCTCTTGGCTATTTAGATCGTGATTATGTGAACCGTGCGCCGGTTGCAACACTTTCTGATGCTGATGGTCAAATCATTGCCTTCACAACATTGATGCCTGTATACCAAAATGGTGAGTTATCTGTTGATTTAATGCGTTATTACCCTAATGCACCAGGTGGAATTATGGATGCTATTTTCATTCATTTATTCCAATGGGCAAAAGAAAATGGATATCACTGCTTTAATATCGGAATGGCTCCCCTTTCTAACGTTGGGTTATCGGCACAATCATTTTGGTCAGAGCGCGTCGCAGCAGCCATTTTCAACAATGTTCGCTATACATATAGCTTTAGCGGCCTGAGACATTTCAAAGAGAAATATAAACCAGCATGGAGCGGGAAGTATTTAGCATTTCGGAAAAATCATTCATTGCCAATTACAATGCTCGCTGTAACAAAATTAATCGGAAAACGAAAAGACAGCTAAAACTTCTTAGCTGTCTTTTCGTTTCTGAACTTGTAATACAAACTGCTCCTCATATTTCTCTCCGTTTATATAAAAAGTACCCCATATTTTATAAATCCCTTCACTCGGAAACGTAACGCGAAATTGCAATTGTCCTTCATCATTAACAGGAACAACGTACAAGAAATGTTGTTTTTTTTCATCTACTATGCGCAGTGCAGCACGTTCTCCTGTATTTGAGCGAAATTTTAGTTTTTGTCCTTTTTCCATTTGAAATTGAAACGTTAATGTTTCCTCTTCATTCGGATGTAACGTACGAAATAAAAGCGATGCTTTGTAAGTACCAATGTTTTTTGTTAATACACTATCTACAGCGATTGGCCTTTGTTTTTTTTCTTCTTTATTGCCTACTATAATATTTTTTTCAGCAAACTGTTTTGTTGTATTTCCTATTTCTTCATATAAAAAAATTGTATATTCCCCTTCTTTTTTAAATTGATACGTGGTTTTATATGAACCATTACCAGCAAACGTTGGTCTCATCTGATACGACTGCGCTAACTGCTTGTCCACAATAAATATCCGAATGTGGTCGTTTACACCACGAATCTCATTCCCTTTTTTATCTTGTAATTGAAATGTAATATGTGCAGTTTTATTTACATCGATATCATCAAGTTGCCACTTCACTTGTTGTACTTGTCCGGTTGTTTCTTCGCTGCTTTTGTATTTTTTCATATAAAATCCGCCAAGAACAATAAGAAGCAAAGCGATAATTCCTATTATAAGATTTTTCACGAAATCACCTATCTACTTTTTGATAAATTGTAACATAATTCAGACTATTTTATATATAAAAATATCTAACCTATATTCTTTTTTTGTGCAATTATTTTATCTTACACTCTCTCCACCTATCTTCCTTGTCTTTTCATAATCTTGAGGTGGATTTTGCCGCCCATAAATAGCAATATAAATAGAAATACACGATTGAAAACACACTATTGAAAACGCTCTACTTCGTGTATACTACAAAGAGAAAACTGCTTAATCGATATTATAATTTATATCGATTGCTACATAATGAGGAGGATATTTATGAGCGTTCATATCGGAGCTAAAGAAGGCGAAATTGCTGAATCTATTTTATTACCCGGAGACCCTTTACGTGCAAAGTATATTGCAGAAAATTTTTTAGAAGATGTAACATGCTACAACAATGTACGAGGTATGCTAGGATTTACAGGAACATATAAAGGCAAACGTGTCTCTGTTCAAGGAACAGGTATGGGGGTTCCTTCCATTTCCATTTATGTAAACGAATTGATTCAAAGTTATGGTGTAAAAAACTTGATTCGTGTGGGAACATGCGGTGCGATTCAAAAAGACGTAAAAGTACGTGATATTATTATTGCAATGACTACTTGTACAGATTCTAACATAAATCGTTTAACATTCCCTGGATTTGATTTTGCGCCGTGTGCAGACTTTGAGTTATTAAAGAAAGCATATGATGCTGGTGTAGAAAAAGGTTTACATATTCGCGTTGGTAACATACTAACAGCTGATGTATTTTACCGTGAAAGTATGGACATGGTGAAAAAACTTGGCGATTACGGTGTTTTAGCTGTTGAAATGGAAACAACTGCACTATATACATTAGCAGCAAAATACGGTGTAAATGCATTATCTGTTTTAACAGTAAGTGACCATATCTTTACCGGTGAAGAAACTACAGCTGAAGAGCGTCAAACGACATTTAACGAGATGATTGAAATTGCATTAGATGCAGCAATTCAATCGTAATTTTCAAAAGAACTTGTCATACGTCTGGCGAGTTCTTTTTTATCTCGCATTAACGGGCAGTAAGACCCCACCTCAAGATTCAGAGAGAAGCAAGTAAGATAGGTGGGGGATAACTGCCCGTAAAAGCCCGATTGGTTCAACTAATAATCAGTGGGGAATGAAGAAAACTCCCACTGATTAAAGTTTCACTTTATATGACTTTTTGAAAAAAACTGTCTCAACAAGCGACAGATTTCCTCTCCTACTCTCTTTATTCGTTTGCTATAATAAGAAGACTACTATTATGGAATTTACAATTTATGAGGTGAAGAAGTGAAAAAAAGAAGCATTGTGTTTAAGCTTTTTCTATTAACATCAGCATTGTTTACTGCTACATTTTTACTCTTTTTCCTTGGACAATCACTGTTTTTAGAAAAATTTTATATAAAGAAAAAAATTCATACGGTCCAAACATCTTTTGAAAAATTTGTAAGTAAATACGAAAAAAGCGATCAGACATTTGAAGATCTTTCAAAGCTAAGACAAGAATTTTATGAAAAAACAAATGCTGAACTCGTCTTACTAGATCGTAATGGCATTATTCAGGATGATAAAAATTATCACATTGAACTTGTTGATAAGTCTAATAAAACATTTTTCATTCCACTCAATAATATTTTCACAAACGATGAATATTCTTCGTTTATAAAATTAGGATTAAACATTAATGATCCAATCAGTGTACAAGGTATCTTAAAACAAGATATGATTATTCCTATTACAATTACTACTGCCGACAATAGAATATGGCAAAATGATAATATCATTTCAGACTTGAAACAATTTGGTATACAACTTCAAGATGTGAAAAGAACTTTATATACACAGGATTACGGTGTTGGTGTTAGCAAATTTGAAGGTACTATTTCAAAACTGCACATTCCTACCTCAACTGATATTCGTCTTGCAAATAAAGATACATTAATCCAAGGCATTCAGCACTGGGAGCTTTCTGTCGCATTAGGAAAAACAAATACAAATGAAATGACGACGTATACAATGGGCGGGGAAAATGAAGTGAAAAATCAGGTTTTTGTTAAACCCGTTTATAAAAATGGTGAAATAAAAGAATTTGCATTTGCAATGACATCACTGCAGCCCGTTGATGAAGCTATGCTTGTTTTGAAAGATTATTACGTTTACGCATTAATTATCGTCTTTATTGTCATTATTTTATTGTCATTCTATTACTCAAAAATCATTGCAAAGCCGCTTATTAAAATGAACCGTGTTACAAAGAAAATGGCGAACTTTGATTTTTCTGAAAAGCTTCCTATATCAACAGACGATGAAATTGGAAGCTTATCAAGTAGTATTAACAGCCTTTCTGTAAATTTAAAAGATCGAATTGACAAATTGCATGTAGCAAATACAAAACTACAGCAAGATATTGAAATAGAAAGACAGCTAGAGAAAACAAGAAAAGAATTTATCTCTGGCGTATCCCATGAATTAAAAACACCGCTAAGTGTAATCCGTAGTTTCGCTGAAGGCATTAAAGATGGTGTAAGTAAAGATACTACGTATTATACCGACGTTATTTTAGAAGAAACTGATAATATGAACCGCCTTATTGTCGAAATGCTAGAACTTGCAAAACTTGAATCTGGCACATATAAATTAGAAATTGAAGCTTTTTCAATCGGAGAATTAATCCAACAAGTTTATACAAAGCTATTATTTAGTATCGAAGAAAAAAATTTACACGTAGAGCTTGCATTAGATCCAACTATTTATGTACAAGCAAATCGCAATCGCATTGAACAAGTTGTCGTCAATCTATTAAGTAATGCAATTCGTTACACACCAGCTGGGAAACAAGTAAAGCTATCTGTCATTGAGTATGAAGAAACGGTAAAAGTAGAAATTGAAAATAACGGTACGCCGATTCCTGAAGAAAGCTTAGATAAAATATGGGACCGTTTCTATCGATTAGACGCATCCCGTAGCCGTCATACAGGTGGAACAGGCCTAGGCTTATCCATTGTAAAAAATATTTTAGAACTTCATCATGCCGATTACGGTGTGTATAATAAAGAAAATGGTGTTGCCTTTTATTTCGACTTACAAAAAGCAAAAGAAGTCAAATAATTTGTTCTAATTTCACGAGGAGTTCACATGAAATTCACATACTCCCTTTATAGTAATAACTAGTTAATCCTTTCCTTTACACATATAAAAGAGGAGAGTGCGTGAAATGAAACAAGTAGGACAACCAATTCAAAATGAAAAACAATTAGAAAAAATCAAAGATATACTATTACAATCATCGAAGCGTGATGCTTTATTATTCGTGTTAGCTGTGAATTCAGGATTAAAAGTAAGCGAGATTTTACAATTAAAAGTTGGCGATGTTATTGATGAAAATGAACATGTTCGTCATTCTATTTTGTTCTATAATGACAAAATGAAAAAACATAAATGGTTCGCTGTAAATGAAGAATTGCAACATACTATCGAACAATACATGAAAGAGCGAAAAGTATGGAAACGAAATGAACCATTATTAAAATCTCAAAAGGGAACAAAGTCTATTACAAGACAACACGCTTGGTACATTTTAAATAAAGCGGCAAAAGAAGTTGGTTTAGAAGGGATTAGCTCACATACACTTCGCAAGACATGGGGATATTGTGCTTACAAATCTGGTGTAGATATTGCATTTTTACAACACTTTTTTGATCATAACACCCCATCCAAAACTTTAAAATACATCGGTATTGCTTAGTCATAATTACTGTAAATAGATTTTAAAAAAGGTAACTATTTTGTAAATAGTTACCTTTTTTAATCCAATAAACTCTATTGTTTTCTTTACCATCTTAATATATCTTTCTCTTTTCTTGTTTCTCCTATCTTCTAGTGATACTCTAGTAGTAGGGGGGAGAAATATGAACACATTAACAATTGAATTACCTAAAGAAACATTGGAAAAACTGCAATTATTACAACAAGCTCACAAACAGAAAACAGGTGCTGTCGTTACCGAAAGCACACTCATTCAATCTCTTATATCAAGAGAATTTATTCAAGAAATTACACCGTTTGATTTACAGAAATATGTACAACAAAAAGAACAGTGATAAAGTTCAACTTTGATTAGTAAGCGTTTTCTCCACTGATTATTAGTTGAATCAAACTTGCCATTATAGGCAGTAAGACTCCCACCTCTCTTCTTGATGGTGGGAGTCTTACTGTTCGAAAATAGCGGGATAAACACCGCTATTTTCTATTGAATTGACTTTACATATTCCGCAATTGCATGAACTTCCTGCTTTGATAGCTGTGGCTTTTCTTCATATTGATGCTTTTCTACTGCCTCTTCAACGTTTTTCGCACTACCATCATGTAAGTACGGTGCTGTCGCCCATACACCGCGAAGTGTTGGAGGATCAAAGTATCCTTTTTGCCTTTTATTTTGGAAAGCACCACGTGCATCCCCATCATAACCTGTATCCGTTTCATTGGCAGTTCCGATGTTATAAAGAAAGTTTGTATTGTTCGTCGTTAATTTACCATTTTCATCAACAGCTTTTGTGCTATTTGTGAAATTATCACCGCCATGACACGTTAAACAATTTGCCTTTCCTTTAAATAATTTCTCTCCGTCTTTCGCAGTAGGTGTTAATTCCCCATTTCCTTGACGATACGGACTTTTTGGAATAGGGTACGAATTCGGATCATCTAAAAAGGCTTGCAAAGCATCATACATATGTTGCACATCTTTTGGAAGTTCTTTTCCAGGATCTAGTTCCATCATACCGCCCATTTCACCTTGTACGGTATGGATATAATCTGTAAAATCATCACGTGACCCATCCCACATAAATAAACCTGTTTTTGTTGTTAAAACGTTACTTGGTACATTTCGCTTCCCTTTTGGTGTCATTAATGATAAACCATTAATTTCTCCATCACTATGACACGTTGCACAGCTCATCCAGTTGTTTCCTGTAATCCCTGCTGCATATTTATCGCTATTTGCACTGTAGAAAATTTCTTTTCCTTCACGCACAAGTTTTGATAAGGAATCTTTTTCAATTAATTTAACTGTCTTCTTATCAGCTTTCACTTTTGCATATGAATCATCTCCCCCTGTTTCTAGGAAAGCAAGATCATGACTCATCGCATTATGAACCACTAATGTATTTTCTTTTGGAAGCAACGTAATACCGCGTGGGTTACTTCCTGGAATGCGCCTTACAATTTGCGTTGCATTTCCTCCACGTGTTAAATCAAACATCATAAGATCTTCACTACCAGACATAACTACAAATGCCTTTGTGCCTTTTTCATTAAAAACTACGTCATATGGATTTGATACAATCATCGTTTGATTTTTTGTATCTTTCACATTCATCGCTTCGAATAATTGTTTCCGCTGCTCTATAATTTCCTCATCTTTTTCTAAATCAATAATCGACACAGCTGGGAAAACTGTTTCTTCAAACTGAATAGGTGTATCTACATTTGTAAGCAAATGTGGAACCCAAGCTGTTTTTCCATCTGGTGCAATAACAAATTGCTCTAATGTATTTGGAATTCCTTGACTCTTTTTACGGTCTTCTTTATCCGGTGAAGATGCAAGTGTAATCACTTTCTTCACTTTATTACTCTCTGTATCTACAACACTAATTTTCCCCTCTAAATAGTGCGGTACATACAATTTCTTTCCGTCTTTTGTCATTGCAAGCGTACGTGGGCGATCACCAATTTCAATCTTTTGCACTGTTTTCTTCTTCTCAAGATCAATAACTGATACATTACCGGAGCGAAAATTCGATACATATAACTTCGTTCCATTTGGATTTGTAACAACACCAAATGGTTCAATTTCAGTTGGAATTCGATCAATGACTTTCTTCTTATCAAGTGAAACAACATCAACTTTATTATCGTACATACAAGAAACATATAATTTCGTTCCATCCGGACTGATTGTTAATTGTCTCGGTTCTTTACCAACTGGAATCTCTGACACTACTTTTCTACTTTTTGCATCCATAACTGTTACTGTATTAATATCAATATTTGCTGTATAAATCCATTTCCCATCAGCACTCGTTACAATGTTATTACTATGAACAGCAGTATTGCGCTTCTCTTCTTTTCCTAATGTTTTTACCCCACAACTAGCAAAAATCCCTATACATAGGAGTAATACAACCGCCATAAACAATCGCTTCATTATCTAACCCTTCTTTCTCACTCATCCGAGCATTCCATGTTATCTATATCTTCTACTGATGGAAAATTGACTTTGTTACACCCTTTTTTCACAAAAACCGAACAAGTTTATCAACTTGTTCGGTTTATTAATATCATAAACTTATTTTTCTTTCTTCACTTCAACATTTACGAGAACTGGCGCAATACCATACTTACCATGACCTGATTGAATTTGCGGTACATTATCCTTATCTGCATTTCCAAGCTTCCCTTTTATATAAACATCGCCTGTATCCCAGAACTCACTTGTTTGCATCCCTTCTTTTAATGAAGGCCCATTGATTACTTGATCATAAAAATCAACATAACGAGAAGTAATCGTTTTTTGTTCTAATGAATCATATTTCGTTTTATCCGCATCTGTATTACTTAAATTTTGCAATGCAACACGCAACACTGCTGATACACTTCCAGCTGTATAAGGCGTATATTTCATTTCACCTTTTTTCGTTTCATATGCATGTGCTTCTTTGTTCCACATTTTACGATCTACTAAATCATATAGTTTACGCGCTTCTTCGCGATACGTTTCATCTTTCGTTGCTAAAAAGGCCGCTGTTAATCCTCGGATTGCTCCAAGCTGTGCTTCTAATGTCACAGGTTCAGTATCTTGCCCTTTTCCAATTGTATAGCTATTTGCCATAAAACCATCTTTTGTTTTCATATTCTTTAATAAGAAATCTGCTTGCGTTTTAATCATATTAAGAGCACGTTTTCCTTCTTCTGTTTGTAAGCCTTGTGCCTCTGCCCCGCTTGCATATCCAACCGGCATACCATCAATGGCACGCTGGAATATACGAAGTGCTTCTACCATATAACCTGCATCAAACGTATCAATACGTTTGCCTTGTTCTGTTCCGCTATGCTCTGTAACAAATGCACCTGTTTCTTTATTATAATGCATTGCTTCAATATTTTTAAAGACTTGTAACATGACATCACGATTTAAAGAGTAAGGGTCGTCTGCTTTTACATCATTCGCTGCATCAGAGTCTGTATTTTCTGCTACTGCTTTTGCAAAAGGCGCACCGTCAAATGTTGCTTGGAACGCTGGATTCACATTTTTATTATCTGGACGCTGATCTGTCATTCCGAAAAATTCAGCAGTTGGCCATAACATCATCCATTGATCGCGAAGCATACTACGTGCATCTTTTACTTCTAATTGACCAGCTTTAGCAATGCCATTCTTTTCATCTTCATTTACTTTAATCTCATGAGGTAAGTAAACAAGACCACTCTCAGGACTATACTTGCTTCCTGCCCCATTCGTTAATTGTTTTGTATTTGCATCATAGAATAGACCATCGCGAATATATGAAAGTTTATTCCAAATTTCTTCTGTTAAAATAACACCTTGCATACCATCAGCACTACTTACTCCAAGGCGAATATTCGGATCTTGATCTTGCGTATTTGATGTAGCTTCTAATTCTTCGTCCTTATCTACTGTATGGAAACCACCTAAAAAATCTCCCGCCCATAATGCTTGCTTTAAGAATGCTGAACCATATGCGGCTGGTGTTAACGTTTTATTCATTTTCGAACGATCCCAGCGCAATGTTTTAAAATCCATTTGGAAGGCTGGTACATACGTCTTATCATCATTTTCTGCATATATAGACGTATCTACTTTTTGCGTATAATGAGGATCACCGCCGGCATATTCCATAAATGTCGGATACATATTTGCAAAAATTTCTTTATGTGGATATCCTACACTATCTGCTAGTGTATAAAATCGCTCTTCTAGCCAAGACGGCGCTTCTTTATTTGTTTCTTTTGTCATCTTCTGTACAATTGGTGCATGAAGTAAATGGAAGCCAAGTCCTGATTTTTCTACTACCTCATACATTCCTTCTTCTGAGTACTCATAAGACTCGATTCCAGCCATATAATCAAATTTCGTTGGTTTATTTTGTTTTTGTGCATCTAAAAGATCTAAATCTAATCCTAAGCTTTCTGCTAACGGTTCCCCAGCTAATTCAAATTCTGCATATGCAAACATGTTTGCAGCTGTATCAAATGTATAGTCCGTTACTGGTACAACATATGTACTTTTTTCTTTTGCCGTCGTCTCTTCCTTTTTACCTGTACACCCTACTGAAAGTAACAGTGAGGAAACAACAGCAACTGTTGTCATCACTTTCCATGGCTTTTTCATCTATTCCCGCCCCTTTTAACGATACTGATAATTATTATCATGTAAACGCTGTTATTATATTATTAAATCACTCTTTTGTAAACTTTAATTTTTTTAAAATAAAAAATACAAAAACTATTGACAATGATAATGATAACCATTATCATTTATTACGAAGCCAACAATTGATGAATCAACCAAACGCTCAGTAACATTGTTACCCCTCTTTTTTCATAAAGAAAAACACTGTACATTCCCCCCTGTTTGTACAGTGTTTTTCTTTTTATCCCAATTCATGAGGATTTCAATCAATTGAAGATGAAGCCCCCTGATGGAAATGTCACTTTATCTTATTATAAATCCATTTTGATTTTTCAACATATAAGTCGCTGCTATGCAGAAAAAAGGAACCTACACTCACTTTCTCTCTTTGTTTTAACTTCGCATGTAGCAGAAAAAGGCCCTGACCGCTTCTATGCCTGGCCAGCTGCTCTCTCTTACCTAAAAAATGGTTTTATGTCGGTTTTTCAATTTGTATTTATATATTTCACGTCATTCAAATAAATTTAGTTGTTCAGGCCTAGGTTCCCCATACGTAATACCAAGCATATCCATCATTTGTTTTGCATTATCTGCCGCATCTCCGCCAGAGTTATTGTTAAATAAAAGGTAAATTTCCTTTGTTTTTGATTTTAATTCTTGTAATCTCTCTATCCATTCTTCTAATTCCTGTTTGTTATAGCGATATAAACAGCGAACTGCCCTCCAATTCTCTCCCGTATTCAGCCACCCATGTACATTGCGCCCGTGAAATCGAACTAAGGTCATCTGTTCATGCGTTGCTTCTAGTACAATTGGAATAGAACCAATTCCTGCTTGTGGTTCATCACAAATAGTATGAATCCAACCTTCTTGTTTCATAAATTGCAATGTTTGATTACGAAATTGTGGATAAAACCAAGTTTGATTACGAAACTCTAATGAACATGGTATATCTCTCATCTTTTCTTTCGTATAGCGTAATAGATCCACATTTTTCTTTTGACAGTCGAACCAAGGTGGGTACTGGAATAAAACCATTTTTAACTTATTTGCTTTTTGGAGAGGAACTATCGACTCTTTAAATGCCTGAAACATATCTTCCATATTTGCAAAAGGTGTCTCTTCGCGCATATGCCCTGTCATTCCTTGATAAGCTTTCACAATAAATGAAAAATTTGGCGGTGTTTCTAAAACCCATTTCTCATAATTTCTTGCAGGCTGCATGGCATAAAAAGAACTATCTACTTCTACGATTGGAAAATACTCACTATATGTTTGTAGTTTATGCTTCATTTCATATGCATCCTTATATAAAGCGTTATGATCTCCCCATCCTGTTAACCCAATAGAAATCATCCGAACACCATCTCCTATCCACCTCTAAATCTCAAAAACATATTATGATATATGGAAAAAATCCAAATTACAGATTCATTTAATTGTCTCACATTAACGGGCAGTCCCACACACATACTGATGTAAGTTTCACTTTATAAATAATTCATCACACAGTTACAATCTTAACAATTTCTATTCCATTGTTATCCTATGGCTTCTTAATCTACTATAACAAACCGAAAAAAAGTTTTGCTATACAAAAAACTCTCTTTCTTTACTTTTCTTTACTTTTCTTTACTTTTCTTTACCTCAGCTTAACGTTAATTTAACGCTTATTTTGTATAATTCATAGTGAAAGAACTTATACGAAACGAGGGTGAATGCAGATGAAAGTATTATCATCTATCCGCTTTTGGATTATTTTCATGTCATGTATAACGTTATGTTTTGCACTCTTTGTAATTGGAGAATACAATAAACCAAAAGCAGCCTCAAACGAAGGTACCATACCCTATGACATCCTATATACAAAACAAAATCATATACCCCTGGTGCATGATGCGCAAAAAGAAAAGGTTGTTCTGAAGGGGATGGTGATAACCGACGCTACTTCGTATAAACAATTAGAAATAATTGCTAAACAAATCAAAGAAAAATATGCACATGCAAAACTCGATTCAATTGAACTTACAATCCATAATAAAAATAATGGCCAATATTATGATGATCTTGCTTATGAACCAACCGCTAAAGGAAACATTGTCATCTCCTATACACCGGTAACTAAAACCGCGCACAGTATGAATACAAATATAAATATTCAACTCAACAAGCACCCTTAATCTAAAAGGGTGCTTGTTTCTATGTATACGCACATTTTTTATAAATTAGTCAAGTATCCTAGGTCTTGTCCTGCAAAGATGAATATCATATATCGACAAATGATTTAAAAAGAGAGAACTTACATTAAGGAGGAATTATGTATGATGTATCCATACAATCAGTCGTATTATTCTGCTCAAAATGCTAGAAGAAATTTCAAAAATTTAATTGGCACAAACGTTCAGGTTAATTTAGGGGGCCCAGAAAAAGCAGAGGGAACATTATTAAAAGTTCAAAGTGATTTTTGTGTCGTACAATCTGACGATAGTGTTGTTTACTATCCGTTACATCATATTAATGGCTTTGCTGAGCAATATGAAGATGATTCCCAAGAATCAGATGATAATGAACAAAACAACAATCAAAACAACAATCAAAATAACCAAAATGAAGACCCTATCATTGTAAGCGGAACACGTTTTGCAAGTGTTATTAACCGTCTAAAAGGAGAAACTATTCAATTAAACCAAGGTCCGAAAAAAATAGAAGGAACTGTTGTAGGCCGTACTAGAGATCATATTCTACTTGAGGTTGATGGTCAGGTTACGTATGTACCAACGTACCATGTTCAAAGTATGCGTTGGAACTATAATAACGACAATAATAATGATAACAATGATAATGATAATAACAATAACGATAACAACAATAATAACAATGAAGATAACGAAACACGTAATAACGCTAACAGCGAAAAAAAGAAATGCAAACGTTGCAAAAAACGCCGTTAAGACGATAACGGCTCATGTACTAGAAAATAAAAACATAAGTAAATCCCAGATTACTCATTTCATAATCTGGGATTTACTTCTTAAAAGAATGGAATCCATTCTTTTATTTTATTCATCCAATTTTCTTGCTGTTCTTTTCTCTGCTTTTCTTCCTCTTGTCGTTTTTTCTCTTCTTCTTTTCGCTTTTTTTCCTCTTCAATGGTTTGTAAATGTTTTGTATACTCAGCTTCTGGTATAAGCGACAAATCAAAGTTTTTTTGACTTGGCTGCCCAACTGCTTTTTTCATAATATCTTGAAACATCGTTGTCGTTATTTGACTACCACCAGGAACAAAATGTTCGCTATCTGTTTTATCGTAGCCAACCCAAATGGATGCAACCAATTCTGGTGTATAGCCAACAAACCATGAATCTTTTGCACCGCTGCTCGGTCCATCTACAAGTTGTGTTGTACCTGTTTTCCCAGCAGTCTCTACAGATTTAAGTTTTGCTTTTTCTCCCGTTCCTTTCTCTACAACCCCTTGTAATAAATACGTCATCTTTTGTGCCGTTTTTTCATCCGTAACACGAGTTTCTTTTTTATACCATTTCCCTACTATATTCCCTTCACTATCTTGCAGTTCCCGAATCGCATGTGCTTCCATTTGTACACCATCATTCGCAAAGGTCGCATACGCTTGTGCCATGACAAGTGGAGACGTTCCTTCACTCATCCCTCCTAGCGCTAACGCATAAGATTGATCATTATCTTGAAGCGGAATACCAAAACGTTCTAAAGACTTCAAACCCTTTTCCAGACCAATTTGCTCCAGTAGCCAAACGGCTGATACATTATAGGAATTAGCAAGTGCTTCATACATCGTTACATCACCATGGTATACATTCCCGCTATTTTTCGGTGTATATCCATTAATGTCTAGTGGTTCATCTTTTAATACATCATATACCTCATATCCTTGTTCTAATGCTGGTGTATACACTGCTAATGGTTTTAATGTTGAACCTGGCTGGCGTTTTAATTGCGATGCATGATTAAACTGTAAAAATTGATACGGCCCTCTTCCTCCTACAAGAGCCGGAACACCACCCGTTTTGGGATTCATGAGTACAACACCTGTTTGCATAATTTGATCAGAAGTAGGCTTTGGAAAATAATGATCATTATTCACAACATCTTCTACCGCTTGTTGCATCTTTGGATCTAATTCTGTGTAAATATGATAACCACCTGATAAAATTTCATTTTGTGTCAAGTCGTATTTATTCATTGCCTCACGAACAACATAATCAACATAGTAAGGATATTTCCCCTCATATTGATTTTCGACACCATGGTGAAGTGAAAGCCCTTCATCTTTCGCTATTTGAAATTGTTTGTCTGTAATATAGCCTTGTTCCTTCATTAAAGAAAGAACAACATTTCTTCTTGTGATCGATTTATTAAAGTCTTTAAACGGTGAATACGTAGAAGGCGCTTTAATTAATCCAGCTAAAGTGGCAGCTTCAGGAATCGTCAGTTCTTTGACTTCTTTATCAAAATACGTCTTTGCAGCATTTTTAATTCCCCAAGCTCCTTCACCAAAATAAATTTGATTCAAATACATTTCTATAATTTCATCTTTTGTATATGTGCGTTCAATTTTCTTTGTAATAAAATACTCTTTGAATTTTCTTGTAAACGTACGATCTTGTGTTAAAAATACGTTTTTAGCAAGCTGTTGTGTAATTGTACTTCCCCCGGCAACAACTTCTCCTGCTGTTATATTTTTAATGATAGCATTAAAAATTCCACTATAAGATATGCCGCGATGCTCATAAAATTTTTGGTCTTCTACTGCAACAACAGCTTGAATCATAACGTCTGGAATATCTTTACGCTTAATTCCCTCTATTTTCGAAGAAGACAATTTTGCTACTACCTGCTTATTTGCATCGTAAATCACTGTTGGCTGAGGTACTGCATGTTTTAATGCCGATATATCTTGGATTGTAATCATAATGTTCACAAAGATAAACAAAGATAAGCCAAAACCTCCTAAAATTAACAAAAACATCCGCAATTTTTTTCTTGTTTTGAACCACTCTCTTATACTTTGTAATTGAGTGCTGTTCCACTTCATTCATTCACTTCCTCTACCTTACTTTCAAATGTATATATATGGGTAACATCTTTATCTTTACAAATTTTCTATGATATCGTTATAATTCGTCAAGTCTAAGCTACCTTTTTCATACTTTTTGTATGAAAAGGACATTCTATAAGTACGAGTATTACTAAAAAATTGTTAACATTACTAATTTTTCAACTTGTCTAATGTTAAGTTTTTGTAAACTTTTCGATAAAATGTTTTAAAAACCGACAGCTTTTTGGTAGAATGAACTAGCCAATATGCTTTACATAACTATTTTTTGGTGGGGGTAACAATATGGTTTTCAAATCGAAGAAAGATAAATTTTCAGAAATGCTAACGAATATTTCTGAAAATTTAAAAGAAGGCGCACAATTTTTTGTGGAGTATAAAATTAAAAACGCAAGTGATTTAAAAGAATTCTCCATGCGCATGAAAGAATATGAGTCAAAGGGTGATTCATTTATTCACGAAATCATTATGGAATTAAACAAAGCATTTATCACTCCAATTGAACGTGAAGACATTTTGCAACTTGCAATGAGTATGGATGATGTATTAGACGGATTAGATCATAGTGCTGGTCTATTTGAAATGTATTCTATTACAGAAGCAGACGAATACATGATTAAATTCGTTGATGCAATTAATCAGTGTGCGATTGAAATTGCGTCGTCTATTGAATTGATGTCCAATAAAAAGCTACTCGATATTCGTACAAATGCAATCAAAATTAAAGACTACGAATCAAAATGTGATGATATTCGTAGACATGCTATTAAGCATCTATTCTCTCGTGAGAAAGATCCTATTAAGATTATTCAATACAAAGAAATTTACGAAGAATTAGAAGAAGTTGCTGACAGCTGTCAAAGCGTAGCAAATGTTTTAGAAACAATTATTATGAAGAACGCATAAGGAGTTTGATCATGGATACACTCTTGATTTTAACCGTTTTAGTTGTCATTTGTGCTTTAGCTTTCGACTTTATTAACGGATTCCATGATACAGCAAATGCTATCGCAACAGCTGTTTCAACAAAGGCTTTAAAGCCAAGACAAGCCATTCTTTTGGCATCTATTATGAACTTTTTAGGTGCAATGACATTTACGGGTGTGGCACAAACTATTACAAAAGATATTGTCGATCCATTTACATTACCAAATGGTAGTGTCGTTATTTTAGCAGCGCTGCTTGCTGCTATCGCATGGAACTTAATTACTTGGTACTATGCAATTCCAAGTAGTTCATCTCATGCAATTATCGGTGCTATTGCTGGGGCAGCTATCGCTGCTGCTGGGGTACATTCATTAAATTATAAAGGCTTCATTAAAATTCTTGAAGCTTTAGTTATTTCACCGATTATCGCTTTCGTCATTGGTTTTATCGTATATAGTATTTTTAAAATTGCCTTTAAAAATTTTAATCTGACGAAAACAAATAAAAATTTCCGTTTATTCCAAGTGTTCACAGCTGCATTGCAATCTTATACACATGGCACAAACGATGCTCAAAAAGCGATGGGTATTATCACAATGGCCCTTATCGCAAATAATTATCATACTTCAACAGATATCCCTTTTTGGGTACAATTGGCGTGTGCAACCGCAATGGGTCTTGGTACTTCTATCGGTGGATGGAAAATTATCAAAACCGTCGGTGGACAAATTATGAAAATCCGTCCTGTAAATGGTGTAGCTGCTGATTTATCATCATCAATTGTTATTTTCGGTGCAACTTTCATTCATTTACCAGTAAGTACAACACACGTTATTTCATCTTCTATTTTAGGTGTTGGTGCTTCACATCGCGTAAAAGGAGTAAAGTGGGGAACAGCAAAACGCATGTTAATTACATGGGTTATCACACTCCCTATTTCAGCTTCATTAGCTGCTTTATGCTATTACGTATTAGATCTTATTCTCTAAAGAAAAGTCGTCTTCTTATGTAGAAGACGACTTTTTTGTGAACACACATCATTCTGATTCAAAACATTGTATAATAAATGATGTATTTGTTACAAAAGAGGAGATGTTACAGTTGGAATATATTATGCTATTACTTGTTGGATTATTAGCAGGTACAATTGGAAGTCTAGTTGGTCTTGGCGGGGGAATCATTATCGTTCCGTTACTGATTAACTTACATAGCCTTTCTCCCCAATTGGCTGTTGGTACTTCAATTGTTACTGTCGTATTTACAGGTTTAGCTTCTACCCTCACATACATGAAGCATAAGCGGATTGATTACAAAAGTGGCCTTATTTTATTTATTGGGAGTGGTCCTGGAGGAATTATCGGATCGTGGGCAAATAAATTTTTAAATCAAGATTCTTTCTCTTTATATTTCGGGGTTTTTCTCATTTTGGTATCCATTTTACTCATGATACGAAATAAAATGAAACCTCTATCGCTTTCGACCGGTTCTATTATTAAACGTTCCTTTACAACTTCTGAAGGAGAAATAATAACCTATCAGTTCTCACCTTTTCTTGCTATCATTATTTCATTTGGTGTAGGTTTTATTTCTGGTTTATTCGGAATTGGCGGGGGTGTCTTATTAGTTCCAGCAATGATGATTCTTTTCGCTTTTCCAGCACAAATCGCTGTCGCTACATCAATGTTTATCGTTTTTTTATCCGCAATTGTAAATTCAGCAACTCATATTTCACTTGGTAATGTAAGCTGGCTCTATGCCCTTGTTTTAATCCCCGGAGCATGGATTGGCGGGAAAATTGGAGCTTATATTAATACAAAACTAAGTAGTAACGCTATGATCAATGTATTACGCATTACTTTAATTATTCTCGGTACACGTATGATTATTAGTTCTATTTTGTAACGCATTCTTTTAGAATGCGTTACTTTATATACACGTGTAAAAAAATACTCCTAAAATAATACATAATAATGAGCAGATACATAATAAGAGAAGGTTTGAAATATGGAAATTCCTCAAGATAATCACTCCTATGTTTATTACATTTTTGGTATTTCATTCTACTCTTACTTGTAGTAAGGCTTTCCTAAATTCAATAGGTAAACATAAGACTTCCATAAGAGCTTACTTGGTTCAACTAATCATCTGTAGAAGATGAAGAATTCCCATTGACTTTATCATACCGAAAAAAAGCAACATATACATTTACAATGCCCTAACAATATAAAATTGAGTGTTACAAATCATATGTAATTATTACATTATATATACAATCTTTATCCCGCATTAACAGGCAGTAAGCCCACACTGATGGAAGTTTCACTTTATAAACAAAAAACAAGCCGAGAAATACTTCTCTTTATTTAAGAGAGGAGCATTTCTCGGCTTGTTAAGCTTTCCATTAGTGTACAAGCGACCATCCCATAAAATCTTCATGGACTTGTCTTGCCCGTTTATCGTTTCTATCATATAATTCTGCATAACTATCTGTTTCTTCATCATAAGCCATCGTATAAATGATTTTTCCATCTATTTCGACCGATAGAACAACTCCGCCCTTCATTTCTTCCACATGTATCACTGCATCTGCTGAAATCTTCACATCAGTCATTTTTTCATCTAACATGGTATGCCTCCTAAAAAATATTCCTTTCTAGCACCGTCCTTACACATACACACTAAACAGTATACTACTGTAATATGATATATTTCGTCAATAAAATTGATGAACTTTATGTAAAGTGTACACCTTTTATATAAAGTGAAACTTCCCTCAGTGGGGGTTCTTCATCCCCCACCTATCTTCTTGGCTTCTCTCAATCTTGAGGTGGGGGTCTTACTGCCCGCTAATGCGGGATAAAGTGAAACTTACATTAACATGATTTTCGTCCTCATCTATCTTCTTTATTTCCTCTGAATCTTGAGATAGCAATCTTTAGCAGGAGATTACTAAATTGCAGAATACATCCATAAGGTTTCTTCTGCATTTCACAAGTATAGTCTTATGCAAACAATTCCTCTATAATAAAATGAGAAGCAATATATAAAGAGGTGCTTACATTGATTTTACATAAAGGAGAAATACTATTTCGTCAAGGAGAGGAAGGCCCTCTATATTTTGTAAAAAGCGGTCTATTAAAAGTAGTTCGCCTCCAAGAGGACGGCACGTCTTTTTTATTTAATATTATTGTTCCAGGTGAAACGATTCCTCACCACTCTTTAATCTCTCCAAAAGAATATCATGGAACTGCAATCGCTTTAATTAAGACAGAAGTAGAGCCAATTTTATGCAACGCATGGTATGAACAATTACATGCAAATCCCGAATCTTATGCCGATATCGCCCTTCAGCTGCAAACAAAATTACGAATGATGCAAGAGCGTATTGATCAGCTTACAACCGTTTCTCCAAAAGAGAGGCTACTTCGTTTACAAAAATGGTTTACAACATATTTAGGAGACATTCCGATCTATGAAATTTTAAACCAAACAGAAATTGGTCAACTCATTGGTATCCGCCGTGAAACTGTAAATCGTCTACTTCGAGAACAAACAAAAAACGAGGTGAGTTAACACCTCGTTTTTTTTTAATTATTGTAAGCTAGCTGCTGGCCCAAAGAATTCAAAATGAATATTCTCTGGTGTCACGCCCCATTCTGTCAAAGATGCATGAATATGCTTCATAAATGGTATCGGTCCACAGAAGTAGAAATCCGCTTCACTGGAAGGAATAATAGTCTGTAACCACGCTAAATCAATGAAGCCTTCTTTATCATAATTTTTTACTTTCATATCTTGCTCAGTTGGATTAGAGTAGCAAGTATATACTTCTACTTGTTCATGCTCTTTTGCTACATTTGTAACATAGTCTTTCATTGCGTGTACATCACTGTTTAACGCGCCGTGAATAAAGTATACATTACGGTTTGGCGATAGCTCAATTAATGTATTTAACATACTCATCATTGGTGTAATTCCTACACCACCACTAATCAATACAACCGGTAACTGTGAATCCATATTCAGCACAAAATCTCCTGCTGGTGCGCTTAACGGTAAAATATCTCCTTCATTTACATGATCATGTAAATAATTCGATACCATTCCATCTAGACCTTCTGCATTTTTCTCGCGTTTTACACTAATGCGATAGTAATCCTTTCCAGGTGCATCTGATAAACTATACTGACGATTATGTGTATATGTTTCTCCTTCAATATTTAACTGTACACTTACATATTGTCCTGGTAAGAATGAAGATAGCGCTCCCCCATCTTCTGGTTTTAAATAAAAGGATGTAATCACATCACTCTCTTTTTCTTTTTTCACAACGATAAAATTACGGAAATCTTTCCAGCCACCCGTTTTTACTGCAGCTTCTTCATACATCTCTGCTTCTATACTAATAAATGCATCAGCTATCACACCATAAGCTTCTCCCCAAGCATCTAATACTTCTTGCGGAGCATGAGCTACTTCTTTAATAGCTTGCAACAAGCATTTACCAACAATCGGGTAATGTTCTGCTTTAATACCTAAGCTACGATGTTTGTGTCCAATTTGTTTCACAACTGGAATGATCACCGCTAAGTTATCAATATAATTAGCAGCTGCGTATACTGCATTTGCTAATGCTTGTTGCTGTCTTCCTTGTTTTTGATTTGTATGGTTAAAAATATTTAATAGTTCCGGATGCTCAGAAAACATAATTTGATAAAAACGTGTTGTAATCTCCACACCTTTTTCTTGTAATAACGGTACAGTTGATTTTACAATTTCAATTGTTTTTGGACTTAACATACTATCCACTCCTCTATTTCCTTAGCTATTTCCTTAACTATTTTCATTGTATACGATATCAAAGATATAAGTTGTGATTTTAATCACTATAAACATGATGGTTTTGTGAAAAACGTCATTAAGTGAAACTTTAATCAGTGTCCCCCTATCTTCGTTAAGAAATTTCTCGTGAGATCGAGAAGAATGTTACTGTATATTAAAGTAACATCAATAATAAAAAGACATACTAAGTATGCCTTTTTTACTGTGCTTGTAATGCCTGTTCTATTACTTTTACATCTTTCCCATTTCCAAACTCTGTATACCCCCAAATATTCGTTTCACCTGTATATTTGTTTATAAGAATATCAAGGTCATGATATACACGATGTGCATAAATGATATATTCAATATTACGATCTGCTATCCCTTTTTTCAAAATTTCATAACTTCGTTTCACATCTCGTTTTATTTGCTTGTTTTTTACTTTTGTCTCAAAATCTTTTAAAGATTGCTCCTGCTCTTGAGACCATTTAATTAAATGATTCCAATCTCCATCTGTATATTTTTCTGCTTTTCCATAATTTAAAAAGCCGTTATAGCTTTCGTGTGTCGTACGAATAAATTGTAACACTTCTTTCGTCTCATCGACCTCTTCTACTTTCGGCATTGTTGCTACACCAACTGGCTTACTCGCATAGTGTACAAAAAACTTGGTTAAGCCGTAACTCATGATTCCCATCACAAAAAGAATTCCAAGTATACTCCACATCTTTTTCATACACCCTACTCCTTTTCCTTATGTAAATATTACATTCATTTCTATAAAGTGTAATATTTGTAATTTTCTATAAAGAAGTAAGGATTCCTGTATAAATTGTTCTTACCATTTCGACAACATTTTTCTACAAATTACGTGTCGGAGGTTGCTCTTGCAAGATAGTATTGCCTTGATATGTAGCATATCCGAGTACTGCAAGTAATAACACATACAAAATTAACATATCTATATCACTGCATAAGTACCGAGAGATAGCAACATACTAAATACAGTAGAAAATTTTGCTAGTTTCACAATAGCAAATACCCACTTTAATTTAGACAGCAGAAAAACACCAACTGCTGCAAGTATTCTCCATAATCATTTTGTATTTTGTTTCATATTCCTCTCATTACCAATAATCTTTTTCTTTTTATTATGCCATATATTTTAAGTTTATTGGAAATCACTGTTTAATTGATCCATTTTTGGCCAATACTATACATGCAAGGAGGTGAAAACGGTGACATTACAATCTGTTATGATCGGTGCCTTATCTTTTCTAGCTTCTATGCTTATTTTTTATACTGTTGGATACGTATTACTATTAGATTGGCTGCCAAACAATATTTTCATTAGCTCCATTATCCTTTCTGCACTTATTATCGCTTATTTTATTACGCGAAAATCTATGAGTGAACCGTCAACAAAAACAAAATAAAAGAGTGATGATATCTTATCCATCACTCTTTTTCTCATTTCCTAGAAGAAAGCCTCTTCATCTTTCTAACTCCATCTTTTCTCCATATTCTTTCACTATTTGAATAATATTTTGAAACGCACCAATCTCTTCTTTTTTATGATTAAACATTTTTAAATCATATTGATCATAATACGCTTCTAACATTTTTAGTTGAGACGATGATAAATTGTTAGCCGGAACAAAAAAGTTCACTTCATATTGTTTATATCCTTCTTTCACTATTTCACCTTGAATTGGATCACTTTTTTCTTTATTTATTATCTTTTGTACTTTCGGAGGAAAATGTAATTGAAAATAATAATTTTTTTCTTTTTCTAACTTTTTATATAATGCATCTGAAATCGTGTAATACACCGTATAATGAACTGTATTTTCCTTTGTTTTAATGTGAAAACGCGTAATTTGTAAATCCTTTTTCGTAATTTCAGTTATAGTTGATTGTTGTTCATCCTCATTTTGTGTTGAGGGTGCTGTTGGAAACAAAGAAAGCAGCTTTTCTGTATCCGCCTTTGATATAAGGTAGAAATTTTTTGTATCGGTTTCTTTTTGTAACCAACCTGTTCTCGCTTCTGTACGAAGCCAAGCTTTATACTTTTCTTCTTGTCCATTTTTCTTAATTTTAATTACATATTCCGGTTCACCTAATTCACCTATTACGTTTTGTTTCTCCGCTTTATTTATAATATTTGCAACAATTTTTGCTTTCTCGTCCTTCAATATTTTTTCCTCTTGTCCTGTTTGGGATACAATTATTTGTATGCTCTCTTCCATAACACTCCCCGCTTCTTTTGCTGATTTCTCACCTTGTTCTATTTTCTTATCCATTTGGTTACATGCAACTAATAAGAAAAGAACAAACATGAATAACCATTTTTTTCGCATAGCTCCCATCCTCATTTCTCAAAATAAGAAAAGCTTATTGTTCTCAAAAGAAAACAAAATCAACCTAACAAACAAAATCGGATATTATATACATGAAAGGGGGTTTACAGCATGCCAATAGATTTTCACAGTCCAAACAATAAATATACGTATACAAATCGTCAAGCAACAGATTCATGGACATTTATGATTCAAAATATTATAAACGTCAAAGAAAAGAGAGTGATTGATATTGGATGTGGTGGTGGTATTTATACAAAACAACTCGCTATGATGGGGGCAGCTGAAGCAGTTGGTTTTGATTTTTCAAATGAGATGCTCGAAGCTGCCAAGGAAAATTGCGCTCACATACAACACGTTTCATTTGTACAAGGTGACGCTCATAATCTTCCTTTTGCAGATGCAACCTTTGATATCGTTATATCACGAGCTGTTATTCATCATCTAGAACATATTCCACAATTTTCACAAGAAGCATATCGCATTTTAAAGCGAAACGGTATACTTATTCTCCAAGATCGAACAATTGAAGATTGCACGATTCCAGGAAGTTCAGAACATATTCGCGGCTATTTCTTTTCTTGCTATCCAAAATTACTCCATACAGAAGCTAAACGAAGACCTAAAACAAATCAAATACTACATTGGTTACACAACAGCGGCTTCCATACAAATCCTATTGAAACTCTTTGGGAAGTTCGTAAAGTCCATCCTTCAATTGAAAATTTACTTCAAGATTTATCACCTCGGACAGGTCGTTCTATTTTACATGAATTATCGGACGATGAGCTCTCTCAATTATTAGAGCATATTCACTCTAAACTTCATAACAAATCTCCTATTATAGAACAGGATCGTTGGACTATTTGGACAGCCGTGAAAGAGTAGCAAGCCTCACAATGTGTGAGGCTTGCTACTCTTTCATAACCTTGTTCGGCAACACTCTTGATATCCACCGCTTCTTGCTTGTGCTCTACCACACTTCGAACATACTAAAAATCTGGATTGATTTCCAAACAAACTACCTTTATCAAAAAGTAACACTCCTGCTTGTTTAAACGAACGAGAATAATATAACCATATAAAACCACAAATTGCAGTAATACATATCAATACACCCATTACAAGCATCTTCGTCACCTCTACTTTGTTGTTCTTTCCAGCAAGTGGATGATTACATTATTCTCTACACTACACAATAAATCCTTCTTTTTCTCATGAAAACTCCCGACACTTACCTCCCTCTAATCTTACAGTGAAAGATTTTCTCCTATTTTGATAAAGTGAAACTTCCCTCAGTGGGGGTCTTACTGCCCATTAATGCGGGATAAAAAATCTTACAATTCCCACAAAAAATTTACGATTTTTTAATAAAATAAAAAGTTGTCCTTCTATTACAATAAAAATACCAGTATATGTAAAGGAGTGACAACATGATTAACTTTATTTTATGTATCCCTTTTCTCATTTCTATAACTCTTTCTTCATTTTTTCCTACTTCAGAACCTTCCGAACTACAGGTGCAAATAATCGGATTAAATGATTTGCACGGACAAATCAATACAACTACAATGCTACACGGCCAACCTGCTGGCCGCGCTGACTATATAGCCACCTATATCAAATCATATAGAGAAAAATTTCCCCATACCTTACTTGTTCATGCCGGTGATATGATTGGTGGAAGTCCTCCCATTTCTGCTCTCTTTCAAGATGAGCCAACAATAGAATTTTTAAATATGCTGAAATTTGATGTCGGAACAGTTGGTAATCATGAATTTGACGAAGGTATAGACGAACTAAAGCGACTAATTGATGGTGGTTTTCATCCAAAAACAGGTATGTTTCCAGGTAGCTCTTTTCCTTATGTTTGTGCAAATGTAGTAGCTACTAACACAAATGAACCTCTATTTCCACCATATGCGATTAAGTGGATCAATGGTATTCCGATTGCTTTTATTGGCATCGTTACAAAAGATACACCTTTTCTTACTATGCACAATGATGTTTCAGCGGTCACTTTTTTAGATGAAGCTACTGCTGTTCAAACATACGTACGAGAATTACAGCAAAAAGGCATCCATGCAATTATCGTTCTTGCTCATCTAGCTGGTAAGACAACAGGCGGAATTACCTACGGGCCACTTGCTGATTTAGCAAGCAAACTTGACGATGATGTAGATGTATTATTTGGTGGGCATAATCATTCTTATATGAATGGGTATGTCAATGGAAAACTACTCGTTGAAGCGTATTCTTACGGAAGGGCTCTTGCAAATGTGCAGCTCACAATCGATCGCAAAACGAAAGATATTACAAAAAAAACAGCAAAGATTATTCCTACTTATCATAATCAAATACAACCTAATCCAATCATCCAAGCATGGCTACAAAGATATCAAACAAAGATAGCTCCATTAACTGAGCAAATACTTGGAAAAAGTGTACACGAGCTGACACGAGATCAAAATAGAAATGGGGAAAGCGACCTTGGTGCTCTTCTTGCTGCATCTCAACGTCAAGCTATGCAGGCTGACATTGCATTCGTCAATCCAGGTAGTATCCGCCATGATTTACCAGCTGGTTCCATTACATGGGAAAATACCTTTCTCATCCAACCTTTTGAAAATAAACTCATTAAAATGGATCTAACGGGTAGAGAAATTCGAAGTGCACTGTATGAACAATGGACTGATGAAATACGTATGTTACAAGTATCTGGAATTCGTTACACATGGAAAGAAAATAAGTTAATATCAATTACACTAGAAAATGGTGAACTACTCGAAGATGATGCAACATACTCTGTCGTAGTAAATTCTTTTCTGGCAAACGGAGGAGATAAATTTACAATTTTCCAAAAGGGACGAAATCGCGTTGAAGGCCCGACAGATCAAGAAGCATTCGCAAATTTCATTCGTTCTACTCCATCTTTAGAAAGCATCCAAGCCAATCATATTCAAAAATTGGATTAACATCATGAAAAACATGTTAAAAATATTTACCTTTATATACAGAAAGAATCGAATGACCTTTACCATATATCGGATATTCTTTTTACAGAACTACAACCTTTTAAACAAGTAAACATAACACAAAACAATGCAAAATAAAAAGGCGTTTTTACGGCCTTTTTTATTTTGTAAGCTGGTGGCGAAACGCATAAATAACCGCTTGCGTACGATCACTTACATTTAACTTATTTAAAATATTACTTACATGCGTCTTTACTGTTTTTAAAGCAATGAATAGCTCATCTGCAATTTCTTGATTACTCTTTCCTTGTGCAATTAATAATAAGATTTCAAACTCTCTCTCTGTTAATTCTTCGTGTAGCGGCTGTTCTTTCTTTTGACGCATACGTGACATCATTTTCCCAGTAACTTTCGGTTCAAGCACTGTTTCTCCATCGTACGTTGCCCGCACTGCATCTGCTATATCACTTGCTCTTGATGTTTTTAATAAATAACTAGTTGCACCGGCTTCAATGACTGGATACAGTTTTTCATCGTCTAAAAAACTTGTTACAACAACAATTTTCGCTTCCGGCCATTCTTGAATAATCGCACGCGTTGCCTCGACACCATCCATTTCATCCATAACAAGATCCATTAAAATAATATCTGGTTTTAATGATAATGCTAATTCCGAACCTTTTCTTCCGTTTTCTGCTTCTCCTACAACTTCAATGTCCGGCTGAGTTGATAAATAAGCAGATACACCCATACGAACCATTTCATGATCATCAACGAGCAATACTTTAATCATGCTGTTCCTCCTCTCTATCTATAAGAATCGGCACTTTCACCTCAATTTGCGTTCCTTTATTCGGGAAGCTTAATACCTTTAAAGTTCCGCCAATTTCATGGACACGTTCTTGCATGGAACGAAGACCGTATGATCCAGCTTTATTGACGCCTACTTCAAAACCTACGCCGTCATCAATAATTTTTAAAATTGCATATTCATCAATTTGACGCAGCCTTACTTCTGTTTTCTTTGCTTGTGCATGTCGCAATGTATTTGACAACGCTTCTTGTACAATACGGAATAAGTGATCTTCTACACCTTTTTTCAATTGAATTGGCTCAATCCACCATTCAATCTTCATATGTTGTTTTCTTGAAAGCTCCGTTAATAATTCTTCAATACCTTCTGTTAATTTTTTACCTTCTAATTGAACAGGACGTAAATGAAGAAGCAATGCTCTCATTTCTGATTGTGCATTTACAACCATATTTTCAACAAGTTGTAATTGTTTTTGAGTAGCTTCTGATATATTAGCGGTTTGCTCGTTAATTGCCGCTATCATCATCGACATAGCAAAGAGTTGTTGACTTACAGAATCATGAAGCTCCCTAGCTAAACGATGCCTCTCTTCTGAAATAACTTTTTGTCTCATTTCTTCATTCCAATGCGCCCGTTCATTCGTTACTTTTTGAAATAATCCCGCTTGCTCCTCTAATCTCCTAGCAAGTGCAATTACTTTTCGCTCTACTTCATGAAATTCATCTTCTGCAGTAAACGAAGCATCCTTTGGAAAATTTCCTCGTTCTACTTCAAATAAAAAAGTCGTTAAACCTTGAATACGCTGCTGCATATAATAACCAATTGCATACCCAACAACTCCACCAATGAGAAGACTCGTACAGATAAGAAACAATCCAATTGGAACAGAAGCAATGGATTCTTTCCATAATAAATCATATACAGATTGCCCACTTTTCCATACATATACAATGGTACAAATGAATGCAATACTACTAGAAGATAACATAGAGTAGCGAATATACATCCATGAAATATTCTTTTGCCTTTTCATTATATTTTCCTCACTTCCGTATCGCCTACGATAAGCGAAGAAATAATTTTAATACGCCTAGGAGCTTCTTTATAGTGTTCTGTTTTGAATGTTACATTGCGATTAAAACCTGTTTCTTCATGATTAGGAAGCAAAACTTTTCCAATAACAACAGAATGATTTAAAGATAGTTCAATATCGTATGGAACATACAAACGGATATTACCAATAACACCACGAATAACAATGACGGTTTCTCCTTCTGGAATCATAGCTGTTGTTAAATCAATTTCAATATCACCGATTCCATACTGGACATTAATATCTTCTAACTCATAAATATGATCCATTATTCGTACGTTACCAACCATTATATTCTTAAGATACGGTTCTGTTCGATAGATTTGTTTTTCTTCATTTATATATCCTTTTTCCTTAATTTCGACCTGTACCATTTTTGACTTCTGCTGACCTTGTATAAGCTGATAACCAACGAAAGCTAAACAAGCAAATAGAACGAGCACGAAGGCTGCTGATGAAAACAGGAATAATACAAAAATGAGCCCTCCGACAAATAAAAACAAATTCCCTCTCACATACCGATTCTTTTTTCGATAATGCCTTCCAAACATAATCATAATAAAAGCAAAAATAAGGGCACCCGGTTCAAAATGTCCGAGAATCATATCAAGAACAAGACCAAATCCAAATATAATGAGGAGCATTCCTACAAATTGTGTTTTCGAAAATTGTTTCTTCATCTCAGCTCCCCTTTCTTTGTCGTATATAAAGTGAAACTTCTATCAGTGGGGGTTTTTTTCATCCCCCACTGATAGTTAGTTGAACCAATCGGGCTTTTACGGGCAGTTATCCCCCACCTATCTTCCTCGTCTCTCTTTGAATCTTGGAGTGGGGGTTTACTGCCCGTTAATACGGGATAAACAGAAGAAAAAGGTATTGCATTCCAACACCTTTTCTTCTATCACTATATCATAAGCTTGTTTTATAATGTACTACAATTATTTTGCTGATTCTTTTGTTAAAGATACTTCATCCTTTTCCTTCATTTCACGCTCAAGTTTAGCGATTTTCAGATCAAATGTATCCCGAGCATATTCATCATTGATGTGCAGCTCTAAATTACGAATATGATCTTCAATTTCTTCAAATCGTAAAAACGGATTATTTTCCTCCATCTTATGAAGCGCGGAATTCATACGACGGTTTGCATGTGCCATATTTTCACGCGCCATTAATTCCATACGCTTTGCATGCATTTCTTTTAATTTATTTTTCATTTGAGATAGACGCTGTTCTAATTCATCAATTTGTTCTACAACTCCCGCATACATTTCTTCTAAGCGAGCAACTTGCCCCTCATAATATGCTACTTCTTCTAAAGCACGTTCGTGCAACTCTAGGACGCCTGCTTCTTTTGCAATTTCCGCTTGTTTTGCTCTTTTATTTACGAGATAACGAGCCCCTTCAAGTTCACGAGAAAAATTAGATTTTAATGTTTTATGACGCTCAATTAACTTTTCAATTTTTGTTACTTCACGCTCACTATCACGTAAATATTGATTTAACATCGCAATTGGATTTTTTCTTTCCTTTTCGTCTAAAACATTATGAAAATCTGCAAGTATTGCCTCGCGTACACGTCCGAATAATGATTGTTTCATTTTAAATCTTCCTCTCTTCTACTTTATTACTTTAATTGTTTAATATTAGTTATTTTTCATTAACTTGTTCCATTCATCTTCAAAATTGCTATATGGTTTAGAACCTTCTGAAGCAGACTCTACTACAGCTTTTTCTTTTTTCCATTCGCGGTATCCATAATATAGAACAACTAATGCTACGATACCGATTAATGCTGGTGAATTAGAAAGGCCAATTGACAAGCCGACTAAACCGACAATACCCCAAGCTAGCTTTCCAAAAAATGATCGTGCTCGCACAAATGATTTATAGCTCCAACACACAATCCCTGCTCCAATTGCTAATCCTACAATACCAGCAAGACTTCCAAGAGCAATTAAAGCCAAAATACCAGCTGCGATAAACGCTAAAAACTGTTTCATCTTGTGCTTGCCTCCCTTCGATTTGATACTCTTATCTTAACTATTTTTTCATTTTTCTATAACGAGCTTAAGAACCGTTTTCTTCTCAGACTTAAGTCCTATTCATCATCAGACCTATATTTAAAGTGATCTGAAATTAGTCGTTATACCCAAAACAAAAGAGGATGCCTTCTACAAGACATCCTCTTTTTCATTATGCTGTTTTTTCATATTTCTTTTTCTTAGGCGAAAGACGCGGAAAATTAATTACAATTGAAACAATACCGCAAACCGCAACTAACATTGGATAAAATGAATACGGTAATAACTCAACTGGTGAAAGTGAAGCAAATCCTGCTGCTGTTAACATTTGCGCACCGTATGGGATTAGTCCTTGTACGCTACAAGAAAATAAATCTAACAAGCTCGCAGATTTTTTCGGATCAATATTGTATTGATCTGCAATATTCTTTGCGAGTGGACCTGTGAAAATAATAGAAATCGTATTATTTGCTGTGCACATATTTGTCATACTTACAAGACCAGCAATTCCAAATTCAGCACCTTTTTTCGAGCGAATATTACGCGTTAGTACATTCATTAAATAATGAATGCCGCCGTTATATTGAATAATTTCAACCATTCCACCGATTAAAATCGCTAATAATACCATCTCCATCATACCATTAATTCCTACTGTGACACTTTTAAAGAAACTTGCTAATGTGTAGCTTCCATCTAACATGCCAATGATACCAGATAACACTGTTCCTCCAGTTAATACAACTAGTACGTTACATCCGAGCAGCGCTGTAATTAACACCCCTGCATACGGTAAAATTTTCACCCAGTTAAACGCATGTGCTGTCATATTTGTATGAGTTCCTAACGTAAGAACGATTAAAAGTATACTCGTAATAATAGCAGCTGGTAATACAATCAAGAAGTTTGTTTTAAATTTATCTTTCATTTCCGTTCCTTGTGTACGCACCGCAGCAATCGTCGTATCTGAAATAAAAGATAAATTGTCACCAAACATCGCTCCACCAACAACTGTCGCCATAGCAAGTGCCATAGAAATATCCGTTTGTCCACTAATTCCTACTGCAATTGGCGCCAATGCTGCAATTGTACCCATTGACGTTCCCATCGCTAATGAAATAAATGCACCTATAATAAACAGTCCAGCAATTAAGAAACCTGGTGGCAAAATAGAAAGGGCTAAGTTTACCGTTGCTTCAACAGCGCCCATACCTTTTGCTGTTTCAGAAAATGCACCTGCTAATACAAAGATTAATACCATAATCATGATATCTGGATTGCCAGCCCCTTTAGCAAAACGTTCAACCTTTGTCGTAAAGTTTTCTTTTCTGTTCATTACTAATGCAACAGCAACTGCAATTAAAATAGCAACTACGATTGGTAACTTATAAAAATCTCCTGTAATCACACCAGAACCAATAAATAGTGCTAAAAATATACCAAGTGGCAATAATGCCCATCCATTTCCTTTTGTTTGTTCCAAAGTAATATCCTCTCCTATTTCTAAACCTTTCCTTCACAAGAGCGAAAAAGACCTCTTCTAAAGAGAAGAGGTCTTATATATCATATAAGAAACACTCTTCTCATCTACCAAGCATGTCGCTTGCTGGATTTGGCACAGCACTCTAAATGAGTCCGCTGCCGAGGCATCGTAGGGCCAGTCCCTCCGCCTCTCTTGATAAGAAGGTTTCATATTATATTTTGCTTGAATCAATCTCTTCTTACTTTACTCACTGCAGAAGAAAATGTCAAACATTATTTCTATCAAAATAGTTGGTATTTTTTTGATATTTATACAAAATTACGAATGAATTACTCCTTTCATACAGAAAAACCCTCACGTATAACGTGAGGGTTTTGTTAGAATTTAAGCTGCTTGCTTCTCTGAAATCTCTTTCAAATAAGCTTGTCCTTTTTCTGCGTCGTACTGTCCTTCCCATTTAGACATAACAACTGCAGCTAATGAGTTACCTACTACGTTTACTGCTGTACGTGCCATATCTAAAATACGGTCAATACCAGCGATAAACGCTAAACCTTCAGCCGGAATACCTACTGTATGAAGCGTTGCTAATAATACAACGAATGATACGCCTGGTACACCTGCAATACCTTTTGAAGTAACCATTAATACGAGAAGCAATGTAATTTGCTCTGAAATTGATAAATGAATACCATACATTTGCGCTAAGAAAAGAGCGGCAATTGCTTGATATAATGTTGAACCATCTAAGTTAAATGAATAACCTGTCGGAATAACAAAAGATGTAATGGCTTTCGGGCAACCAAAACGCTCCATCTTTTCCATAATCTTTGGTAGAACCGTCTCTGAGCTCGCTGTAGAATAAGCTAAAATAAGCTCGTCTTTTAAAATCTTAAAGAACTGAAAAATATTAATTCCAAATATTTTTGCCGTAAGACCTAATACAACAACAACGAAGAAAATCATTGCTCCATAAACAACAATAACTAACTTACCTAGCGGAATTAATGATGCTACACCAAACTTAGAAACCGTTACGCCAATTAACGCAAATACACCAAACGGCGCAAATTTCATTACTTGATTTGTCACCCAAAACATTGCATCTGCTACACCTTGGAAGAAATTCAGAACTGGCTTCCCTCTTTCTCCAATTGCAGCTACTCCTAAACCAAATAATACAGAGAAGAAAATAATTGGAAGCATATCACCTTTTGCTAACGAGTCCATAATATTCGTTGGAACGATATTTACAAATGTGTCTGCAAATGAGTGGTGCTGTACTTGCTCTGTTGTAGCTGTATACTTAGAAATATCTGTTTTTTGTAATTCTGACATATCCACGCCTTTTCCTGGCTGGAATATATTTGCTACTAATAAACCAACAATAATCGCAATTGTTGTAATGATTTCAAAATAAAGGATTGTTTTCCCGCCTAATCGGCCAAGCTTTTTGATATCACCAACGCCTGCCACCCCAATAATAAGACTGGCAACAACGATCGGTACGACGATCATTTTAATTAAGCGGATAAAAATATCACCAATCGGTTGTAAAATCTTACCAACCATCGGATCACCATAAAAAATTGCTCCTACGGCAATACCGAGAGCAAGACCTATTAAAATTTGCCATGCAAGTCCAATTCTTTTCATACTTGCTGCAACCCCCTTCTTAGATGTTCCTAATTTTTTATATTCTATTTTTCTACTAAAATATAAAAATCGCAGTATTAAATATTATGAGACTATTCAATACTTTCGCCCCTATTAAAATGATAAGGCAAAAATAGAAATCTGACAACTAAATAAATTTTCCTCTGTGCAAATATTTTTCTTGACAAAAATAAACCTGATGTCAGAAGACCTCACATGAGAACGATTCCTTCTTCTCTTATTTCTCGATATATGTTAGTTCGTAACATCAATAAATTTTCATAGTAGAGACGAACAATTTATACATGATTTTCTTGTAATTTCCGACATTTAATAACAATTACTTAAATATTTTTTTACATTATCATTACAACATAGACATTTTTCTCCTTTCTGTGATTATATAGAATAGGGAAAGGGGATAGACAGATGAACAAAAAAATAACAGCGTTTAGTTTACTGACAGCCGGCTCTATTTTCGTTTCTCCATTGCTTTCACCAGTATATGCGGAGACGAGTCAAGATAAATTATCTAATATCCAATCACAATTAGAAGGTAAACAACAAGAAATACATACGAAATCAGCTGAAAAACAACAAATCGAAAAAGAAATACAAGATTTACAGAAAAAAATCGATGAATTAACTGCTTCTATTAATAAAAATGAAGCAGATTTAAACGCAACAAAAGCTGAAATCGAAAAAACACAAAACAGTATTGATGAGAAAAAGAAACATATTGAAGAACTACAGAAAAAAATTGATACACGTCAAGAAGTAATTAAGCAGAGATTACAGTCCATGCAAGAGCAGCCACGTACAAATTTAATTACAGAAGTATTAATTAACACGAACAATATCGCTGAACTAATAGAAAATATGTATTCTGTAAGTGTAATTTTAAATAATGATACAGATATCGTAAAACAGCAAACACAAGATCAAGAAACTGTTAAAAAAGAAAAAGAAGCGATTGAGAAAAAGGAATCACAACTTAAGGAATCTGAACAAACATTACAGAAACAACAGCAAGAACTACAAGCAAATCAGCAACAACAGCAAGCATTAATTACCGATTTACACAAAAAAGCTTCAAAGATAGATTCTGAGATGGAAAGTTTAGATGAATCAAAGACTATTTTAGAAAACCAACGTCAAGCTGTTCAAAATGCAGTTGAAGAGGAAAAACGTGCAGCAGAAGCAAAAAAAGCTGAAGAAGCAAAAAGAGCTCAGGAACAAAAACAATCTCAAGAACAAAAACAATCTCAAGAACAAAAACAATCTCAAGAACAAAAACAATCTCAGCAAGCCGCTCCTTCAGCGCAAGCGCAAGCCCAACCTACATCTCAAGTGAAAAATACTGGCGGTTTTATTAAACCAGCAGCTGGTAGATTTTCTTCTGGATTTAATGATCCATCACGTGATCGTCATAAAGGACTTGATATTGCAGCTCCTGGAACCGTACCAATTGTCGCTGCAGCCGATGGAGTTGTTATTCGCTCCGATTTCTCTAGTAGCTACGGAAATGTTGTATACTTATCGCACCGTATGAACGGTCAAACATATACAACTGTTTATGCTCATATGAGTAGCCGCTCTGTTTCAGTTGGACAAAAAGTAACACAAGGCCAACAACTCGGTTTTATGGGAAATACAGGTGATTCAGAAGGACAACACTTGCACTTCGAACTGCACATCGGCGAGTGGAATCAAGCAAAATCAAATGCTGTAGATCCAGCTCCTTATATTAAATAAAAAAACTCGGCAATTGCCGAGTTTTTTTATTTATGGAAAACAAGTGAATCCCATCTTTCACATGTACTTCTTATATATATTTTATGATTTTTAACACCTTCTAGGCATTACACATATAATAACATAAAAGCTTTTTGAGGAGGTCTACACATGAATCAAGAATCACAAGCAATTGCAGAATTACAAGAAGCCAAAGAGACATTTATAGGCCGATTATTTTCATTAGTTGGATCCGGTATCTTTTTTATTGGTGCCTTCATCGCAGCCGTTGTAGGTTTTAAAACATATACTCGTCTATTACAAACTTCTACATCATAATAAAGTGAAACTTCCATCAGTGACGCTTTTCTCACTGATGGTTAGTTGAGCCAATCGGGCTTTTACGGGCAGTTATCCCCCACCTATCTTCTTTGTTTTTTCTGAATCTTGAGGTGGGGTCTTACTGCCCGTTAATGCGGGATAAAAAACGGAGAATATTCTCCGTTTTTTATTAACTAAAGTACACCAATAACGTTTAAAAAGACAAGAAGAACCGTAATCGGAATAACGTAACGAAGCAAGAAAAACCATACGTTAAATAATATCTTCCCTCTTGTGTCTTTGACTTCTAATTCTTGTATTAACAACTCTTTCTTCATTTTATTTGGTACAAAAAGCGAAATTGCTAGTACACCAAGTGGAAGTAATACGTTACTCACCGAAAAATCCAATAAATCAAAAACTGTCTTTCCGAATAATTTCACATCGCTCATGATTCCAAATGATAATGCTGCTGGAATTCCAACTACGAAAATAAGTAATCCAATTAAGAGCGATGCTGATGGACGCTTCTTTTCATCCTCTTTCGCTACGGAAGCAACAACAATTTCGAGCATAGAAATTGCCGATGTAAGCGTTGCAAAGAAAAATAGAATTAAGAATAAAATAAAGAAAAAATGCCCGAAAGGAATTGTTCCAAACACAGCGGGAAGAACGACAAATAGTAACCCTGGCCCTTCTGTTGGACTAACACCTAACGCAAAAATCGCTGGAAAAATCGCTAGCCCTGCAAGTACAGTAATAAAAACCGTTAAGCTTGTAATCGATATTGCTGATTTTGCTAAATGTTCTTCTTTTTTCAAATAAGAACTATATGTGACCATAACAGACGCTCCAACTGTTAATGAAAAGAACGATTGCCCCATCGCATATAAAATTGTTTTTGCTGTCAATTTCGAGAAATCCGGTTTTAAGAAAAATTTAACGCCTTCCCACGCTCCGTCTAATGTAAGAGAACGAACAATAATTGCAAGAAACAGAACAAATAATAGCGGCATCATATACTTACTTGCTTTTTCAATTCCTTTTTCTACACCTTTACTTACTATAAAAATTGTGCAAAGCATGAAAAGGAATTGTGCGCCAATTGCACTTACTGGATTTGAGATTGTTTCTCCAAACAACTTTGCGTAATCAACAGCATCCCCCCATAATCCACCCGTTACACTATAAAACAAATAAAGTAAAATCCAGCCTCCAACAACACTATAAAATGCTAAAACACAAAAACATGTTACAACTCCCATGCGGCCAATCCATGGATATAATTTATTATTTGGTACTAATACTTTATATGCTGTCACTGCTTCTTTTTGCGTACTACGACCGATAACAAATTCCGCCACTAAAAGCGGCAGACCGATAAATACTGTCATGAATAAAAAGACAAGGAAAAAGGCTCCTCCTCCACTATTTCCGGCAACATACGGAAACTTCCAAATTGCCCCAAGTCCAACTGCTGCCCCGGCTGCTGCGAGTACAAAACCAATTTTCGACGTCCATTGCTGTGTTTCTTTCATTTTCACTTCTCCTGATCTGAATATTTCCATTTTTTTCATTCATATACTTTCAGTTCATACTCGCCCACCTCCTTTAGAAAATAAAAAAGTCCCCTACACGCTATGATGCATGTAGAGGACGATATATGTAATATAATACCGTGGTACCACCTCAATTGGATATAATTATCCCACTTTTCAGGTACAGGAATGCTTCCGATACCTTATCCTTGTAACGGCGGAACCCGGGTTGCCTACTATTAGTTCAACATACCTCTCGCAAGCCCATTCTGTATATTTTATCGTACCGGGCTCGCACCTTCTCCCAGCTCTCTGAACGCTTCAAATATACGTACTCTTCTTGCTCATTGATTTCATGTATTGAAGTTCATTGTGATTATAGAGGAGATTATTGCATTTGTAAAGAACAAATTAATTTACATCTCCTAAATATACTTCTGTCTTTTCATGATGAATAAAATGTCGTTGCAAGTAGACACGTAGTGTTTGCGGATATAAGCGATACTGCTCAATGTTACGTAACGGCAACCACTCTACTCCAATTTGATCTGTATCTAGCTCTGTTGCGCGTTCTATATTCGGTTCACTAAGAAGTGTACATGAGAACATATATTCAATTTGATGAACATCAAAATCAAACGCAGCATGTTCATGATTTTTACCAATATATTCTCTAATAAATAATAGCTCATTCGGTTTCACTGCTGCACCAATTTCTTCTAAACACTCTCGTTTTACCGTCTCTATAAATGTTTCTCCTGGTTCTTGACCACCGCCAGCCAGTGTATAGTACTCCCCATCTTGGTCACGCTTTTTAATTGCTAAAAAATGATCATCCCGTACAATTAATGCTTTTACTGAATTTCTGATTTTCATATCTCTTCTCCCCCTTTTCAGCAATGCATTCTTTATTTTATTAAAAGGAGGAGAATATTACAAACTATCAAAATACTAAGTTTTGTTTTCATTTAATGAATACAAAAATTTTTCTCGTTGCTGTGCATTTTGTACATAAACAGACTTAAGCACTTCCTGTAACACAACATTCTGCGTCTTCTTATCTACTTGTAACTGCTTCACTTTCATACGTACATCATATAAGAAATTTACATATTCCTCATAACTATCATCATATTTACCTGCAATTTCATCACGAATTTTTTTCGCAAGCTTTGGGCTTGCCCCGCCAGTAGATACAGCAATATTCAATTTCCCGCGATGAATAGCTGCCGGAAAATGAACATTACCGCTCTCAGGATTTGTAATTACATTTACAAGTTGATTCGGTGCTGCGTCATTTGCAATTCTCTCATTTAACAGTGCATCACTCGTTGCAGCTACGACTAAAAACGCACCTTCAAGATCACTTGTTTCATATTCTTTTTGAAACCAGCGAATTTTCTCTTCTTCTACAAGCTGAACTAAACTTTTATCAAGTTTTCTACTAATCACAATAATACTAGCTTCTTTTTGCAATAAAGGTGCAATCTTAAATGCCGCGACTCGTCCGCCGCCAATGAAAACAACACGTTTATTCTTTATTCGCACTGTTAATGGGTACATATACATCCTCCCTTATCATTTCTTCTGTACATTTTATTAGCATGTCTTGAAAAGCCTGGTTTTTGCTTAAATACGGACATAATACAATGTGAGAATGGTTGTTTTTCCGAACTGCTTTTTCAATTCTCTTCATTAACAATCCTGTGAACAAAAGATACGGAAGGATAACAATAGGGGCGTTCGTTGTTTGGACAAGTTCATGTAACTTCTCTTCAAATTGTGGCTTGGCCGCTGCTAAATAACATACTTCTACCTCTGCTACTTCATCCGCTGTTTCAAACAATGTCGCAATGTCCCTGACATCTCTTAACGTTTCTTCATCACTACTCCCCCTTGCTACAAGTAAAAGGGTAACTCGTTTGCCAATCGTTTTAATTCCGCTACCATCTAGAACTGCAGTAACAAGTTCGCGAGAAACACCAAATGGATTTCCATATAAAAATGACACATGAGGATACTGACTTTGTAACCGCTCTAACTCCTCAGGAATATCCTTTTTGACATGAACTGCCGCTAATAAAAAGACAGGGACAATCACAATTTCAGTTGCTCCCTTTTGGATACAAGTTGTAACCCCCTCGGCAATCGAGGGGGACGCTAATTCTAAAAAGGATACTTCTTGAATAGGAGCTGAGATACGCTCCATACAAGATGTAACAAAAGCAGCTGCTTCTTCACATGCTTTCTGTAAACGACTGCCATGACAAATATATAATACTGCTTTCATATTAAAGTGCTCCGCTAAGTGGATGCGAATGTTCAAACGTTTGTTCAAACCAATGAATTTTCTCACGGAAGCGTACGACTTCACCAATTACAATCATACTTGGATTTTGAATTTGTTCATTTTCTGCCACAGATACAATTGTTCCTAATGTTCCTGTAATTGTACGTTGAGATACTGTTGTTCCCCACTCTATCATTGCCACCGGCGTATGTTCACTTTTTCCATGTTTTAAAAGCTGTTCACATATATAAGAAAGGTTACTTACACCCATATAAACAGCAAGCGTATCCACACCTTTCGCTAAGTTTTCCCACTTCACCTCTTCTTCTGCACCTTCTTTCCGGTGCCCTGTTACAACCGCAAAACTTGTACTAGCTTCTCGGTGTGTAACAGGAATTCCCGCATACGCAGAAGCTGCAATACCAGCTGTAATGCCTGGAACAACTTCAAACGGAATACCATGTTTCACCAATGCTTCCGCTTCTTCTCCGCCTCTTCCAAACACAAAAGGATCTCCGCCTTTTAGACGCGTCACAATCTTGCCTTTCTTTGCATATTTCACTAGAAAAGCATGAATCGTTTCTTGCTTCATTGTGTGGTAGTTTGGAAGTTTCCCGCAGTAAATTAAATCCGCTTCTGGCTTTGCATAAGAAAGTAATTCTTTATTCACAAGACGATCATATAAAATGACATCTGCTCGTTGAATACATTTTACTCCTTTAACAGAAATTAAATCTGGGTCGCCAGGTCCCGCACCAACAATGTACACTTTCCCCATACTTTCTCCCCATTTCTTTTATAAAGTGAAACTCCCATCTTTCATTAACCGGACCAATCAGGCTCTTGTGAGCATTTTTTCTTTATGACACACTTAACATCAACCAAGTAATAAAGTGAAACTTCCATTTGTAGAATTTTTTCTACAAATGGAAGTTCACAAATCCTTATCTTACTGCCTGTTAGCATCGTATTAAGTCGTTTCCTGTTCATGCAGAACAAAAGCTGCACCCTTTCGAATTTTCTTTTTCTCATATAAAGAAATCTCTTTCACTTCCGGTAAAGGCAAAAAATATTTTTCAAGTTCTATTTCAACGAGACGAAATGCCTGCTCTTCACTTTGTGCAACAACGACTACAGGAACAACACCATTTGCTAAAACAGCTTCAAAACGATATAAGTCCATATTATTCCCCTCCTAAGATGCAATCACTTCTTCTAAAATCGTATTTAATGCTGCTTGTAAATCCGTTATTCCAACACGACCAACAAACTCATAAAATGTTTCACTAGGAAGTTTATTTTCTTTAAAATATGTTAAAAACGCAACGAGAACATGCGGCAAATCTTCACCATCAATTTTCCCTTTTAGCTTTTCATTATAAGCACCGCCGTCTAGTAACGTCCCACCTACATAAATTTCAAAAGCTTCAACAATCCCTTTTTCTTTCGTTTTCATTTTGACACCTTGTAAACCGATATCCGCAATTTGTCTTTGTCCGCAAGAATTTGGACAACCGACCATATGAATACGAACTGGCACATCTAATACAAGCTGTGTATCCAAATAATGCGCAATATTGCGTAATCTTTCTTTTGTCTCCACTAATGCCAAGTTACAATATTCAATACCTGTGCAAGAAACTGCATAGCCGATAAATGACTTTGGTTTTGCAGAGATTGCTTCCAATAGTGGTTCTTGCAATAGGACATCAATATTTTCTTGTGGTACATTCGGAATAATAAAGTTTTGTGAATTACATGTACGAATTTCACCGTTTCCATACTGTTTTGTAATTCTAGCAATCTCATACATTTCTTCTGCATGCAGGCGACCAACTGGTACATTAAAACCAACATAGTATAAATCATCTTGCTTTTGCTTATGAACACCGTAAAAATAACCAGCATTCCAACCCTTTAGAGCACTTTCTCCTCTATCATGTAAAGCTCCTGTGTATTGTAATAACTGTTCTTTAAATTTTTCTGGTCCCCAATCTGCAACAAGAAATTTTAGACGAGCAAGATGACGCTTTTCACGATATCCAAAATCACGGAAAGTGGTTGCGACGGCAATTGCTACATCTTTCACTTGCTCTGGTAAAATAAATACATCTAGTTCTTCTGCTAAATATGGACGCGCTGATAAACCGCCACCTACTTTTAGATGAAAACCAATGACTGCTTCTCCGTTAATTTCTTTCGTTGCAGGTGTAAATGCCACGCAGTTAATCTCAGCATTTGCTGAATTGTACACATTCGAACTAATCGACATTTTAAATTTGCGAGGTAAATTTGAAAACTCTTCATTATGCTGAAAATATTCATATACTTCCTGCACAATTACTTGTGTATCAAACAATTCATTTTCATCAATTCCAGCAAGCGGATTCCCTGTAATATTACGTGTAATATCACCGCATGCACCGGCTGTGGATAACCCTACTTTCTCTAGCCGCTGCAGAATATCTGGAATTTGCTCAATTTGCAGCCAATGAAACTGAATCGCTTGACGCGTTGTAATATCAAGCACATCACGGCCGTAATCTTCAGCGATAGAAGCAAGAGTTTCCACCTGTTCGTTTGTTATAATTCCAGATGGTATATTTACACGCATCATGAAATATCCCGCCTCTTTTGGGCGCTGCAAATATAAACCTGCCCACTTAAAAGAATCCCATTCTTCTTTCGGAATAGACGCAAATCCATGCTCAGCATAATACGGAATATCTTTAAAAATTTCTAAACCGTCTTTTTCTAATTTCTTTTTTTCTGTTGCATTTAACTTTTCATTGTTTGCCCATACTTTTTCATAACTCATCATGTATCTCCTCCTAGATAAAGTGAAACTTCCATCAGTGGTGGTCTTACTGTCCGTTAATGCGGGATAAAGCTTCTTTCTTGCAAATAAGCAATAATTTGCTCCGCACACTGTTCAATAGAATAGCGATGCGTTTCCACAATAACTTCAGCTTGAATTGGCTCTTCATAAGGAGAATCAATTCCCGTAAATTGCTTAATCTCCCCGCTTCTTGCTTTTTTATAAAGTCCTTTCGGATCACGTTTTTCACATTCTTCAATTGGACACTTTACAAATACTTCAATAAACTCCCCTTGTTCTAATATGTCACGTACTTGCTGACGATCTTCACGAAACGGTGAAATAAACGCTGTTAATACAATTGTTCCGTTATCAACAAATAATTTCGCTACTTCACCAATGCGACGAATATTTTCTGTACGATCCTCTTCTGAAAATCCTAAATCTTTATTTAAACTGTGACGAATATTATCTCCGTCTAACACATAATTACCAATATTCTTATCAAATAACTTGCGAGCTACTGCGTTTGCCACCGTTGATTTACCAGAAGCTGACAACCCTGTAAACCAAAGAACAAAGCTATAATTTTTGTTTTGCTTTCGGCGTTCTTCCTTTGAAACAGATGCTGTATGCCAAGTAATATTTGTCCCCATCTTTTTCTCTCCTTACTTTGTCACAACTTCTTTTTGCAAGCCGCGAATTAAAACTTCTACGACTTCTTTACGGCTAAATGTACTTGGTGGCAGTTCTCCATTTCGTAAGAGCTCTCTTACCTTTGTACCTGATAAAATGACATGATCTTCTTTTCCGTGCGGACATGTTTTCGTTGATGCCATTCCCTCACATTTCGCACAATAAAAACTATGTTCAAAAAAGAGGGGTGTAATTCCTAATTCTTCTATTGTAAAGTTCGTAAAAATTTCCTGCGCTTCATACGTACCATAATAATTTCCAACACCAGCGTGATCACGGCCAACAATAAAATGCGTACACCCAAAGTTTCTTCTTACAAGTGCATGGAAAATCGCTTCACGCGGCCCAGCATATCGCATCGCTGCTGGAAATACTGCTAAAAAGACACGATCTTTTGGATAGTAGTTTTCTAGAAGTACTTCGTAACTTTCCATTCGAACATCAGCTGGAATATCATCTGACTTCGTTTCTCCAACAAGCGGGTTTAAAAACAGGCCGTCAACAATTTCAAGCGCTGCTTTTTGAATATATTCATGTGCGCGATGAACTGGATTTCTTGTTTGAAAACCAACGATTGTTTTCCAATCACGCCGTGCAAACTCTGCTCGCGTTTCATTTGGATCTAAATGATAAGCGGCAAATTTTTCTTTTCCAATCCGTTTCACAAGCGTAATTGGTCCTCCCACATATATATCCGGACGATCGTATAATTTCTTAACACCCGGATGTGCTTCTTCTACCGTTTTATAGACAAGTAACGCCTCCTTTTCTTTATCAGGCGCATAAATCTCTTGAACTTGAATCACACCGTAAGTTACACCTTCTTTTACAAGCCGAACTTCTTCTCCTACTTCTAATTCCTTCGCTTTTTCTTCTGATATAGGTAATGTAATTGGAATGCTCCATACATCTCCATCTGCTAATCGCATTGTTTCTACTACTGACACATAATCATTCTTTCCTAAAAAGCCAGTAAGTGGGCTATATCCACCGATCGCAATGAGTTCTAAATCACTTAATGCGATTCCATCTAACTCAATTTCTTTTACAATATGTGCTGTTTCATATGTTTCATCAATTCGATTGACTAATATTTTTGTATCACTCATTTTCTTTTTCTCCTTCTTTATCAAGTATTAACGAATAATAGTCTTCACCCCGTACTAACGTGCAGTAAGAGCCCGATTGGTGAGAGATTCCATCAGTGGACGATAATGAAAAACCACACTGATGGAAGTTTCACTTTATTGATAATGAAGACCACACTCTGTTTTCAGCTTTCCGACCCAGCGTCCCTCTCTCGAATCTCCACCCTCTTGCACCTGCACGGTACATGTTTCACATCCGATGCTCGGATACCCAATATCATGGAGTGGGTTGTATGGCAAATTATACTTGTATACGTAGCGCCACACTTCTTTCCAAGTCCAATGAATAAGCGGACAGATTTTAACAGATTGAAAGCGCTGATCTCGATTGACAAACTGCGTATGCTTTCGCGTTTCAGACTGTTCTCTTCTTAAACCTGATATCCATGCTTTCCTACCTGTTAGCGCTTCTTCTAACGGCTTAATTTTCCTTAATTGACAACAAAGATTTGGATTATGTTCCCATAATTGATCACCATGCTCTTTGGCTTGTTCCTCAAGTGTAAGTGCCGGCTGCTTTTCAATAATATTCAACTTAGGAAATCGTTCTCGAACTTTTTTGATCAAATCATATGTTTCTTGAAAATGAACATTTGTATCTAAAAATACAACCTTTGCAGATGGATTTACTTGGTTAATTACGTGCAATAAAACCATTCCTTCTACCCCAAAGCTGCATGCATAAACAATATCGTCCTCATAATGTTCATACGCCCAGCGTACTGCTGCCAAAGCGCCTTTCGTTTCGTCGTCTTCCTGAAATGAAACAAAATTATCTTGCCAAGTTTCATACGTTAACATCGTTTTCTCCCTTCACGACGCCCATACAAAAAGGCGGCCTTAACCTATAGAAATAGATTTAGGCCGCCTCTAGTTTTTCTAGTCAGCGTGCTTATTTTAAGCGTACTTTTTCACTTTTTTCAAGTTGAATCACTTTACCATCTTGCACAACAATTGTAATAGAACCATATTTCATATCAGCAAGCATAGATTGAATCTTACTTGCTACTTCTTCAAATTGTCCGCGTACTCCCACGAACAGCCCCCCTTTTTTTCATAAAAAAAATCTTTCCCATTTCGAAAAGACTGTTCCGGTAACGTATCTACCTTATCTTCCAAAATGGATACCATTTTGCTGGAAGTAGCACCTTACTCCTATAAAGTAGGTTGCCGGGCTTCTTCGGGCCAGTTCCCTCCGCCACTCTTGATAAGAATTATATTTGTATTTTATCACAATTCTGATTTTTTTCAATCCTAGTTTTCCGATAAATTTTATGTTTTTTTGACAAAGAAGGAGTTGTTCACCTAAACAACTCCCACTTCAGCTAAGTAAGAACGTAGTCATACAAGTTCCTTTACACGTATGCGATCGTTCTCAATAATATTTTCATACGATTCTCTCTCTACAACAACTTGTGATTTTCCGTTTTTTGCAAACACAACTGCTGGACGACGAATACGGTTATAATTATTTGCCATCGAATAACCATATGCCCCTGTACAAGAAATAGCTAAGAGATCACAAGAAACAACTTTTGGAAGCTCTACATCCCAAATGAGCATATCCCCACTTTCACAACATTTGCCTGCAATTGACACAATCTCTTCAGCAGATTCATTTGCTCGATTTGCTAGCAATGCTTCATAACGAGCTCCATAAAGTGCTGGGCGAAGATTATCTGTCATACCTCCATCAACCGATACATATTTACGGATACCTGGAATATCTTTAATCGCTCCAACTGTATACAGCGTTGTTCCTGCATCCCCAACAATGCTACGGCCTGGTTCTACCCAAATTTCTGGAAGGGGGTATTCGCATACTGTAAACTGCTCACGCACCGCATCTGTCACAGCTTTCACATATTCACCAAGGGCAAGAGGTGTATCCCCTTCCGTATAGCGAATTCCAAAACCGCCTCCTACATTTAATACTGGAGTTACATAGTTCATTTCTTTTCTCACTGTTTCCAAGAAGTTGCGAAGCACTTCAATTGCACGAACAAATCCTGCCGTCTCAAAAATTTGCGATCCGATATGAGAATGAATTCCTAATACACGATAGTTTGATTTTTCTAATGCACTTTTTATCGCTTGTGATGCATGCCCTGTTGAAATACCAAAACCAAACTTAGAATCATCTTGACCTGTTGTAATATATTCATGTGTATGCGCTTCTACTCCCGGCGTCACACGCAGCAAGATATTCACAACTTGCCCGTATTCTTTCGCTAAATCATGCAATACCTCTAGTTCAAAAAAATTATCTACAACAAAGCAGCCAATGTTAGCTTCTAATGCCATTCTTATTTCTTCTTCTGTTTTATTATTACCATGAAAATGGATGCGCTCTGCTGGAAATCCCGCTTGCAACGCCGTATATAGTTCTCCGCTAGACACAACATCTAGCGACATATTTTCTTCGGCAGCTAACCTGCACATTTCCATGCACAAGAACGCTTTGCTTGCATATGCTACTTGATAAGAGAACCCACTTTCCCTAAAAGCACGATGAAATGCACGACATTTCTCACGAATTGCTGCTTCATCGTAAACATAAAGTGGTGTCCCATATGTTCTTGTAAGTTCAGTAGCATCGCATCCTCCAATTTCTAAGTGTCCTTGCTCATTAATGCGGCTTGTGCCGTGTAAATACATGTGAATTCCTCCCTTGTTTTCGCAAAACCCTCTATTACATTTCTTATTTATTACTATTATTCCTAATTTAGATATACAAAAAACGCGCGGAACAATGTTCACACGCGTTTCTTATTGGAAGAATATATGCCGAAAAAATAAACGTATTGTTATTTTCTCAAATAAGAAACCGCATCAAACATCTCCTAATAGCTCTCCATAAGCAAAATACTTATGACAGTACTACATTTATTCAATGCAGTCCCAATATATGAATGAAGTGGTCATTCATATATTTCGGCGATAACCCCTTTCAACCTATGATCACGAATACCACTTTTTTTCCCATAGTTTACTTTTGATTACCGCAGCCTCTACCTTCGAGTGTAGATGAGGTAAGTCTATTTAATTTTCAAGCATCTTTTTGTTGCTATTAACAATAGCAAATGACTGATTTATTTGTCAAACACTTTTTTCAAATCGGTTTACGACAATTAATTTTCGTATCATCTGGTAAGCGCTTTACATCTATATTTTTCACAGTCCATTCACCACTATCATTTTCAAATGTAATCGTTACTTTTTCAAATGGCGGAAGCTTTTTCCCACCTGTTCCTGGCTCATATTTAATCATTTCGATAGATGACCGAAACAAATATGTACCGCTGTACATTTTTTTCATACTAACAATTTTAGGGCACTCATACGGCTTTTGTTTTCCATAATGTTTTTGAATTGCTTCATTTATTCTCGGAAACAGCACGGAATAAAGTGCATCTTCTAGTAATAATGGCTCATGCTCAGCAGAGAAAGAAGCTGGATTTCCAAGTAAAATGAAACAACTTAATATAAAACAACATATTTTCTTCATAGTACTCCTCCATCTTTCAATCAATGCCTTTATTTTATCCTTCTCTTCTTTTTCTATCCAATTGTTAGAAAATCATCCACAATTTCACTATGTTTTTATATAATAGTACACATAGTAAAAAATCATATAGATCTGTAGCCGGTCATATACATAAAAAAGGCGGTTACTTGTAGGTACTAGGAGGAGCCCGTTATGATACAACGTTTGTTTCCAAAAGTACGATTTGCTCTCGTAGCTGTCGTCTTATTATGGATCAAAACATATATTGTATACAAATTAGCTTTTGATATGAAAATTGATAACGCTTTCGAACAAATTATGTTGTTCTTTAATCCATTAGCTTCATTATTATTATTTTTCGGTTTCGCTTTATTAGCAACAAAACATCGAAACCGAATCATTATCAGTATTAGTATCGTGCTATCCTTTATTTTATTTGGCAATGCTATGTTTTACGGATTTTATGATGATTTTGTAACATTCCCTGTATTATTTCAAACAAATAACATGGCTGATTTAGGGACAAGTATTAAAGAACTATTTACATATAAAACACTTCTTTTATTTGCTGATGTAATTATTTTAGCCATTTTATCTCGTAAATTCCCTAATTTTTGTGATACTACTCCTCTATCTCGGCAAGAGAAACGAACGTTTTTTAGCGGTGTAACAGCAGCATTAGCTTTGCAAATGGTTGTTTCAGTTATTTATAAACCACAACTTTTTTCACATTCATTTGATCGCCAAACGGTTGTGAAAAATCTTGGTTTGTATACTTATCATGTTTATGATATTGCACTGCAATCGAAATCTTCTGCTCAACGTGTTTTTGCAAGCGGAGATAGCTTTTCTGAAATTGATAACTACGTGAAAACAAAAGATAGACAAGAAAACAAAGAATTGTTCGGCGTGGCAAAAGGTAAAAATGTTATTTTAATTTCAATGGAGTCCACACAAAGTTTTGTCATCAATCAAAAAATAAATGGAAAAGAAATTACACCATTTTTAAATGACTTCATTAAAGACAGCTATTATTTCGATAACTTTTATCATCAAACTGGACAAGGGAAAACATCGGATGCCGAGTTTATTATTGAAAACTCCTTATACCCGCTTGATCGTGGCTCTGTTTTCTTTACACATGCTAATAATGAATATACAGCCACACCAGAGCAACTCAAAAAATATGGATATTACTCTGCTGTATTTCATTCAAATGATAAAACATTTTGGAATCGTGATTTGATGTATCCTGCACTCGGATATGATCGTTATTTTAATTTACAAGACTATACAGGTACAGAACAAATGTCTGTTGGTTGGGGATTAAAAGATAAAGAATTCTTTGAACAATCTATTTCAAAATTAAAATCTTTACCACAGCCGTTCTATACGAAATTCATTACATTAACAAATCATTTTCCTTTTTTGCTACAACCGGAGGATCAATCCATTGATGAATACAATTCAGAAAGCGGCGTTGTAAATCGTTATTTTCCAACTGTACGTTATACAGATGAAGCACTGAAACATTTTATTGAACAATTAAAAAAAGAAGGCTTATACGACAGTTCTATTATCATTATCTACGGAGATCATTATGGTATTTCTGAAAATCATAATGCTGCTATGGCACAATTTGTTGGAAAAGAAACACTTACTCCTTTTGATACGATGCAGCTGCAAAGGGTACCGCTCATCATACATATTCCTGGTCAGAAAGGAAAAATCATTTCAAAAGTTTCTGGACAAATTGATGTAAAACCGACGCTTCTTCATTTACTTGGTATAAAAACAAACAATTCTATTGAATTTGGCACAGATTTATTTGAAACAAACGATGAGCCACTTGTGGTTATGCGTGACGGTAGTTTCGTAACAAATGATTATATGTATACAAAAAATGTATGCTATAACAAAAAAACTGGTGAGCCAACTGATATTAACATTTGTCAACCATATATCGAAAAGGCAAAAACAGAATTGAATTACTCTGATAAACTCATTTACGGTGATTTATTACGATTTGATCCGCATAATAAATATAAAACTGGTACGATGATAACGAAGTTTGAATAAGGTGAAATTTTAATCAGATAGGGGTTTTCCATCCTCCACCTAGTTTCTTTGTTTTCTCTAAATATTGATGTGGTTGTAGGTCTTACTTCCTATTGATACAGAATAACGAACTAACCTCGAATTGTGACGATTCGGGGTTTATTTTTAACGTAATATGTCCTTTATTTCTCCAAAAAGCAGGTTGTATTATATACTTTATTCATTCCAACAACATAATGGATTTCCTTCATTACAACATACGAAATCTTTTACATTTTTAGGAGAAGGCGCTTGATATAACGCTTACTTAGCAGAAATAAATTGAAGACCGATTACAGTTACCGCTTTCAAATTTACAACAAATGAAAATCCGATGAAATCTTTCCCAAAACGAAGAATTTTTTCATACTAGCACAGGAAATTTATGTTATGATAAAAAGGATAAACTTCCATAAACTAATCAAGAATCTATAAAAGAAAGCAAGGGATCAGATTTTGTACAGAGCAGCCATTCCAAACTTATTTACGCTCGGAAATTTATATAGTGGATTTCTATCCATCGGCTACGCTTCATTAGGATACTACAAATCAGCGGCAATTTTAGTTTTAATCGGAATGATGCTAGATAGCCTTGATGGAAGAATCGCACGCTTACTTCGTGTCGATTCACAACTCGGAAAAGAACTTGATTCATTAGCAGACGTAGTTACATTTGGTGCTGCACCCGCTGTATTGATGTATTACACATCCTTCTCTAATTACGGTATTATCGGATTATACATAGCAGGACTTTTCCCTCTATTTGGAGCATACAGATTAGCTCGCTTCAATGTCACACCATCATCAACATCAATGAAATACTTTACTGGTGTACCAATTACAGCTGCAGGTGGTATCGTTGCTTTCTTAACGTTATTTTCACATGTGATTCCAAAAATCGTACTTATTACAGTATTCGTGGCATTTGCATTTCTTATGGTTAGTCGTATTCGTATTCCAAGCATGAAAGATGTACCAATTCCAAAATATAGTATTATCGTAACACTCTTTTTAATTGGGATTATTTATACGATGTATAAAACGAGCTTTGGTAATATTTCAATTTTTCTATTCATTGCTATTCCACTCTATATTTTGTTTATGCTGTCACAATTTCTTAGACAACGACCGGCACAAAAGAAGCGGTCAAACAAATAGTAAAAAAGAATCCTTCCTGTATGATAGGAAGGATTCTTTTTTATCCCGTATTAGCAGCTGTAAGAGCTCGATTTGATTGGGCGGGCTGTACACAAATAATAAAGTTGTTATAAAAATTATCAAGACCTAAATCGGAAAAAGTCATAAAAAATAAGGGGCAATACATATTATACATGACTAATATGTATCATCCCTTTTACTTTTTGTTTCATAATCGCGCCCTTTAATTGAATAACTAATAAGTTTTTTATAAGCTAAAATCGGAAAATTTTGTTTATTAATCCTCATCAATCACATCTTCAAATTCAGAATTCAATACAATAAATTCTTTTAAGTTAGAAGCTACTTCTTTACAGTTTCTGTTTCAAGGACGCTAATTTCCGCAACCGATGCCCAGCCGTTAACACCCGCCGTTGCTTCGAGCTTGACATATGATGCATCTGTCGGATCAAAAGTTGCTACTTTCTCCGCATTGTCGTTTGCCCAAGTTCCGCTTGCAACTTTAGTAAAGGTCACTCCATCTGTACTTACATAAACGTTATATCCTGTAATATTTCCGTTGCTGCCTGATGGCCTTGGTAAATACGCGGCCTTATCGATTGGATAAGTTCCTCCAAGATTTAATGTAATCGATTGAGGAAGTACATCAGATTTATCCCACTTTGTATGCCAAAAAGTTTGTGAATTTCCGTCAATCGCCATAGATGCTGAATTATTTTCACCAACCGTTTCCTGACTTGTCGCCGTTGCCGTCATTTGAGACTGAGGAATCTTATTAATCGTTACTTTAATGCTTGTTGTCAAAGGGACGTTATTGGGATTTTCCACCCCATTTGGCAAAGTTACAGTTCCATTTACAGTAAAGGTCTGTACAGTCTTTACCGTAGGATCATAGTCTTCACGAGCTGCTTGTCAGCTACGAGGCGACTAGGCTCTTACCTCGACCGGACTATACCAGCTAGTTGTGCCTGACTTGGTTAGACACGCAATAATAAAAAAGAGCTAGCAAAAATACCGCTAACTCTCGTATTGATCAATAAATAGCCTAATTACAATCTTTGAATCAACCAATAAAATGCCAGCACAAAAATAAGGCAAGACGTTGAGATCATCATTTTACGATACCATGGGAACCTTCGCAGCCATATCAAGAGGGGCAGTACTAGGCATAAAATCAATAGTTGGCCTGTTTCCACACCTAAATTAAACATCAGGAGTGAGCCAATCAGATTTTCTTTTGGAAGTCCTGTTTCAGCTAAAGCCCCGGCGAAGCCCATACCGTGAATCAGGCCAAATATGGCTGTCAATATCCACCTCCATTTCGCCTTTTGAACAAACATATTTTCCACTGCCACATAACAGATCGTCAGGGCAATCAAGGCTTCGACCCAATGCGAACTGACCTGAATACGGTCGGTGGCCACCAAGAATAGTGTTATGCTGTGGGCGATTGTAAAAGCAGTAACAATTTTCAACGCATCCTTGAAGCGAGATGCGATTAATACTAAGGATAACAAAAACAACAAATGATCATAACCTGTCAAAATGTGTTCGATTCCAAGCTTAAAGTATTTCCACAAAACAGCGCCAATCTTAGGCTGGGGAACGTCGCTCAGATTATCACTTTTAGTGCTATCAATATGGGGAAGGTTAATCAGAATATCTCTATTAGTGCTATCAATCATATCCTGCTGAAAATATTCCCCTGCATGGACCATAAGTACACTCGTATGAGCAGGCGCATCGTCAAACACCAGATCGTAATGAAGATTAAATTGTTTGATTTCTTCATCGGCGATAAACTTTAGTTGAAATTCCACGCCTCTTGCGGCACCCTTTTGCGCCATGTTCATCGAAACCAATTCCATCGTTAAGGGCTTCGAATCTGCATCTATGCGAAGACCTTTCTGTAGATAGGATTCGATTTTTTGCGAGGCCAGTTCATCGTTCACCAGATTATCCAAGTCAGTACCGAATTGTGGAAACAAGTCTCTTTGTTCAATAAAAAGATCGTAGAGAATCTCGTTCCCTTCAATGTTTAAATCCGAGTAATTCATATTTATGGAATGCGCAAGTGAAGTTGTGGCAGTCCCAAAAAATAATAAGATCATGATGATGAACATGGACAGAAATGAACGCTGCTTCATAGCGGAACCCCTTTTCATGAAATGTTAGTAATACAACCTGCAATATAGTTTATCCGGTTACGAACGTTCAATCTGCAACTTGAACATGTTGCTCGACTTATTTCAAGCTGTCCAAGAGTGTTTTTACTTGTGGGTTAAGGGTCAATGCGTTCAGAACGATCGTAAGCGCCTCTGCGCGTGTGGAGTTGCCCTTCGGATCAAATAAGCCATTGCCCTTGACGCTGATGATTCCCGCTTTTTCCGCATCCTTGATTTGATTTGCTGTATAAGAGCTTGCGCTTGCTATATCCGCAAAGTTGCCTTTGGAAGCATCTTTGTCCACTTTACTTAAGTCCACAATACGGGATAGAATAATAACCATGTTTTCACGGTTAATCGTTTTGTTCGGCTTGAACGTCCCGTCATCATATCCGGTAATCACTCCTGCGCTAGCAAGCTTCTCAATGGCGTCTTTACCCCCAGTGTCTGTCAATATCTTTCACAACAACCGACTGGACAACAATTAGGTCAATTTCTACACCGACGGCGCCAGCGACTGTCACATTACATATGAAATATGAGCCGGTATCCCGTTGCAGAGCGAGGAAATGCAGCTTTAGTACACCTTTGGTACCATTAATCGTCCAAATAATGAGGGGGAGAAAATTGATCTCCCCCCCCGTTTCATTACCGATCCATCCTAAATGTCGCTAATGTGATGACACCTGCGTGTATACTTTTGGTTTCAAACACTTGAATTGCTCTACTTTTGTGTCAATACATATTGAGCGTCTCGCAGCAAATATTCAGCCGCTTCGTTTGAGATGTGCTTCCCGCTTTGAGCCTTCACTTCATTCACAAAGCTGTTCAGATTGTTGTCTGCCAATTTTTACAGCAAACTCGTGGTAATCCCGGCATTATCAATCCATTGACAAAGCGTGTCACCTTGGTAAGCATGCGAATCTATCGCCTGTCAACGCCTGACCATACCGCAGTCAACGCGATGTCGTGAACGCATTGGCGGTTACGTTGATATCTGTTGCCAAGGCTACATTGTTCGGATTGGACACACCTTCCGGCAAGGTTACGGTTCCTGTTACCGTGAACGTTTGCGCAGTTTTGGCGGACGAATCATAGCTTGCGCGATTGACATCCCAGGTCACGTTCGCATTCAAGCTTCCCGTATCGGTAACCAGTTCGATCGTAGCCAGCAACCCAAGAGCCGCGGCCGTCTTCGCTATTCCGTTGGCCAATTCGGTGATTACTGCAGGTGGTTGGATGTTTAAGAGCGTCTTACCTTGATCAACGAATTTTACTCGATAAGTCGCTTTCGCTTTTAACCTTGTTCCTTCCACTGTTCCGTTCACGGCAAATGTGCCCGCCTTCGCAACCATGTCTGCTGTGATTTCCTCCCATACAACATTCACTGCCCCTGTTGTTCCGTCATTGTATACGGCCTCAACTTGTGCAGGAAGTGCGGGTATTTCGCCTATGTTCGTATCCACGGCAACCGGCTTGAAGTCTACGATGTCTTCGGTATTACAGTTTCTGTTACGCTGGTCAATCCCATCGTCAGATTGAATGCTTGATCAGGGACCACCTGTTATAAGCCTGTCAATTAGACTGGGGATTAGGATTTGTTGGATACAATATTTTGACCCAGTTGATATTAAATCCGTCTGAAGCTGCCTGAAGCCTTATTGTATGCTTCCCGGCCGCCAGTGTAACCTTATCGGACACTGTTGACCAATTCGCCCACCCTCCTGTATTCGGCAATGTCGTTGTCTTCTGCGGAACTCCGTCTACGATAAATGTGATGCCGGATCCTGCCGACTTATTGACAGCCACCCTGTATTGCAGGGTATAAGTTCCTGATGACGGAATATCGATGTCACTGTATTCCATCCAAGAATCCGGACCAATATATCCAAGATGCTGTCCGCCGCCAATGTCATTGGTGTCCTCTTTCTTTACATTGTTCATAGAGGTATAGTTTGCTGCTTTAATAAAAGCTGCTGCATCAACAGTTACACTGATGCTTGTTGTCAAAGGCACGTTATTGGGATTTCTCACCCCAGTTGGCAAAGTTACAGTTCCATTGACAGCGAAGGTTTGTGCAGCCTTTACAGTGGGATCATATTTTGAAGCATCTACATTCCATGTCACATTGGCTTCTCCCCTGCCTGTATCAGTATCCAAGGATACTGTCTTTGGCAATCCAAGGGCGTCCGCTGTCTTCGCCGTTCCGATTGTCAACCCTGTTATGTCAGCAGGCGCAGTGATGCTGTTTAAATTAACACTTTGAGCCTCAATGTCAATGTCCTGCGACGAACGGTTATACATGGAATCGTCGGCGAATACCCTGAGTATATATGGAGTAGTCGGCGACAAATCTGTAAACTTATAATGTCTGTATTCATCGAATGGTTTGTCTAGCGGCAGCGAAAGGCTGTTAAACGATTTGTCCACTTTCCCCGTGAGCTTGTTGATAAGCTGAATATTATATTCCAAAACGCGCACATTGTCATTTGCTTGCTTAATTGTAAAAGCAAGTTCGTTGTTTTTGTAGGAATCGACCGTAATACCCTCTTCAAACTGCGGAGCTATGAGATCTCTTATATCGCTCCTGCTATAGGTAAAGGCCTCTTTCCCTTCACCAACGATTTTTACAGAAGGTGTGCCTACATATTCATCTGTACTTAAATTATACTGTTTGATGATAATTTTTGAACCGTAAACCTCTATGAAATTCGCGATGCGAGGTGTGGTTTTGTAATTAATATACGAGCCTTCTATATATCCGCCGTACGGACCGTTATCAATATAGCTGGAATATGAACTCGCACCGCTGTCGAGATACGTAGCCGCACCTTGATAGTGAGAACGTTCGTCGGTCGGGTCGTATTGCGTATGACCTGACATATATACCACCTGCGAAAAATTATTGTCGGCAATATATTTACCAACATTATTACTTGCCGCGCTGCTCCATGCCGATCCCCATACAGTTCCGCTTATAGGGTAGTGAGAAGATACAAATATGGGTTTGGTTGAATCGTAATCCGCTTCTTTTTTAATTTGGTCGAGAAAATTTTTGGTTTTTCCCACCGTATTGTCGTTGTTATAATTTCCGTCAAAACCCACAAAATTATATCCTTTTACCTTTACCCTATAAGCACTATTAAAGAAATTGTTATCGTATGAATTCGTTGAGGCGTTCCACGCGCCCGCCGAACCGACAGGTATAAATTGTTCGGCGCCGCCCATATCATGGTTGCCTCTTACCATATAAAGCTTCGTATTGTCAAACAGACCCTCACCTTTAAGTTTATTGTATATGTCTGTCAGATTTTTCATCCACACATATTCATTGGCGTTGTTACCGCCGGTAACGTCGCCAGGAATAAAGAGTACGTCGGCCTGTGGGAATAGTCTCAGTTCTGTTCTGTAATCTTTTTCAATGCGCGCGATTGTTGCGGGATTAGCACTTACTTCCGGGTCGCTGTCCACAATCATATTTAAACCGGCGGGAGTTAATGTTTTATTGCTTTTTTGATAGATGAATATGGCGTTGTTTAGTTCACGTTCGTAATAATTGATGGTTTCCTGTGTATATAATTTTTCTTTTTGCGTTGTTGCAACCGTAGATGTCGTATTCAAGACCTTTTTCAAATGATCAAAATCGGTTTCGCTGAAGCCGTTGCCGAGACCGTCTGCTATTATTTTATTTGCTTCTGATATTTTGTCGTTAAGTGCGTTCATATCTACTTTATTTACAGCGTAACTATTATAATTAGCTTGAACTACATCACTGCTAAATGCACCTTTCCAAACATTCAGATCAGCTATATCGAATGAATTACCGCCATGTTTGCCCAATCCGTCGCTACCTATATTTAATGGGTTCGATGTATCTAAAGTTCCGATCCCCAGCGAAGTTTCAGTCATTTTGTAACCATCAATATACAACGATCCGAGCATTTTATCTCTGTCTACAACAAATGTCACGTAACGCCACTTGGAAGCATTAAACGTGTCGCGCCCAAATTTCACTGATGCGGTCGGGAATCCTAAATTCATATTGACCGAATTAGCTGATGTATAAATCGCCCATCCTTCGTTAGAGCTCTTAGTAAAATCCTTGTTTGATAATATTACCTGATTATTGTTAGTGTCACCCTTATACCAGAAGGATGTGGTAAAACTGTCATTACCAAAATTCAAGCTATGCTTCGTACCGACATAATTGCCGTCTCCGCTTTCTAAGTGCAGAGCTTTGGTCCCTGGTAACACACCGTCTACATAACTATAATTTCCATTTTTTGTTAAATTCTCTTGATTTACATCGTCCTTTAAATTATTATCGAATTTAATCGATGCAATAAGGGGGTTAGCATTTAATACTGCGTTCGTGGGTAATGAAGTTTTTTTGTCACCATTTGATGGTAAACCAACTACAACGCGTAATTTTTTACCAATATCATTTAACGTTACGGTGTAACTTTTGGATGTACCACCCGATTTGACATTAATATATTTATCGCTTATACGTGATTCCTGTACTTGCCATTGAAATGTGAGATTTTTGCCATTTGACCCATGACCCATGATTGCACTGGCGGTGATCGTTTGACCGTAAACTGGCTGCATATTGTCGATTTTGACGAGTTTGTCGTCCGATTCGTTTGCAAGTGCGTCTGCGGTGGTCGATAACATAACGAATATCATCGTGAATACGAGGGAAATGGATAATATTCTTTTCATTACAGAAAACCTCCATATTTTAAGTATTTTAAGAGTCTGTTCAAAAAGCTTGTAAAATTGAGTGAAAAACAAAGCCGTAGTGAAACTTTGATGCGGAACTCATTGATTATATCGATCATGTCGACGACTCCGTTGTGCTGGAGAAGGTCGCTCCGCTTTACAAGGATGGCAGGCATCCTCCCATCGATCGAGATGAGAGGAGATTTTTCGTCACGGAAATCCCCCTTTCGGTTCCAATATTGGAACCTTGATTTTCTCCTTCTGTTGCTCTCATTAAACTGAAATGGTGCTTTTTGAATAGGCCCTTTTTGAATTGTAATGTAAAAATATTATATTTATATTTTCTTAGAGTAAATTTACTGTAAAATATGAAAATTTAGATTTATGTAAAATAATGGGATTGTAGATAAAAGTATCTAGTATATTCAAGGGAAACTTAATAGTTTATCAACCAAATATTTAAGAGGTACCGCCAACAAAACGAAGAAACCTAGCAGCTACATAAAAAAGTAGAGATTTGTGCACCTGTTTATTCAATTATCTGGCCCGATTGTTGAACATGTAGGAACCGGAGTGCCATTAGATTTTTTTATAAACCTCTGCGTATTGCCACTCTTTCCTGTTGCATCTAAATGTTTCAAATACTTCATACAGGTATTCCTCTTTCATCTAGAAGCATATACCTTTTCTTACTACCATCAAGTAATGCTTCCTGTACTATCACAATATCCACCACCTTAAAATAAGATCATAAAATAAACATATTAAACTAGAATCTATAAGTATAGTTTATAAATTCTAATATGCATAAAAAAAGATGGCCTGAATTGGAATTCTACACCATCTTTTTATTTGTATGCTATATAATAAAAGAGAAAATATTTCGATATTTGGTTCGTTAAGAAACGGGCTGTATGCAGGAGGAATTAATCAAATGTTAGGATTACCCCGTGGTGAAGTTTTTTTAGTTCCTTGGACTGAGGAATGGGAATTCGAATTTTTAAAAGAGAAACAATTAATTGAAAAACAAATTGGAGAATACATTTTGGCAATACACCATATTGGAAGTACTTCTATTCCACACTTGAGTGCAAAACCTATTATTGATATTGCGATTGAATTAAAGAATTTTGAAAATGGTGTGAAATGTATTGCTAAGTTAGAACAGTTAAATTATAGGTATAGAAAAGATGTCTTACCTGAAAGATATTATTTTAATAAGGGAGAACCGAGAACACATCAAATTCATATGTATGAAAAGGGTAATAAATATTTAATTGAACAATTGTGTTTTAGAGATTACTTAAAAAATAATAAAACTGCTCGGACTGAGTATGAACAGTTAAAGATTCAACTTTCACAGGCTAATCCCAATAATAAACATAAATATGCAGATGATAAAACAAACTTTGTTAAATCTATATTGACTACAATAAATAATTAAAAAAAGGAGGCTATGTGTAACTATTCACCTTCCAAAATTAAACAAATTTATTGTTCGTGAAATATCGTTTTATGAAAGCAGTAAAGCAATTTTTAAACAACTTTAATAATCGCCTATCAAATTTATCGGTAGGCGATTATTGTATTTCTCAGAATAAAATTTGACAACTTTATTCTCTCTACACACGGGCTTTCCATCAGTAGGGGATGAAGAAAATCCCCACTGATGGAAGTTTCACTTTATTTCATTATAAGTTCTTTTTTATATACTGGAGTTAATGGCTCATTTCCTTCTAGCACCGCTAAAATATTACGCACTGCCATTTCTGCCATTGCATCACGTGTCTCAATCGTTGCATTTCCAATATGTGGTGTTAACACAACGTTTTTTAATTCCTTTAATTTTTCTGTAATTCTCGGTTCAAACTCAAACACATCAAGTGCTGCTCCTTCAATTTCCTTTGTTTCTAAAGCATGAGCAAGCGCTTCTTCATTCATAATTGGACCACGTGCCGCATTAATAATATAAGCAGTTTTTTTCATCATTCTAAACTGTTCTTCATCAATCATATGATGCAACTTCGGATTATACGCACAGTTAATCGTAATAAAATCCGCTGTTTGTAATAGTTCTTCTAGCGTTACATATGTTGCCTCTAATTCTTGCTCCGCCTCATACTTACGACTTGGCCCTGTATACACGATATTCATACCAAATGCTTTTGCTCGTTTTGCTACTGCCTTTCCAATTTCTCCAAGACCAATAATACCAATTGTTTTACCATACACTTCACGTCCTAAGAAAAAGAGCGGTGCCCAGCCATTAAAACCAACTGTACGACATAGTGTATCGCCTTCTGGAATACGGCGCGCTGCTGCTAATAAGATAGCAAACGTTAGCTCTGCTGTTGCCTCTGTTGAAACTTTTGGTGTGTTCGTTACCGCTATGTCTTTTTCCACCGCATATTTATAATCAATATTGTCATATCCAGCACCGTAGTTTGCAATAATTTTCAAATGTGGTGCTGCATCGATAACTTCTTCCGTAACTTTTGTTGAAAGTAAGCTTAATAATGCATCCTTATCTTGTACACGTTTCACTAGTTCTTCTGTGCCAATTAACTCTTCCTTATCATACATTTCTACTTCATGACCTCGTAACAACTGTAGTCCGATTTCTGGAATTTGTCCTGCTACTAAAATTTTCGCCATAATTAAGCATCCTTTCCTTTTAACATAAAATGAAGCTTCTATTTGTGAAAGCTTTTATCATCTTCGTCTTCTCTGAATCTTAAAGTAAGAGGTCTTATTGCCCGCGAATAGTAAGATAAACACTTTCAATATTATTGTAAGAAATTCCATCGAAAAAAGACAAGGAATTTGATTACACTGTCCTTGTTCTTGTAACCTTTCTTTACAAAATCATGAAAAAGAGGCTGAACACATTCAGCCTCTTTTCACTATAGTTTAATTCCGCACTAATAGGCAGTAAAAACTCGATTGATGTGACTAAACATAAGTGAGGGTTATCCCCCAGTTATGGAAGTTTCACTTTATTTATCGCTTCCTTGCTCTAACTTTACATCAATCGTTCCTTCGGCTACTGTATCACTAATTTGTTCTTGTATAACTGATTGCTCTGATTGGTCTTTTTTTGCAACATCGCTCTGATTCGTTAACTTCCCAGTATCTTTATATTGTTGTTTCACCATAAGAACAGCCTCCTTTTTTGTTCAACGTTAGTGTAAACAAAAAAAGAAGTTTTCATCCCGATATTCGTGGGCAGTAAGCCCCCCACCTCAAGATGCAGAGAAAAGCGATGAAGATAAGTGGGGGATAAAGAAAAACCCCCACTTATGGAAGTTTCACTTTATCACAAAACATTTTCTTCTACATATTCAATCGGCTTCATGTTCCGGATTCGTTTTTCAAATGTTGCAATGTGCGTCACACCATGATTACGAAGTGTCTCTATATTTTCTTTTACGTAGCTACCTAAATCATTCGGGAAATGCGCATCTGAAGAAATTGTAATTGGAACACCATAATGCACTAAGCGTTGTAAAAACAAAGGGCTCGGACACATTTCTCTTACAGGATATCGATAATACAAGCCAGCATTCACTTCCGTAGCTGTATTTGTTTCAATTAAAGCCTTAGCGATTTTCTCATAATATGGTAATTGCTGATTTTCATCTATGCGATAGTTAAACACTTTAATATTATCTAAATGTGCAACAATATCAAATAGGCCAGAACGTATCGATTTTTCTAAAGTACGGAAAAATTCAGGATATAACACATGTAAATCATGCTGTCTAAAATAAGCGTCTGTATCTGGATTATCAAATCCCCATCCATTAATAAAATGAACAGAACCAATGACATAATCCCAATTTCCTAACGTTAATAACTTCGCTAGTTCCTCTTCCCCACCAATAAAATAATCGGCTTCTATTCCAAGCCGTAATATCACGCCTCGTTTTCTCCATCTTTCTTTCGCATCTTCAATCGCTCTTGTAAAATTTGTAATCGATTCTACCCTCACCTGATCCAGCCATTCTTTTTGCAGATGTCCAAGTTCTGTATCACTAATATCGACATAGCGCTCATAGTATTCCTTTGCTTCGTAAAAACGATATAAGTGGTCAACGATTCCAACTTCCCGTATTCCTTTACGCACTGCTTCCTCTAAATATAAATCAATCCAATCCGGTGAAAATGCGCCTTCCTTTACACGCTTTTGCAAACGTTCCCCAGCTTTTAAGATCCATCCCATTGAATGTTTCTCTTCCTCAATCGGTGCAAAATACTCGAGCGCTTCATTTGTGCGAGATAACCACCGCATTGAATACGGCCCTTCTTCTAAGTGAAGGTGATAATCTACTCTCATCTTTCTCCCCTCCTATAATGTATCAATTTCTTTTCGTTCGCCGACTCTGGATAATTGACCTTGACGTTTATTTAATTCTTCTATTATCTCTTGTAATGATACATTTTTTTCTACTAGTAACACTAAGCAATGATACGTAAAATCAACAACTTCTTTTATAAGCTCGTCTTTGTCATTATTTTTCGCCGCAATCACAACTTCAGTACATTCTTCTCCTAATTTCTTTAATATTTTGTCTTCCCCTTTTGTAAATAAGTAATTCGTATACGACTCAGAGATAGGATTCTCTTTTCGCTGTTGAATTGTTTCATATAACTGTTGCAACACATCGCTCATTTCCTTATCCCCCTATAACACCTTATTATGAAAACATGACTTTTCTCCGGTATGGCAAGCTACACCTACTTGCTGGACAACTACCATAATAGAATCTTGATCGCAATCTAAATATAATGATTTCACATGTTGGACATGTCCTGATGTTTCTCCCTTATTCCACAAACCTCGTCGTGAACGAGAATAAAACCAGGTCGTTTTTGTGTCTAATGTTTTTTCATATGCTTCTTCATTCATATAAGCTAGCATCAAAACATCTTTTGTACCCTCTTCTATCACAACAGCTGGCAATAATCCTTTTGAAAAATCCGGTTTCACAATCTCACCTCAATTTGCGCTTCTTGTAACTTTTGTTTCGTTTCTTGAATGGTTGCCGTGCCGTAATGAAAAATAGAAGCCGCTAACGCTGCATTTGCTGATGTTCGCTGAAAAACTTCTGCAATATGTTTAATTGACCCACATCCACCCGAAGCAATTACCGGAATACCAACTGCTTTTGAAACTGTTTCTGTCAAAAGTAAATCATAGCCATTTTTTGTCCCATCTGCATCCATGCTCGTTAAAAGTAATTCCCCAGCGCCTAAACTTTCCACACGTTTTGCCCATTCGATTACATCTATTCCTGTATCAATACGACCTCCACTTACATATACATTCCATTTGTTTTCTCCGACCTTTCTTGCATCGATCGCAACGACTATACATTGAGAACCAAATTGCTCCGCTCCTTCTTGTATTAACTCCGGTCTTTGCACTGCAGCTGAATTTAATGAGACTTTATCTGCACCAGCTCGAAGTAATGCATACATATCTTGGACAGATGAGATTCCACCTCCAACTGTTAGTGGAATAAATACCTGAGATGCTGTACGCTCTACGACATCAATCATTGTTTTTCGTTCTTCATACGTTGCGGTGATATCTAAAAACACAAGTTCATCCGCACCCGCCTCATTGTATGCAGCCGCAATTGCAACAGGATCACCCACATCTTGTAATCCAATAAAATTTACTCCTTTTACAACACGACCATTTTTCACATCTAAACATGGAATAATTCGCTTTGTTAACATATGCCTGTCACCTGCAATGCTTCTTCTAAAATAACTTTTTTATCATATAATGCTTTCCCAATAATAACGCCATATAAGTTCATATCCTGTAATTTCTCAACATCAGCAAGCGAGCTCACACCCCCGGAAGCAACAATTTGAAGCGAAACCTCATCTTGTAATTTTTGTAATTGTTCAAAATTTGGACCTGCAAGCGTTCCATCTCTAGAAATGTCAGTAAAAATAAGCGTCTGCACACCCACTTTCTCCATTTCCTTTGCCAGTTGTACATAAGACGTTTCAGACACATCTAGCCATCCTCGCGTGGCTACATAACCATTTTTAGCATCGATTCCAACAATAATTTTATCTCCATATAAACGAACTGCCTCTTCTACAAATGAACGATCATATAATGCTGCTGTTCCAAGAATTACTTTCATTACTCCAGCTGATAAAAGTGTTTCAATTGCAGCAACTGAGCGAATCCCGCCCCCCACTTGCACTGGAATTCGCACTGCCTTGCAAATATCTTCAATGACAGAAAGATTCTCTGAACGACCAGCAACTGCTCCGTCCAAATCAACAATGTGCAGTACGCGTGCACCAAGTTGTTCAAATAGTAATGCCTGGGCAACTGGGTTTTCATTCATTACTGTTTCTTGTTGAAATTGCCCTTGATACAAACGAACGCAACGACCATTCTTTAAATCGATAGCTGGGAAGATTTCCATGTTTCTATAACCTCCTTAAAATTTCGTAATATTTGAATTCCTATTTCACCACTTTTTTCAGGATGGAACTGAGCCCCAAATACATTTCCTCTTGAAACAATTCCTGGTACGAAAACACCATACTCACTAGCGCCTACTACAACATCATTTGGACATTGCGCATAATAAGAATGAACATAATAGACGAAAGCACCATCCTCTATTTCATCCCATAAAGGATGCTCCTTTTTCTTTTGTAACTTATTCCATCCCATATGAGGAATTTTATATGGTACGTCTAATTTTCTTACCGTTCCTGGAAGCAACCCTAACCCTTTCGTTCTTTCAATCTCTTCACTTTCTTCAAATAAAAGCTGCATCCCCAAACAAATTCCAAACAATGGTTTTCCTGCAATAGCAACTTGCTTCAAAACAGAAATAAGTCCTTTTTCCTCTAAACAACGCATCGCGCTTGGAAATGCACCAACTCCTGGCAAAATAACACCGTCGCTATTTACAAGTGCTTCTGCTTCATCTGTTACAATATACGCTGCTCCAATATGCCTTAACGCTTGCTCTACACTTCGAATGTTGCCCATTCCATAATCTACAATCGCAATCATATTACAACAGTCCTTTCGTGGAATTTACTCCTATAATCTTTTCATTTTTCTCGGCGGCATCACGCAGTGCACGTCCAAATGCTTTAAAAAGTGCTTCAATTTTGTGATGTGTGTTGCTTCCATATAAAACGCGTACGTGTAGTGTTATATTTGCTGCGTGAGCTACTGCACGAAAGAATTCTTCTGCTAGCTCTGTGTCAAAGTCACCAAGTTTTGGATTCATAAATTCACCATCAAATACGAGATAGGACCTTCCGCTTATATCAACAGTAACAAACCCTAATGCTTCATCCATCGGTACATAAGCTGTACCGTAACGATTAATTCCTGCTTTATCACCAAGGGCTTCTTTCAAACAATTCCCAAGAACAATTCCAACATCTTCTACCGTATGATGAGCATCAATATGCACATCGCCATCAGCTTCAATTTGCAACCCGAAGCGACCGTGCTTTGCGAATAATGTCAACATATGATCAAAAAAACCTACTCCTGTTTGAATTGAAACTTCTTGATTGCCATCTAGTTCCAGTGCTACGGAAATCTTTGTTTCAGTTGTGATTCTCGTTTGTTTTGCAGTGCGCATCACTTTTCCCCTCCTCTAAAACGAATCTCAATTGCTCTCGCATGAGCTTGTAATCCTTCTTTTTCTGCTAGATTGACAATATGCTGTTGCACTTGTCCAAGAGCTTCTTTTGTATAAAATAAAAAGCTCGATTTTTTCATAAAATCATCTACAGATAATGGTGAAAAAAACCTTGCTGTTCCACTCGTTGGTAACACGTGATTTGGACCTGCCATATAATCACCTAACGGTTCCGGCGCATACGGACCTAGAAAGATAGAACCTGCATGTTGAATATACGGAAGAGCTGTCATCGGTTCTTTTATGTGTAACTCTAAGTGTTCCGGCGCAATTTCATTTGAGAGCTCAAACGCTTGGTCCAACGACTCTACAACAAGAATCGCTCCGTTTCTGTTAATGGATTCACGAGCTATTTCACTTCTCGGGAGATTCATCAATTGTTTTTCTATTTCTCTATTCACTTCCTGCGCTAATTCTAAACAAGTGGTGATATAAATGGCAGTTGCCCGTATATCGTGCTCTGCTTGTGATAATAAATCAGCAGCAATATACGCTGCATTTCCTGTTTCATCAGAAATAACAACAATTTCGGACGGGCCAGCAATCATATCGATATGAACTGAACCGAATACTTCTCGCTTTGCTAATGCAACATAAATATTTCCTGGTCCTACAATCTTATCAACACGCGGAATCGATTCTGTTCCGTATGCTAGCGCAGCAATTGCTTGTGCTCCCCCTACTGTATATACTTCATCAACTCCAGCAACTTTTGCCGCTGCTAAAATATGCGGATCTACCCCTTCACAATTTGGGGGTGTTACCATGACAATTTTATTGACGCCCGCAATTTTTGCTGGTAAGACATTCATGAGAACTGATGATGGATACGCTGCCGTTCCTCCGGGTACATATACACCAACAGTTTGTAATGGCCGAACAAGCTGCCCGCGAATAATTCCCTCATTTTCTGTATCAATAAAAGCTTGTCTTTTTTGCTTTTCGTGGTATGAGATGATATTCTTCTTTGCTTCTTCCAATGCTGCCAAAAATGCTGGTTCGACACATTTATATGCTGATTCCAGTTCTTCTTTTGAAACTTGAAATTGAGTCAATTCTACTTTGTCAAAAGCCTTCGTATATGAAAAAAGCGCTTCATCTTTCTTTTCTTTTACACTTACAACAATTTTCCTCACATCTTGTTGAATCGTTTCTTCTATTGTGTTTGCCTGTTCTCTTAGCTGTTTTACCTTCCATAAAATATTAGAATAATCCTCATATACAATTTCCATATTTACCCTCCTTTATTTTTTTCTATTAAGACACTTTCCATTTTATTTATAACATTGAATATTTCGTCTTTTTTCATTTTTAAAGATGCTTTGTTTACAATTAATCGTGCTGAAATGTCGCAAATTTCTTCAAATACTACTAATCCATTTTCTTTTAATGTTTGTCCTGTTTCTACAATATCAACGATTGCATCTGTTAGTCCTAATAAAGGGGCAATCTCTACAGAACCTTCTATTTTAATAATCTCTACATCTTCTCCCTTCTTACGGAAATATGCAGAAGTAATATTCGGATACTTTGTTGCAATCCTCTTTTTGTTATAACCGTTTGGACTATACGACGAAACGGAAGCAACGCAAAATTTACAACGCCCTACCCCTAAATCAATCATTTCATATACATCGTTTTCATATTCAAGCAAAATATCTTTGCCGACAACACCAATATCAGCTATACCATGTTCTACATATGTTACGACATCAACTGCTTTTACAAGAATGAATGAAATTTTGGAATTATTACTTTGGAATACAAGCTTCCTTCCTTTATCTTTTAGTTCTGAACAATCAATACCGATTCGTTCAAATAACGGAATTACATGTTTTTCCAATCTTCCTTTCGTTAACGCAATTTGAATGTTACGCATGAGGATTCTCCTTTTTTCTGCATGATCCATTTCCCTTTCCAAACATATTCGACTAAAGCATCTCCCGATACATCAATCACAGTTTTCACATCGCGCGCTCTTGCAAATTGAAATGTACCTTGTAAATTTTCTAGCATTGACAGTTCTACTTTTACACCATCTTTTCCCAATAAAATACACAATTTTTCTGCTTCCGAAATCATATCTAACGAATAATATATGAGGGCATCTATTTGTTTTTGGGTTGAATTTTCTTTATGTTCTTGTAACGTACGTACAATTTGATTTACTTGTATCGCTAAGCCTACTGCAGGTAGAGACTCACCAAAATTCCCAATAAGTTCATCATATCTTCCACCGCTGACAATCTCTTCTCCAACATTACATATATATCCGCGAAAGATTACACCGGTATAATAATGAAGATGTTGAATCATCCCTAAATCAATAGATATATATTGACCATAACCAAGGCGATCAATGTTTTCATATATATTTTTTAACCTCGTAATTGCTCTCTTCATTTCTTTACTCACAGCAAGCTTTTCAGCTTCTTCAATCACCTCTAATCCGCCAAATAAACGAGGTAACTTTTGTAATAATTGCACCGTTTCATCTTGCATATCTAACTGCTTTTCTTGTAGAAAACGGGACAAAGCAGCAAAATTTTTACTCTCAATATATTCTCGCAATGCATATTCATCTTCTTCTCGCAAAGACAACTTTTTCACAATGGATTTATAAAGTTCCACTTGGCCAATTTCAATTTTAAATGATTGAATGCCAGCTGATTGCAAGGCTGCAATCGCACTTACAATACACTCAATTTCAGCACGTATATTATCAATACCAATAATTTCAATTCCAGTTTGTGTAATTTCATTATATTTCCCTGTTAAAGATTCATTTGCCCTAAAAACATTCCCACTATATGTTAACTTCAAAGGCGTTTCCATTCTTTTCGTTCCAATTACACGTGCTAGCGGAATTGTCATATCCGGTCTAAGAACAAGGATGCGTCCCTCAGAATCAAAAAACTTATACATTTTCTCCTCATCAATAGGACGGTTTTGAAATGCAAACACATCATAAAATTCAATCATAGGTGTCCGGATTTCTTCGTATCCTCTCTCGATAAATGTACGTCTTAATCTTTGTTCAATCTCTTCCATTAATGTACATTCTTGAAACAAAAAATCTTTTGTTCCATTTGGATTGGCTCTTTTCCATTTTTTCATCGTTACACCTCTACTTTCTTGGCACATATATACAAAAAATCTACAAAGATAACATATTTAATATGCTTCTCTTATATGTCCATTATGAATTTCTTTAACTACTCTCATTTACAAGTCAGCTAGCGTCCAAAACACATTTGAAGCGGGAAAATTTAGATACATTATTTGTTACGAGTTCATCTTCTCCAGTACTCATACATTCATAACATAGCGCTTAGAAAACGAAAAAAAGAGCTATGTAGATAAAAATACCTACATAGCTCTTTGGAGAATGTAGGTACAATGGAAATAACCCTTGTACCTACACGTTTTTTCACGCTAGGTTCAAGGGTTTATGTATGATGATGTTGTGTAAATAAAATGACTGATTGTAAAGTTAACATTGTCATTACTCCCTTTCTCCTCTTTGTTTGAAGTTAGTATACTACCAATTAAATCGAAAGTAAATAATTTTCTTTTATTTTTTTTGAAATAATATACGATTTATTCTCATATAAATACAAGTTTAAAAACTGAAATAATATCTTTCTTTTTAGATAGAAGAGAGCATCTAGCCATGCACAGAAGCGGCCAGCCCCTCTCTCTTCCCCATACAACGCTAAAACAAAGAGAGGAAACAAGTGCAGGTCACTTTTTCTTCTGCATAGCAGCGACTTATATGCTAAAAAACCAAAATGAATATATATACATTAACGACCTATTTTCATCTCGTATTCTGTAATCGTACTCTCATACTGAAGTGTAACTCCAATATCATCTAAACCACTGAGTAACTTTTCTTTCCACATGGGTTCAATGGAGAAAGAAAAACTATCCTCAGGAGTTCTTATTACTTCATTCTCTAAATTTATTTCTATCATCGTCTGGTGCGCTATAGATGCGAGCTGCTTACGAATTTCCTTTCCCATCACAATCGGAAGAATCCCATTTTTTGTACAATTCATATAAAAAATATCGGCAAAACTTCCTGCGATAATAGCACGAAATCCATAATCCGCAAGGGCCCACGGTGCATGTTCTCTAGAAGAACCGCAACCGAAGTTTTCTCCTGTAATTAGAATTGTAGCACCTTTTCGCTCGGGAGCGTTCAATGGAAATGCATGATTTTCTTGACGATTATCTAAATAGCGCCATTCATCAAACAAAAACTCTCCAAATCCTGTTCTTTCAATCCGCTTTAAATACTGCTTCGGAATAATTTGATCTGTATCAATATTATCATGCATCAATACTGCAGTCGTACCTTTATGAATACGAAATGGCTCCATCGTAGTTCTCCTTTCTCACATCAACAAAATGACCGTAAATTGCAGCTGCTGCAGCCATAGCTGGACTAACGAGATGCGTTCTTGCTCCTTTGCCTTGTCTTCCTTCAAAATTACGATTTGAAGTAGAAGCACAATGTTCACTTTCTGGCACTTGATCTGGATTCATCCCAAGACACATCGAACACCCTGGTTCCCTCCACTCAAATCCCGCCTCTTCAAAAATAAGATGTAATCCTTTTTTCATCGCTGCATCTCTCACTTGCTTTGACCCAGGGACAACAAGAGCCCTCACTCCTTCTTTTACCTTCTTTCCTTTCACAACCGCAGCTGCAATTTCTAAATCAGATAAGCGGGAATTTGTGCAAGAACCGATAAACACGTGGCGAATTGGAATATCCGCTGTACTTTGCCCTGGTTGAAGCCCCATATAAGCATACGCTCTTTCATCATTGATATCATTTGCCTGCGGAAGAACTTCATCAACGCGCAGCCCCATCCCTGGATTTGTTCCCCACGTAATATACGGCGCTAAACTTGCAACATCAACCGTAATAACCATGTCATACACCGCATCCGCATCCGTGTATAATTCACCCCACTTTGCGATCGCCTGTTCAAACTCTTTTGGTGCATGTTGTCGTCCTTTTACATAATCAAACGTCACTTCATCCGGCGCAATAATCCCAGCCTTTGCACCGCCCTCAATCGCCATATTACAAAGCGTCATCCGCTCTTCCATCGTCATCTCTTTTACGGTTTCACCATAAAACTCTATGACATGCCCCGTACCAACGGCTACTCCATATGCAGCAAGTACATGTAAAATAATGTCCTTTGCATATACTCCTTTTGGCAATAATCCTTTCAATTCAATTCCCATCGATTTTGGTTTTCGTTGCCATAATGTTTGCGTTGCTAAAACGTGTTCTACTTCACTTGTGCCAATTCCAAATGCTAATGCACCAAATGCTCCATGTGTTGATGTATGACTATCACCGCATACAATTGTTTTTCCCGGCTGTGTAAGTCCAAGTTCTGGACCAATGACATGTACAATCCCTTGTTCCTCATCACCCATATCAGCTAACGATACTCCAAATTCCTGACAATTTTTGCGAAGTGTATCCATTTGCTGTTTCGCAATTTCATCTGTAATATGCCAAACATCCTTTGTTGGAACGTTATGGTCCATCGTCGCAAATGTTAAATTAGATCTTCTAACTGTTCGATTCGCAAGCCGCAAGCCTTCAAATGCTTGCGGCGATGTCACCTCATGAACAAGATGCAGATCAATATATAGTAAATCCAGGCCGTTTTCATTCGTTGCTACAACATGTCGTTCCCATAGTTTATCTAATAATGTTTTTCCCATTATCTCTCTCTCCCTACCAGTGCCTGTTCCTCCATCGTTTGTAATACATACTTTGTAAACGAAGTTGTCGTTTCATTCCCGCCTAAATCTGCTGTACATTTTCCAGAACGAAGAACAGTAGAAATAGCTTCTTCAATTGCTTCTCCTTCTTTTCTTAATCCAAATGATTGCCCAAGCATCATTGCAGCGGAGCGAAGCATTGCGATTGGATTCACTTTGTTTTTCCCAGCAATATCCGGCGCTGATCCATGAATTGGTTCATAAAGAGACGGACCATTCTCCGCATGACTTGCAGACGGTAACATACCTAATGAACCCGCTAATACAGATGCTTCATCACTTAAAATATCGCCAAATAAATTTTCTGTAACGATAACATCAAATCGTCTTGGATTACGAATGAGTTCCATTGCTGCAACATCTACTAATAAATGTTCTAACTCTACTTCTGGAAAGCGAACTGCTACTTCTTCTGTTACTTGTCGCCATAGTTTACTAGATTCTAAAACATTTGCTTTGTCGATAGACGTTACTTTTTTACGACGTTTTTTTGCTAATTGAAATGCATATGAAACAATTCGTTCTACCTCACGGCGATGATAAGTAAGTGTATCTGTTGCCACTTCTTCTGTCCGCTCTTTCGGAAATGAAAAATAGATACCGCCTGTTAACTCACGAACAACGACAAAATCAACTTGCTCTGCTGCCTTTAGTGGTGATAAGTGCGCCGTTGCCTCTTCAACGGAAACCGGTCGAACATTTGCAAATACCCCTAAGCCTTTTCGAAGTGTTAAAAGTCCTTGTTCAGGACGCTCTTTTGCCTGATCCCAATATGGTCCTCCAACTGCACCAAGTAATACTGCATCACTTGCTAAACACGCTGTTAATGTGCGAGGTGGAAGCGGCTGGCCAAATGCATCAATGGCCGCTCCTCCAAACAATTCATCCTGCAAATAAAAATGATGACCGTATAACCTTTCTACCATCTCTAACACTTGCTTTGCGCTAGCCATAATTTCTGGTCCAACTCCATCACCAGCTAAACAAACGATTCGTTTTTCCATCTTCAAGCACTCCTTTACGATTTTGTAAGTGATCGTAATGTTTTTAATTTCCCTGCTGCATATACGTAGGCACGAGCTGAAGCTTCCAGTACATCTTGCGCTACACCAAAACCTGAAACTTGATGTCCGTCTTCTTTCAATTCAACATGAACATGAGCTAACGCATCTTGTCCTTGTGTAATCGATTGAATACGATAGTCAGCAAGTTCACATTGTAAATGAAGAATTCTTTGAATCGCATTATAAATTGCTTCAATGCTACCGGCCCCAGTCGCGGCATCCTCCAGCACATTTCCATCAGCATCTTCTAAACAGACGGTTGCACTTTGAATGCTGCTTGATACAAAATGAACTTGCAATTGTTTAATATCGTACTGCTGTTTAGCAAACGCAGTTTCTCCCAATACAAGCGCCTGTAAATCTTCTTCTGTAATTTCTTTCTTTCGATCAGCTAACCGTTTAAAAGCATGGAACGCTAAGTCCCGCTCTTCTTCTGTAAATTCATAGCCTAACTCTTTCATTTTTTCTGTAAAGGCATGGCGGCCAGAATGTTTTCCAAGTACAAATTTATTTTGTTCTTCCCCTACAAGAGAAGGTGAAATAATTTCATAAGTAGATGCTTCTTTTAAAACCCCATCTTGATGAATACCAGATTCATGGGCAAACGCATTTGCACCAACAATTGCTTTATTTTTCGGAACAATCATTCCTGTTAAACGGCTTACAAGTGTACTTGTTGCTTTAATTTCTTTTAATTGCATGGAAGATGACGCCCCGTAATAATCGTTTCGAATATGGAGAGCAACTGCAACTTCTTCGAGAGCAGCATTACCAGCGCGTTCTCCAATTCCATTAATCGTTCCTTCTACTTGAAGTGCACCGCCTTCAATTGCTGCTAATGAGTTGGCTACTGCCATGCCAAGATCATCGTGGCAATGGCAGGAGAAAATAGCTTTCTCATAAGATAGAACATGCTCTTTTAAATATCGAAAAAGAGAATAATATTCTTCTGGATTGGTATATCCTACTGTATCGGGAATGTTAATTACATCCGCTCCAGCACGAATCGCTACCTCTGCAGCTTCCGCTAAAAAAGAAGGTGTTGTTCGCGTTGCATCTTCTGCAGAAAACTGCACCGTTGGAAATAATGACTTTCCAAGCTTTACAGAACGATGAATTGTATCTAATACTTCATCCTTTGACATACGAAGCTTATATTTCATATGAATATCGCTCGTTGCTAGAAATACATGTAACCGAGGAGATACGCCTCCTTGTAACGCTTCATATGCAGTACGAATATCACTTTCCTTTGCACGGGCTAGGCTCATAACAGAAGCATTTTGAATTGTTTCAGCAATACGTTTCACTGACCGAAAATCACCTTCAGAAGCGGACGCAAAGCCCGCCTCCATCACATTAATTCCAAGCCTCTCTAACTGCCGTGCAATTTGTAATTTTTCTTGTTCATTTAAATTTACTCCAGGCGATTGCTCCCCATCGCGAAGCGTCGTATCCATGAACAAAATTTGCTTCATATTACTTAACCTCCATTTTCACTCTCGGCTTTACAAATGGCATCATCTCACGTAATTTACGACCTACCACTTCAATTTGATGCGCATTCTCCTCTGCATTAATTGCATGGAATTTTTGTCTTCCTGCTTTATGTTCAGCGATCCATCCTCTAGCAAACGTCCCATCTTGAATATCTTTTAATACTTCTTGCATCGCTTGTTTCGTATGCTCTGTTACAACGCGCGGCCCTGATACAAAATCCCCCCACTGCGCTGTGTCCGAAACTGAGTAGCGCATATTTTCTAATCCGCCTTCATACATAAGATCGACAATAAGCTTTAGTTCATGTAAACATTCAAAATATGCAAGTTCCGGTTGATAGCCAGCTTCTACTAATGTTTCAAAACCCGCTTTCACAAGAGCAGTTGCTCCTCCGCAAAGTACTGCTTGCTCTCCAAATAAATCTGTTTCTGTTTCTTCTTTAAATGTTGTTTGGAGTACACCGGCGCGAGTTGCTCCGATTCCATCTGCATACGATAGTGCCTTTTCATAAGCCGTTCCTGTTGCATCTTGATAAACCGCAAATAATGCCGGTACCGCTGCACCTTCTACAAATGTTCGGCGCACAAGATGCCCCGGTCCTTTTGGCGCTACAAGGAATACATCTACATCTTCCGGCGGTGTAATTTGATCAAAATGAACGTTAAACCCATGAGCAAACACGAGTGCATTTCCTTCTTGCAAATTCGGTGCAATTTCTGTTTCATATACATCCGGCTGTTGTTCATCTGGAAGCAATACCATTACAACATCTGCTAGTTTTGTAGCTTCAGCAACCTTATATACAGAAAATCCATCTTCTTTTGCCTTTTCCCAAGACTTTCCTTGACGAAGACCTACAACAACATCAAAACCGTTATCACGTAAATTTTGCGCATGAGCATGACCTTGAGACCCATATCCAACAATCGCTACTTTCTTTCCTTTTAATACATTTACTGTTACATCCTTTTCATAATAAACTTTTGCCATTTTCTTTCTCCTCCTATATTTTAAAAATTAATTAATTAACATTACTTGTTGTTTGTCTTGCTTTTTCATACTTCTTGTAAAGGCTGTTACTCCCGTTCTTGCAATTTCTTTTAAACCATATGGACGCAATAATTCAATAAGCGCTTCTACTTTTTCTTGTGCCCCTGTTACTTGAACGACGATGGAATCCTTTCCAACATCTATAACAGCTGCGCGAAACGGTTCAATTAAACTATATAATTCAGATCTAGAAGCAATTGTCGTAGACACTTTAATAAGTGCAAGTTCTCTTGCAATCATTGCTTCTTCTGTAATATCAGATACTTTTAATACATCAATTTGTTTATGAAGTTGCTTAATAAGCTGCTCTACTTGCTGGACATCTTCAACGTGAACAACAAATGTCATTCTTGAAATATGTGATGATTCTGTATGACCCACTGAAATACTTTCAATATTAAAATGTCTTCTCGTCATTACACCTGTAATACGGTTTAAAACCCCACTTTGATTTCGAACCGTTGCTGTAACAATCCGTTTCACTCTTCCACCCCCTCCATTTGGTGAACACCTTTTCCCGGAGCAACCATAGGCATAACTTTTTCAGATTGTAAAACACGGCAATCAATAAGCACAGGTTCTTGCAAACTCATCGCTTCTCGTAATTGTTCTTTTGCCGTTAGCGGATTTTCAATACGAATCCCTTTAATTCCATAAGCATGAGCTAGCATGGAGAAATCTGGTTGACAAGAAAGCACAGAATGAGAATAACGCTGATTATAAAACTCATCTTGCCATTGCCTTACCATACCAAGTGCTTCATTATTTAAAATCAGCACTTTAACAGGAAGATGATGTTCCTTTAAAACACTTAATTCTTGCAATGTCATTTGAAAACCGGCATCACCTACGATCGCTACAACAAGTTCATTGGGCTCGGCAATTTGCGCTCCAATCGCAGCTGGCAGACCAAACCCCATCGTTCCCAATCCTCCTGATGTAACCCATTTATCGGGCTGTTTCAATGCATAGTATTGTGCAGTCCACATTTGATGCTGTCCAACATCTGTCGTTATAATTGCATTTCCATTTGTAACTTCATGAAGCATTTGAATTACAGCCTGCGGTTTTAACATTTGTGAATCGTCTTTATAGCAAAATGGGTAACGATTCTTTCTTCTTCGTAAAAGCTGTAGCCATTCTTTATGATTTTGTTTCTCTCCTTCGCACTCTAACAACGCTTCTAGAGCATGTTTAGCACTGGCCACAATTGGAATTTCCGTCACAACGTTTTTTCCAATTTCTGCAGGATCAATATCAATATGCGCTACCGTTGCTCCCTTTGCAAAGTAAGCTAAATTTCCAGTTAGACGATCATCAAAACGGGCCCCTATATTTATTAACAAATCACATTCATACAAAGCCATATTTGCTGCGTAAGAACCATGCATACCACCCATTCCTAAAAACAATGTATCATCCGATGGAAATCCTCCAAGACCAAGTAATGTATGAACGACCGGAAGATGATACATGCGAGCAAATGTGGTTAATTCACTTGCTGCTTTCGCATGCAATACGCCAGCACCCGCTAAAATAAGTGGCTTCTTTGCTACTTCAATTGCTTGTAGCAGTTTGTTAATTTGTAGTTGATTCGGATGATAATTCGGCTGGTATCCAGGTAAATCCATCTCTACATTGCTACATCGCTCTCCCATTTCTACAACCATATCTTTCGGAAGATCAATGACGACCGGACCTGGTCTACCTGTTGCTGCAATATGGAATGCTTCTTTTATAATTCTTGGTAAATCCGAAACATTTCGTACTTGATAGTTGTGCTTTGTGACAGGCATTGTAAGTCCGATGATATCCGCTTCTTGAAAGGCATCACTTCCTATAAGCGTTGTTGAAACTTGCCCAGTAAATACGACAAGCGGTAAGGAATCCATCATCGCATCCGCTAAACCAGTAATCACATTTGTCGCCCCCGGCCCACTTGTAGCAATAACAACACCTGGCTTTCCAGTAATTCTTGCATATCCCTCTGCTGCATGAATTGCTCCTTGTTCATGCCTTGTTAAGATATGAGGAATTTCACAATCGTAAAGCGCATCATATAGCGGCAAAACAGCTCCTCCTGGATAGCCAAAAATGACTTCTACCTTTTCCTTTCTAAGCGCATTTAACAATAACTGTGCACCGGTTGCCATTTTCTCTTCCGTTTTTGAAGACATCGTTTCTACAAACCTCCTTTATGAAATACGCGTATAAAAAAAGTCTTTCGCCCACACTCCAGCTATGTGCTGAAGGGACGAAAGACTTCGTGGTACCACCCTTCTTTGCAAGAAATATCCTTGCCTCAGTGACTCTAATAGAGTCAAGCTAATAACGGAGCTACCGTCCAAACCTAAGCAAGTGCTTCAGCTTGGCACTCAAGGGCGATGTTCGTCAACGTGAACCATCGGTTTCCACCAACCACCGACTCTCTGTGAGGCTTCACAATCAACTACTCCTCCCTATCAACGCTTTATCCTCCCGCGAACGGAAGTTTTACTTTATACTTTCATAATTCCTCCTGTATTTGCCGAAGTAACAAGCTTTGCATATCGTGCTAAATATCCAGTTTTTACTTTCGGCTCTGGAGAAATAAATTGTTTTTTCCGTTGCTCTAATGCTTCTTTAGAAATTTCCCAATGAATAATGCCATCTTTTAAATTAATAATGATTGGATCACCGTCTGCCACATATGCAATCGGTCCTCCTTCAGCCGCTTCTGGTGATACATGACCAATCGCAATCCCCCTTGTTGCTCCGGAGAAGCGTCCATCGGTAATCAATGCAACCTTTGTTCCCAGTCCTCTTCCAACAATCGCTGATGTTGGAGCTAACATTTCCGGCATGCCAGGTCCTCCTTTTGGACCTTCATATCGAATGACAACAACATGCCCTTCTTTCACAACACCACTATGAATCGCAGCAACCGCTTCATCATGAGAATCAAAACAAATCGCTTCACCAACAAGTGATGTAACAGATTCATCGATAGCTCCAACTTTTAGGACAGAACCATCTGGTGCTAAATTTCCAAAGAGAATGGAAAGACCACCTGTTTTACGATATGGTCGTTCTTTCGGACGAATTACTTTTTCATCTAAGATTTTTCCTTCTTCTACTGTTTCATAAATGCTTTTCCCCGAAATTGTAATGCGCTCTGGATGAATTGCCCCTGGGATTTGTGAAAGCTCTTTAATAATAGCTGCCACTCCACCCGCTTCATGCACATCATGCATGGAATAATGAGAAGCTGGGCTAATTTTCGCTAAGTATGGAACACGCTTTGCAATATCATTAATACGCTGCAAATCATATTCAATACCAGCTTCATTCGCGATGGCTAACATATGTAAAACTGTATTTGTCGATCCCCCCATCGCCATATCTAATGCAAAAGCATCATCAATTGCTTCTTTCGTAATAATGTCGCGCGGCTTTATATCATGCTCAATTAAATCCATTAAATGAAAAGCAGCTTGACGAATTAAGTTATGTCGTTCTTCACTTGTTGCAACAATCGTTCCATTGCCAGGAAGTGCAACACCAAGCATTTCCATGATGGTATTCATAGAATTTGCTGTAAACATCCCTGAGCAAGAGCCACACGTTGGGCATGCTGATTTTTCCATATCAATCAGCTGCTCTAAAGTTAATTTCCCTGATTTATGAGCGCCCACTCCTTCAAATACAGATGCTAATGAAAGCGGAGTGCCATCTTTTGATTTCCCCGCTTCCATTGGTCCTCCAGATACAAAAACAGAAGGAACATTCGTCCGAACAGATGCCATTAGCATTCCCGGTGTAATTTTGTCACAATTCGGCATAAACATAACTCCATCAAACCAATGAGCTTGAATTACTGTTTCTGCTGCATCTGCAATGATTTCCCGACTTGGGAGTGAATATCGCATCCCGATATGTCCCATTGCAATTCCATCATCAACACCAATCGTATTAAATTCAAAAGGAACACCTCCTGCTTCACGAATGGCAGCTTTCGCTACATCAGCAAGATCTCTTAAATGAATATGCCCTGGAACAATATCGATATATGAATTACAAATTGCAATAAATGGTTTATGAAAATCTTCTTCTTTAACGCCTGCTGCATGAAGCAAACTTCGATGCGGCGCTCGGTCAATACCTTGTTTAATCATATTGCTTCGCATCGGTTACTCTCCTATCAACTTACTTTATTTTCTTCATAAATTTTTTCGCCATCTTCTACAACAAGCTTACGAAATTCTTCTAACAAACGATTTGTATGCGCTCCTGGTTTTCCAGCTCCAATTTCTCTGCCATCAACCATTGTTACCGCAATAACTTCAGCTGCTGTACCTGTTAAAAATACCTCATCTGCTACATATACATCATGACGTGTAAATAGTTCTTCCCTTACGTCATAACCAAGCTTCTTACCAATTTCCATAATCGCATTTCGCGTAATTCCTTCTAGTGCTCCAGCAGAACTTGGCGGTGTAATTAACTTATTACCTTTTACAATAAATACGTTATCACCAGAACCTTCTGCAACATATCCTTGCTCATTTAACATTAACGCTTCCGCCACACCGGCAAGTTTCGCTTCAATTCTCACTAAAATATTATTTAAGTAATTTAGTGATTTCACTTGTGGTGTTAATACATCTGGACGATTCCGTCTTGTTGCAACTGTTACAACCGGAATTCCTTTCTCGTAATATTCTGACGGAAATAATGCTAATTGTTCAGCGATTACAACAACATTTGGCTTTAAACACGAATCAGGATCTAAACCAAGATTTCCAGCTCCGCGTGATACAACTAAACGAATATATCCATTCGATAATTGATTACGTCGAATCGTTTCAACAACAATATTGGTCACTTCTTCCAACGTATATGGAATTTCTAGTAAAATGGATTTTGCTGATTCATACAAACGAATGAGGTGCTCTTTCAATCGAAAAACATTCCCACTATAGACACGAATGCCTTCAAATACCCCATCACCATATAAATATCCATGATCATAGACAGAAACTTTTGCTTCATCTTTTGGAACAAATTCTCCATTTAAGAAAATCCATTGCTCGTTCACTTGAAAGCGCCCCCTATATCTTTGAATTTTTTTTATTGGTTCCTAGTTTACGCCCCCTTTTCAAATAAATCAAAGAAATTTTTTGAAAATTTTAAATTTTAAAATTTATGAACAACCCTCTTTATATTGATATATCAACATTGTTAACGTTTACAAAATGTCAAAAAATTTTTTTCGACATTTTTCTTACAAAAAAATATTTGTTTAGGAGAAGGAATTTTGTCAAAAGATGCGAATCTATTGTATTCAATAAACGGACGTTTTATCACATGTTTTCCGAAAAAAAGAGTAGTAATAAAGCGAGGTGAAAAAATAAAAAATAAAATTTGAGGATAACACTCATATTTTTTTCTTATTACTCATAATCCTATTTTCAAAAATCATTTTGACGAATTTAAGGGGGCTAATAATATGGCATGTTTACAAATTAAAGGAACAAGACAAGAAGTAATGGAAATGCTTCAGTTATTTGATTTAATGAATACAAAAGGACTGTGTAAATTAGAAGATTATGTAGAATTACTTCCATATGCAGAGCAAAATAGAACAACGCAAAATCCTATGTACATTGCCTCAGTTGATGTACAATCAAATGATTATACGATGCAAGATGTACAAAACGATCGTTTTGTAAGCGACATGTTGACTGGGGTTTATAACGACTAACTCTTTCCTACTCCTGCCAAACATGTGAAACCTCTTTGTTAATTAGTGAATATTCTTCCGAAAAAGGAACATATTACTAGATGGCAGGAGGTGAATGATATGGCGAAAATTGGAGTAGAAAATTCTTTAACGAACGTAAAACAAGCACTAGAACAAAAAGGGCATGAAGTAGTCTCATTGCAATCTGAAAGTGACGTTCAAGGATGCAACTGCTGCGTTGTGACCGGGCTGGATTCTAATGTAGCGGGGATTAGCAACGCTGCGATAAAGGGATCTGTTATTGAAGCAAGCGGATTAACAACTGAAGAAATTTGTCAACAAGTTGAAAGTAGAATTCAATAAAGTGAAATTTTAATCAGCGGGGGTCTTCCTCATCCCTGCTGATTAAAAGCCCCACTAATCGGGCTCTTACGGGCTGTTTCATATTACAAGACTCCCTTAACATACTGTCCGTTTCGTTTAAGATAAAGTGAAACTTCCATCAGCGGGAGTTTTTTCATTCCCCACTGATGGTTAGTTGAACCAATCGGGCGCATGCCAGCAGTTATCCCCCACCTATCCTCTGCATCTTGAGGTGGGGATCTTACTGCCCAAAAATAGCGGGATAAAATAAAAAGAAGGCTACCTTTCACAAAAAGGCGCCTTCTTTTTTTATATTTAACTAACGGGAAAGTAACATATACTGGATGAAAGCCCTGCCTCTCTTTCATCATTGCGGTTCCAACGACCGCTCCTTATACACTAGTACGTGTGTACAGCTTACAAATACAATTCATCATATACACGATCACTAAAGTTGTTGGCATCATCGCCCGATCTTTAGCAAATTAGTGACTTGTATAAGTAAGGAATAACCAATATATACTAGCTGTAACCGAGACACGAAAATTAATTTTACTTCTTTCCGATAAAAATGTCAACACTTTTATCAAAATAAAAACAGACTGCCAAGTAAGCCTGTTTGTTAAAATTGTGCTTTTTCTTTTAATACGTACACAACAAATCCGCTCACTAACATACATAAACCGACAACAAAATTCTTGATGTTAATCATTTATACCTCTCCCTTGTTCCTTCTTAAATCATAATTCTCTATATAGTCATTTACTTTATATTCGTATAATTTTTAAACACACTTCATCTACTATATCATAATTTTCTTAAAATGCAAGGCATTGCGCTAACTCTTATTTACTAACCGCTGCACTGCATTAGGTACTGTTTCCAATGCTTTTTCTACAAGATGTGTACCGCTATGTAAGTGCATAACCTGAATTCCTTTTGCCCCAACTACTAAAAATGCAACAGGATTAATCGACACCCCTGCACCACTTCCACCACCAAACGGATGTAAACTCCGCCCTTCTTGTGGTTGTCCATTTCCTTTGAAATCACTTCCACCTGCACCAAAACCAAAAGCAACTTTTGAAACGGTTAAAATAACATTCCCATCAGCTGTTGATACTGGCTTTCCAACAATCGTATTCACATCCACCATTTCTTTTAAGTTTGCCATTGTTGTTTTCATTAAGTTTTCAATTGGATGTTGTGTCATACAAACCACCTCTTTTTCCTATCAATTCCTTTTTATCGTTTCCAAAAATGCGGAAGTCATACCAACTTTTGTAATTTAACCATCTCATGAAGTGAAACTTTCATCAGCGGGAGTTTTCTTCATCCCCACTGATGGAAAGCTCTTGCCAATCGGGCTCTTACGAACAGTTATCTTCCATTTTTCTTCTTTATTTTCTCAAAATCTTGACGTGAGGATCTTATTGCACGCGAAGAGGAGGATAAAAAAACAAAAGCAGTTCATACTAAACATGAAGCTCTTTATGAAAGGAGATATCAAATTGACTGATAAACATGAAGAACGTTATAGAGAAAGCGAAGACCATTTTGAAGAAGAATACGCAGCTGAAATTGCACCCAATGGTGTGCCTTACGATGGAAGAGAAGAAGTAACAACAAAAGCAGGAGGAGCAACAGCAGGATTTATCGCTCTTGCCCTTGCAGTCTTAGCTTTATTCGTTTTCCCAGTACTCTTTGGACTTCTTGCTGTCCTAATTGGCATATATGCCTATAACCGCGGTGCCACTGTTACAGGTGGAATTGCAGCAGTAATGGGCGGCGTAACCGCGATTGTTGCACTAATATTTCGAGCAGCTATTGTCAGCTTGCTGTACTCTCTTTTTACGTAATAAAGTGAAACTTCCATCAGTAGGGGAAGGTTTATCTCCTACTGATGGTTAGTTGAACCAATCGGGCTTTTATGGGCAGTTGTTCCCACCTCTCTGCTTTGCTTTTCTTTGAATATTGAGGTGGGATCTTACTGCCCGTTAATGCGGGATAAAGTGAAACTTCCATCAATTAGGATCTTCCAGACAATTTTTCATCACGGAACATAATAAAAGGTATCTCGCTTTTCGCGAGATACCTTATCCTGTAAACACATCCTCAGATGGATAGCGAATTTTTTGTTTTGCTGGCCGTGCAAGTGAAAACACAAGTGTTAATGGTCCAATTAATCCACAAAACATAACAAACATAATAACATATTTCCCAAAAACTGATAAATCAGCCGTAATTCCCATTGATAATCCAACTGTTCCAAAGGCTGAAATCGTTTCAAACAACAGTTCAATAAAACTAAAGTTTTCAGTAAGCATAAGTACAAATACTGCTACAAAAATTAAAAATTGACTTGCAATTACAATCGACAAAGCTCTCATCACTGTTGACATTTTAATTGTACGATGAAATAAAACAACATCTTCTTTTTTCTTAAAAAATGAAATAACAGATGTAATTAAAATAACAAAAGTCGTAAGCTTAATACCGCCTCCAGTTGAAACACTTCCGGCTCCAATAAACATAAGCACCATCGTAAAGAACAACGTTGATTCATTCATACTTCCGTAATCAATTGTATTAAACCCAGCTGTACGTGGTGTAATTCCTTGGAAGAATGATGCCCACAATTTTTCACTTAACGATAAAGAACCCAACGTTTCAACATTACTATACTCTAATATAAAGATGACAATCATTGAAAAAACACTCAACGCAATTGTACCAACAATCATGATTTTTGAATGCAGTGCTAATTTTCGAAAACTTCGACTGTACCATATATCAATTAGAACTGTAAAACCTAAACCACCTATTACAATTAAAGAACAAATACCAATATTAACGATAGGATCTCCAACATATCTTGTTAAATTATCTGGCCATAAGGCAAATCCTGCATTATTATAAGCAGCCACGACGTGAAACAAGCTGTAATATAGCCCTTTTCCCAATCCGAATTCAGGAACAAAGCGAATGGATAAAAATAAAACTCCCACTAATTCAATACAAATCGAGAAGAAGAACACTCGTTTTACTAATTTTACAAGTCCGCCAATATTCGTTTGATTTAATGCTTCCCCAATAAGAAGTCGATGACGTAATCCTATTTTTTTTCCGAGCACCCAAACTATTAAAATAGCAATTGTCATTAACCCTAAACCGCCTGTTTGTATAAGAAGCATGATGACAACTTGTCCAAATATTGTAAATGTACTATTTACATCTACTACACCTAAGCCTGTTACAGTCGCAGCTGAGGTTGCTGTGAAAAAAGCATCAACCCAACTAATAGACGTTTTCGTCGCAATCGGTAATTTCAATAATATGCCGCCAACAATAATTAAAGCAAAAAATCCAATCGCTAAAATTTGTGGTGGACTTAATCGTATAAAACGATCATTCAAGTCACGTTTTTCTATCATTTCCATAATACTAACTCCCTTAATCCGGCCTTCATACTCCATACATAGTTGAGCATAATCTTTTTTTATATGAATTTCAACTTTTATTTTCATATAAAAAAATAGAAAATTCCTTATTCCTTCACGCCAAATTCACATTGAATTCACATCAGTATTTTATAGTATAACTATCGAAGCTGTTCCTCCCTAATAATGAGACATCCCCTAATGTCTCGAACAGCTTTCTATCCCTAGCTTAAATTGACAGAAATTGTCCCCCCCCTTCCTAAGCCATCTTGCAATGACAAGATGGCTTTTTTTTATCCCGCTACGTGTAGGTCATAAAACTTCCGTCGCAAAATTCTTAAAAAAGAAAGCAGATAAGTGAGAAATACCTGCTACCATACACCCGATTGGTAAAAATTTTTACTTTATTTAATAATAAAGAAGAAGTGAATATGCTTCACTCCTTCCTTGATTTACTCCCTTTTTTCGAGCGATACTCTTTTCCTTTATTATCATCACCGATAACAAACTCTGTGCCGAACTCCTGTTGATATTGTCCTACTTTGGGTGCTCCTTGATTCCCGCTTCCTTTACTACCATTACGACTTGACATACTTCTTTCTTCCCTTCTTTATAATGATATTATTAGTATGCTCCATTCCATTCTAAATACACATGAAAAGCCTTCGCATTGATTGCGAAGGCTTTTGTATAGCAAGACCGCTCCTTAGTATGGAATTTATCCCTTATTAACGGGCAGTAAGACCCCCAACCTCAAGATGCAGAGAGAAACCAGGAAGATAGGTGGGGATAACTGCTGGCATGTGTCCGATTGGTTCAACTAACCATCAGTGGAAGATGAAGAACCCCCCCACTGATGGAAGTTTCACTTTGTTATCTTCAATACATCATATGATTCCCTAACTTTTCCACCATTTACTTAACAATATGAAATATTAACACTATTTCTTACTAAATTAGCTTTTGTAAAATAGAGATCATGACTTGCATTTCCTCTTCAGACAAAGTAGAAAATCGCTCTTTGAAATATGCCTTCTTTCGCATTTCCATCTCAGCCACTAATTCTTTCCCTTTATCAAGAATCTCCAAATACACAACACGACGGTCTGATGTACAGCGCGAACGCGTTACAAGTCCTTTTTTAATTAATTTTTCTGCAACAGCCGTAATGTGGCTATTCGATACGTTCAGTTCATTTGCAACATGGGAAACCATTTCTTTTTGGACCCGATTTAAAATACGCAACACGATAAATTCATTCCATGGAATATAATCACCGAAAATTTTGCCCATATCATTACGTAATGTACGAAACATAGCAAAAAAATTCGTAGACAAATCTTCCATTAGCAACTCGCGATTATTAGACATTTTGTACAGCACCTCTATTTATTTAATATGATTAAATAAAAACATTATGAATTATATTAACGTACTTTTTGGAATTTGTCATCCATTTTATTGGGAAAATCATGTATCTTTTTTTAGTTACTTGGCAATAGATGATAAAGGTTGCTTTCATAAAATGCTGTGAATTTTATCAGCAAGAAAACAGGGTGCACAGAAGCACCCTGTTTTCATTTTATCCCGCATTAACAGGCAGTAAGACCCCCACCTCAAGATGCAAGAGAGAAGCGAGGAAGATAGGTGGGGGATAACTGCCCATAAAAGCCCGATTGGTTCAACTAACCATCAGTGGGAGATGAAAAAACTCTCCACTGATGGAAGTTTCACTTTATTGTTCTAGCTTTTTACACTCGACAAAATATGGATTACCGATAAAAGTAACTTTACCAGCTTTCCCGTAAAATATTTGGTACAATATGAACAAATAGAGAAAGAGGTGTAGTACATGACATTACTTCAATGGTTTAAAAAAGGCATGTCCTTTGATGCATATGTAAATAATATGACAGTGAATCAACACGAATTACTACATATTTATAATAATTTCTTAATTCCAAATGAACTTCTTCCTGTTTTAGAGCAACATCAAAACGATCATTTAAAAGTTATCGTTTTAACAGCAGATTGGTGTGGTGATGCCCTTCTTTGCGTACCAATTATGAAACGCATTTGCGAAGTTGCCAATATCGAGATGAGCCTACTCATTCGTGATGATAACTTAGAATTGATGGATCAATATTTAACAAATGGTACAGCACGCGCGATTCCAATTTTCATTTTTATGGACGCAGCAGGAAATGAAAAATATGTTTGGGGGCCACGCGCTCCAAAAGTTCAAGAGTTCGTTACTTCTATGCGCGCTACATTACCAGAAAAAGATGATCCACAGTTTGAAGAAAAGCAAAAAGAAATGTATGCTGTGTTTCGTAAAACATTAACTTCTGATACTTCCATTTGGGAGCACGTAATGGAAAATATGATTGAAAAAATAGCAAAATAAAAAACTGCCAAATGGCAGTTTTTTTATTATAAAACAAAGAAGTAAAACACCGCGGCAACAATAAAACGATAATATGCAAATGGTGTTAATTTCACACGAGATAATAATTTTAAGAATGAAACAATTGCTAACATAGCAACTACAAATGCAGTAATAAATCCAGTTGCAAATAATGGGATATCTGCTGCGCTTAATTCATTCCAACTCTTAATTAAATCAAGACCTGTTGCAGCTACCATCATTGGTACCGCAAGAATAAATGTATATTCAGCAGCCGCTGTATGAGATACACGCGCTAACAAACCGCCACTAATTGTAGATCCTGAACGAGAAAAACCAGGCCATAATGCTAAACATTGAAACATCCCAATCGTAAACGCTTGTTTATACGTAATGTCATCAAGTGTTTTCGCTGTGCTTGGCTTTGAGAATTTCTCAGCAATAATCATTAAGATACCACCAGCAATTAAACTAATAACAACTGGACCTGGTCCAAATAAAACCTCTTTAATTTTGTCATGTAATAAAACACCAAGTAAGCCAGCTGGAATCATACCGATAATAATATGTAATAAGTTTAACGATGGCCCTTGCTTTACTCGTCCAATTCCAACTAACGACCATAATCGCTTCCAAAATACAACAACAACCGCTAAAATAGATCCTAATTGAACAACAATTTCAAATGTTTTTGCTTTATCGCCTTCAAATCCAATTAAATGCCCTGTTAAAATCATATGCCCTGTTGATGATACAGGTAAAAACTCCGTCAACCCTTCAACAGCACCCATGATTAATCCAATTAACCAATCAGCCACGACCGTGCCTCCTTAATACCTTATGGTACTTTTTTCATACTTTATCATAATACCTCATCTTCACTAAACACGCATCGTTTTTTTCATATTCGTTCAAAATGCACCAATGTTGTTATAAATACATATTACTTTTCTAAATTCCTATTCAATAGTATGATTGAAGCGGCCTATTCGTATTTTAGAAAGGAGTATATATGAAAGAAACTACATCGATTTCACAAAAAATAAAGCAATTTATCTTATTATTTTTCCCCATATTTGTTACACAAATGTCATTATTTTCAATGAGTTTTTTCGATACGACGATGTCAGGACATGCAAGTGCCACTGATTTAGCTGGAGTTGCAATTGGAACAAGTATATGGCTTCCAATTAGTACAGGATTAACAGGTATTTTAATGGCAACAACTCCTATTGTTGCTCACCTTGTCGGCTCCAAACAAAAAGAAAATGTAGCTCACGTTGTGACACAAGCCGTATACTTAGCAATCTTGGTCAGTGTTATTGTTCTAATCATTGGATTCCTTGTGGTTTCACCAATTTTACATGCCATGCATTTAGAGAAACAAGTAGCCCAAATTGCTGCTCAATTTTTAAGCATTATCGCATTTGGTATCATTCCGCTATTTGTATATACAGTACTCCGCTGTTTTATTGATGCCTTAGGAAAAACACGTACAACAATGATTATCACTTTACTATCTTTACCGATTAATATCATTTTGAACTATATATTCATTTTTGGTCATTTCGGTTTCCCAAAACTCGGTGGAGTTGGAGCTGCCATTGCTTCAACATCGACATATTGGTGTATTTTACTTATCACTACTGTCATTATCCGTACGAAAGAGCCTTTCTCTTCTTATGGTGTCTTTCAACGTTTGTATCGCCTCTCTATATCAAGCTGGAAGGAATTATTAAAACTTGGTGTACCAATTGGATTTGCAATCTTTTTTGAAACAAGTATTTTTGCTGCTGTTACATTATTTATGAGTAATTTTGACACAACAACCATTGCCGCTCACCAAGCCGCGATGAACTTCGCATCTCTTTTATATATGACACCACTCAGTTTATCCCTGGCAATGACAATTTCTGTCGGGTTTGAAGTCGGTGCTTCCCGATATAAAGATGCCAAGCATTATAGCTTTATTGGTATAGGATTAGCACTAGCTTTCGCACTGTTATATTCTATCTTACTGTTTTTATTTGATGACAATATTGCCTCTATTTATACAAATGATTCTGCAGTACACGACTTAGCGAAACAATTTCTCGTGTTTGCAATTTTATTCCAATTTTCTGATGCCATTGCAACACCAGTACAAGGTGCACTTCGCGGTTATAAAGATGTGAATGTAGCACTTGTTATGACACTAGTTGCATATTGGATAATAGGTCTCCCGCTCGGTTATACACTTGCAACATATACAACTTTGGCTGCAAAAGGTTATTGGATTGGTCTAATTTTAGGATTAGCTTTCGGTGCAATCTTTTTACTCGCTCGGCTATTTCAAGTACAGCAAAAATATATTACATTAAAAAGCCGCTGAATAGCGGCTTTTTTACATGTCCTTAATATTTTTTATATAAATAAAAAAGTAATAGGATTCCTTATAAAAGAAAGCTATAATAATTTTTGATATTTACACAAAGGAGACTAATTTAATATGAGGAAGATTGCGATTGCACTATTATTATTCTTTTCTTCTATGCTTCCTGTTAAGACGGCTGATGCAGAGACATACCGGCAAGAACATTTGTTAATTGTCAATGTAGCAACGAATAAGATGACATATTATGAAAAAGGTAAATTTGTAAAAGAGTTTACAGTTGCTACCGGAAAAAGCAGCACACCAACACCCCTAGGAAAATATGATATTGTCAACAAAATTAAAAATCGACCCTACTACGCCAAAAATATTCCTGGCGGTGATCCACGCAACCCATTAGGAGACCGCTGGCTCGGTCTGAATCTCAAAGGAACAAAAGGAACAACATATGCCATTCACGGAACTAATAATGCAAGCGCCATTGGAAAATGGACAACACTCGGTTGTGTTCGCATGTATAATAGTGACGTACATTGGCTATTTGATCGTGTTCCTATCGAAACAACTGTAATCATCACAAATAAAAAAACAACATATAAAGCAATTGCTGCTACATATGGATTCAAACTCACATAATGTTTTTTGGGAGAAAAGGTTCTTTAAGTAAGAACACCTTTTTTTCCTATAAATTATATATAAAATTTATAATAACGTGATATCCATATATAAAACAACTATTTTTATAATATCTCCCAAAAATAATTTCCCCACTATTTTTATAGAAGCATTTTTTTCATTCCATGTATAATACAAGGGAAATATTGGATTTTTAATAAAAGAAAGGAGAAAAACGTGAATTTATTCCTAAATTTTTTCATATATGCTGGAACGGGACTTGCTTTACTATGTATCGGTTTTCTTCTATTTGATTGGACGACAAAAGTAAAGGAATTTCAATTAATTGCAAAAGGAAATGTATCTGCAGCTATGTCAATTGGCGGAAAATTACTTGGCCTTACGTTTATAGTTGGGGCAACCATCGCTCAGTCTGTTTCACTCATCGATATGATCATTTGGAGTGCTATCGGTATCGTAGCGCAAATTATCCCTTTTTACATTGCAGAACTTGTTACAATGCGCTTCAGTATTAAGCAAGCAATTGAAGAAGATAATCGTGCTGTCGGACTTATGATTCTCCTATTATCCATATCTATCGGCTGGGTTCTCGCTCAGTGCTTAACATACTAAGAGTATATTTCTTCCTTATAACGTGCAACATATCAATAAAGTGAAACTTCCATCAGTGGAGGTTTAGTTGAACCAATCGGGCACATGCCAGCAGTTATCCCTCATCTATCTTCCTCGCTTCCCTCTGAATCTTGAGGTGGCCGTTAATGCGGGACAAAAAACATAAAGGAGTTGCAACAGTGGACGAAAAGGAAGAACAACAATCTTATCAAGAAGAGTTTGCACCGGAAATTTCACCTGGTTATCGTCAAGATGTACATAAATCACCTCGTTATTCTAACATGACGTTTTTAGTCGGCATTGTCATTTTTGGAGCTGTGCTGCTATTACTTATTACTTTCGTATATTTTAAGTAAAAGAAAAGGAGAATTCATATGAATAATAACTCAGCAAGTTCAAGTAAAAGGGTTATAAAAACACAAAAAGGATACGCTGGAGATTCTTTAGACAAACATAGAGCTATCGAAAATGCAAATCTTGATTTGAGTAAAAAGGAGATACAACAGCAAAACGAGAATTTATAAAGTGAAACTTCTATCAGTGGGGGTTCTTCATCCCTCACTGATGGTTAGTTGAACTAATCCTTACGTAAAATTGTCTCACCTTTCAATCAACTCTGCATCTTGAGGTGAAATTATCCGTTAAATACGGGATAAGAAAAGAAATCCCTAGCTAGGGATTTCTTTTCTATTATAACTAAACGAAAGAGGCAAAAAAATGACAGACTTAGACTATATGCAATATATTCAAAAAACACTCCCGAACTTGCCTATCCATTCCTTTCATCAAGATGAAAGCGGTTGGGATAATGTTGCTATTCTCATAAATGATGAATGGTTATTTCGATTTCCTAGAAAAGTTGAATACGCGAAAAAAATTCCTCGTGAAAAACAGTTATATGAAGTACTGTCTCCTATGCTGCAAACACAACAAATAGAAGTACCGAACTATCATATTCTATATGAAAATAAAGCAGATACAATTCCCGTTTGCAGTTACTATAAAATAATTCATGGTAAACCATTTAAACCATCTTACTTACATAACCTCTCAATTAATGAAAAAACGAAAATTGTTACACAACTTGCATCATTTCTTGCTGCTTTTCATACAGTTCCTACTACAATTGCAAAAGAGTGGGGATTTCAGGTTGAGCAAACAGCTGAATATTGGAAGAAGTTATATATGAAACTAAAACATTACCTGTTTACTACATTTATAATAGAAGAAACTAAACGATTGAATACATTATTTCAAACATTTTTTGAGCAATTATTTACAAGCTCCTCTCCACAAACAGTTATTCATGCCGACTTAACACATAATCATATTTTATTTCATCCTCTCCTGAGGCACATCGCTGGTATCATTGATATAGGAGATGCACAAATTGGTGATCCCGCATTTGATTTTGCTGGATTATACGCTGATTACGGCCATGCCTTTACATTAGAAGTATACGAGGAATATACTGCTTTAACGAATAGCACGGATACAACATTTTTTGAACGGATTATCTCCTTTTATCAATATAGTCCTATACTGCATGACCTTGTATATGGTTTTGAAACAAATAATTCAAAAATGATTGAACACAATACAAAACGACTGCTACATGTTTTAAGGGGAATACGCTAAACGTCTTCCCTTAATTTCTTTTCTTCAAACGTCATTATGTTTGTATCCATTTTGCTACTCCCTTAATGCAAGTCACCTTCCTTTCACTTTACCTCCATAACATATCAGTGTAATTCATGAAGATGTTTTCATCTCAACAATGAAAAAAGGCGCTTTTTCCGCACCTTTTTAATGTAAGATTTGATTTTTCTGTGGCTGATCACACTCACATTCATTACGAAATGCACAGCCTATGCATTCCGAGCTAAATGATCGTTTTGTATAATATTGAGGTTCCTGAAGCATTTCTTTCATTGTCTGTAAATAATTCATTCCTGCCGCAACGTCCTCTTGTTTTGGAATACAAATATGACTTATTCCTTCTATTAGATTAAACATTTCAATTCTCTCTGGAAGAACACCAAAAGCTTTGTAGCAAAATACAGCTGTCAGCTTCTGAAAAAGAGCGAGCATATCTTCATTAGTATCAATAACATATTTTCTTATAACAAATGATTGTGCAGACCATTCTCCAACTTCAAGTGTTAGCGCAATATGGATCCCAAGCTCTTCCATATATGTTTGTAATTTTTCATACAAAAATAATGGCGGTATTCCACTTTTATCGCTCTTTACATATTGCAATAAGTTGTTTGTTATCTTTGCAAGCACCACATAATATTCGCTCTTTGATGAAAACATGCGTATATGCACCTTACGCCAATGTTTCTCAAGTAATTCTAATAAAAGCAAAGATGTTTGTTTTTCATTTGGCGTAGTATAATACTCCCCTACAATACGGTTCACAATCACTTGCACAATTTGTGTCCACGGTAACGAAGACGGTTCTTTTCCCTTTATGTAACGAAAATAAAATTTGTACGGACAACGTATAAAATCATGTAAATGATAATCCGTCATTGTTTTAATCGAGATTTTCCCCTGCACTTGCTCTTCATCTCCCTATCGCCATTAAGAAAGGTGGTTTGTAAATTCTGTACCAAAACGAAGGCACGCTTCAACATCTTCGTCTTCTGGTGTTAATTCTACTTTTAATCCTTCAAGTACAACGCTAGCTCCGCGCTCCTGTAATTTTTCTATTAAAATATCAACAGCTGCCCCGTATTTTGGATATGCAGAATCACAAGAACCAAACACCGCTGCTTTTTTCCCCGTTAAATCCAATTTATCCATTTCATCATAGAAATCTAAGAAATCATCTGGTAAATCACCATCTCCCCATGTGTAAGCACCTAATACAATCCCCTCATAATCTTCTAAAACAGACGCTTCTGGTGATGTCATAATATCAATTACTTTAATCTCTTTTCCAGCCTTGCGAATTGCCCCGGCAATATGATCTGCCATCTCTTCTGTATTTCCACTCATACTTGCAAAAATCATTACTAACTTACTCATTTTACTCTCTCCCCTTATTATGTATCTCATTCTCTTATTTTTTATATTCTATATTTCCTTTAGTACAGAATAAATGAAAATGATAATTATTATCAATCAGAAAGATAACATTAGATTACTTGATAATAATTATCAAAGTCAATATTTTTTTTGAAAAATTAATGAAAAGATACAAGCTTGTCCGTAAGACATACATATATTATAAATGAGCATAGTTCTTTCTTAACCCTCTCTAACGGAAAGAAATAGAAGCAACTGCGATATTCGCAGTTGCCTTTTTTTATCTCGTAATATAATTTCAACTATCCACTGTTTGTTAATTTACTTTATCCTTTTAATAGCTTCATTGCCGCTTGTAAAAATAATTGTGCACCACGAATTAATGCCGTTTCATCCACATCAAATCTTGGATGATGATGCGGATAACAAGTATCTTTGTTTACATTTCCCGTTCCTAACTTTACAAAACAGCCTGGGGCCTTTTGTAAGTATGCAGAAAAATCCTCACCTCCCATAGAAGGGGAAAGTGAGATAATACTTTCTTTTCCAAACAATTCAATGGCACTATCTTCTACTATCTTCGTTACATAGGAATCATTTATTACCGGATTGTATCCGTAACGATACGTATATGAGTACGTTGCATCATGCGCTGCTGTAATCCCCTTCACAATTTGTTCAATAATTTCTTTAGATTCTTGTCGTAATGTGTTCTCAAAGCAACGCACCGTTCCTACAATCGTTGCTGTCTCAGGAATGATATTATCAGCTGTTCCTGCATGAAATTGCGTGACTGATACCACTCGTTGTTCAAACGCATCCGTACGTCTTGACACAAGATGTTGCAAATTCGTAATAATTTGTGCTCCAATTGCAATCGGATCCACTGTTTGTTTCGGATGAGCAGCATGTCCTCCTCTTCCTTTAACTTCAATTGTAAATACATCCGGTGCTGCCATCGTTGGTCCATAGGAAATTCCTATTTGTCCACTTCCTAGCCCTGACATTACATGAAGACCGATGACATAATCGACTCCATCCATAACTCCCGCTTCCACCATCTCTTGTCCTCCACCAGGATATTGTTCCTCAGCATGTTGAAACAAAAGACGAATTTCTCCACCCCACTCTTCATCATATTTCACTAAGGCCTCGGCTACACCTAACAAAATTGCCGTATGTGCATCATGACCGCAAGCATGCATAACTTCTGGTACACTAGATGCATACGGCTTCATCGTTTGTTCCTGAATCGGAAGTGCATCTATATCTGCTCGAATCGCAATGATATTACCTTTTCCTTTTCCTTTTCTTCTTGCCATCACACTATATGCTGTTGGTCTTGTTAGATCAAAATAAGAAAATGAGTGTAATGTATCATATATAAACTGTGATGTATGCTTCTCCTGAAACGACAATTCAGGATACTGATGTAAATGACGTCGCCACATTCGAATATTTTCTTCAGAAAGATATAATAACCAATCTACTTGAGATGACTTCATCCGTTTCAACCCCTTATTCTATTTTTAACAATCTAATTCCATCATAATGACCGTATTCCTTTGTATAACAAGAGTTTATGTGCGATTTTAGTTAAAGGGAATATAACCTTACCTCTTTCAATTGCAATGGAATTACAATTCTATCTAGAATGTAATATAATTGTTAAGTTAGGGATTTTCTTTTTTAACATTTAGTGCTACTATCAGAAAAGAGCCTTTTTGCCTTACACTTCCCTAAAATGTGGGATTTCTGTGTTTTTCAAAGTGATGTAGGATATGATACTTACATACGGATACTATTTTATAGAGGGGGAAAGACATGAAAATATTAAAAGAAATATGGTCTCAACCACTCACGCAATGGGTTGCAAAAACTTGTTACTACTTTGCGATTTTACTTGCTTTACTATGGTTGTATGGGTTCCAAGATACAAACACAAGTACATTTATTTACAATGAATTTTAGGGTGGGAGCGTTATGAAGTTATTAGAACAAATCGAAAAGTGGGCGGTTGAAACGCCTGACCAAACCGCTTTCGTTTGGCGAGATGCGAAAATTACATACAGACAATTAAAAGAAGACTCTGATGCATTAGCATATTGGATTTCTTCCCAATATGAAGATGATCGTTCACCAATTATGGTATACGGACATATGCAGCCAGAAATGATAGTCTGTTTCTTAGGGTGTATCAAAGCTGGACATGCGTATATTCCAGTAGACGTGTCAATTCCAACTGATCGTGTGCTGCGCATTGCAGAAAGTTCTGGTGCAAAGCTACTTTTATCTCCAACAGATGTTACAGTGGCTGATTTACCAGTTCAGATTGTTGATGGAAAGAAATTAGAAGATATTCTTCTTACTCATAAAGGAAACATTGCAAATCCTGAATATGCAGTACAGGGTGAAGACAACTTCTACATCATTTACACATCAGGGAGTACAGGAAACCCAAAAGGTGTACAAATTACGTATAATTGTCTTGTAAGTTTCACAAAATGGACAGTTGAAGATTTCAACTTACAAACTGGACAAGTCTTTTTAAACCAAGCGCCATTCTCATTTGACTTATCTGTTATGGACATTTATCCGTCATTAGTAACAGGTGGTACACTATGGGCAATTGATAAAGATATGATTGCACGTCCAAAAGATTTATTTACTTCTTTAGAACAATCAGATGTACAAGTTTGGACGTCTACACCATCCTTTGCAGAAATGTGTTTAATGGAGCCATCTTTCTCAGAAGGTATGCTTCCAAACATGAAAACATTCTTATTCTGCGGTGAAGTACTGTCTAATGATGTTGCAAGAAAACTGTTAGAGCGCTTCCCAAAAGCTACTATTATGAATACGTATGGACCAACAGAAGCGACTGTTGCTGTAACTGGTATTCATGTAACAAATGAAGTAGTAGACAAATATCAATCTCTTCCAGTCGGTTACTGTAAATCAGATTGCCGCATCATCATTATGAAAGAAGATGGTACTGTTGCACCTGATGGTGAGAAGGGTGAAATCATAATTGTTGGTCCAAGTGTAAGTACTGGATACTTAGGAAGCCCTGAATTAACAGAAAAAGCGTTCACTGTTATTGACGGCGAACGTGCTTATAAAACCGGTGACGCTGGTTATTTAGAAAATGGACTTCTTTTCTATAATGGTCGTCTTGATTTCCAAATTAAGTTACACGGTTATCGTATGGAATTAGAAGAAATTGAGCATCACCTGCGTTCATGTTCGTATGTGGAAGCTGCTGTGGTACTTCCAATTAAAAAAGGTGAAAAATACGACTACTTATTAGCGGTTGTTGTTCCAGGTGAACATTCTTTTGAAAAAGAATTTAAATTAACATCTGCGATAAAAAAAGAACTCAATGAGCTATTACCAAATTACATGATTCCACGAAAATTCATGTACCAATCTTCTATTCCAATGACACCAAATGGAAAAGTAGATCGTAAAAAATTATTGAGTGAGGTTACAGCATGATCCCATATGCATCATTTTATTTTTTCGTGATTGTGGGCATTTTGCTTATCCCTACCATCATTGCTGGGTTACAAGGGAAAATGCTGCGCAAATATAATGCAGTTGTAACACTTATTATGTTGGCAATTATCTTTTCTGATAAACCAACACAAGCTGTTGCATTGGCAATATTTGCAATTTGGCAATTTGTTTTAATTAAAGGATATTTAACATTGCGACAGCGTGATAACAAAACAAGTATCTTTTGCACTGCTGTTATTTTATCGATCTTACCGCTTATCTTAGTAAAAATTGCACCTGTTGTACCAGCTTTAAAATCAATGGTATTTTTTGATATACCAGCTATGAAATTAGTCGTATTTCTTGGTATATCATACGTAACATTTAGAGCAGTACAAATGATATTTGAAATTCGTGATGGACTTATTAAAGAAATATCACTATTTAAGTTTTGGGAATTTCTTCTGTTCTTCCCAGCGATTTCAACGGGTCCAATTGATCGATATCGTCGCTTCCAAAAAGACGTAGAGAACCCGCCATCAGCTGATGAGTATAAGGTAATGCTTTATACAGGAATCAATCGTATTTTCCAGGGTTTTCTTTACAAATTTATTATTGCGTACTTAATTAAAAACCATATTTGGGATGCAGCAATTTCTAAACAAGCTACATTTATTTCATTTATGACTGATATGTACTCGTATAGTTTATATCTATTCTTTGACTTTGCAGGATATAGCGCATTCGTAATTGGTGTAAGTTATATGATGGGTATTAAAACGCCTGAAAACTTTAACAAGCCTTTTTTAAGTCGTAATATTAAGGACTTCTGGAACCGCTGGCACATGAGCTTATCATTTTGGTTCCGCGACTTTATTTATATGCGCTTTGTCTTTTTTGCGACAAAGAAAAAACTAATTAAAAACCGTTATACAATTTCTTATATCGGTGCATTTTTAAACTTTGGAATTATGGGAATTTGGCATGGACTAACGTGGTATTATATTACGTATGGCTTATATCATGCAATTTTGTTTATTGCGTTTGATATATTTGAGCGTAAAAATAAAAAGCATAAGTTTTGGCCAAATAATAAATTCACACATGCCCTTGGAATTATCATTACATTCCACTTCGTTTGTCTCGGTCTCCTACTCTTCTCAGGCAACCTAGGCAGACACTTTTAGTTAAAAACTTCTTAGGAAGTTACACATAATACATTATGGATATAAAGGAGAATACACAATGGCTGAATTTAAAGATCAAGTATTAGATATTTTAGAAGAAGTATGTGAAAATGATATTGTAAAAGAAAATACAGATGTACAATTATTTGAAGAAGGTATTCTTGATTCTTTCGGTACAGTATCTTTATTAGTAGAATTTCAAGAACGTTTAGGTATTGAAGTGCCTATTTCTGACTTTGATCGTGACGAATGGGCAACGCCAAACATGATTGTTAAGAAACTGGAAGATATGCGATGAAAAAACCAACGTTTGGCCCGATGCTTCTAGCATTTGCCCTTTTTTGCGTGGTGTTACTTATTCCATCACGCTTTCTTTTACCACTTATCGGGGAGCAAAAGGTCAACGATGCCTCAACATCTTTAAACAAAGAAATGTTCCAGGGCATTGCACTGCAACAAAAAGCGCTAGAAGATCCAAAATACCTTCCGATGTACGGTTCATCGGAATTTTCTCGGTTAGATGCATATCATCCATCTAACTACTTTAAAGTGAAAAATGAAGAATTTACTCCGTTTCTTATCGGTCGCGGTGGAACACAAAGTCTTACTCATGTGTTAAATCTAGCATCGTCAATGGATCAGTTAAAAGATCGCAAAATTGTCTTCGTCCTTTCACCGCAATGGTTTGTAAAACAAGGGTTAGACGAAGTTCATTTTGCGCCAAACTTTTCATCTCAGCAAGCGTACCATCTCATCTTTAACAATGAATTAAAGCCTGAGACGAAAAAAGAAATCGCAAACCGCTTATTAAGTTTTGAAATTGTTCGTAAAGATACACTCCTAAAAACTTCTTTAGAAGGAATCGTATATGACGATACAAAACATAAAGTGAAAGCAGCGGCGGCAAAACCATTTGCGTATGTATATCGTAACATTTTAGATCGTAAAGATTTAGTTACATCAATGTTTGATATTAAACCGCGAAAAACAAATACAGATGCTGAATTAAAATCCCTTGCATGGAACGATATTCGTAACCATGCAGAAAAAACTGGCGAAGTAGAATCTCAAACGAATCCATTCGGCATTGAAGATCGCTACTATAACCAAAAGATTAAGGATAAATTAAAACGTCTAAAAGGATATCGAGCAAATGAATCATTCGATGAATCGCCAGAATATGACGATTTCCAATTAGTTTTAGACATTTTAAAACAACAGCACGCAAAACCATTATTTATTTCTGTTCCAGTTAATGGTCCATGGTATGATTATGCTGGATTCCCGAAAGAACGACGTGATGTGTACTATAAAAAAATAAATGACCAAATTAAAAAAGCTGGATTCCCAGTTGCAGATTTTTCAGACCATGAATATGATAAGTATTTCTTAAAAGATACGATGCATTTAGGTTGGAAAGGCTGGGTATATGTCGATGAGGCAATTCAGCAATTTTATGAGAGTAACTAAAAAAGAACGCTTGAATTTTCAAGCGTTCTTTTTATATATAGATTGTACTTTGTAATCTTTCTAATGTCTCTTTCGCTTCTTTAATCACTCTCATTATAATTTGCTGCGCCTCTTCTGTTCTGGCTAAAGCAGAAGCTTGTCCTGCCCACAGTGACATATATTGGTGATTATTTTGTATCGCTGCTGCTTGGCGAATTTCTGTTGTTAATAGATTTTGAATTGGATATACAGGAAATTTTCCTTCTTTACTTTCCAATTGTTCAATAAAAGTATTTCGAATCCCTCTCGCATATTTACCCGAAAATGCACGAGTCATTGTCGTACTTTGGTCTGTACTCATTATAATTGCTTCTTTATGTGCCTCATGAGCTACACTTTCATAACAGGTTAAAAATGCTGTACCCATTTGTACCCCTTCTGCACCAAGTGCATAGGCTGCCACTACTCCCCGTCCATCCATGATCCCACCTGCCGCAACAATTGGAATATGCGGAACAGCATCAACAAGCTGTGGAATAAGCGCAGTTGTTCCAATCATAGAATCTTGTTCTTTTCCTAGAAATGTTCCACGATGTCCCCCTGCTTCACTTCCTTGCCCAACAATAATATCTACTCCTAAATGAGCTAATATCTTCCCTTCTGCTACATTCGTTGCTGTACCAATTACTTTTATGCCATTTCTTTTTAATAATTCTATCTCCTCCTGTTCTGGTGTATCAAAAGTAAAACTAAAAACAGGAACATTCTCCTCAATAAGAACTTGTAGCTGCTCTTTGTAACTTTTCGGCAGCTGTAACGTTTGCTTTGCTATTCCCAATTGCAATTTTTCTCGAATGGGCTTTAACAGATTTTGTGCCTCTTCTACTTGTTTTTCGTCAAATTTCATTTCTTTTGTAATAAATAAGTTCACCGCAAACGGCTTATCTGTTAACTGACGAATAGTACGTACGGCTAAGCGGATTTGTTCAGGGCTCATATATCCTGCACCCAATGTACCCAATCCTCCACTATTAGATACAGCTGCTACCAGCTCTGGGGTTACAATTGTTCCTGCCATACCAGCTTGAATAATAGGGTATGTAATTTGCATTTTCTCACATATTCGACTATGGAACATCTTTTCTTCTCCCCTTTCTCTTATACTTTCTTATCATACCAAATGATTTCCTTCTTTTCACAAGGATTGAATATCCTATAAGCGAATATAGTGAAAGAAAAGGGGGGAATTTGATGCAGTATCCCAAACCATTAAAATACGGAGATACCATTATGATCATTGCTCCAGCAGGCCCACCATCTATAGAGCATATTCTTCAAGCAAAACAGAAATTAGAAGAACTAGGATTGTTCGTTATAATTGGACAGAGCGTACAAGAAAAACGAGGCTATTTAGCCGGAGATGATGCTATTCGTGTTCATGATTTACACAAAGCCTTTGCAGATCCATATGTAAAAGCTATTTTTTGCGCAAGAGGCGGATATGGTACTGGTCGCCTTCTACCTTATATTAATTATGCACTAATTCGAGATAATCCAAAAATCTTTTGGGGGTATAGCGATATTACTGCCCTACATATTGCTTTTGGACAATTTTCACAACTCGTTACTTTCCATGGTCCCATGATGGAGGAAGTTGGAAAGGGTCTTGATTCTCTCTCTTTCTCCTCTTTCAACCAACTCTTCCATCCGTACTCTATTATTTTGAAAGGAGTAGAATTTATTCATTCTTTCTCTTGTTCTATCACCGCTCCTCTTGTAGGGGGAAATTTAACTGTAATTACAAGCACACTCGGTACACCTTACGAAATTGATACAAAAAATAAACTACTTTTATTAGAAGAAATTGCGGAGGAACCATATCGTGTTGATCGTATGTTAAATCAATTACGCTTAGGAAAGAAATTTGAACAGTGTGCCGGTGTGATCTTTGCAAGTTGTCACAACTGTACATCTCCAAAGCCATCTTTATCTATTTCTGATATTCTACATGATCACATTACATCTTATACGATCCCTCTTTTAAGCGGCTTACCAATTGGGCATATACAGTCAAACATAGGAGTGCCTCTTGGCGTTCCTGCTACAATAAATGGACAACAAAAAATACTTTCCATATCTTCTGGTATCAAGTGAAACTTCCATCAGTGTGGGCTTCTTCATCCCACACCTATCTTCTTCGTTTTCTCTGAATCTTGAAGTGGGAATCTCATATTTCCCGTTAATACGAGGTAAATTTTTATAGAAATAAAAGAAGGAGAAGCTACTTGCTTCTCCTTTTTCTATTCATTAATTCTTATTGTTGTTATTGTTGTTATACCAATTATACCAGCAACAGTTGCCGTATTTGTTATTGTTATTCTTGTTGTTATTGTTGTTATTATTATTGTTGTTATTGTTGTTATTATTGTTGTTGTTATTGTTGTTATTACGGTTATTCCAATAGTTCCAGTTATTCCAGCAGCAGTTGTTATTATTGTTATTATTGTCAGCCATCTATCTCCATCCCCCCTTGGTCAAGCTACTAATACTATATGACGCAAAGGAAAAATGGTAACGGTACTTTATTGATAATAATTAAAAATTCTTCTTGAAGCAATATCAGCAATTTCTGGAGGTGTAAATGTTTTATCAAGATCTGTACCAATATTTAAGACTGCTGTTGCTTCAGCATCAATGTTCTCAAATAATTCTTTTCCACGAATCGTAATCACAGGTACATCTTCAGGCAGTACGGCTTGTAAAAATTCAAGCTGTGTAAAGAATGGTAAAATCCATCTTCCATCACCTTGGAAATAACGTAAATGCACTGTTCCTTGTGAATCTCCTTCTTCAATATCAACTGTCCCTGCAACATAAACGTATGTTGTTAACAATGTCTCATAAAATTCTTTTTGTTTTTGTTTATCATCATCAGCTAATGCTAATAATGTTTCTAGTTTTTTTACTGGGATATGTGCCATACGCCGCCACCTCTGTTTTCAAAATTATTGTAATGTAATTATACAAAATATTCTTATTTTTTTCTATAAAATTATTCTTTATTTTCTTACTATAATATTAAATTAAAAACATTTTTTACTGCAATCTTTATCCCGCAGTAACGGGCAGTAAGACCCCACCTCAAGATTAGGAGAGGAGCAAAGAAGATAGGTGAGGGATCACTGCCCGTAAAAGCCCGATTGGTTCAACTAACCATCAGTGGGGGACCACTGATGGAAGTTTCACTTTATCTAAGCAATTTTAAACTTCTTCTGCGGTAACAAGTGTTACAAATTCATCCCCTCCCTACTCATTGGGCTTCACCCTTCTCATTCCTTGAGGAAGGGGAATTCTTTTGGAAGTATGTTAAACATGGCTTTCCTGAATGAAATTTTTTTTGTTAAATTCATTCAAAAAATACGTAAAAACCCCTTACAAAAAGAATAAAAATGTATTATCATGTATTAAAATACAAAAATAAGAAAGGGGCATCACGGTGAAAATTTGGTTTTACGAAAAAACAAAGACAATGGATGATTTGCTTGGTATCTGGGACAATGTTCCAACTATTCCGAGAATCGGTGAAAAAGTAGAAATTTTAAAGCAAGTACGTACTGTAACAGATATTAAATATATAAAAAACGGAAACAATTTCCACGTAGAAATACTTATTTACTAAAGAGAAAAGCTCTCCGTATTCCCTTTAGGAGAGCCTTTCTCTTTCATCTACTTTTTTAATCACAATCATATTATCAACTAGTTCCACTTTTACGTAATCACGTTCTTCTAAACACAAATGATTAACAGCTTCATCAGGCAATTCGACAACCATATAGCGTTTTGTTAATACAACTTGGCTATATGCGGCTTGCTGTGCAATCCAGTTAGCTTGTTTTTCTTCTTGAATAATTCGTAATGACGGCAATCCAAATTCTTTTACCGTGCGCCAATTGTTACGAATAAAGGGAACAAGCCATAATAAACTAATGATAATAATAGCAAAACCAATCCATAAATTACTTTGTGCTTGCAAATCAGCAATTTTCACTGTTTCTTGTGCACTGCTGCTATCACTAAATTGAATGATGCTAACAACACTATTGTTTAAAGCATGCACAATGATATTGGTCCATAAGCTTTTCGTCTTAATATATAACAGGCACATGACTACGCCAAATAAAAACGCACCAATCACATCTATATGTCCGAATCCAAAAATAAGTGAAGAAACGATAATAGCACGTTTCAGCCCCCATTTATACGCCATTCGATTTAAGAAAAAGCCTCGAAAAATTACTTCCTCCATAATTGGTGCAAATATACAAGCTGAAATCACACTAAAAATCTTTGTAAAAGTAGTGCTCATATCAATAACATTTCCATCATTTAATAAATCAACTAGAAAGTCAGGAATCAGCTGAGCTAATATGTAAAACTGAATAAAAGACATACCAAATGCAAAAATCATTCCCATAGCCGTAGCAATCAAAATTAACGCCCATGGAATTGATGCTGGTTTATCAAAAAAACTTGTAAATACTGCGTTATGTTTTTTCATCTTATAAAATAACCAAAGTAGTGGAAAGATAAAGAAAACCAATGTTTCTGAAACAAAATCAAATGAACTACTTTCAGCACCTATTATGCCTAATGGAAGATATGCAGCCACCGCACCTAAAATCATCCATCCAAAAAAACTGCGAAGCCGAATACGTGAAAATGCAAGATTAATAGAAAACACCTCCAAGATGATATATTTATATTATAGTATCAATATGCTGTAATTTCTTCCTTTATTTATCAATTTGTTTTTATATCATCCGATAACTGCAGAAAATAAATTCCCGTTCTTGGAACAATGCACTTAAAGCAATAAGTAAAACAGCTAGAAGGATTGTAATATGCTTTGACAATAATACTATAAGCCGCTTCCTTGGATGAATTAATAATTGTTTAATTGTTCTTTTTTGAAACTCTTCTGTAATTGTATGAGATGCTAACCCACTTCCAAAGATTGTTGTAAATGTAGCAATCATTCAAATGTTTTACTCCGCAAACATAATAAAGTCTTCAATTTTTCTTTCAGGTGGAGGATAACTGCCCACAAATAGCGGGATAAAAAAGAAACCCAAATAATGAAATTTGATAAAAATATTATGTAAACTATAAATTTTACTTACTAAATGAAGAACAAGGCTATCTCCTTCTTGGAGACACCCTTGTTCTTCAACTTACTATATTAAAACTCAATAATAAAATCCTCATCCGATAACTTCTCAACATTCGTTGCTTTTACAGAAAAGAAATCATGGTTTATCGTATCTGTACGTAAACCGTTTAATACGATTGAGTTAATTTTTTCTTAACTTTATTTCGTTACCATTTCTGCCTCATTTTCTTCAAAAGGCCACTTCGGTAACATGTTACGAAGCTCCTTATCAGAACGATATCCAAGTGCGTATTCCGCTTGCATAATCGTATGAATTTCACGTGTTCCTTCGTAAATAACTGGAGCTTTTGCATTTCGTAAATATCGTTCTACTGGGAATTCATTCGAATATCCATAGGCACCGTGCACCTGCACTGCATCATTTGCAGCTTCAAATGCAGCATCACAAGCAATCCATTTTGCTAAAGATGTTTCCTGTGTGTTACGTTTCCCTTCATTTTTTAACCATCCTGCTTTATAGACCAATAAACGTGATATTTCAAGATTCGCAGACATTTTCGCAATCATTTGCTGTACAAGCTGATGTTTTCCAATTTCTTTGCCAAATGTTTTACGCTCTTCACAATACTTTACACTCGCTTCTAAACTTGCTTGAATGAGCCCACACGCCCCTGCCGCTACCGTAAAACGACCATTGTCTAATGATGCCATTGCAATTTTAAATCCTTCTCCCTCTTCTCCAAGAAGATTTTCCACCGGCACTTTCACATCATCTAGAAATACCTCTCCTGTATTGCCCGCTCTAATACCAAGCTTTCCTTTTATCGCTTTTGTCGATACCCCAGGAAATGTTCGTTCTACGATAAAACAAGAAATACCGCGGTGCTTTAACTCTGGGTTTGTTTTTGCAAATATTAAGAAGTGGTCTGCAACATCACATAAAGAAATCCATGTTTTGGATCCATTTAATACGTAGTAATCACCTTGTTTTACCGCTGTTGTTTGCATAGCAACAACATCTGATCCTGCATTTGGTTCAGTTAAACCGAACGCCCCAATTTTTTTACCTTTCGCTTGTGGAACAAGGTACTTTTGTTTTTGTTCTTCTGTTCCCCATTGGAGAAGTGTCATGCTATTTAATCCCGTATGTACAGATACAGCTGTACGGAAAGCTGTGTCACCACGTTCTAATTCTTCACAAACAATAGCGAGCGTATTATAATCCATACCAACACCGCCATATTGCTCTGGAATACAAACGCCCATAAACTGTAACTCAGCTAAACGCTTCAAGATCTTTTCTTCAAAATGTCCTTTTTCATCCCATTCTTTAATGTATGGAATAATTTCATTATCTACAAATGATCTCACTACTTTTCTGACACTTTGTTGTTCTTCTGTTAAAGAAAAATTCATTTGTACAGCCTCCTTATATCCATTGGTTTTTTTTCATTTCCATAATGCTTTCCTGCGAATACCCCAGTTTTTTCAAAATCTGTTCTGTATGTTCCCCATGGAGTGGCGGATGTTTCTGCATCCGCACTGGTGTCTTTGCAAGTTTTAATGGTGAACCTACAAGTGTAAGATTTTCAATGGTTGGATGTTCCATATGAATTGTCATATCTCTCGAAACTGCCTGCTCTGTTTCTAACGCTTCCTTCACATTGAGAATTGGTCCATTTGGAATCCCTGCTTCATCCAAAAGTTGTTTCCAGTCCTCTTTCTTTTTCTTTTTCATTTCTTTTGCAATAATATCTACAAGCTCTTCCTTATGCAAAAGACGATTTGCATTTGTCTTATATCGATCTAAACGAGATAAATCTTCTCTACCAAGCAATACACAAAATCTATGAAACTGTTCATCATTTCCGACTGCAACAACAAGATCTCCATCCTCCGCCTTAAATACTTGATACGGAACAATATTCGGATGCTGGTTTCCAAGTCTCTCTGGCAATTCTCCTGTACACAAATAATTGCTTGCTACATTTACTAATGCTGCTAATTGTGAGTCAAATAAAGAAATATCAATTTCTTGCCCTTCTCCTGTTCTATTTCGGTGCTGCAAAGCGGCTAAAATCCCGATACACGTAAAAAGGCCTGTGAGCACATCTGCAATCGCAACTCCCACTTTTGCAGGCTCTTCATCCTTTCCTCCTGTTATACTCATAAGCCCACTCATCGCTTGAATCATATAATCATAACCAGGAAGATGTGAAGCAGGACCCCTTTGACCAAAACCACTAATAGAAGCTAGAATAATGTCTTCCTTCACCTCTTGTAACACTTCATAACCAAGTCCCATTCTCTCAAGTGTTCCAGGCTTGAAATTTTGTACAACGATATCAGCTTGAGAAACAAGTTTTTTCAAAACATCCTTTCCCATTTGTGATTTTAAATTTAATGTAAGTGACTCTTTATTACGATTGGCACAAAGAAAGTAAGCGCTTTCTCCTTCTACGAAAGGTGGTCCCCATCCTCTTGTATCATCACCATTTCCAGTATTCTCAATTTTTATTACCTCCGCTCCCAAATCACCGAGAATCATCGTACAAAAAGGACCGGCAAGAACCCGAGATAAATCAATAATTTTGATTCCGTGTAATGCTCCCTCCAACCCCTTCTCCTCCTATAGTAAAAACCAGTAAAACCAATTAGAGCGAACATAAGCATGGTGGTTTTACTGGTTTGTTTTTACACATTATTGTATGGAATGATTATTGTACTTTTACTTGTGCTAACACTGATTTGAAAGTATTGATTACCATATCTACTTCTTCATAACTAATTGTAAGAGACGGTTCAATACGAATTGTTTTTGAATTAATTAACGTTCCTGCAACAAGGATGCCTCGATCAAACATTGCCTTCGATACTTCATAACCAATTTCATCTTTATGGAATTCGATACCAATCATTAAGCCTTGACCACGAATTTCAAATACTTTGTCTTCGTGTCCTTCCGCAGCTCTTTTCAACCCGTTTAAGAAATACTCCCCAACTTCCGCAGCTCGTTCTGGTAATTTGTCTTCCAATAATACATGGATTGTTGCAATTGCAGCAGCACATGCAAGTGGATTTCCACCAAACGTTGTTGTATGCATGAATGGGTTCTCAAACCAACTTTTAAATACTTTTTCTTTGGCAACAATTGCACCTGCTGGCATTACACCCCCGCCAAATGCCTTCGCAAGACAAATAATATCTGGTACTACATCATATAATTCTGCAGCAAACATTTTCCCTGTACGTCCCATTCCAGTTTGCACTTCATCAAAAATAAGTAGTGATCCAAATTCATCACAGAGTTCTCTTACTTGTTTTAAATAATTTTCTGGAGGTAAAATAATACCGCCTTCCCCTTGAATTGGTTCTAAAATAACAGCTGCAACATCTTCCCCTACTAATGCACATGTTTCAAATGTTTTTCTCATCATCTCGATATCGCCAAATGGAACGTGACGGAAACCTGGAATTAATGGTAAAAATGGTTTACGGAACATTCCTTTTGCTGTTCCAGATAAAGATCCAAGGCTCTTACCGTGGAAGGCGCGTGTTGTTGAAATGAAAGTTGTTCGTTCACTATACATTTTTGCTAGTTTTAATGCCGCCTCCACACTTTCTGTCCCACTATTTGTAAAGAAAGCATATTTCAAATCACCAGGTGTAATATCTGCTAAAATCTTTGCAAGAATCGCACGAAGTGGATCTAGTAAATCCTGACTATGCAATGCTTGACGCTTTAATTGATCCGTTACAGCTTTTACCACTTTCGGATTACGGTGTCCAACATTATAAATCCCGAATCCACCTAAACAATCAATATATTTTTTACCATTGATATCCATAAAACAAGATCCTTCATCAGACCATTCTACTGCTGCAAATTGCCCATCTTTTGTTACTGTTTTTCTATATGCAAGAAAACCAGGATTGACATGCTCTCTAAATCCATCTACTGTTTCTTTTTGGATCCAGTTAGCCTCTTCTTCAGAGACCTTTTCTTTTTCAATTAATTGCAGTACTTTCGTAATATACTCATTTACATTTAAATTGTTTACATCCTTCTCATTGAATTTACTTTTTACATTCGTCACCATCTATTTCACTCCTATAGTCTTTTTATTTGCAAACCAACCAATTGGTTCTACTTCTAGATTTATATTAATCTGCTTAATTTCTTGGAATTCTTCTAAACCAAACGTTCCTAAACTACGACCGATACCACTTTGCTTATATCCGCCCCAAGGCGCCTCGTTGTATGTTGGATGATAACTATTAATCCACGTAATCCCTGCGCGAAGCTTGCGGATTACGCGCATCGCTTTTGCGCCATCAACTGTAAATACACCTCCAGCTAAACCGTAATCTGTACCGTTTGCTAGCTCAATTGCTTCCTGTTCATCCTTAAACTTTTGGATAACTACAACAGGACCAAAAATTTCTTCCTGCACAACACGCATATCAGGTTTTACATTGACAAAGACTGTTGGTTCAATAAAGAAACCATCACCTTTTCCATCCGTTGTAATACGCTTTCCTCCGCAAGCAATTTCTGCTCCTTCGTCTTTCCCAATCTCAATATAGCGTAATACTTTTTCCATATGCTCTTGACTAACAAGTGGTCCCATCTCTGATTCTGGGTTATCACCAGGTCCAACATTAATTTGCTTTGCTCGTTCTACGAAACGAGTAATAAATTTATCGTAAACGCTTTCCTCTACAAGGATTCTTGATCCCGCTGAACACACTTGACCAGTACCTGCATAAATACCAAACAACGCATAATCGACCGCTGTTTCAAATTCGGCATCTGCAAAAATAATATTAGGTGATTTTCCGCCTAATTCTAACGAAATCTTTTTCATGTTATCTGCTGCTGTTCTCATAATGTGTTTTCCTGTTTTTGTTCCACCTGTAAAGGAAATCATATCAACTTTATTACTTGCTGCAATCTCATTTCCTACTGTTGGCCCAGCCCCCATTACCATATTTGCAACACCTTTTGGCAACCCTACTTTCTCAAGGATTTCAAATAACTTTGTTGCAGTGATTGGTGTAACCTCAGACGGTTTAAATACAATCGTATTTCCAGCCGCTAAAGCAGGTGCAATTTTCCATACACTCATTAATAACGGATAATTCCAAGGAACAATTAATCCACAAACACCAACTGGTTCTCTGACTACCATAGCTTGCATTGGATCAGCTACATGATATGTTTGTCCATCTGGTTTTGTAATAAGCCCAGCATAATAACGGAAGCAAGCTGCCGCATCCCCAATATCACCTTCTGCCTCGCGATGTGTTTTTCCATTATCCATTGTTTCAAGACGTGTAAGTTCTTCCTTATTTTTATCAATTTCATCTGCTATTTTAAATAAATAAGATGCTCTTTCAGCAGCGGATGTTTCTGACCAAATTCCGCTATCAAAAGTCGCTCTTGCCACTTCTATTGCTTCTTTTGCATCCTCGATCGTTCCTTCAGGCGCATATGCGATAACCTTGCCATTCGCAGGGTTAATAATAGGTCGTTTCTCTTGATTACTAGACTCTCTCCATTCACCATTTAGATACATTTTTAAATCTAGCATTGTATATAGTCCCCCTTTGTCGATCGTTCATATATTATATAAGCAATAATTGTGCCAACATTTAAAATACCAAGTAATCATACAAAAACTGACTATTTCTTCAAATAAAACATACCAACTTATGCGTTTTTGCATAGATTATTACATTTTGCATAATTACAGCAAAAATAACAAAGAAAAAGGAGTAGTTCATGTAAACTTCCCCTTTCTCTTTTAGAAATATGAAATTGTATCAACTGCTATTTCCTTTTCATTCATGATTTTTTGATATTTACGACTAACCGAAGATTGACTAATTCCAAGAGCTTTTGCGGCCTTCGTCGTTGTTTTATACTGCTTCATCGCAAGTAAGATTAATTGCTCTTCTACAGAATGTAATGCTTCTTGTAATGGTAAGACCCTTGTAATAACTGGCTTTGATTTTTTAAAGTCATAACCAAGGGTTAAAAATTTGCTAACAAATTCAGCTTCAATAACTGGCTCATCTGCTGATACTACTAAACGTTCAATCATATTTTGTAATTCTCTCACATTTCCAGGCCATGAATAAAATTCTAGTAAATTCAGTGCATCTGGAGTTAAATGGTAGTTTTTATTATATTTTTCATTTAATTGTTGTAAGAAATGAAATGCGAGTACTGGAACATCTTCCATTCGTTCCCTTAACGGGGGAACATGCAGTGGAATTACATTTAAGCGATAAAATAAATCTTCACGGAACGTACCAGCTTCCACCATTTTTTCGAGACTTTTATTTGTGGCCGCAATAATTTGAACGTTTATTTTCGTAGGTACCGTGCTTCCGATTGGAATTACTTCTTGCTCCTGTAACACCCTAAGTAATTTCACTTGCAAATGTAAAGGCATTTCTCCAATCTCATCCAAAAATAAAATCCCTTGATCCGCTCGCTTAAAATACCCTTCTTTTCCATTTTTATCAGCGCCGGTAAAAGCACCTTTCGTATATCCGAACAGTTCACTTTCCAATAATGATTCTGGAATTGCACCGCAATTTAATTTTAAAAACGGCTTTGAAGATCGATTTCCCAGTTGATGAATTGCTTGGGCAATTACTTCTTTTCCAACACCCGATTCTCCAGAAATAAGAACATTAGAAGAAAATTCAGCTATTTTTTTAGCTTGATTAATAATTTGTTCCATTTTCGGACTACAATAAATAAGTTTCTTAAGAAAACGATCTTTATTCTTATAGTTGTCCAATTCCTTCTTATATTGTTCAGATATCTTTTTCATCTCATGCAATTCCGTTTTTAATCTCGTTGCCTCTGTAATATCCCTTGATGCAATAATAATACGATGCAGTTCTCCGGTTTCATTAAACACAGGGTTTCCAACCGCTAATATTTTTCTACCACTTTTTGTTTCTTGTACAATCGATACCTTTTTCTTTTGTTCTAGTACCAAACGAGTAACAGATGGACTAAATAAACCTTTTTGCTCTAAATCTAAAAGATTTTTTCCTAAAAGATCCTTTAAATCTCCTCCCCAAAAATCATTGATAATGGTTTCACTATAACGAATTAATTCCCCTTTATGATTGACTACTAATATTTCATCATAAATACTAGATAAGATTGCATGTAAATCTTTATTTAAATCCTTTATATATTCAATTTCCATGGCCATTTCCTCAACCATTGGTAAATCTTGTACAATAATAACCATTCCTTCAATGCTTTGATCGAAGCTAGGAATCGGACTATAATCAACTAATACTCCCATCTCATTTGTTATTTGTAACTGATTTAAAATCGTTTTTCCCGTTGCATATACATTGTTAATATGTTCTCCATTAAAAATCTGTTCTGCTGGTACATTCAATACTTTTTCAGAAGTAGATTTAATCATCTTTAAACCAGATTCATTACAATTTACAATTTTCTTTTCCCGGTCTACCACAAAAATCCCCATTGGAATAGACATTAAAATGATTTTTAGTATATCTACACTTTTATTTTCTTGCTTAAATAATTCTGCAAAAACATCCTCTCTTCTTATGTATCCTTTTAACTCTCCTATTTCATTTTTCACAATCGCAATAGGCGCCCCAATAATTTGAAAGAGAGCTGTTAAGGAAATATTTTTGCTAAGGTGACAGATTGTATCTAGTGAAACAGCATTTGAAAGTAATACTTGGGCAGTTAATCCCTCATTTCTTGATAGCAGATCCTTCACATGGACGTATGCAAATAATTGATCCTCCCTTTTTAAAAACAGAAAAGGTTCTGTTATATTTTTAACATCTATATTCCATTCCTTTTCAGGTTGATCAATAGGTAGAGATACAATCTGTCTAATTTTTTTATGAGCAATGGAAAACATTCCGCTACCCCTCCTTTGAACTACTTAACTTGTATTGTATCACTAAAAATAGATTTTTTTAATTAATCTGACAATAAACTTTTTTCCTTTATTTATTAAAAAAAAGGAAGATGAATGCTTCCATCTTCCTTTTTGTTCTCTAATTAATCACTACCACTCATTAAAATATCTTCTTGAATATAAGCTAATACCATCCCTGGAATTACCTTATCTCCTGCTTCTACTTCTAAAGATTGTACTTCTCCACTACATCCCATTTTAATTACTTCCAGCTGACCATTCATATCTTTAATAGCAAACAGTGGTTCCCATTCGTAAATTCGGGAGTCCTTATCAATAGACACTTTTTCAACCGTTCCATAGCATGGGCTCGTAACGATCTCATAATACAAAATGAATCATTCCCTTCTTTTATTCTATTAATATTGTTCTGCCAACATTTGTGACTGAAGAATCATATGGAAAAAACTTCGAAAATCTTCTACATCTTCTACTTCAATCCCTAACTTAGGTGCCCAATATTGTTCCTGTTCAATATCTTCTTGACTTAATAGAATCATTCTTCCATTCTGAATAGAAGTAACCATTGCTTTTCCCAAAAATTGCTGTGAATACGTAACGGCTATATCATATCGATGACAATTCGACACGATACAATAATAACCGATTGCTTGTCTTTCAATTTCTTCTAATAAAATATCAAGCTTCATTTTATTCCTCCCTTTGTTAAAAGGTTAAAAATTCAACCAACCCCTTAGGCGCGATGCCTCTACAATCTTACGAACTCCCTCTATATAAGCAGCAATTTTCATATTTACTCCAAAGTGTTTTGAAGTATTGAATACATCAGAAAAGCTAGATGTGATTTTCTCCTTTAAGCATTGGTCGACATATTGCTCTGTCCAATAATACCCTTGGTTATTTTGACACCATTCAAAATAAGAAACAATAACACCTCCAGAGTTTGCTAGAATATCTGGAACAACCAAAATGTCTCTCTCTTCTAACATTGTGATTGCCTCTTTTGTTGTCGGACCATTTGCGGCTTCAATTACAATCTTACATCCAAGCCTTTCTGCATTATGTTTCGTAATCACTCCTCCAATTGCTGCTGGAATGAGTACATCACATTCTTTTTCTAACAACTCTTGGTTAGAGATTGTTTTACTAAAGAGGTTTGATACTACTCCAAACGAATCTCGATTTTCTAGTAAATAAGGAACATCCAAACCATCTGGATTGTAAATGCCACCTAAAGCATCAGATACTCCTACCACTTTCACACCAATATCATATAAATATTTCGCTAAATGACTTCCAACGTTTCCAAACCCTTGAATGATTACTCGCATATTTTGCAGTGAAATATGTTTCAGCTCACTCACTAACTGAAGTGTATACAATACCCCTTTAGAAGTAGCTGTTTCCCGCCCTTGTGATCCTCCTAGCATCAATGGTTTTCCAGTTATAAAGCCCGGGGAATCAAATTCTCTAATATGATCATATTCATCTAGCATCCAAGCCATAATTTGAGCATTTGTATACATATCAGGAGCTGGAATATCTTTAGTAGGCCCAACAATTTGGCTCACTGCTCTTACATAACCGCGACTAAGTAACTCTAGTTCTCTAAGACTCATCTCCTGCGGATTACAAATAATCCCGCCCTTTGCCCCTCCATATGGAAGACCCGTCACTCCACATTTCAAGCTCATCCAACCAGCAAGCGCTTTTACTTCCTCAGCTGTAACATCTGGATGAAACCGAATACCCCCTTTTGTTGGCCCTGCTGCATCGTTATGCTGAGCACGATACCCTTGAAATACTTTTGTTCTTCCATCATCCATTCGAACAGGAATGCTTACTTCTAAAAAGCGCATCGGCTTTTTAAGAAATTCGAATACTTCTTCTGGATAACGTAAAATTTGGAGCGCCTCTTTTAATATAGACTGAAATTCCTCTAAAGGATTTTCAATCTCAACTTTTCCCTGCATAGATTGAGTTGTATTTTTTTCTGATTGAATTGCCACGATAACACCTCATTTATATATTTTTACTAGTTTTATAAAGCAATAAGCATGCCAAGTAAAAATATAATGTTTATCCCGCTATTCACCCTTCTCTCTGGCACTGATTTACAAATTTTCTCTCGTTCCTTATGAATCGTTGAATGACTTATGCAATATTGCATGATTTTAAAATCCCCAAAACAAAAAACATCGGAAAAATTCCGATGTTTTTTGTTATTCTATATTTCCTGTACTTCTTCAAAATGCATTTGCGGCGGAGCTGCCCGAAACATGTTCGTAATATATAAAAGGTAACCGATTCCAACTGCAGCCCAGCTAAGTCCAAGAATAAGCGAATGAATATTGAGATTAAACCATAACACAGCTACTGTACCTGCTCCTAAAATAGGCAGAACTAAGAAATTTAAAAAGTCTTTTACTGTTTTATACCTTTTTTGCTTTATAACATAGTAAGCAATTACAGATAAATTAACAAATGTAAATGCAATAAGCGCTCCGAAGTTAATAAGAGATGCTGCTGTTTCTAAATCGATAAATATAGCGGAAAGTGAAATAATTCCCACAATAATAATGTTATATACTGGAGTTTGCAAGCGAGGATGAATGTATCCGAATATCTTCTGCGGGATTACATTATCTCGCCCCATTACGTATAATAATCGCGACACACTTGTATGAGAAGCTAAACCTGATGCCAATGTTCCCATAAATGTCCCTACTAAAAAGAATGTTTGAAATAATTTCCCTCCAACGTATAGTGCAATTTCTGGTGCCGCTGATTCTTGATCTTTAAATACGGATGCTTCTGGGAAAAAAGATTGTGTGAAGTACGTAGTAACAATAAATAAAATTCCGCCAATTAAAGCGGTAAGAAAAATAGCCCGAGGAATTGTCTTCTCCGCGTTTGGTGTTTCTTCCGAAAATGTAGTTACCGCATCGAAACCTAAAAATGAAAAACAAAGAATTGTGGCCCCTGCAACTAACGGCGATATGTGTATATCTGATTGAAAAAACGGCTGAATGGAAAAAACTTCTCCAGTTCCTTCTCCTGCTATCAATCCTTTTATAACAAGAACTACAAACACAACCATTACTAATATTTGAAACACTACTAAGAATGTATTGAAATTGGCAGTAACATTTATACTAATGATATTTACCAGTGTAATCAGTAGGACAAATCCAACGACCCATAACCAAGAAGGAACACTTGGAAAAAGTGCGGACATATAAATCCTCGTTAATAGCGCGTTTACCATTGGTAAAAACAAATAATCTAATAACGCTGACCATCCAACAAGAAATCCAAGCCTTGTACTAATTGTCTTCTGTGTATAAGTATAAGCAGATCCCGCAGTAGGAAAAACCTTTACCATTTTGCCGTAGCTTGCAGCTGTAAATAACATTCCTGCTAATGCAATAAGATAAGCTCCTGGAACATGCCCGCTCGTTTTTTCAGAAACGATTCCAAATGTATCAAACCCCACCATCGGCGTCATATACCCGACACCTAGCATGACAATTGACCAAAGTCCTAATGAACGTTTTAAACCAACTACTTTTCCCACCTATCATTCCTCCTACTTTCTCTATCTAATTTCCATGTAAAGTTTGATAATTAAACAGAAAACGCTTTCAATAAACCGTGTATATTATATATCGCATTCCAAAACCCCTCCTTTTATTTTTTAAATATTCATGCAATTTTTGAGCCAAAATTTTCTTATTCAAAAAATTGAGAGGATAAGCCAATTATCACGCTTCAAAGATACAACAGGTGAGATTATTTTCTTTAAATTTTTTGTTGGTTTTTATTCATTTTGACATAACTTATTCAGTCTCTCATACCACTATATACACGTGAAGTGAAACTTTAATCAGTCGAAAAATAACAAATTTATCGAGAAATAATAACATTATGTAACTATCAATACCAAAAAAGCTGCCTTTATATAAAAGACAGCTTTTTTCAACCCTATCTATTAAAAATCAAATACGAAATCATCATCTGATAATTTTTCAACATTTGTTGCTTTTACATAACCGTTCCCTTTTACAGAGAAGAAATCATGATTTTTCGTATCAGTACGTAAACCATTTAACACAATTGGGTTAATTTCTTCTTCTTCAAAATGCGGTTCTAATCCTAAGTTCATTAGCCCTTTATTCGCATTGTAACGAACAAAACGATTCACATCTTCCACAAGACCAATAGATGTATAAATTACTTCTGTGTATGCTGTTTCAATTTCATACAGTTCCACTAATAAATCCATCGTTTCTTTTTGCACTTCTTGTTGTTCTTCAGCAGAAAGCTCTGCAAAAACTTGCTGTGCTAAAATACCGACAAATACACCGTGAATGGACTCGTCCCTGATTATCAAGTTGATAATTTCACCACTCGCTGTTAATTTTCCTTGTCCAGCTAAGTAAAGCGGATAAAAGAATCCACTATAGAACAAGTAACTTTCTAAGAACACGCTTGCTACCATGGCCATGTATAGCTCTTTTTTCGTTACAGTTGGCTTTAATAAGCGGTGGTAGTATCTTGTAATAATACCTGCTTTTTTCTCAAGTAATGGATGCTTATCTACCCATTCAAAGATTTCATCAATTTCTTCTTCACTTGCTAATGTCGTAAAAATGTGACTGTAACTTTTCGCATGTACTTCTTCCATTGCTCCCATGAAAGCTAATACACTTTTCGCTTGTAAGTTCTCAAGGTGCACAAGAATAAGAGGCATTCCCTCGCCGCCTTGCTTCGTATCAAGGAGCGTTAAACCACCTAGCACGCGCTTATACGCCTGTTGTTCTTCTTTTGATAGCTGCACCCATGTGTTTTTGTCAGAAGAAACCGCGATCTCCTCTTCTGTCCAAAACTGAGCGATGTTTTGCTTCCAAAACATTAAACTAAAATCGTCTTCTTTCTTGTTCCAGTTTACCGCGCGCATTGAATCGCCCCTTTTTTATATTGTTGCATCGTTCTAACGTGCGGTAAAACTTCCATTTCATAATGAAAATCTAACCGCACGTTAGAACGTAAATTTGATAACTAAGCATGAGCAGGGTTTTTCTGACCCTGCTCATACTGTTTTATCATCTATGATAAATTTCAATTGTACGCTCTTCTTCCAAAGAACACATTATACTGTGCAGGCTACACACTCTTCAACGCTTAACTTACGTGTTCTTGTGTAATACAAGCTCTTTAATCCTTTTTTATGAGCATAAATATAGTAACGTGCTAATTCACGAGTAGAAATATCGCTATTTACATAAAGAATTGTACTAATCCCTTGGTCAATATGCTCTTGAATTTCTGCGATTAAATCAATTAACTTAAATTGATTCATATCGTAAGAAGATTTATAATACCAGAACGTATCTTTCGATAAATACGGCATTGGGTAATATGTCGTTGCATTCGCATACGTTCTTGATTCAATTTGACTTACGATCGGCATTACACTTGAAGTCGCATTTTGAACGTAACTGATCGATTGTGTCGGAGCAATGGCTAAACGATATGAATTATATAAACCATGCTTCTGCACTTGTTCTTTTAAACTTGTCCAGTCTTCTTTTGTCGGAATATGGATTCCTTCAAATAACTGCTGTACTTTCTCAGTTACTGGACTGTAATCTGTTGTTTCATACTTCTCAAAGTATGTTCCTTTTGCATAATCCGACTTATCGAAGTCTTTAAATGTTTCGCCTTTCTCTTTCGCAATTTCCATACTTTTCTCAATGGAGTAGTAATTTAGCATCATAAAGAATGTACGAGCAAACTCTTTCGCTTCTGCACTTTCATAACCAATTTTATTTTTCGCTAAATAACCATGTAAGTTCATTGCTCCGAGACCCACAGAATGAAGCTCATCATTTGCTTTTTTCACAGTCGGTGCATTTGGAATTACCGTCATGTCAGAAACAGCTGTTAAAGCTTCCATCCCTGCATGAACCGCTTCACGAAATTCTTTATTCTCCATCACGTTTACGATGTTTAACGATCCTAAGTTACAGTTAATATCACGGCGGATAATGTCATCTGTACCGTAGTCATTGATTTCGGATGTTTCTTGTAACTGGAAGATTTCGGTCTCTAATGTTCAACTGAGGTCGCTACTCTCAGCCCGTTGCTTACACAACTGCTGTATGTCACCATACAGGACAGACTATATCATCACCTACAGCATAACCTGATTAGGTGCTCCGCTTTTCGAGCGCCGATTGCTTGCGCCCTACTCCCATATGGGATAGTCGTTAGGCTTTTACTTATCTTAGTCTTTCAGAAAGTCTCTTATCGTTTCATGCTGTCTATTTTTTAATTGTACATATACAAAACGATAAGATACCCTCTGAATAAAATAACTTACTCTAAAATAAGATTTAGCACGGTAGGTTACCTCATTTTTGAGGCTTTCCCCGTTTAACGGAGTTTTCGACTAGCATTTCTACTAGAAGGTGCTACATAGTTAACACAAGTTAGACATCTTCACAGTTCCAATATCCTTTAACGGATGCTGCTGATTCGCATTTGATTTAAACATTAAGTATGGATAACCAGACTCAAGCTGAATCATTGCAATTTTAATAAGCATATCACGTGCGCTAATATCAAGCGGCTTCTTCTTCACATTCGGATTGCTCATAAGTTCGTCGTACATTTCATCAATGTCAATATCATCTAAATGTTTTCCGTACTCTTTATACACTGTATAAGGCGCGAAAACATGGAATGGTTCGTTTTTCTCAGCAAGCTCAAAGAACTTGCTTGGAACGATAACTCCGATTGAAAGAGATTGAATACGGCTCTTCTCGTCGGCATTTATTTTTTTTGTATCAAGGAACTCAATAATATCCCAATGGAAAATATTTAAATACACCGCTCCGGCACCTTTTCTTTGCATATTGTTACTCCACACCCTTAAAACGTATGGGGGATAGTCATTTCTGCTATCCTCTCTATATCGCTATAGAGTTCAGACCATATCTTCTTCTCAATAGATACACCCTTTACATTTGGTTTGAGAAGCCAGGTTCGAGCTATATAGTCACCTACATAGCTGCTTGGTCGTTGAACCTTCTCCTTATCTAACAGACTTAGGAGCTCGGCTGCTGATTTCCTGCAATCTTGGATTTTTAGGGAGCGCTACGTAATTTCTCCGTAGTATCCTACCTCGATATACTCAGGGGTTCCAGCAATTGACCCGGTTTTATAGTTGAGCCATAAGTTAACCCAACTGATTCGCATACGAAAACGAATCTTCAAGCAATTTCATAACTGGTACAACACCGCTTGCCGCGTTCTCGATACCTTTAATTTGTTCACCGCGTGCGCGCAGCTTGCTCAAGTTGAGCGCTACACCACCGCCGATTTTTGATAACTGCATAGCCGTATTAATGTTAAATCCAATCGAGTTTAAGCTATCATCCATCTCTAACAAGAAACAAGACACCATTTCTCCTCTTCTGCTTCTTCCCGCATTTAAAAAGGTTGGTGTCGCTGGTTGATAGTTTTGTTTTACAATCATACTTGCGAATTGTTTCGCCTTCTCAACATTCCCTCGTCCTAAGTATAACGATACGATTGCTACGCGATCCGGATAGCTTTCTAAGTATCGTTTTTGATCATTTGTTTTTAACGCATAATCTTTATAGAACTTAGATGCCGCCATATAAGATTGAAATTCGAAATTTTCGCCATATGTGATATCGTATATAGCTTCTATCTCGTCCATCTTATATTCGCTTAACACATCATAGTAGTAATCGTTCTCCAACATATACTTGATGCGTTCTGCCACGCTATCAAAGTGAACGGTATTCTCTTTCGCCTCTTCCATAAAGACTGCTAGTGCCTCTTTATCTTTGTGCAGCTGATAGAATCCGTCCTGCATTTGCGTGATCTCATTATTCAATTCAATGTGTCGCAATCTCCAGCACCCTCTCTTTAAAAAATTCTATATCTTTATTTGTTCCAGATAACTCAAATTTCGATACAACCGGCACCTCATATCTCGTTGCAATCTTGTCTGCACTTGCCCCAAACATATCTCCCCAATTGCGATTTCCGCTTGCAGATACTCCTTTTAAGCGATCATGATTACGTTCTAAAAATTTCAAAACACGTTCCGGCACATTTCCAAAACCTGTTGTATACGTAATAAGGATAAATTCTTCATCTAATACGAGATTCTCATTAATTTGAACGGCCGGCATATTTAATTTGTGAATGAAACGCTTCACGTTTCCTGTCATAGAATCATATGCAACTAACATCTCCGACCCTCCTCTTACATCTTTTCACATTATGTTCGTTCTCGATGATTTCTCCATATATTGTATTACTTTTTAAAAAAGGACACAAGATATATGTATAAT
>NZ_CAKJTI010000002.1 GCF_917563915.1 Bacillus rhizoplanae | reverse complement strand
TTTGACTATTTTCCATCATCGGCATCATACTTGGCATTTGACTATTTTCCATCATCGGCATCATACTTGGCATTTGACTATTTTCCATCATCGGCATCATACTTGGCATTTGACTATTTTCCATCATCGGCATCACATTTGGCATGTGGCTATTTTCCATTATTGGCATAACACCTGGTATTGGGGGTTCCATTATTGGCATAACACCTGGTATTGGGCTATTCTCCATTATTGGCATCGTAACATTAGGTGGAAGCACTTGTGGAATTTCTTTTGTAACATGCGGTGCGACGACATTACTTACATTTTCTTTCTTCACTTCTGGTGCTACAACATTACTTACATTTTCTTTCTTTACTTCTGGTGCGACGACATTACTTACATTTTCTTTTTTTACTTCTGGTGCGACGACATTACTTACATTTTCTTTCTTCACTTCCGGTGCGATGACATTACTTATATTTTCTTTCTTCACTTCTGGTGCAACGATATTACTTCCCTTCATTTTATTTACTTGCGGAGCAATTAAATCGTTACCTTTTTTTATAATATCTGCAATTTTATACTCTTTTTTCGCTTTTACTGGCGGTTGCGGTGGCTGTGGTAAAATGTTCACGGAAAATTTTGTGCTCTCTTTTTGTTTTTCTACTTTGCTAACAACGGGTTGCTTCTCAACAACAGGTAGTTTTTCTACTGGTTTCTCTTTTTGTATAGGTTGTTCTTTTTGTATAGGCTGTTCCTTTTGTATAGGCTGCTCCTTTTGTATAGGCTGCTCCTTTTGCACTTCTTTTTGTGGTTTTATTTGCATTTCCTTCTGCAGTTTTTGCGCTGCAGGTTTTTCTGTAATTGGTCCAGCTTGTGGAACAGCCTCCTCCTCTTCTTCTATACCAAGAGGTTTAGGCGCAACAGGAAATTCTTTTTGTTGCACTTCTTTTACATATTCTTTTGGAGGGACTGAACCAGCACCTGGATTGTTTTTAATCGGCACACTGTTAGATGGTACTTTAATTTTCATGCCAGGCATAATTAGGTCTGGATTACTGAGCTGTGTATTCGCGTTTTTTAATACTTCAAAATCCACCCCGTACTTTTTCGCAATTTTCCAAAGGGTATCCCCTTTTTGCACGATATGAATTTTCAAATTTTCCCCCTCCTGTATAACTTATCTATAATAAAGTGAAACTTCCATCAGTGGGGGTCTTCTTCATCCCCCACTGATGGTTAGTTGAACCAATCAGGCTTTTACGGACAGTTATCCCCACCTATCTTCTTCGCTTTTCTCTGAATCTTGAGGTGGGGGGCTTACTGTCCGTTAATGCGGGATAAAAGCGGATATTAACACAATGATTGCTTCAACACAATGTATGCTCATGAAAGCAGAATTATGTACAAAAGAAAAAGCAACGGAAATCCGTTGCTTCTATACTCGCTCTAACATTCTGTTTAGCGCAAGTACCGCTTCTTCTGTTATTTTTTTATCTACTTGAATTACATTTACATGTTCGCCGCGCTCGATTGCTTCAAGTGCCCATAGTAAATGCGGTAAATCAATGCGGTTCATCGTTAAGCATGGGCACATGAATGGATTTAATGAAATAATTTCTTTATCCGGGTGCTGCTGAATAATACGATTGACTAAGTTCATTTCTGTACCGATTGCCCACTTACTTCCAGACGGAGCTTTTTCAATCATATCAATAATATATTTTGTTGAACCTGCATAATCAGAAGCTGCAACAACTTCATAACAGCATTCTGGGTGAACAATAATATTCATATCTGGATGATTTTTTCTTACACTTTCAATATTCTTCACAGTGAAATTTTGATGGACGGAACAATGCCCTTTCCATAAAATAACCTGAACGTCTTCCATATTCCCATCATATTCTAATGAATCTGTGTGCGGATCCCAAACAGCCATTTTTTCTAATGGTACACCGAGGTCATATGCTGTATTACGTCCTAAATGTTGATCTGGTAAGAATAAAATACGTTCTTTTTGTGTAAACGCCCATTTCACCATCTCTTTCGCATTAGAAGATGTAACTGTCGCTCCGCCATTTCGGCCGCAAAATGCTTTGATTGCAGCAGTTGAGTTTACATATGTTAACGGAAGCATTGTATCTCCGAATAATTGCTGCAATTCTTTCCAAGCTCGCTCTGTTTGTTCGATATCAGCCATATCGGCCATGGAACAACCAGCTCGCATATCAGGAAGAATGACAATTTGTTCATCTGTTGTTAACATATCAGCTGTTTCTGCCATAAAATGAACACCGCAAAACACAATATATTTTGCTTCTTTATTGCGCGCTGCTACTTGTGCAAGCTGCAGGGAATCTCCCGTTGAATCTGAAAATTGAACGACCTCATCTTTTTGATAATGATGCCCCGGAATGAAAAGCTTTTCCCCTAACTTTTCTTTGATCTCACGTACACGCGCTTCCATTTCTTCGATTGACATTGTTTCATAACGCTCTGGTAACATTGTTTCAATCGGTTGCACTGTTTCTAAAATACTCATCTGTGAAGTCCCCCTTTTCCCTTCTTTCCATCACACTTCAATGTTGAAACTAATATCTAATGCTTTAACAGAATGAGTTAATAATCCTAACGAAATGTAATCCACACCTGTTTGACCATACTCCGTCAAATTCTCAATCGTAATCCCACCTGAAGCTTCTGTAACAATTGTGCTTGGAACGAGCTTACAGTATTCACGTACTTCTTCTGGCATACGATTATCAAACATAATAATGTCCGCCCCGGCAGCAACTGCTTCTAACACTTGTTCTTTCGTTTCTGTCTCTACTTCTACTTTCACCATATGTCCAAGTTGCTCTTTCACTACTGTTACCGCTTTTGTAATCGAGCCAGCGAACGCAATATGGTTATCTTTAATCATGACACCATCGTATAATCCGAAGCGATGATTATAACCGCCGCCGCATACAACAGCATATTTATCAAACATACGAAGCCCTGGCATTGTTTTTCTCGTATCACAAATGCGTGTATGATCGCTTCCTAGTGCAGTAACTGCTTTTCTTGTCATCGTCGCTACGCCGCTCATTCGCTGAATAACATTTAGCACAACACGCTCAGCTGTTAATAAAGAAGCAATCGGTCCTTGTACAGTGGCAAGGATATCTCCGCTTGTTACCATATCTCCATCTTTTTTGTGAAGTGTAACTTCAATTCGATTATCTAATAATGTAAAACCTTCTTTGATTACATCAACTCCTGCAAAAACACCCGTATCTTTTACAAGAAACGTTCCCCGCGCTTGCAAGTCGTTTGGAAAAATAAGCTGCGATGTTACATCTCGCTCCCCGATATCTTCTAGAAAAAATTGTTTCAGTGCCTCTTTTACTTTCAATGTATTCATTGAACCCCTCTTTTCCCTTCGTTACACTAATTGCAACTTACTCTTTCTCATCACAATTTCGTGCATCTCATTGCTACGCTTTGGAAAATCACTGCGATAATGACCGCCAATACTCTCTTTTCTTTGCAGTGCAGCTTTTGTTAGTAACTGACAAACAGTTAACATATTGATAACCGTTATATCCTCATTTGTAAGGGTTTCATATGAGAGCGGCTTGTCATATATTTCATACTGCTCTAGCCATTGCTTCACATACAATAAGCCTTCTTCTGTGCGAAAAATGCCAACATATTTCATCATCATCTCTTGTATTTCTTCTTTTTGCGGTAACTGCATGCGTTGTAAATCGCCTTGTATCATTACGTGGCTAGTCACTATTTGTGACCCGATATTTGCTAAAATATGTTCCCCTACACGTTTTCCAAATACAAGGCCTTCTAATAACGAATTACTCGCAAGGCGGTTCGCACCATGTACGCCATTACATGCGACTTCACCCACTGCATATAAACGATTAATCGATGTTTCCCCGTTACAATTTGTTTTTACACCGCCCATATGAAAATGAGCACCTGGTACAACTGGAATATACTTATTTTCCATGTTAACGCCATTCTTTTTACATAAAAAAGAAACGGTTGGAAAACGTTCTTCAAAATTTGAAATAGATGAGATATCTACATACACCGTTTCACCAGCTAACATTTGTTCATGAATGGCACGCGCGACCACATCACGCGGTGCAAGGTCTTGTTGTTCATGAATACGCGTCATAAATCGCTCTCCTTTTGCGTTTCGAAGAATAGCTCCTTCTCCGCGCACTGCTTCTGACACAAGACCGCAACAATCTCCATTTACATATAACATCGTTGGATGAAACTGTACAAATTCTAAATCAACAAGCTCTCCCCCAGCTCTATATACCATCGCTAACCCATCACCCGTAACAGTACGATCATTAGAAGTAAACGCATATACTCCGCCAATACCGCCTGTTGCCAGCACAACACACTGTGCGTAATACTTTTGTATATTTCCTTCACTATCACGTGTAACAACACCGTGACAAGTTTGATTTTCTATCATGAAATCCAAAACCATTTCTTGTTCAACAACCGTCACATATGGAAGTACTTGCTCTGCAAGATGCTCTAGCAAATTTTTCCCGGTCGCATCTCCGCCAGCATGTAAAATACGTCGTTTTCGATGCGCACCTTCTTTTCCAAGGTGTAATCCTCGTTCATCACCGTCAAAGCGCATACCGTTATCTAATAAAGTTTTCATTTCTCTCGGCCCTTGCTCTACTAAATAACGAACAGCTTCCGTGTTATTATGATGACATCCTGCTGTAAGCGTATCTTTATAGTGATCATCTGGATGATCGTATGAAGCAACTGCTGCCGCAATCCCGCCTTGCGCCAAATTTGTATTGTTATTCCGTCTCGTTTTCTTTGTGATAATCATCACATTCTTTTCGTGACAAATTGTTTGTGCAACGCGCAGCGCCGCAACTCCGCTTCCGATAATTAAGACATCTGCATTTGGCATTTTCATTGCCCCCTACTTTACACTTTTCAACTGTCTTGACACCTATATTTACATATATTTAAAATAATGACAAGAGCTTTTTATAAAATGACGATAAAAACGAAAAGAAAATCTTATAAAGAAAGGGCTATGCTCTATGATATATATGGATTATGCTGCAACAACACCTATGAGTAAAGAAGCGCTAGAGACGTACACAAAAGCCGCTGAACATTATTTTGGAAATGAACAAAGCTTACATGATATTGGCGGTACCGCCTCCTCTTTATTACAGTCTTGCCGCCAAGCATTTGCTGCTATGATTGGCGGGAAAGAACAAGGCATCTTTTTTACGAGCGGCGGATCAGAGTCCAACTATCTTGCGCTTCAATCATTACTAAATGCTCGAAACGGCAAGCATATCATTACAACACCTATGGAACATGCATCTATCCGAAATTACTTTCACCTTCTTCAAGAGCAAGGCTATGAAATTACCGAAATCCCTGTGGATAGCTTTGGCATGATTCAACTTGATGCACTCGAGCGTTCTATTACAGAACACACTGTGCTTGCCAGCATACAACATGGAAACTCTGAAATTGGAACGCTGCAACCAATTGCTGAAATTGGAGCCATTCTCAAAAAACATAACGTCTTATTTCATACAGATTGCGTGCAAACATTTGGGAAAATACCAATCGATGTAACTAAGATGAACATTGATAGTCTCTCTGTTTCTGCTCATAAAATTTACGGCCCGAAAGGGGTGGGAGCATGCTATATAAATCCACAAGTTCGTTGGGGGCAAGTGTTTCCTGGCACCTCTCATGAAAAAGGGTTTCGCCCCGGCACCGTGAATGTTCCTGGCATCGCTTCGTTTATTACAGCAGCGCAGCACATGTTAAAGAATCAACAACTGGAAGTAACTCGTTTACAAGAATTACGAGCATACTTTATTCAGCAATTACAAGCCATTTCACACGAAATACAGGTTGAAGGCCATTCTACTTCTTGTTTACCACATATCATTGGGGTTACAATAAAAGGAATAGAAGGACAGTATACAATGCTAGAGTGCAATCGCCGTGGTATTGCGATTTCAACAGGAAGCGCTTGTCAAATCGGGAAACAGGAGCCTTCTAAAACGATGCTTGCGATTGGAAAAAAACATGACGAAGCGAAGCAATATGTCCGCTTTTCATTCGGACATCAAACAACAACAGAACATATTGATGCAACAATTCATGCACTTATAGCAATTGAAAATCAATTTAATAGAGGGGTTAATAGGAAATGAATCAAAATGAACAAAAAAAGATTTTAGGTGAGGAAAGAAGACAGCTCATTTTACAATGGCTCCTCGCTGCAAGTAAACCGTTATCCGGCAGTGAATTAGCAAAGAAAACAAACGTAAGCCGTCAGGTTATCGTACAAGATATTTCTTTATTAAAAGCAAGAAACGAACCCATTATAGCAACGGCACAAGGATATTTATATTTAAAACCGTCAGAAAAACAACATACTACATTCGAACGCACTATCGTTTCTCAGCATGAGCCATCACAAGTACGCCAAGAGCTTACGATACTCGTTGACCATGGAGTTACAATTAAAGATGTAAAAGTTGAACATCCAGTGTACGGAGATTTAACTGCCTTGATTCTGGTAAGTAACCGATTTGAACTTGAACAGTATTTAAAAAAGATCGAAGAAACAAAAGCGACTTATTTATCTCAACTTACAGATGGAATTCATTTGCATACAATTGAGGCAGATTCTATTGAAAAATTAAATGCAGCTTGTGAAGCGTTAGACAGAGCTGGATTTCTTGTTTATTAAAAGACGCACAGAGAATTTTACTATCTCTGTGCATTTTTTTGTTTTTATCCATGCTACAATAGAAAAAATAATGGGAAAGGAGAGAATATATGGGAATCGAACTCATTCACTTTAGCATCGGAAAACCAAAAACAATCCAATATGCAGAAGAAAAAGAAATGACAACCGGCATATGTAAGCAGCTTGTTGAGGATGCTTTTTTATCAAAAGACGGATTTAGAGGGGACGGTGTTGCGGACTTACGTTTTCACGGAGGGCCCGATCGTGCCGTTTGTGTCTATCCTTATGAACATTATGAGCTGTGGGAAAACGAATTTCATACATCACTTCCTACATCTGCATTCGGAGAAAATATAACAGTTACAAATATGTTGGAACAAGATGTTTGTATTGGCGACATTTATCAGCTTGGAGATGCAATTGTTCAAGTGACGCAAGGAAGAGTTCCATGCAGTACAATTTCAAAACGACTCGGCATTCCTGGCATTTTACCTCGCATTGTTGAAACGGGCTATACAGGATATTTATGCCGCGTTTTGCAAGAAGGAACGGTTCGTAAAGATTCACAAATTACATTACTCGAACGTCATCCGCAGCAAGTTTCCATTCTATTTGCTAACGAAGTATATTTTCATAGAAGAAAAGATATAGAAGGTATGGAAAAAATTATTGCTGTCCCTGAGCTAGCAGAAGATTGGCGAAAATCATTGACCGAACGACTTGAAAAATTAACATGAAAAATCCCACTGCATGCGCAATGGGATTTTCTTTTTCATACCCAATAAGAAGAATAACTTCCAAGTAATGTGACAGAAAAGCCAAGTGCTTCTAACTCCATTCTTACTCCTGGAAGCAGGACATCATCATACTCTTTCTCTACATCAATTAAGAAAAAGTAATTGCCGAGCCCTGTTTTCATCGGACGAGACTCAATTTTGGAAAGGTTTAATTTTCTCCATGCAAATGCGGATAACACTTGATATAATGCCCCTGCATAATCTGAAGGTAACGTTACCATAAGCGTTGTTTTCGTCCCGCGGTGCTCCCCATTTCTCGGTAATTCAACTTGTTCGTTCTTATGCAATACGAGAAAACGTGTATGATTATTTTTATGCGTATGGATATCACGTTGGACAATAGATAATCCGTATTTTTCAGCTGCAGCCTCATTGGCAATTGCCGCAATTTTTTCTTCTGGATGTTCCATCACAAACTGCGCAGCAGCACTCGTTGATGTCATATCACGCACTGTCACACCTTTTAACTCTTGATTTAAAAACTTATGACACTGCGCAATCGCATGCGGATGAGAATATACCGCATATACATCTTGCCATACTTGTGCGTGCTGCGGATGAACGAGCAAATGTTGCCGTACAGGTACTGTAATTTCACCAACAATCGGCAATGTTTGCTCATGCACAAGATAATCAATTGTAATATTTACGGAGCCTTCAATCGCATTTTCAAGCGGTACAACTGCAAAGTCTACAACATCACTTGCTGCTGCATCTATACAATCTGGAATTGTTCGATATGGTACATGTTCAGCTTCAGGAAAGAAGCGACTCACCGCCATATTTGTAAATGTTGCTTCTGGTCCTAAATAGCCAACTCGAATCGTCATCTTGTCCCCTCTTTTTCGTTTTCTTACTGTTATACCATAAACATCTATATTCTTCTACCTATTTTTAGAATATTAAAACAAAAAGACTAGCGAGAGCTAGCCTATATGTTTCATATATTCTTTTTGCGCAAAGAAGAAATAGAGTATACACGCGATAAGATAAACTGCAATGACCTCTAAAACGAGCCCTAATGATTTAGATATAAAAAAGGCAACATAGTACGTATGCAAGGCAACTGCACTATGTATACTTCCTAATAAAACGGGGAAAAAGAATAGAATTCCTAGTTGCCAACGTGAAATCTTATATATCTCTTGCTTTGTCATCCCTATTTTTAAAAGAGCTTGATATTGCATGCGGTCATATTCAATATTATGAAACCATTTAAAATAAACTGTACTGCAGGATGCAAGAAAAAAGAGAACACTAATGAATGAACCGATAAATAATACGAGATTCCCTCCGTCTTTCGTCGTCTTATATATGAGCATATTATTGCGCGTTATCCCTTCCGTGCTTTTTGAAAGGTGAGCTTGTAATTCTTCACCTAACGCTTCTGTATTCTCCCAATCTCTTAATTCATATCCGCTATATACATATTTTTCATGGTCAGGAACCTGACGAGAAAGCTTCTGAAAATCTTGATTATGCATAATAAGAAACCTTCCACTACGCTGGTTAGTATCTGTATTAAATACATTTCCTTCATATGCTCCGTTATATGCAAATTGATATGTTTCTCCTAGCGCTTTAAAATTTATATACTTCTTATGATGCCGGGGCGGAACATCATAATTACTATAATAAATAAATGTTACAGTTCCTTCTTTCGGATGAATCTGCGGCTTCGACTGCCTTTTTGCTTCTCTATTATACTCGTCTTCGCTGATCACAGTTGCATAAGACTCTTTATCAGAATCTAACTGAAATGTTACCGGGATTCCAACAAACGTTACATAACGAAAATCATTGACACCGTGCTTACGGAACAGATTTTCAACCGTTTCTTTCTCCATTACTTCCTTAGAACCAATTCCTTTTTCAACATACGAGAAAGCATGAGGCTGATTGTAACGAAATTGTTCTTTCATACTTGAAAAAAATAAATAGACAGAGCCTGTAGCTGTTACTACTATCGTTATTAACATAGATAAAATAAAGAAAAAACGTCGATTATCTTTTATTGTATGTAACAACTGATTGACAACGAATAAATGCGGATATTGATACATCACACTCTTTCTACTTTTAATCCATTGTAATACTTGAATCGTACCATGTGTACATACAAAATACGTACCGATTGTCGTTAAAATGGAAACAGGTATAAAATACACAGCAATGTTCATCATCGTCACTTTTGTTGTTAAACCATAGCCAATTCCTATACAGACGAAACCGAACCAACAAAGCCACCTCTTACTTTTTGTTTCCTTCCTTCCTTCCTGAATTTCCTTTAATAAATGAATAATTTCGATTTTCCATATACGTAGTGCACTAAAAATCGATAAAAAAAGAAACATAGTACTATATGCGATAATCGTTATAACAACAGCTTTTAGACTAAAAATAAATGACAATTGATTCGGCATATTAAGCAATAAACTAAAAATCATAAAAAATAGCTTTAAAAATAACAGACCAATCCCAATCCCGGCAAAGCTTGCAATGAGCCCAACTGCCATTTGCTCCATCATCATTATACATATGACATTCGCTTTCGTAGCTCCCATTAATATAAATAGCCCAAATTCTTTTTTACGAGATTGTATAAAGATCGAACTAGAATAAAGAATGAATATAATGGAAAAAGCAATTACAATCACATCACATACAATAAGGCCCGATTGTACCCCCTTATACAAATCACTCATGTGAGGATGCAAAATAATAGATGTGTACATAAAAAAGGCAAATACAGAAAAACAACTACTTAAGAAAAATATTTTGTAGTTGTGCCAATTTCCTCTAACATTTTGAAAAGTAAGTTGGTAAAACTTCACCTTTTCACCCCCTCTAAAACCCGTTACATACGTAAAAAGCTAGGGACTCCTAGCTTTTTACATGCTTTAAATATCCTCTTTGTGCAATTGCAAAATATAATGCTGATGCTAGTACGTATGCTGTAATAATAACTGCTCCTGACTTCCATAAGTCTAAATACAACATGTTCCCTAACGTATATAATGCAAACCCGCTGTGCAGAACACCTATCAAAATCGGAATAAAGAAGATTGCCCCCATTTGCCGAACTGCAATCTTACGAATCTCTTGATCTGTCATACCAATTCGTTTTAAAGAGTTAAACTGAATACGGTCTTGTTCTTTATCATTAAACCATTTAAAGTATGTCATACTGCAAGCGAAAAAGAAAAACAGTATTGTTACGAAGAAGCCAATAAACATAGTGATTGAAGCATTTTCTTTTACTTCTTTATATATTAAACTGGCACTCGAAAATGCTCTTTGTTTTTCCGGAGCAATTTGATTTTTTATATCTGCCGCAAGCCCCTCTGTTGCCTTCCAATTATCGATTCCATATCCGTAATATTTCTCTTTCTCTTCATCTGGAACGACACCCGCGTACTTTGCATAATCTTTCTCATTCAGTACTAAAAAGCCAACCTCATTAAATACATTTTCTGTATAAAGCTGATTTAATTTGATGCTATGCGGTTGATTTTGAACCGTAAATTCAAACGGTTTATTCGGACCTACTTGTATAAAGTCATTGATCATCCCTTCCATAACAAGGGTGCCAGTTCCAGTCGCATTATGGATTTCTTCCTTCTTTTGCGCCTTTGCTTCTTTATTAAACTCTTTTTCAGATATGATCGATAAGCCAACTTCTCGCTCTTGGTCCATCATATTTACTTTCATTTTCCCTGGTACGATCTCAAGTGTAGCTTTTCGCGCATTTTCAAATCCATGCTTCTGCAACAATGCTTGTACATTTTTCTCATCAATGATTTCGTTCGATCCAATACCTTTTTCGGTATACGCAACCGCATGCGGATGTTGTGAAACCACTTTTTGGGTCATATCTTCAAAAAAAACATATAGCGTACCTAACGCTGACGCTACAACTGCTGTAATAATCGAGATGACAAATAGAAAACGAGCATTATCCTTCATTTTGTAAATTAAATTACTTAATACAAACAAGTTTGGCTGCTGATAAAAAAGAGCCTTTCTTTTTTGCAGCGCTTTTAGCAAAACAACACTTCCTTGTGTGAATAAAAAATATGTTCCGACAATTGTTAACCCGACAATTGGTAGGAAGTATGTAATAAAATTCATGAATGTTACGCGGAAACAAAGAACGTAAGCGACAATAATACATAGTAAACCGGCTAAGAATAACCATGTGAAAGAAAACGGCTCCACTCTTTGTTTTCTCGCATCCCGGATTAAATCAACAATTTGTAATCTCCATATCGTCCATAACCCTAGTAGTGATAATACGAAAAAGAGAACGAGATACACACTAGCTGTAATCGTAATCGCTTTTCCATTCCATACAAATGGCAATGATGTTTCAATTCCCACCGCAACACTTACGGCTTTAAAAAAGAGCGGTAAGCCGAGCATACCAAGAGCAATACCAATGACAAGAGAAATACATCCTAGTATCATTTGCTCTAGTATAATCATTCTTCCTAATTGCCCTTTTGTCGCACCCATTAATGTTAATAACCCCAATTCTTTTTTTCGAGCCCGTAAAAAGATAGAGTTTGAATATAAAATGAACAAGGCTGAAAAAATAACAACAATATAATTCGATGCTTCTAACCCTGTTTCTACACGCATTTTCTGACTAATGTTACCGCCTACCACATCAGGATGATAAATAAACGAAGCATACATAAAGAACACAATGATCGATAAACAGCTACTAATTAAAAACGCTTTATAATTCCGCCAATTACTTTTGACATTATTAAACGCGAGCTGTCGAAAGTTCATGATGCTCTCCTCCTAACATCGCAAGTACATCTAATATTTCTTGGAAAAAGGCTTGCTTTGTTTCTCCTTTATGAATCTCTGAAAAAATTTCGCCGTCACGAATGAACAAAATACGTTCGCAATAGCTTGCAGCGACAGGATCATGCGTTACCATCGCAATCGTCACTTTCTTCTCTTCATGAAGTTCTTGCAGAGCACCCATTAATGATTTTGCTGATTTGGAGTCTAAGTTTCCTGTTGGCTCATCAGCTAAAATTAAAGTTGGTTGATGAATAATAGCCCGCGCTGCTGCCGCACGTTGCTGCTGACCACCTGATACTTCATACACTTTTTTATCTAAAATTTCTTCGATATTTAAAAATTTTGCAATCTCTAATACTTTCGCTTCAATTTCTTTCACAGGACGGCTTGCCATCACAAGCGGCAAAATGATATTTTCCTTAATTGATAACGTATCAAGTAAGTTGAAATCTTGGAAGATGAATCCTAAATGTGTACGACGAAACGCTGCAAGCTTAGCAGCACGCATTTGACTAATTTCTTCACCGTTCATATATACATGACCAGATGTTGGCTTATCAATTGTTGCTAGTAAGTTTAGAAGCGTTGTTTTCCCACTTCCTGATGGTCCCATAATACCGACAAATTCACCTTCTTCAATTTTAAAGTTAATATTATTCAGCGCTGTCGTCGTTACCGAACCTTTTGATTGATATACTTTTGTTAAACCTTTTACTTCAAGAACACTCATTTTACATCCCCCTATGTATTTTCTTCTTACTTTTACTATAGAAAAAACGAGGGAAAGTAACGAGTGATTTCCCTTACAAAACGGTTTGTTATCTTACAGTTTTGTCATTTTCCTCATCATTTGATGATATCCTTTATCTTTTGAGAACTGAAACGTAAATGTTGTCCCCTCATTCTCTATCGACTGCACAGCAATTCCATGGCTAAGATGATTACAAATTTGCTTTGTAATATATAATCCCATACCTGTCGCTTCTCTTGTTTTCCGTCCATTGACCCCTGTAAAAAATGGTTCAAAAACTCGCTTTATATCTTGTTTTGGAATGCCTATTCCGCTATCACGAATATGTAGTGTAATAACGCTTTCTGTTTCTTCTATGTGAAATGTAATCTCTTTTTTCTCTTTCTCTGTAATTCTTGTATACTTCAGTGCATTCATCACAATTTGATTGATCGCAATACTGAGCCATTTTTGGTCCGAAGCTACCATATACTGTTCTTTATCAAACATAACTTTCGGATATACAGAATACTGAATAAAGGTTTTTTTATGCTGGTTAATGCTATCACGAACAATGTCCACCACATTAACTTCTTCTATTTTATAATCTTTCCCAAACTGTTCGAGACGTGCCATATGAAGTGCTAAATCTAACCCCTGTAAAATACGATTATTTTCTTCACGAATACTTTCAATCGTATCTCTTGCTTCGCGGTGCGTTTGTCCAAGCTTTTGCAGCAATAGTTCAATGACAGATACCGGCGTCTTCATTTGATGAATCCACTGGTTCATGAAGATCGTTTGCTGCTCTCCTTTTGCCTGTTGTTCATGTACTTCATTCATATATTGTTGTCTCAGGAGAGAAAAGGCTTCCACAATCGCTTCTTGTTCGTATGAGTATGACGAACTGATCGATAAAGAATGATGTAACTCGTGTCCCTCTGCAATGTAATGCTCTACCTTTTGTAAGAAAGCTTGTCTTCTCCGATAATCATACATAAGAAAGAAAGCAAAAACGACGATTGATAATGACAATCCATATAGCCAAGTAGTCCAATTTATAGATTGTTTCTGCAAAGAAGCTTGCAGCTGCAAGACAAGACCAAATAGAACCACACTCATGATGTAAGAAACAAGCAATGCTATGCGGTCCATCACATACTTTTTAAGATTCATGTTCATTCACCCAGTTCGTTAGGAGCGCATATCCATAGCCCCGCTTCGTAACAATTGCATCGCTAATACCAATCTCCTCTAACTTTTTACGAACACGCTTTACATTTACAGTTAAAGTATTATCATCAACAAAAGCAATTTCATCCCATAACGCCTCTAATAATTCTTCTCTTGTTACATATTGATCCGCTTGCTTCATTAAGCATTCTAATAAATAATACTCATTTTTTGTAAGCTCCACTTGCTTTCCCTGCCACTCTACCATATGCTGTGCTGGAAATAAAAGTAACCCACTGACTCCAAAGTAATCACTTTCTGTCGATGAAGAATATTCACCGTACACACGGCGCAGTGCACTTTTTACTTTTGCCATGACAATATCTAAATGAAACGGTTTTATAATATAATCATCACCACCATTTTCAATTGCCATCACTTGATCCATTTCTCCCGTACGTGCGGACACGAAAATGATTGGTGCATTTGAAACAGTACGAATTTGACGGCACCAATAAAAGCCGTCAAAGTATGGTAAATTAATATCAAGTAAAACTAAATGAGGATTCACTTTTGCAAATTCATCTTTTATATGACGAAAATCTTGCACGCGAAACGACTGATAACCATATTTATCGAGATGCCCTTCTAAAATATCAGCAATTTTTAGATCATCTTCTACAATCAATATTTTATACATATCATTCCCACTCCCTTTTAAGAAGTACATGCAGACACCATTACTATGTGTCTCACATCTACCCTTTTTCCATTATAAGGGTAAACTTCCATTTGAGGAGATTTTTTTACTTTGACAAATAAAAAAAGGCTGCCGTATTTCGGCAGTCTTTAGTCGATAAATTCAAATTCATATTCAAGAATTTTTACAATATCGCCATCTTTTGCACCGCGCGCGCGAAGTGCTTCATCAATACCCATACCGCGCATTTGACGAGCGAATCTGCGCACAGATTCATCACGAGTAAAGTCTGTCATCTTGAATGTTTTCTCAATATCATAACCAGAAATGACAAATGTACCATCGCTTTCACGTGTAATTTCAAATTTAGAACCTTCAGCCTCAAATTTGTACATTACACTTGCATCTGATTCATCTACAACTTCATGCACTGGGAATTCTGGTGTTGTTTCTATTAGATTTGCTACTTCAAATAGTAAATCACGAACACCTTGACGCGTTACCGCAGAAATTGGGAAGATTTTAACCTCATCTCCTACTTTCTCCTTAAACGCTTGTAAATTTTCTTCTGCATCCGGCATATCCATTTTGTTTGCAACAACAACTTGTGGACGCTCGGTTAGACGAAGATTGTATTCTTTTAGTTCATTATTAATTGTTACGTAATCCTCATATGGATCACGTCCTTCTAAACCAGACATATCAATCACATGAATAATAACGCGTGTACGCTCAATATGACGTAAAAATTGGTGTCCAAGTCCAACACCTGCGTGTGCACCTTCAATCAATCCTGGAAGATCTGCCATAACGAAGCTGCGTCCATCACCTGTTTCAACTACTCCAAGGTTTGGAACAATTGTTGTGAAGTGATATTCGGCAATTTTCGGGCGTGCTGATGATACAACGGATAATAATGTTGATTTACCAACACTTGGGAAACCAACAAGTCCAACATCAGCTAACACTTTCAATTCTAGTACTACTTCACGCTCTTGACCTGGCTCCCCGTTCTCAGCGATTTCTGGAGCTGGGTTCGTTGGCGTCGCAAAACGTGAGTTACCACGACCACCGCGGCCACCTCTTGCGATAACGGCTGATTGCTCATGCGTTACTAAATCCGCAAGAATTTGACCAGTAGCTTCATCTTTTACAACTGTTCCCGGTGGAACCTTTACAATTAAATCATCCGCTTTGCGGCCATGTTGGTTTTTACTCATTCCATGTTGACCGCGATCTGCTTTAAAATGACGCTGATAGCGAAAATCCATTAATGTACGTAATCCTTCGTCTACAACGAAAACAACATCGGCACCTTTACCACCGTCACCGCCTGCCGGGCCACCTTTTGGAACATACTTCTCACGACGGTACGCAACCATTCCGTTTCCGCCATCGCCGCCTTTTACATATATCTTGACCTGATCTACAAACATTATCTCACCACACTTTTTTCTAGTAGTTGTAATATAACCGAGATTTCTTCATCTCGTACTGTATAAGAAATGGAAAACCATTTATTATGTTGATGAGCAAGCCATTCTTGTATTTCTTGTACATCTGTTAGCTTGCCACGAAAATCAAAAAAGAAACGAGCATCCTCATCTTCACATTCAACTGTGATACAAACATAATTTTCAACATAAACGTCTAAACTATGCTCAAGCATTTGGAAAAATTGAGCCGTCCATATAGAAACGCTCTCATCTAGATGTGATAAATTATGTATCTTTCCTAATACTTCGTACTCCAACAAGCACGGGTGCTGTTTCCAATTATATGTTAAAATCCATTCTGAAAACTTGGGCATAGAAAGCCCCATCAGATTCGATTCTTGTCTCGCTTCTTGGACAAAACGATTGATGAGCTCATGAATTTCTTCCACTCTTCCAAGCGAAAGATTTCCTTTAATCATCTGCATACGATTGAGCCAATCATGTCTCGAGTGACGCAGCGCATCTATAATTGTCCATTTTTCCTTCATCCATATACCCCTTAATATAGAAAAACTCTAACCTGCACCCAGGTTAGAGCTTTCCGTGAGTTTCTTATGCTTCTTGAGCAACAGGATATACGCTCACTTGTTTGCGGTCACGGCCAAGACGCTCGAAGCGTACTACGCCGTCAACTTTCGCGTATAATGTGTCATCGCCACCACGACCAACGTTAACACCTGGATAAATTTTTGTACCGCGTTGACGGTAAAGAATTGAACCACCTGAAACCATTTGACCATCTGCGCGTTTAGCACCAAGACGTTTTGACTGAGAGTCACGACCGTTCTTTGTACTACCCACACCTTTCTTAGATGCGAAAAACTGAAGATCTAATCTTAACATACGTTACACCTCCTGCACTTTTTCTATTAATCGGATATATTTTCCGTAATCAAGTTCGATCGTCTTAAGCGAAACAACCATGCCCTCTAATAGAAAACAAGCTTTTTCCCTTGTAGAATCATCTAGATCACTAGGCAATTCATACATCAAGAATCCGCCATCTTTTCCAAGTTCAATAGTTGCTTGCACATTACAAAGTGATTCCACAGCATTTATCACACCAAACACAACCGCCGTCGTTCCAGCACAGACAAGATCTTGTCCATGCGGCGCAAAATTGGCATGTCCGGTCATTTTAAATGATTGGATACTTCCTAATTTCGTGCGGTTAATCGTAATTTTAATCATGACAACCCGAATTAAGCGTTGATTGCTTCAATCACTAATTTCGTGTATGGTTGACGATGACCTTGTTTTTTACGATTGTTCTTTTTCGCTTTGTATTTGAAAACGATGATTTTCTTAGCGCGACCTTGTTTTTCAACTTTCGCAGTAACCGTTGCACCTGCTACAACTGGGCTACCAACTTTAACAGCTTCGCCACCAACGAAAAGAACTTTGTCAAAAGTAACAGTTTCACCAGCTTCTACGTCTAATTTCTCTACGTAGATTGCTTGACCAGCTTCAACTTTAATTTGTTTTCCACCTGTTTCGATAATTGCGTACATAATTGCACCTCCTCATAATTACTAAGACTCGCCAAAACGAGGTAGACATACAATGTCATTTTGTAACCTGTCCTGTGCGGTTGTAGCATATAGCCGTTTAGGTGCTATAAACTATAACATAGAGATGTTATCACGAAACACCGCCTATTGTCAATGAATGTTCTACTAACTATTTTTTCCGTGCACGTATCTCTTCCTGTGTTCCAAAGCGTTGAATTGTGTAACGCACTGCTTCTTCATCAATAAAATAAATTTGAAACGATACATTACGTTGCAATTCCTTCTCAAAAAAGATTTTTTGTACATTAGGATGAGCAGCGATAAGAACGGCTTCGTCATCTGTTCCATTATAAGCAATCAGTTCTCTCTCTAGCTCGTATGCTACTGTTTCATGCGATAAAACATAACCGCTATTTTGACAAATCGTACAATCTGCTAATAACACATCACGAAGCGATTGTTTTTTTCGTTTTCGTGTCATTTCTAAAATACCAAGCTCTGTAAATCCCAATACTCTCGTATAAGTATGGTCTTTTTCTAAGTGTGACTTTACGATTTCTCTTATTTTTTCTTTTTCTTCGCGGCGCTTCATATTAATAAAATCTATTAAAATCATCCCGCCAATATCGCGAAGTCGCAGTTGCCGTGCAATTTCTTTCGCTGCCATTTCATTTGTACGCAGTACTGTATCTTGTAAATTCTGTTTCCCAGTGAATTTACCCGTATTCACATCGATTACAGTCATCGTTTCCATTTGTTCAATGAGTAAATAGGCTCCATTTGGAAGCCACACAACCTTTTGCAGTGCTTTTTCAATTTCACGATCAATTCCATAGCGGGAAAATAAGGGTGTCTTCTCATTAAAAAGAGTGACTTTCTCCGCACCTATTTTCTCTTCGAATTCTTGTATCATACTGCGCTGATCTACAATCACTTCTGAAACAGTCTCTACTGGTATCTCTTGAAGGATACGATCTAAAAAACTAGAAGGAGAATGAACAAGAAGCGGTGCTTTTCCTTTTTGTTCTTGCTTTTTCACAAGTTCAAATTGAGATTGGAGATGGCGCATCTCCGCCTGTACTTCTTCTATTTGCACTTTCTCACATGCAGAACGGAAAATAAATCCTCCTTTTTCTTCAAGCGCAAGAAGTTGTTCTCGTTTCTTCGTATCTTTTATTTTCCGGGAAACGGCAAAAACTGTGTCATAGGGCATATACACGACATATTTCCCGGTAAATTCTATATTCGCTGTTATTTTTGGCCCTTTCGTATCAATTGCTTCTTTCACAACCTGCACGAGAAGCGCTTGTCCTTCATGTAACCGCGTAGATGATGGCACGTTTTCATACGACAAATAAGCCTGCTTCTCCAAACCAATATTAACAAAGGCAGCATTCATACCAGCTATCGTTCGCATAACACGCCCAATATATATATTTCCAACAATTTGTTCTTGTTCATTTCGTTGCCATAAAAGTTCTACAATCTCTTTCTCTTCTTCAACAGCAACTCGTTTTTCCGAACCGATGTAGTTTATGTATAACTTCTTCAAAGTATATTCCTCTCTTTATCCTTTTTTTATACCATAATAAAAGGTTAGTGTTATCGTCAACACTAACCAATTAACTCTTCTATAGATGATGTTGTTCTTTTTTCTGTAAAATATGCGTAAAGCAATTCATTTTCATCTAGTGTATATTGATTTTTATGATCTGCTTGTATGATAATCGAATGTTTATATCCTCTTCGAAACTGTGTGAAAATATGATATAGACTCGTTTCTTTTTCAACTGTAATAGCTGTAACTTTTGCAATTTCTCGTTTTTTCCCGTAGTAGCGCTCTAATAAGAATCTCATAAATGCATAACGGCGTTGTTTCCATTCTTGAAATAAAGAGAATACTAAAAAAAGAAGTAATGTCCACATCATTACATTCTTGCTATTCCAGAAAAGTTGCAGTCCTAATACAGCACTAAAACAAGCAATTGATATTTTCATCATGATGTTATGTGCCTGTAAAAATGGAAAGCGATATGACAATATATTCAGCACAATCTTCCCTCCATCAAGAGGCCAAATCGGCAATAAATTGAAGCACAAAATAATCATGTTATTCCACATAAAAAAATGATAGAAGTCTTCTCCCATCCAACCTACTTTATACAACAAATAAGCAGCGGCTAACATCCATACATGTTGAATAGGCCCCGCTATAATGACAATCAATTCTTCTTTTAACGGCTTATTTCCATGCTCATCAAGCTCAGCCACCCCGCCAAATGGCAATAACTGAATTTGTTTAATACGCCATTTATAATGGGCCGCCGCTATCGCATGACCTAACTCATGAATAAAGACAATGAAAAATAAAATTAATAATTCTTTAAAACGAGCTGTAAAAATTGCAATCGCCATAATTCCCCAAAACAATGGATGAATGGTAATTTTTGATAAAACCTCACTGTATTTACTCAAATGAAATCACCTGAATTGGATCAATAAATTTTTCATTCTTTTTAAAAGCAAAATAAAATTTCCCATTTTTCCCAGTTGTTTCATTCGCAACTGTTCCAATTTTTTGTTTTTTCGCTACATAATCATATAACTTAACTGATGTTTCTCCTAAATTTCCATACCATGATTCCGTACCATCTGCGTGTTGAACTTGAACGATATTTCCAAATTCTTCTTTTTGACCAACAAAAACAACAATTCCCTCATTCACTGATTCCACAATTGCATTTGCTGCTGTTTGTACAAATACACCTTGTCCGTTTGCGTGAAAACTTTGCATCACTTTCCCTGAGGCAGGAACAGCATAATCCTTTTCTTTCTGAACCGTTTTCTTTTCACTAGAAGGTAAAAAAGACAGAGGCTTTCCAAATTGCGATTCATACCACTTAGAAACAGATGCAAACTGAAATTCTTTTTCCATCGCTTGTTTGACAGTTGTACGCGTTCCTTCAAGAGAACTCGTTGTATTTTTAAATAAGATCGCTACGGCAAGAACAAGAATTGCAGATAGTAGTAACTTAAAGAGAAATACCTCTTTTCGAAAAATCGGGTGTGTTTCTTCTCCTTCTTCAATAAGAAGCGGTGTATACCCTTGCTCTTCATATGAAAATAACTCATCTTCTTCTTTTCTTTCCTGCTGTGCTTTCCTCTTAGCAATGCGTTTTTTAATTTCTTCTACTCGTTTATTTCTCATTCTGTCCCCTTCCTCTTTCAATCAATTTGTACATATGTATGAGTTGTCCGGGGAAGATATTCATGGGAATGAAGTGAAACTTCCATCAGTGGGGTTTTTTTCATCCCCTACTGATGGTTAGTTGAACCAATCGGGCACACAGCAGTTGTCCCCCTCTTTTCTTCCTCGCTTCTCTCTAAATCTTGAGGTGGAGACTGCCCAAAAATAGCGGGACAAAAAGAAAGCACTCCGCATATATGCGAAGTGCTCTTAACGTATTCCGAAGAATTTTTTCATTTTCGTGAAGACCGATTCTTTTTCATTTTCAAGCGGCTGTAATGGTACATTTTCCCCAAGTAAACGTCTTGCAATATTTCGATAAGCAATTGATGCTTTTCCATTTGGTTGCAATGCTACAGGCTCTCCTGTATTCGTTGCTCGAATAACTGCATCATCATCTTCTACAACACCGAGTAACTCGATTGAAAGAGTACGCACAATTTCATCTACATCCAACATATCCTGTTCATGTAGCATATGACTACGCACACGGTTAATAATTAACTTCGGTGGCTCGATATCTTCTTTTTCCAATAGTCCGATAATCCGATCGGCATCACGCATTGAAGATACCTCTGGTGTTGTAACAACAATCGCTTTATCGGCACCTGCCACAGCATTTTTAAAACCTTGTTCAATGCCAGCTGGGCAGTCAATTAATATGTAGTCATAGTCTTGACGTAATTGCTGTATTAATTCTTCCATTTGTTCAGGTGTTACCGCTGATTTGTCGCTCGTTTGCGCTGCAGGTAATAAATAGAGTTCATCAAAACGCTTATCTCTAATAAGAGCTTGGGGTAAACGACAACGCCCTTCAACAACATCAACAAGATCATATATAATGCGGTTTTCCAGCCCCATTACTACGTCTAAATTTCGCAGACCGATATCTGTATCAATTAAACATATTTTTTTCCCAGATAACGCCAAGGCTGTTCCAATGTTTGCAGACGTTGTAGTTTTTCCTACTCCGCCTTTTCCAGATGTAATAACTATTGCCTCTCCCACAGCTATACAATTCCCCTTTCTAACCTTGTTAAATTAGGTCTAAGATGAGTGAGAAGTTGAATGCGATCGACAACAATGTAATTGTTCTCATTAATGTAGGCACATTCTGCCCCTTCCGCCCCGTCTTCTTTCTCTTCAGGAGCGCGCGTTGTTACGTCGCTAATCCGAAGCTGCATTGGATTCATAACAGAAGCTGTAATAACAGCTTCTGCATCCCCATAATATCCAGCATGTGCAATACCTCGTAATGCTCCAATAATAAAAATATTTCCTCCAGCGATAACCGTCCCGCCTGGATTTACATCTCCAATTAATAATAAATCGCCTTTTACATGCAATATTTGACCTGAACGAACAATCTTTGAAACAGAAACAATTTCTGTTTCTTCTTTCCATGCCAATGCTTGTTCTTTCGTTACAACATCACTCTCAATAGAATCTACAACTAAATTCTTTTTATTGCGAATTAATGTACGCAATTCTTCCTGCTGTCCTTCTGTCACATAACGATTCCCAACTTTGACCTGTACTTCAATTAACGAGCGTCCATCCCCCTCGTAATAATGGGTTGAAAGCTTTTCGTCAAGTTCTTGCAGCAATTCGCGAAATGAACAGGAATCATCAAGATGTAATGCTAAACCATCTTTCGTTCCTTTTATAGTCACATATTGTTGCTTTTTTTCTGTCACCAATGCTCACCCCACCGATTCAATTCGACATAAAATCAGAAAATCCTTTTTTCTTTTTCTTCCATGGCTTCTGAAAGACGTAAAATATATCGTCTCAGTGGGAAACAAAACAGTAGTAAAAAAATTCCGTTTAATAACAACGTTGGAAGAAGACGATCTGTGAAAAAGATATGCGCTGGCATATGAACACGACCAATTAGCGTCAAAAATCCATACACATAATATTCCAGCGCGGCGATGCTCGCTAATACAATACAGAACACAATAAAAAGGTTAAGTTGTAAAATTCGCATTGCATGATATACAAGATAAGCTAAAATCGGATAAGCAAATATATACACACCAACTAGCTCTGTATGCACCATATCAAACAAAAATCCAAATAATAGTCCATAGTAAATACCTTGTACAGAATTAAAGTAAATTGTAACAAAGCATAAAACAATCAGAAAAAAATGCGGAGCTGCAATTGTATTCTTCCAAAAAAGACTTGTTGGCACAATGGTGGAAAACATATTCTCAAGTACAAATACGAAAAGAAGTAGAAGAGGAAGAATTGCTTTTTTTATAATCTCCATCTCTTCCCCCTCCTATTTCCCTAGATCCACTGACGGCATAACTCGTTGTGCGACCATAACATTATCTACATCATTTAAATCCGCCGCAGGTTTTACATAAGCTGTTTGTGTTAATCCGTATTCATCTGATGTCACATCGACGATTTGTCCAATAACCAGTCCTTCCGGGAACACCCCACCGTAGCCAGAAGTTACAACCATTTGATCCTTCTCTACTGGTACACCAGATGGGATTTTTGTAAAGATAAGCTGTTGCTTCTCTTTATCGTATCCTTCAATTAACCCGAAAACGCGTTTATCCCCTTGTACAACAGCTGAAATACGATTTGTTCTATTTAATGAGCTTACTAACTCAACTGTTGAAGTGAATTGTGAAACGCTTTTTACTTTTCCGACTAAACCTTTTGATGTAATAACAGCCGCATCTTTTTGAATACCTTGTTGTGCCCCTTTATCAATTGCAATTAGGTCATACCATTTATCTGGATTGCGAGAAATGACAGTTGCTTGAATTGGATTATAATCACGAAGCGAATCTTTTTTTCCAACAATTTCACGAAGCTCTGCATTTTCTTTCTCTAAGTCTTTCACCTTTACGGACAATTCTGCATACTTGTCCAAGTTTGCTTTTAATTCTTTATTTTCTTCATACGTGCGCTTTACATCTTCTACGTTCTCAAAGAATCCGGCAACATAGTTCGCTGGCTTTTGAAATACACGTTCTACAACTCCTACGGTATCTTTTACAAACTGCTCTGGCCATGTTAAATTTTTCCGTTCTTTCAATGAGATTCCGATCAATGCCACGAGAAGAATAATACTAACTAACAAAACAATTAATCTTTTGTTTAAGAAAAACTGTGGCACGTTCACACCCTCTTAAATTTACTAATTTTTATGCTGAAATAATGGATTTTATCGAGCAGTTTTGAAAAGATGGATGTTGTCTAACGCTTTACCTGTTCCAATTGCTACGCAATCTAATGGATTTTCTGCAACAAGAACTGGCATATTTGTTTCTTCGCTAATTACTTTATCTAAGTTACGAAGCAAAGCACCACCACCTGTTAAAACAATTCCGCGGTCCATAATATCTGCCGCTAATTCTGGCGGAGTTTTTTCTAATGTATTTTTCACAGACTCAAGAATCGCATCTACTGTATCTTTTAAAGCTGATGCAATTTCTTCTGGGCGAATTGATACCGTTTTTGGTAATCCTGTCACTAAGTCACGACCGCGAATGTCCATTGGTTCAACATCTTCTACTTCACCAGCAGAGCCGATTTCTAATTTTAATGCTTCTGCTGTTCGTTCCCCAATCATTACGTTGTAGCTTTTCTTAACATATTGAATAATTGCATCATCCATTTCATCACCAGCAACACGAACAGATTGGCTTGTTACAATACCACCTAGCGAGATAATTGCAACTTCTGTTGTACCACCACCAATATCAACAACCATACTTCCTGTTGGTTCCCAAACAGGTAAGTTCGCACCAATTGCTGCTGCAAATGGCTCTTCAATTGGATATGCATCACGTGCGCCTGCTTGACGAGTCGCATCAATTACTGCACGTTTTTCAACAGCTGTAATACCAGATGGCACACATACCATTACATAAGGCTTGCGAGAGAAGAAGCCGTTTGATTTTTGTGCTTGTTGAATATAATATTTCATCATTGTTGCTGTTGTTTCATAATCAGCGATAACACCGTCTTTCATCGGACGAAGTGCTACAACATTTCCAGGTGTACGACCAATCATTTGTTTTGCATCGTTACCAACTGCAACAATTTGTTTTGTATCTGTTTGCAAAGCCACAACAGATGGCTCGCGTACAACGACACCTTTCCCTTTTACGTATACAAGCGTATTCGCTGTTCCTAAGTCTATTCCAAGGTCACGAGTAAAACCACCAATTCCAAACATATCATGTATCTTCCTTTCTAATTTAACAAAAGTACTTTATTTGTTCTTTTAAATACTATTATATTTATATAAAACATAACGTTTTTACATGTTCTTTGTTATAGTGTAGACGAAAGCCTACAAAAAACCCATAACTCACATTATAAAACAAAATAAAGAAAAAAAATAGTCTTAAATATGACCTTTATCTTTTAAACTAACAAATTTATGGTCACCAATAATAATATGATCGAGAATTTCAATCCCGATAATCTTCCCGCATTCTACAAGTCGTTTCGTTACTTCAATATCTTCTCGGCTTGGTGCAGGATCGCCTGAAGGATGATTATGAAGGCATATAATAGAGGCAGCAGCGCGGCGGAAAGCTTCCTTGAAAACCTCGCGCGGATGCACAATTGAGGCATTCAAACTTCCAATAAATACCGTTTGCCGATGCATCACTTGATTTTTCGTATTTAAATATAGACACACAAAATGTTCTTGTTGTAAAAAACGCATCTCCTCCATCATGTAGCGTGCGCAATCTTCTGGATTACGAATGTTATATCTATTCTGATACTCTAATCGTACCATTCTTCGTCCAAGTTCAAAAGCAGCAATAAGTTGGGATGCTTTTGCCATCCCAACGCCGTGAATGCTTGTCATTTCTTCGATTGTTGCATCTTTTAACATTCGTAATCCATCAAAATGATGCAAAATTCGATTCGCTAATGTTAAAACCGACTCCTCTTTTGAACCCGTTCGAAGTAATATAGCGAGAAGTTCTGTGTTTGATAAGCTGCTTGCTCCTTCTAGCAATAAACGTTCCCGTGGTTGATCTTCTTTCACAACGTCACGAATGCAGCTCATACCTCAGCCTCCTTTATATATTAAATTGTTTTAATTCACGCACAACACGTGCAATTGGCAGGCCGACAATCGCATAATAATCACCTTGTATATGATGAACAAAAATAGCGCCTTTTCCTTGTATACCATAGCTACCAGCTTTATCAAGTGGCTCTTTCGTTCGTACATATGCCTTAATTTCTTCTTCTGTTAATTCCCAAAACGTTACTTCTGCACGCTCATAAAATGTCACTGTTTTTTCTTTTAAAATAAGAGCGACTCCTGTATAGACTTCATGTGTTTTCCCTGATAAAAGCTGCAGCATTTCTTTCGCTTCATTCTCATCTACTGGTTTTCCCAAAATACGCGACTCGTACGTAACAATTGTATCAGCACCAAGTACAACACAGTCTTCGTAATTCTTTGCTACAGCAGATGCTTTTTGCAATGCAAGCGACATCACGATATCATGCGGTGATGAATATGCTCCAATTATTTCTTCTACATCGCTAACTACAACGTCAAACGGCACATCTACTAGCTCAAGTAATTCTTTACGTCGCGGTGAACCGGACGCTAAAATAAGTTTATTCATACGTTCTCCTTTCGTTTTCCAAATTAGCAGGAAGATACAACATAACCATACTAAATGTATATATTCTCCTCAAATTTTGAAAATATCGTTTTTCTTAAAAAAAATATAAAAGAAAGGAAAGAAGCTTAAACTCTCCTTCCCTTTCTTCGACTCAAACAGATGATAAGAAAAAATAAAACCATCTTCTGATAAAGTGAAACTTCCATAGGTGGGGGATTTTTTCATCCCCCACCTATCTTCTTCGCTTCTCTCTGAATCTTGAGGTGAGGGTCTTACTGCCCGCAAATAGCGGGATAATGAGTTAAACCTTATCTAATTATTATACGTTTTTGTTTTTTGCGAAACTATTTTTTCATAAGAAAGAAAGCTATCTACTAAAACTTGCTGCAATTTTGTCATTGTTGTCACATCTTGTTTTCCCTCTTGTATTGTCTGCACAGCCACTGATGCATACGTAAACATTTTTTTTATATCATCCCGCTTCAATGCCGTTTCCTCTTTTTTTATTGCCTTCCACTCATTTTCAATTTGTTCTATATTTGTTTTATTTATTTTATTCCCAGACTGCATCGCAGCTGCTTGTTGCAGCAATTTCCCATACAATGATTGTAGCTTTTCAAAAAACGATCCGTAGTCTTGGTCCTGTTTTAGAAGTGCTTGATCCGCAATCTCCCATTTCTTTTTCATCACTGATATATCTTTTTGTTTATATTGCTCCATCATCTGCATAACAGATTGTTCATCATGTGCCATTCCAAGAACGAGTAAATATTTATCTCCTGACTGCATAACTGCTCCAGGGATCCCTTTTTCTTGTAACTCCTTTAAAGATGCCTGTCCCTTTTCTTTCGTAGAAAATACCCCGCCCTGCACAAAATAAATAGTAAGCGGTGATAAAGCTGCTGATGCTTTCTTTTCTTCTTTTTTCTCATTTGTTGATTGTTTTGTTTCATTTTCCTCTGTAACATTCGCTACTGGGGCTGTAGTTTCACGAACTGTTTCTTGACCTGTTAACAGGTGGAGCATTCCCATTCCAAATCCTGTCCCAATTACAATCGCTGTGGATACTGTCAAAATGAAGGTATTACTCCATCCTTTTTTCCCTTTTTGCATGGAAGATAATACATTTTTTTGAAACGGCACAACATTATTTGTCACTGTATTCTCTGGCAGCATCCACTCAAACTCTTCTTTCTTTTGCTCATGTTCTTTCTTTTCTACATAATTTGCTTCCGTTCCATTCACTTTAATTGAAATTGTTCGCGATTGCTTGTCCATACCCCCACTCCTTACTTCTTATCATTGCCAGCATCGTATCATACTCGTTTCAAAAAAGAACGAGATATTTGTCAAAGAGATTCGTCAAATTATCCTATATTGTTATCTTATATGTATGCTTACGTCTTTATTTGTAGAACTAAAAAACTAGACAGTTTATTTCTGTCTAGTTTTTTGAATAACGTATTTACGAGCTTCTGATATGAAATAAAGAGAACCTGTTAGTAAGAAAACATCATCTTCTTGCAGAGAAGCTATTGTTGTATCAATCGCTTCCTGCCAATTCTCAAAAATATGTTTCGATTCTCGTTTTGAATAAGCAGCAAGAGCTTCAGCTGAAATTGCACGATCAAACGTAAACGTCGTAAAGATCATTTCATCTGCAATTGTTTCTAGCTGTCCAACCATTTCATCCAATTGTTTATCCCCAAGCGCTGTAAATAAAACAATAATTCGCTTTTCACTATAGTGGGCACGAACAGTTTCTACAAGGCTATGCACTCCTTCTGGATTGTGAGCGCCATCAATAATGACATGTGGGTGAGTAGATAGTTGTTCAAAACGTCCAATCCAGTATGCCTCAGCTAATCCTTTTCGAATATGCTCCTCATCAATTAAGAACGCCTGATACACTTTTAAGTACGTAATCGCCATAAGCGCAAGTGCAGCATTTTGCACTTGATGCTGGCCTTTCATGGAAATGAGAAGGTCTTCATATGTATGGAATGGAGACGAGAATGTAAATTGTTCACCTTGCTTATCTGCAGAAAGATGTTCCACTTTAAATTGATTCCCAAGTTCATATATGTTAGAACGTTTTTCATTCGTGATAGTACGGATTACTTCTAACGCGCCGCCTTGCTGCACACCTGTTATAACAGGAACACCTGATTTAATAATTCCCGCTTTTTCAAATGCGATATCTTCTAGCGTATCTCCTAAAATATGCATATGATCATGACCAATATTTGTAATGATACTAAGTACAGGGTGAATAACATTTGTTGAATCAAAACGCCCTCCAAGACCTGTCTCAAATAAAACGATGTCACACGGATTTATCTTTCCAAAATAATAAAGCGCCATAACAGTAATGATTTCAAATTCTGTCGTTTCGCCTAAATCCGTTTTATCTAAATTCTCCACAATAGGTTTGACTATATTTACGAGATCTGCAATTTCTTGATCTGTAATTGGCATTCCATTCGTGCTAATCCGTTCATTAAACGTTTCGATATACGGTGAAGTAAATGTTCCCACTTTATACTCTGCCGCCTGTAACATATAACGCATATATGTTAAGGTAGAACCTTTCCCATTCGTCCCTGCAAGATGAACACATTTTATATGACGTTCTGGATTTCCAAGTTCCCCTAACATCCATTGCATGCGTTCTAATCCAGGCTTAATGCCAAATTTTAAACGACTATGAATCCAGTCAATTGCTTCCTCATATGTATGTATCATGTATGCTATTCCCCTTTCAAATCAACAAAAAAACGAACCAAGACAACAGATTGTCTCAGCTCTATTATACGCAAATAAAAGAGACTCACCAATATAGTGAGTCTCTTTCGAATGACTTTATTTTTGAAGATCAGCTAAACGTTGGCGAACTGCTTCGCGTTTTTCTAGGTAATCTTGCTCTTTTGCGCGTTCTCCCTCAATAACCGCTGCTGGAGCTTTTGCTACGAATCCTTGATTTGAAAGTTTCTTTTGTACACGCTCTACTTCTTTGTCAAACTTCTCAAGTTCTTTTTCAAGACGTGCTTTTTCTTCTTCAAGGTTAATAAGGTCAGCTAATGGTAAGAATAACTCTGCACCTGATACGATTGCAGTCATCGCTTTTTCCGGTGCTTGTAAATCCGTTTGAATTGTTAATTCACTTGGATTACAGAAACGTTCGATGTAAGAGCTATTTTTCGTAAGCTGCGCTAGTACTGCTTCGTCTTTTGCTTTAATTTGCAATTGAACTTTTTTGCTCATTGGCGTATTTACTTCGGCACGAATGTTACGAACAGAGCGAATGATATCAACTAGAAGGTGCATTTCTGCTGCTGCTTCTTTGTCTTGTAAATCTTCACGAACTGTCGGCCATGCTGCTACTGTAATAGATTCACCTTCATGAGGTAAGTGCTGCCAAATCGTTTCTGTTACGAATGGCATGAATGGATGCAATAGGCGCATCGTTTGATCAAGTACATATGCTAAAACAGAACGAGTTGTTTTCTTCGCCGCTTCATCTTCACCGTATAGTGGAAGCTTCGCCATTTCAATGTACCAGTCACAGAAATCATCCCAAATGAAGTTGTATAATGCACGGCCAACTTCACCTAGTTCATACTTATCAATATTACGTGTTACACTTTCAATTGTTTCATTTAAACGAGTTAAAATCCACTTATCTGCAACTGATTTTTCACCAGTTAAATCGATATCTTCATATTTCATGTCTTCCATGTTCATTAATACGAAACGAGACGCATTCCAAATTTTATTAATGAAGTTCCAAGTCGATTCTACTTTCTCCATGCTGAAGCGTAAATCTTGACCTGGTGCACCTCCTGTTGATAAGAAGAAGCGCATTGCATCTGCACCATACTTCTCGATAACATCCATTGGATCAATACCGTTACCAAGAGACTTACTCATTTTACGTCCTTGCTCGTCACGAACAAGACCGTGAATTAATACGTCTTTAAATGGACGCTCTCCTGTAAACTCTAAACCTTGGAAAATCATACGAGATACCCAGAAGAAGATAATATCATAGCCAGTTACAAGAACGTCTGTTGAATAGTAACGCTTGAAGTCTTCAGCATCTTCATTTGGCCAACCAAGTGTTGAGAACGGCCATAATGCTGAACTAAACCATGTATCAAGTACGTCATTGTCTTGGTTCCAGTTTTCGATATCTGCTGGTGCTTCTGTACCTACGTATACTTCACCAGTTTCTTTATGATACCAAGCTGGGATGCGGTGTCCCCACCATAATTGACGAGAAATACACCAGTCATGAATATTTTCCATCCAGCGTAAGTATGTGTTCTCGAAACGCTCTGGTACAAACGTTACTTTTTCTTCTTTTTGTTGTAATGCAACTGCTTCTTCTGCAAGTGGTGCCATTTTTACGAACCATTGTGTTGATAAATAAGGCTCAACAACTGCTCCGCTGCGCTCACTATGACCAACTGCATGCATATGAGGCTCGATTTCTACTAGTACACCTGCTTCTTGCAAGTCTTTTACTAATTGCTTACGGCATTCAAAGCGATCCATACCGTTATATTTACCAGCTTTTTCATTCATTGTACCATCTTCATTCATTACTAGAATGCGTGGTAAGTCATGGCGGTTACCTACTTCAAAGTCATTCGGATCATGAGCTGGTGTAATTTTTACAACACCTGTACCGAAATCTTTTTCTACGTACTCGTCAGCAATAATTGGAATTTCACGGCCTACGATTGGAAGTGTAACTGTTTTTCCGATTAAGTGTTTGTAACGATCATCTTCTGGATGAACAGCTACAGCTGTATCACCAAGCATTGTTTCCGGACGAGTTGTTGCAAGACGAATGTGACCAGAACCGTCTGTTAACGGATAGTTCATATGGTAGAATGCACCTTGAACATCTTTATGAATTACTTCAATGTCAGAAAGGGCAGTGCGCGTTGCTGGGTCCCAGTTAATAATATATTCACCGCGGTAAATTAAACCTTTTTCGTACAATTGAACGAATACTTTATTAACCGCATCAGATAAACCTTCATCTAATGTAAAGCGCTCACGAGAGTAATCTAATCCTAAACCAACTTTCCCCCATTGCTGACGAATGTGAGAAGCATACTCCTCTTTCCATTCCCATGCTTTTTCAAGGAATTTCTCACGGCCAAGATCATAACGTGAAATACCTTCTTCACGAAGTTTCGCTTCTACTTTTGCTTGCGTTGCAATACCTGCATGGTCCATACCAGGAAGGTATAATACATCGTAACCTTGCATACGCTTTGTACGAGTTAAAATATCTTGAAGCGTTGTATCCCAAGCGTGACCTAGATGTAGTTTACCTGTTACGTTTGGAGGCGGGATTACAATTGTATACGGTTGTTTTTCCGCATCTCCTTTTGCTTCGAAATATTTGCCGTCAAGCCACCATTTATAACGGCCTTCTTCAACGGACATGTGATCATATTTAGTTGGTAAATTTTTTTCCGTGTTTGACATTATTTTCCCTCCTTCAAAATAAAAAATGTCCCTCATCCAAAAAGGACGAGGGACATCGTGGTACCACCTTTATTTACAAACAAATTCAAAATTTGCTTATACTCTTAATTTGATAACGGACAGATCCGTCTTTTCCTAATAAGAATGACTCCGTTCAGAAAAGATGCTCCAGGGCTACCTTCTAACATGACTATCTAGAGAATCTCACAGCTAATAATTCTCCTCTCTGCAGACGTTTAATGTTATACTCTTCCCCTTCAACGCATTTATATGATTGCTATTTATTATATACAATAGTGTAAAAAACGAAACTACATTCGTCAAGATAAAAATTTTTTTCGACTTACATCTACAATTATTACGTTCTATTTTCAATCAGCTTAACCAAGTTTTTTATCACATATGCAAAGAAAATGAAAAAAGTGCAGCACAAGCACATTAGACGCTTATCCTGCATAATGTAATATCACATTTATTCTTCTCTTATAATTCCATACTAGAGGAGTTTCTAATACGGAGGACCATTATGCGACGCTTTCGACGCACGTACAACTTTTCAGCCCCTTCATGGCTAAGAAATTTACAAACGATGTTTGCTGACTTTGCAATCCCGCTCACGATTTTCCAAGGCATTCGCACTTTACTTCTGCCTACGTTTTTAGATTTCGTCATACTTGTTATTTTCATAGCAGTAACGATTCGCTTACATTTTCAGCCGTAACCTCTTCTTGAGGTTACGGCTAATTTTATCCCGCTATTCGCGGGCAGCAAGACCCCACTGATGGAAGTTTTACTTTATTCCAAATCCTTCAGCCAATTTCACTGCGCTTGTTGCTCAGCAGCTTGAAGCTGTGCAACAAAATACTCAATATTACTTATAAGCCAATGCGCTTGTTGAAGCATTTTCACATCATTTAGCTCCTTTGTTTCATTACGGGCATTTCGAGCATTTGTATATGAATGCACTTGCTTTATAAATGTTTTTGGATAAGCTAAATATGCAAACATAAGTAACTTTTCTTCCTTTGTAAACGTAAAATTCTTTTGATAGATTTGGTACCATTCATATCGATCATTTCTTGCAATTGGATATGTGTTAAAGGAACGTGAATAAAACTGAACGATATCTTGAACTGGGGTAGCAAACTGCGCATCTTCTAAACTAATAAAATAGCCGTTCCGCTGATAGTCAAATAAAAAGTGATTCATGGAAATATTGCCATGAATACATGAAATACGTGTTTTTTCTTTTTCTTTCATCGCTTCATGCCATTCTGTAAACTGTTTCTTCGCAAATTCATGAGCACGCAGCGCTTGATGAAAGTACGTACAATACTGCAATTCAAACGGAGACATATACCACTTTGCTTCAGATTCAACTAAAAACTGCTCTAATAAGACCCCATCTTGTTCCCAGCGGTTTGAAATAGTATCAAAATGTTCTTGAAGCGCTTCTTCCTTCAATTCTTCCTCTCGCACCGTTTTTTTGTGCATCAAGGCAAGTGTTTGAAACATTTTATGATACTGATCATTCTCTTCACCTTGTCCTTCTGCACTTCCTAGCCAAGGCATTAAATAATAACTATGTTCACCAGCATTTAACACGTGACTTCCATCTTTCGCATGATAAATCGGTGCAAAATTCGTAAAGCCCTTTTCCCGTAAAAATTGAACATGATACATAAGATTACTTCGTTCTAATTTCCGAGATGGTAATTTTTTTAACGCATATGGACCTTGGTTCGTATAAATTTTTGTTACATTCCCATATTCCTCAATATGTTCAGGAGCTAATTGATATAGCTGCAAAATAGAAGCATAACGGTCTCGCAATTCCATGTCCATACGAACAACGACCCTTTCTCCAAGAGCATAAAGTGAAACTTCCATCAGCGGGGGCTTCATCCCCCACTGATGATTAGTTGAACTAATCGGGCTTTTACGGACAGTTATCTCCCGCGTATCTCCTTCGCTTCTCTCTGAACCTTGAGGTGGGGATTTTACTGCCCAAAAATAGCGGGATAAAAAAGAAAAGAGGTGAGGAAGATTTCTCTTCACTCACTTTGTTTTCACTTTTGGCACTGGTATATACAAAATTTGTCCTGCTGTTAAATAAATATCATCCGTTTGATTTACACGGTGTAAATGTTGTACGGAAGTATCATAGCGCTCTGCAACGGATTCAATCGTATCGCCTTCTTGTACAAAGTACAATCGCAGCTTTGTAAATTCATCTTCCGGCTGCTTTGCAAATAATTTTGTTAAATATAACGCATTTTCATCTCGCTGTGAGTATGAAATTTCTTCTTGCGCCTCTTCATTGGCAGCTTCCTGTTTTACTTTCGTTTCCTTACGTCCAAAAAACAGCTGCGGTGCGACTTCTTCTTGTTTTTCCTCCTCTTCCTCGACTGCTTCCTCTTCTAGATCAAGTTCTGGTTCTTGACGAGCTTCTAACTGAAATGGCTCAAAAGCATAATCTTCCCACTCATCAGTCTCTACCGCTTCTTCTTCTTCGTCCTCTTCTCTTATTTCTTCTCCTTCTCCCTCTTCCTCTTCTTGTATTTCTTCCTCTTCGTATATTTCTTCCTCTTCACGCTCTTCATTACACAATCCATGAATTGAAATATCTGCTAAAAGCTGCAAACAGCCATTGTCCAACAATTCATAATCAAATTCTTCAATATCCACATATAAATCTTCGACTTGCTTCACGCGTCCTCTTGGAATAGAAATCTCCAATGGAAACGAATGTACTAATTCATTTATACCATCTTCGCGTGTTTCCACATAATCTATAGTGCGGACTGGTGATAATTCTCGCAATGAGAAAACCTCTGTTTCTTCCTTAGCAATATATTCCCCTGTTAAATCAAGCTGTCCGCATACAACAATTTCATACTCACGTTCTTCTATAACAACATCAGGATCTAACGAAATAGAAAGTAACTCATTGACTTCCTGTCCTTTTTGAAACCAGACAGATTCTTTTAACGAAAACCGCAATGAAGTTTGGTGATCTGCTGCCACTTCGTATTCCCCCTCTCAAACTATATGTCATTACAGATTTATGTGAGGAATAGGGACTTTATGAATAAAAAAATCGCTCTCACTTGAGAGCGATTTTAGTACCACCTATTTAAAAGAATAAAAGAGCTAACAAATTATCCCTTTAATTTAGACATAGCCATTTCTGCAGCAGCAATTGTTGCTTCAATATCAGCATCACTATGTGCTGTTGATAAGAACAGTCCTTCAAACTGAGAAGGTGGTAAGAATACACCTTGTTCTACCATTTCACGGTAATATGCTGCAAAATATTCTAAATTAGATGTTTTTGCCGTTTCATAGTTCGTAACTTTTTCGCTTGTAAAGAAAATACCAACCATGGATCCAGCACGATTAATACAATGTGGAATATCATATTTTACCGCGGCTTCATGTAAACCTTTTTCAAGCATTTCCGCTTTACGTTCAAATTCTTTGTAACTTTCTGGTGTTAATTGGATAAGCGTTTCATATCCAGCTGTCATCGCTAATGGGTTACCAGATAGTGTACCAGCTTGATAAATCGGTCCACTTGGTGCTACTTGCTTCATAATTTCAGCTTTACCACCATAAGCCCCAACAGGAAGTCCCCCGCCAATTACTTTACCTAAACATGTTAAATCAGGTGTTACACCAAAATATCCTTGCCCGCAATTATAAGCTACGCGGAAGCCCGTCATAACTTCATCAAAAATAAGAAGTGCACCGTATTCTGTTGTAACATCACGAAGTCCTTGTAAAAATCCTGGGAGCGGCGGTACAACGCCCATATTTCCAGCTACCGGCTCTACAATGATGCACGCAATATCATCACCGAACTGTTCAAAAGCATATTTCACACTCTCTAAATCGTTATACGCAACAGTAATCGTATTTTTCGCAACACCTTCTGGCACACCAGGGCTATCTGGTAAACCAAGCGTAGCAACGCCAGAACCAGCTTTAATTAAAAGAGAATCGCCATGCCCATGATAGCAACCTTCAAATTTCAAAATTTTATTACGCCCTGTGTAACCGCGTGCTAATCGAAGTGCACTCATTGTCGCTTCTGTTCCAGAGTTAACCATACGTACAATTTCAATAGACGGTACACGGTCGATTACAAGCTGCGCTAATTTATTTTCAATTTCTGTTGGCGCACCGAAGCTCGTCCCTTTTTCTACTACCGCTTTTAACGCCTCAACAACCCGGTCGTTGGAATGGCCATGAATAAGAGGGCCCCATGACAATACGTAATCAATGTATTCATTTCCATCAATATCATAAACTTTAGAGCCTTTTCCACGATCCATAAATAATGGATTCATACCGACAGATTTAAATGCACGCACTGGGCTATTTACACCGCCTGGCATTAAATCTTTTGCCGTTTCAAACGCTTCAATCGATTTATCAAAACTTTTCATTATCGTGCGCTCCCTTCTTGTAACCATCTCGCTGCATCTTTTGCATGATATGTAAGTATTAAGTCTGCTCCGGCACGTTTCATACTTAATAATTTTTCAAGAACAATGTCTTTTTCATTGATCCAGCCATTTTGCGCTGCCGCTTTAATCATTGAGTATTCACCACTCACATTATACGCAACAACTGGAAGATTAAAGTTACTTTTCACATCACGAATAATATCTAAATAAGAAAGTGCTGGCTTCACAATTAAGAAGTCTGCCCCTTCCATCACATCTGACTCAGCTTCGCGGAACGCTTCTAAGCGATTCGCCGGGTCCATTTGATACGTTTTACGATCACCAAATTGCGGCGCACCATGTGCAGCATCGCGAAACGGCCCATAAAAGGCAGACGCATATTTTACTGCGTATGACATAACTGGAATATGCGCAAAGCCGTTTTCATCTAACGCATGACGAATAGCCGCTACAAATCCATCCATCATATTAGATGGTGCAATAATATCCGCACCTGCTTTTGCTTGACTTACTGCTGTTTTTGCAAGAACCTCTAACGATTCATCATTTAAAATAATTCCGTTTTCAATTACACCGCAATGGCCATGACTCGTATATTGGCATAAACATGTATCTGCGATTACAACTAATTCTGGGAATTTCTCTTTAATTTGCATAATTGCTCGCTGTACAATACCATGTTCACAATACGCAGAAGAACCAACTTCATCTTTTTCAGCAGGTAAACCGAATACGATGACTGAACGAATACCTAAATCGACAACTTCTTGCATTTCTGCTTGCAGATGGTCTAAAGAAATTTGATATACACCCGGCATAGAGGAAACTTCATTACGCTTGTTTTCTCCTTCTAAAACAAAAATTGGATAAATGAAATCTTCTGTATGTAAATGTGTTTCACGCACAAGAGCACGCATACTTGCACTTTGTCGTAAACGACGATGACGGTTAAATTGTAAAGGATTCATAACTTTCCATCTCCAATTCTTAAAGTTTCACTTTATTATACATTTTTATAATAATATTCTGAAATGCATTGTAACATAGCTTCAATTGTATATTCTTTCGGAATGAGAAGATTTTGAAAATGTTTACGCGCTTCTCGTTCTGTAACGGGGCCTATACAAGCAATTGTACATTCTTTTATCCATTCTCTCCAGTTTTCACCCTCAAGCAATGCGATAAAACTCTGCACAGTCGATGGACTTGTAAAGGTAATCACATCAATTCCTCTTGATTGCAGTGCATCAATAAGTTGCCCGCGCTTTTGTACATAGACGGCAGTTTCATATACAACAAGCTCACGTACAATAGCACCATGATCTCGTAATGCATCCGGTATCACATCTCTTGCAAGATTTCCTTTTGGCAGTAATACACGCGTCCCGCTTCCTATATGACTCACAAATTCCTCCGCAAATGCTTCAGCTACGAATGCTGTTGGTACAAAATGGACAGTATAGCCGCGTTTCTCTAATTCTTTCTTTGTTTTCACACCAACTGCAGCAATTTTAAGGGGATGTGGTAACGGTTGCTTCATACCATCTAAAAAGAAATTCACACCATTTTTACTTGTGAAAACAATCCAGTCATACGTGATTAATTCATCACGCACTTGTTGAAATTGTTCATGCGCGGCTGCTGTTATATGCAAAAGCGGAATTTCTAATGGAATTCCGCCCTGCTTTTGCACTTCTACACTCATTTGCTTCGCCTGTTGCTTAGCTCTCGTAATTAGCACTGTTTTTCCACAAAGAGAAGTCATAGTGCTAGTTTTGCCCCTGATTTGCTAAAGCAATAAGTTCCTTCGCTCCTTGTCCGATTAACAAGTCTGCTGCTTGTTCTCCAACTCCTTGGGAACTTTCACCAATCACAACTTCTTTCAATAAGACAGTTCCATCTGCAGATCCAACGAGAGCTGTTAATTCAATTTGGTCATCTTCTTTCAGCGTTGCATATCCAGCAATCGGCACTTGGCAGCCGCCTTCTAACTTATGAAGAAATACTCGTTCTGCTTCAACTGTTTTCGCAGTTACACTATCATTCAGATGACTTAGTAATTGTAATAAATCAGCATCATCCTCTCGGCATTCAATGGATAACGCACCTTGTCCAACAGCTGGTACACATACCATTTCATCTAAGTATCCTGTAATCACATCATCCGCCCAGCCCATTCGCTTTAGTCCTGCTGCTGCTAAAATAATAGCATCGTAATTTTCTTCTTTTAGCTTACGAAGCCTTGTATCAATATTTCCACGAATCCATTTTATTTGTAAATCCGGGCGCGCTGCTAACAACTGCGCACTACGACGTAAACTGCTTGTACCGATAACGGCTCCTTCTGGTAACTCATCAAACGATTCACCATTTTTGGAAATAAACGCATCACGTGGATCCACACGTTTTGGAATACATCCAATTGTTAATCCCTCAGGAAGTACTGCCGGCATATCTTTCATGCTATGAACAGCCATATCAATTTCTTTTGTAAGCAGCGCATGTTCAATCTCTTTTACGAACAATCCTTTTCCGCCTACTTTCGAAAGTGTCACATCTAAAATAACGTCACCTTTCGTTACAATTTCTTTCACTTCAAATTCATATGGCAACCCTAGTGCTTTCAATTGATCGATAAACCAATGTGTTTGTGTTAATGCCAATTTACTTTTTCTTGAGCCTACAATAATTTTGCGCATATTTTTCTCTCCTCATTATAAGTACCAAAAATGGAAATTCGATAAACTGCTAAATAGAAAAATATTAATTAACATGACGAGAAATGCCCCGATGTTCCAACTTGCAATTTTCTTCCCCTGCAATGTATCTGATCCGCGCAAATAAATACCCGCACAGTACACAAATAAAACAACGAAAGATCCGATTACCTTTGTATCATACCAATGAAAATTATCTAACTTCGTATATCCCCATATACACCCAAGCAAAATAGCTAATAAAAAGAATGGTATAGAAAATAAATTCAAACCGTATGACATAGAATCAAGCTTTGGTAAATTTCCTAAACGCCTTAATCTTGCATTCCATTTTTTTTGTTTTAATAAACGATATTGAATTAAATACATAATGGAAAAAATAAAGGAAACTGTAAATGTTGCATAGGAAATAATCGCCATACCAACATGCACATAGACAAGCTCCGATACCAATTGATCGGCCAACACCGGCGACATTTTTCCAAGCGGAGTAAAAATAGAAACAGCGCTTACACCAAATGCAATCATATTTGTAAAAAAGACTAAAAAATCAATACGCATAAATCGGTTAATAACTAATGATAATGTAATTAATAGCCATACATAAAAATAAATACCCGATAGCAACGTTAAAAGAGGATTGATTTTTGCTTCTGTTGCTCGAAGTAACATAAATATAGAATATAATACCCATACAACCGAAAGTAACCAAAAGGCAATCCGATTTGCCTTTCGGTTACTTTGAAAATAATCTATGAAATATAAACTCACGCTGCAGGCATATAAAATAATGGCAATATGATAAATAATGCTATTGTTTAAAACACTCATCCGATTATCCTTTCCATTACAAAGATGGAGCGGATACTGTCCACTTCTCTGTCTGTTTCCATTCTGCTGCGTTTTCTTCTACTACTTCTTTCGCATTTAAATCAAAAATTTTCGCAAATAGAGCAAGTTTTGCTTGTGCATCTTCTTCAGCTGCCAACTCTTTCGCAATTAAAATTGGATCTTTTAACAATTGATTAATAATACTTTTCGTATGCTTACTAATCACTTTTCGCTCACGCTCTGTTAACGTTGGAATTTTTCGTTCAATGCTTTGCATTGTTTCACTTTGAATCGCTAATGCCTTATCACGAAGCTCCGAAATTAACGGCACGACACCAAGCGTATTCAGCCATGATTTAAATAGCATCATTTCTTCTTCAATCATAATTTGAATTTTTTCAGCTTCTTTTAATCGCTCGGCACGATTCGCTTCCACAACGCCTTGTAAATCATCAATATCATATAAAAAAACACTTTCTAACGCATCAATTGCTGGGTCAATATCCCGCGGCACCGCAATATCTACCATAAAGAGCGGACGACCAGAGCGCATACTCTCTACTTTGGACATCATTTCTTTCGTAATCACATATTGAGAAGCACCTGTTGAACTAATTACAATATCAGCTTCTAACAATGCACATTGTAACTGATTTAATGGCTTTGCACGTCCCATATATTTTTCTGCCATCGTTTCCGCTTTTGTAAACGTACGATTCATAACAGTCACTTTATGAGCACCGCTTCCGTATAAATTTTGCAATGCTAATTCGCCCATTTTCCCCGCACCTAGAATAAGAACATGGCAATCTTTCAAATCACCAAAAATTTTCTTTCCAAGTTCAACAGCCGCATAACTTACTGACATGGCGTTGCCGCCAATTGTTGTTTCAGAATGGGCACGTTTTGCTAGTGTAACGACTTGTTTAAACAATTCATTAAATATCGTTCCTGTCGTTTTTACTTCTTGTGCTAGTAAAAAGCTATTACGAATTTGACCTAAAATTTGTGTTTCTCCAACTACCATTGAATCTAACCCACATGTTACGCGGAATAAGTGATCGGTAGCACCATCTTGTTCAAATATAGACAAATATGGTGAAATTTCTTCTATTTCAAGCTGAAACCAATCAGCCATAAATTTCTTAATATAATAGCGTCCTGTGTGTAACTGATCTACCACAGCATAGATTTCCGTTCGATTGCATGTTGATACAATGACATTTTCTAATACACTTTTTTGTTTTTGTAACGTTGTCATTGCTTGCTCTAACTCTGCTGCCTGGAACGTTAGTTTCTCACGAATTTCTACAGGGGCTGTTCGATAGTTAACACCAACAACAAGAATATGCACGCAGCATGTCCCCCTTCAACCGATTTTTCATCTTATCTACTATCATAATACAACTTTCCTCTTTTAAATCTGACAATCATGTGAACATCGTCTCATTTTATCCCGCATTAACGGGCAGTAAGCCCCACCACCTCAAGATTTAGAGAGAAACGAGGAAGATAGGTAGGGGATAACTGCCCGTAAAAGCCCGATTGGTTCAACTAACCCTTTTAGGAGAAAAACACTCCTAAAAGAGAAGTTTCACTTTATCCCTTCCTTAACTGACAGTAAGACATTCACTGGAATAAGTAAAGAATGAAAGGAAAAAAGGTGAGAAAAACTTTTCATAAAAGCCGATGTATACAACTAACCATCGGTGAAGAATACAAAAATCCTATTTTCCGTTCAAAAGGACAGTAAAAAATCCTCCCTCATCTAGAGAAGAGATATTTCACTTTAAAATAATTATAAAATAATAACTCTATCTGTACGTTATCAAAAAAAATTGTCGGAATCAAGTAATGGAAACTATTCCATACATGCTGAAAGAATATCTTTTACTAGCTTCTTTCAATTGAAAGAAAATATGTATGATCATTCCAAATGATTGATTTTCTTTTTGTTTGACATCTTATTGGTTTTATTTTATATTAATTTTACAAAATTAAATTGTGAACAATTTAAAAAGGAGGGGATACTCATGCACGAGAATCCTTTACATCTAGATAATCAACTTTGTTTTTCTATTTACGCTTGTTCTAGAGAAGTCACACGTTTTTATCGTCCTTATTTAGAAGAAATGGGCATTACGTATCCGCAGTACATTACTTTGTTAGTATTGTGGGAACAAGACGGAATAACAGTAAAAGAAATTGGTGAACGATTATTTTTAGATTCCGGAACATTAACGCCTATGTTAAAAAGAATGGAAGGGTTACAACTTGTTAAGCGTGTTCGTTCAAAGAAAGATGAACGAAAAGTATGTATTGAACTAACAGGGCAAGGATCTGCTTTAAAGAAAAAAGCATGTTCATTGCCACAAACAATGGCATCACATTTAGGAATTACAACTGAAGATTATACAACTTTATTAATTCAATTAAACAAATTAATTGAAACAATGAAAACAATAAATGATAGAAAAGAGGAATAAACATGGAAACATTATATACTGCTACTGTAAAAGCAATAGGTGGACGAAACGGAAAAGTAATCTCTGAAGATGGTGTATTAAACCTTGATGTAAAAATGCCCAAAGCATTAGGCGGTATGGGCGGGGAAGCAACAAACCCTGAACAATTATTTGCAGCAGGTTATGCAGCTTGCTTTGATAGTGCATTACAGCTTGTCATTCGTACGAAACGCGTAAAAATAGAAAGTACGGAAGTAACGGCTCACGTATCAATTGGCAAAGATACAGATGGTGGATTTAGGTTAGCTACGACATTAGATGTACGTGTAGCTGGTGTATCTCACGAAGAAGCAACACAATTAGTAGAAGCTGCACACGGGGTATGTCCATACTCTAAAGCAACAAGAGGAAATATGAAAGTGACATTAAACGTACTATAATACATAAAAAACGTGTGACGAATGTCACACGTTTTTTGTATTTGTAAACTTATGAATCGCTTTCCACGCTTCTTCTTTCCCAAGACCTGTTTCTGAAGAGAATAATACAACTTCATCTTCTGGTTCTACATCAAGCGTTTCTTTCACAACTTTTAAGTGCTTTTGCCATTTTCCTTTTGGAATTTTATCGGCTTTTGTTGCAATAATGATTGTTGGAATTTCATAATGCTTTAAGAAATTATACATCATCACATCGTCACTTGTCGGCTTGTGACGTAAATCAATAACAAGAACAGCTGCATCTAGCTGCTTTCTCGTTGTGAAATACGTTTCAATCATCTTGCCCCATGCTGCTCGTTCTGACTTCGATACTTTCGCATATCCATAACCTGGTACATCCACGAAATGCATCATATCATTAATAATGAAAAAGTTTAGTGTTTGCGTTTTTCCTGGTTTAGAAGAAATACGTACTAATTTTTTTCGATTTAAAATTTTATTAATAAAGGATGACTTTCCAACATTGGAACGACCGGCTAATGCGATTTCTGGTAAATCACCCTCAGGGTATTGTTCTGGTTTAACTGCGCTAATGACAATCTCCGCTTTTGTTACTTTCATTTTTTCACTCCTACTAATGCGTGCTCTAGTACCTCATCTAAATGAGAGGCCAGCACAAACGTAAGGTTTTCCTTTACGCTTTCTGGAATATCTTCCAAATCTTTTTCATTTTCTGCTGGTAAAATAATTTTCGTTAAACCTGCACGATGCGCACTTAACGTTTTCTCTTTCAATCCACCAATCGGTAATACACGACCACGAAGTGTAATTTCACCCGTCATCCCTACTTCTTTACTAACAGGAATTCCTGTTAATGCTGAAATAAGAGCTGTTGCTATCGTAATCCCCGCAGATGGCCCATCTTTTGGCACAGCACCTTCAGGAACATGAATATGAATATCATGTTTTTCATGGAAATCAGGATCAATATACAATTCTTCTGCACGTGAACGAATATAACTAAATGCCGCTTGTGCAGATTCTTTCATCACATCTCCAAGTTTTCCTGTTAAAATTAATTTCCCTTTTCCTGGAGATACAGATACCTCAATTGCAAGCGTATCTCCTCCAGCTGCTGTATATGCCAAACCTGTTGCCATACCTACTTGATCTTTCGTTTCAGCTTGACCATAACGGTATACACGCTTTCCAAGCAACTCTGTAATATTCTTTTCCGTTACAACAACGCGCTTACGCTCTTCTGTTACAACAATCTTCGCTGCTTTTCGGCAAAGCTTCGCAAGCTGACGCTCTAACGTACGAACACCCGCTTCACGTGTATAGTAACGGATAATTTCAAGAAGCGCTTCATCACGCACTTGTAAATTCCCTTTTTTCAAACCATGTTCCTGCAATTGTTTCGGAAGCAAATGTTCACGGGCAATATGTACTTTTTCAAGTTCTGTATAACCAGCAATTGAAATAATCTCCATACGATCAAGAAGAGGACCTGGAATGCTTGCCAGCGTATTAGCTGTTGCAATAAACATAACTTTCGATAAATCGTATGGCTCTTCGATGTAATGATCACTAAAGTTATGATTTTGTTCTGGATCTAATACCTCTAATAATGCTGCTGAAGGATCTCCTCGAAAATCATTCGACATTTTATCAATCTCATCTAATAAAAAGACCGGATTGATTGTCTTTGCTTTTTTCATTCCTTGAATAATACGACCCGGCATCGCACCGACATACGTACGACGATGGCCACGAATCTCAGATTCATCACGGACACCGCCAAGTGAGACACGAACAAAATTACGATTTAATGATGTCGCAATCGATTTAGCTAACGATGTTTTCCCAACCCCTGGAGGACCGACTAAACAAAGAATAGGTCCCTTTAATGAATTCGTCAGCTTTTGCACTGCTAAATATTCAAGTACTCGCTCTTTTACTTTTTCAAGTCCATAATGCTCTTCATTTAAAATTTTTTCAGCGCGCATAAGATCTATACGATCTTCTGTTGCCACAGTCCAAGGAAGAGATAATAACCAATCAATATAATTGCGAATCACACCGCTCTCTGCTGAACTTGCCGGCAATTTCTCATAACGATCTAGCTCTTTTAAAGCTGCCTGCTGCGTTTCTTCTGGCATTCCCGATTCTTCAATCTTTTCACGAAGCTCTTCTACTTCGCCGCCTTTTCCTTCTTTATCGCCAAGTTCTTTTTGAATAGCTTTCATTTGCTCACGTAAGAAGTACTCTTTTTGTGTACGCTCCATAGAACGCTTCACTTGCTGACCAATTTTCTTTTCTAAGCTCAATAACTCTTTTTCATCTTGAATAAAAGAAATAAGTGTATGTAATCGTTCTTTCACCGCAGTGATTTCTAAAATCTGTTGCTTTTGCTTCATTTTGAGAGGCAAATGAGATGATACGAGATCAGCTAATCGACCTGGTTCATCAACATCAACAACTGTTGCAAAAGTTTCATCTGAAACCTTCTTAGACAGCTTAATATATTGCTCAAAATACTCAATTAATGTACGCATGAGTGCTTTTTCTTCTAAATCGCCCTCTTCTTCTTCCATTAACGTACAGACATTAGCTGTAATTACATCATCTTCTTCGATGAACTCTGTCATTTCTACTCTATGTAAACCTTCCACAAGGATACGCATCGTCCCGTTTGGCAATTTGAGCATTTGCTTTATTTTTGCTAACGTACCTACTTTATAAATATCATCTTCTTTCGGATCATCGATATTCACGTCTTTTTGCATCGCTAAAAAAATTATATTTTCATCTACAGCTGCCTGCTCGAGCGCTTGTATCGATTTATCACGTCCTACATCAAGATGCAGAACCATCGTCGGATATACGAGAACGCCTCTTAATGGTAGGAGGGGCACGATTCTTTCGTTCGCATTCATATTAGACATAGCACCTCCATAAATATCTTTGTTTCCCTATTTTATATTACAATAAAGCCTTATGCAATCTCAGAGACTCGATACTCTATTACTCGTTAAAGAAAAAGGGACTTCGCTTAAGCATATAACAACTTAAACGAAGTCTAGGATATCCTGCTCTAACAGGCAGTAAAGTTAGCGTCTCTCCCATATGAGCCCGATTGGTTCATCTAACCCTTTACATCGATTGCACGTCACCTTCATCTAAGGAAAGCAATGTATCGCCTTTTGGCTCAATTTTCTCTTTTACAAATGCTAATGCAAATACTTCTTTTAATTTTCTCACAGGAACGATTTCAATACCTTTGATTGTGTAAAGAAAAGGCTGCATATTTTCTGCTGGGATTAGCACTTTCTTTGACCCAGCTTTTTTCGCTGCTTTTACTTTCGCATAAACGCCACCAACTGGTTTTACTTCTCCGTGAATACTAATTTCTCCAGTCATCGCTACTTCATTATTGATATACATGCGATGAACAGCAGAATATACGCCTGTTGCAATCGCAATGCCGGCAGATGGTCCATCAATTGGAATACCGCCTGGAAAGTTAATATGTATATCATATCCTTCTGGTAACAAATCCAGCGAACGAAGGACAGTTACAACATTATCAACAGAACCTTTTGCCATACTTTTACGGCGAATTGATTTCGTTTGATTACCGATACTTTCTTCTTCAACAATCCCTGTTACCACAACGGATCCATTCTCTTTTGCTGGAATTGCTGTTACTTCTATTTCGAGTAGTGCTCCTGTATTTGGCCCATATACAGCCAGGCCATTTACAAGACCAATTTTCGGAATTGGATATACCCGCTTTTCGTATTTCGGCGTCAGTTGACTTGAATGAATGACCCATTCAATATCCTCATCCTTTATAAAAGATCGCCCTTCATTAATTGCCATTCCAGCAGAAATTTGCACAAGATTAATGGCTTCTCTTCCATTCCGTGCGTACATTCCAATCATTTCTATACCCTGTTCACCTAGCTCCATATCCACCTTTTCAGCAGCATTTTTAGCTACTGCTTCGATTTCTCCTGTATCTAGTTCACGAAAAAAGACTTCTAAACAGCGTGACCGAATAGCCGGAGGAATTTCATCTGGAGAACGTGTTGTTGCGCCAACAAGGCGAAAATCAGCTGGTAATCCCTTTTGGAAAATATCGTGAATATACGTTGGAATGAGAGAATTCTCTTCACTATAATATGCACTTTCCAAAAATACTTTACGATCCTCCAACACTTTTAACATTTTATTCATTTGAATTGGATGCAACTCCCCAATCTCATCAATAAATAAAATACCTCCATGCGCATCTGTGACCGCTCCTTTTTTCGGTTGCGGAATACCTGCTTGTCCCATCGCTCCAGCACCTTGATAAATCGGATCATGAACAGAACCAATTAACGGATCAGCAATCCCCCGCTCATCAAACCGAGCCGTTGTGGCATCCAGCTCAATAAATGTTGCAGTCATTCGAAATGGAGATTTCGAGTTTTTCTTTGCTTCTTCTAATACGAGTCGAGCCGCTGCTGTTTTCCCAACTCCTGGCGGTCCATATATAATGACATGTTGCGGATTTGGGCCACATAGCGCAGCTTTTAATGATTTAATACCGTCTTCTTGTCCAACAATATCAGCAAAAGACGCCGGACGAACTTTTTCAGCAAGGGGTTCTGTTAAAGAAATTTCCCGCATTTTTCGAAGTTGCTCTAGCTCTTTCTTTGATTCTCTATCAATTGAAACTTTTTGTGTTCGCTGGTTTTTGAGTAAATGCCAAAAATATAATCCGACAATTACACCAAAGACAAGTTGAACGATTAAAAAAATATTTGTCCAGCTCATACTCATTTCCTCCCGCTATGTTTTACTTATCAGTATCCCCTGGGAGGAAACACGCTAAACATAATAAGAAACAGCAATTATACAATTGCTGTTTCTTATCGTTTATGCTGCTATTCACGGACAGCAATATCCCCACCTCGAAATTCAGCAAAAAGCAAAAAAGTTAGGTGGGGATCAATTACTGGTATATATCCGATTCGTTCCACTCATAATCAGCAGGGATGAAATCCCCACTGATTAAGGTTTCACTTTATGCAGATGTTTTTGTATCTTGTTCAAGTACAGTACCATCTTGAAGCACTAATTTTGGCGTGGCATTCTCTGCTACTGTTTCTTTTGAAATCACACATTTCTCAATATCCTTACGAGATGGGAGTTCGAACATCACATCAAGCATAAGACCTTCAATGATTGAACGAAGTCCACGCGCACCCGTTTTACGTTCAATTGCTTTTTTCGCAATTTCAACAAGGGCACCCTCTTCAAACTCTAATTCAACATCATCAAGTTCCAATAACTTTTGGAACTGTTTCACAAGCGCATTTTTTGGTTTTGTTAAGATATCAACAAGTGCACCTTCATCAAGCGGCTCTAAATTCGCAATAACCGGAAGACGACCAATAAATTCTGGAATTAATCCAAATTTTAATAAATCTTCTGGCAATACATGCGATAAAACATGCTTTTCTGTTACATCAGCATTTTTCTTCTCAGAACCGAAACCAATCACTTTTTCACCAAGACGGCGTTTAATAATTGGTTCAATGCCATCAAATGCACCGCCACAAATGAATAAAATGTTTGTTGTATCAATTTGAATAAACTCTTGATGTGGATGCTTACGACCACCCTGCGGAGGAACGCTTGCTACAGTACCTTCTAAAATTTTAAGAAGTGCCTGTTGCACACCCTCACCAGATACGTCACGTGTAATTGACGGATTTTCTGACTTACGTGCCACTTTATCAATCTCGTCAATGTAAATGATCCCTTTTTCCGCTTTCTCTACATCATAATCAGCTGCTTGAATAAGTTTTAGTAGGATGTTTTCTACATCTTCCCCAACGTATCCAGCTTCTGTTAAAGATGTTGCGTCAGCAATTGCAAATGGAACATTTAAAATACGTGCTAACGTTTGTGCCAGTAACGTTTTACCGCTACCAGTTGGTCCAATTAAAGCAATATTACTTTTCGCTAATTCTACATCATCAATTTTGCTGTTAGAATTAATGCGCTTGTAATGGTTATATACCGCTACCGCTAAAGCCTTTTTCGCTTGATCTTGTCCGATTACATATTCATCCAAAATTTCACGAATCTCTACTGGTTTCGGTACATCTTTGAATTCTACTTCTTCATCTTTTGCAAGCTCCTCTTGCACGATTTCTGTGCAAAGTTCTATACATTCATCACAAATGTAAACACCAGGACCTGCAACAAGCTTTCGAACTTGCGTTTGTGTTTTACCACAGAAAGAACATTTTAATTGCCCTTTTTCATCATTAAATTTAAACATATTTTCACACCCCTTACAAAGTGCTAATACCTTGCCTTCGTATGTACACGATAAATGTATCGTATGTAAATACATATTATGTCACTACGTGGCGAGAAATACAAATAATACGGTTAGTTATGTACAATTGAAAAAATTTTGAAACTTTTGAAATATGTATATTCGACTTTCGAAGAATCTTTTCCTTCTTCATAATAAAAATGATTTACAAATATATATATATTTATAAAACAAGGCACGAGCAATGTCGCGCCTTGTTATTTTATTATGCAGTCTTGCTGTTATCTACTAAGAAATCTACTGCTTTACGAACTTGAAGGTCTTCTTTTACACCCTCAACGTTACCAAGAGCTTGTTTCACAGCGTCTACTGGCATGTTGTACATTTCAGCCATTTTTTCAACTTCTGCATTTACTTCTTCTTCTGTTACTTCAATGTTTTCAGCTTTGATGATTGCTTCAAGAACAAGGTTAGTTGTTACGCGTTTTGCTGCGTCTTCTTGCATTTGTTCTTTTAATTTTGCTTCATCAGTACCTGTGAATTGGTAGTAAAGCTCTAAGTTCATGCCTTGGTAGCTTAAGCGTTGCTCGAATTCGCGAACCATGCGATCTAACTCAGTTTCGATCATTGCTTCTGGAATGTCAATTTCTGCATTTGCAGCAGCTTTTTCTACTACTTCGTCACGAAGTTTGTTATCAGCTTCTTGTTTTTTGTTCTCTTCTAAGTTTTCACGAAGTTTTGCTTTTAACTCGTCAAGAGTTGCTACTTCTTCGTTTGCATCTTTCGCGAACTCATCATCTAAAGCAGGAAGTTCTTTCACCTTAATTTCATGAACTGTCACTTTAAATGTTGCTGGTTTACCAGCTAGTTCTGCTGCATGGTATTCTTCTGGGAATGATACTTCCACTTCTTTTTGTTCGCCAGCTTTTAGACCAACTAATTGCTCTTCAAATCCTGGGATGAATGTACTAGAACCGATTGCTAAAGAGTAGTTCTCGCCTTTTCCACCTTCGAATGCTTCGCCATCAACGAAACCTTCGAAGTCGATTACAGCTGTATCACCGTTTTCTACAGTGCCATCTTCTTTAACTACAAGCTCAGCTTGACGCTCTTGTAAAGATTTTAATTCATTCTCTACATCTTCATCAGCTACAGTAGTATCAACTTTTTCTACTGTTAAGCCTTTGTACTCGCCTAATTTCACTTCAGGTTTTACAGTAACTTTTGCAGTGAAAATTAAGTTTTCCCCTTTTTCGAATTTCTCGATGTCGATTTCAGGGTGAGCAACTGGGAAGATACCAGTTTCATCAATTGCTTCTCCGTATGCTTTTGGTAAGATGATATCTAAAGCATCTTGGTATAAAGATTCTACACCGAAGCGTTGTTCGAATAGAGGACGAGGCATTTTTCCTTTACGGAAGCCCGGTACATTAATTGTTTTTACAACTTTTTTGAACGCATCGTCTAAAGAGTTGTTTACTTCTTTCGCATCAACTTCGATTGTTAAAACGCCAACGTTACCTTCTAATTTTTCCCATTTTGCAGCCATTTATTCTTTCCCTCCAACTATAATAATGTATGCACATACCTTTAAAGATCGAGGCATTTATCATTTCTAATAAAGAAACAACAAACACTCTGAAAAGCTGATGTATTCAGCTTTTCCATCCGTTATGAAAACTTCGGACGTATCATTCTCAATCTACTATTTGCCAAAAAGACAAATACGGTATATTTTGTTCGAGAATAATATGAAACATATAAGTAAGAGAATATTTGTTTCTATTCTCTTATAAAAAGGCAGATTTCAGCCTTTTGCAACCCTTACATTATAACATAGAATACTCTCGTTTCAATAACCGAAACATTCTTTTTCATTATACTGGCATAAATCCTTCTTTCTCAATACGTAAAAACCACTGATATGCAACATGATATTCTTCAAGTGTAATATCATACTCTCGAAGAAGCTCATCCTCATGAATCGGCATTCCAAATCGTTTTCTTCCAACTCTCTCTAAAACAGCTGCCCATAACTTGTCTTTCTCTATTAAGAAAGGAAACGGAAAGATGCTTGTTTGCATTTCTTTCCAATATGCAACAATCGCCTCATACATCGTTGGATTATCATGCTCTAAGCGATCAGACAATATATGTAACACTTCTTCTGTATCATATGGATTATAAGATAAATTAGCCGGTATGACCGTTATTGTCTCACCGAATTTCTCCACATCTATGCTTTCTTGTATTCGATTTTCCATTAATATGTATAAGATAGAAGTTTTAATATACGGGTGTTTCGTTTCATCTAGTAAAAATGTACGCAGCGCCGGCAACGCGCTTTCGACATTTCTATTCGCAAGCCCATTTATCGCCCGCAATTGCTTTCCATAATCACCTGTAAGCAAATCGTCTGCAAACGCAGATTCATCAAAAAATACATCATTGTCTATTTCTACTACTTCTTCACCATCTAGCATGCTCTTTGCAAACAATGCAAGTTGTGCTAATTTCTCTTTTTGCTCTTCTGTTATTTCTTTCGTTTGTAAAACGGAATGTACCGTTTCAATAATGCCTTCATAATCATTTGTTTGCACTAAAATCGTAACATATGTCTCGAGAATATCTTGAAATAAGAGTCCCCCTGTTTCAAGCAATTCCTCGCATCGCTCTTTCGCTTCTTTCGTTTCCTTTAATTCTAGTAAACAAATAACTGAAGCCAATTCTGATTGTTCTGTCTGTGCCCCGTACTGGCGCAACATTTCGAAGCATGTTAACGCTTCTTCAAACCGACGTTCACGCAATGCAATAAATCCTTCGTCGATAAATCGCGCTGACAACTGCGGAAATAATACGACCGTACTTTCTTTTTTATCCATACGCTCGCCTCTTTTTTTAGATTTTCAATACACTTCAAAGTTAATATAACAAATGATAGTTCAGAACACAATCTTTGGAATCTGTTCGTTTTTACTGAGAAAATACCGATTTTTGCTATATAAAAATCGAATATATTGCCTAGAAATACGAAAATAAAACTTTTATAGCAAATGAGGATTCTACAAGAGAAAATAAAAAACTCTCAGCTACCGGCGCGAAGAGTTTTAATGGAAAGCTTTTATAATAATAGGGTATATAAAGAGGGTTATCATTTGAAGAACAATAATTGTCATCACAATAATGCTAAAAAAGAAAATAGACTTACTACGTTTCATTAATACTATAATAATCATTATCGTACTGATGATCAAACACATAAAAAATACACTTATGCTTGAACTTAATAATCCAATTGGAAACATAAATAATAAAACAACACTACAAATTCCAATAATACCAAGTAACCATTCCATCCCTTATCCCCTTAAATCTTTATTTATGCAATTAATTGTTTTATCACATTAATCATATCCATCAATTTATCATAGGCAACAACTCCAAAAGCAATTGATAAGGCTGTTATAGCTAAACCTTTCACTATTTCTTCCCCTCGCTTCGTCTATGTTGCCTTTATTATAAAATTTTTAGAAATAGTTACCATCGAATTTTCTTACATATACCTTACATAATTGTAAGATTTCTCAAAAAACACTTCTCTCATGTTATAATAAACTCGAAATGATTCAGAAATTTCAAAACGAAAGGGCGATATACAATGTTTAAAAAAGTAGCAGCTGATATGCTTGGTTTAAGTGATATTGGGTCCGTTATTACCCCTGCTGATTATGATAAAGTAGATGCTGATGATTATGTCATGCATGAAGAAAACGAAAAAATTTATTTTTTAATCAAATCAAAAACAGATGAGTATTGCTTTACAAATACAGCTCTTATTCATGTTGACGGAACAAGTGCGGTAAGTAAGAAACGTACACTTCGCCGTTATAATTACAACACTCATAAAATTTCTAACGTTCTGCTTGAAACAGCAGGGACAGTAGACTTAGATATTGAGATTAAATTTAATATGGGCGGAGAGCATTACTCCATCGACATACATAAAAAACATATTGAAGAAGTAAAAGATTTATATAAGGCGCTTCTGAAGATCGCAGAAATCACTCATGAAAATGATATCGCAACGCAATACGCACATAAGAGCCTGGAAATGGCATCCTCTACATTAGGCAACGTAAGAAATGCCGAAGTAGATGTAGCAGCACAGTTTAAAGAAATTAATCAAATTGCGTTCAATTGGCTTGTTGATACAAAGAAACAATATAATGTAAAAGATTTTGGCTTTGTATTTGAGAAGTTTATTAACAATTAACCTAAACTAATTTTGCTTTTAATTCTTTTTCTAATAACTACAGTTTTTCTGTAAAATTCATTGAAAACATAAAAATAGCCATCCTTTCATGGAGTATCCATGAAAGGATTCTACACCGTTAAGATAGGCATGGATAGCATCTAATTTCGTTTCCAAAGAATATTTGGTCATAAAAAAAACTGCATCTCCAATTGTTCATTGTGTCTAACAATTGGGGTGCAGTTCAGATTTGCGATTCCTAAAATTTTTATTTATTTGCTCCGTTTATGACACTAAGCGAATTGTTAAGTGCAGATTTGCACTTGTTGGCATCAGGGTTCGATGAACGAACTGCTGCTAATACAACGTCAATAGTTCCATCAACTTTAGTCCATGTTGTGCCATCTATTTTCCTAAGTTTAGACTCCGACGCGTCCCTTTCATGTTCCAAATCGTCAGCCTCTTTTTTCGCCGAAGTAAAGTCATTTGAGTTTACATGGTTTAGCATATCACTTTCAATTTTAACAAAATCTGTTAATTATCCAACTAATGTAGTTTGTGCAGAATCGGTTTGCGGTGCTATATTATTACTGAGCCAAACATAACCGCCTATGCCAACAACTAAGAAAATGCACAGTGCCACAATGGTTTGTGTCAAAACATTTTTCTTGTTTCCATTTGCTTGGTTTGTTTCTGCTGTATCACTTTTTGCCTTTGTATCAATTTTTGTAACAGCAAGAAAAACGATTATCGCTAAAATAGCTATAAGAAAAATTACACTAGTAACTGTTGTCCCCAAACCTAACCCGCCATTCATTTTTGGTTGAGATAGGTAATCTCCTAATGACGCTCCGAGTGGACGAGTAAGAATATACGCAATCCAAAACGCTAATACCCCATCAAGTTTCAAAAATTTCCATGCCAAAAATACACAACCAATTATAATAACGACTATTATTCCTGTGTAAAGATAACCAAGACCGAGTTGTTCGGAATATAAATCTCCGACTGCTGTTCCAAGTGCAAATGTGAAAAGAATGGTCAGCCAATAGAAAACTTCTCTTTTCCTTGTATAAATCGAGTGTATCGAGAGTGTTTTTTCACTGAGATACCAAAAAAGAAAAGTTAAACCTAGCAGCACGGAGAAAACTACCGTACTAAACTCAAGAGGTACTCCCATACTGTCTGTCAAATTATCAGTTACCAACGTTCCAAATACGCTTATAAGAACAACAGTTAGCCAATAAATGCCTGGAACATATTTAGTTGCTCTGAATTGAAGATACAATACAACGAAAAACGCTATTCCCATAATTATGGTAGTGAAAGTTAAACCAAATCCAAGGTTGAAATTTAGGAAATCAGCAAATGTTTCACCGACAGTTGTGCATAAAACTTTGATTATCCAGAAGAAGATCGTGACTTCTGGAACCTTATTCAACATCTGCCGGTCTAGTGACGGGGCGGCAGCGACTTCATCAGAAAAGGATAAATTTTTTGCCAATGAACTCATCTCCTTTTTATTGCATTTAAGCCGATAATCAATGTCTCAAACCATTTCATGATTCTCGTTTATTCATTTAATGATTATCACAAGACCTAGTCCCTACTTTAATATCTTTTAATGAAATTCGTCTGAAAATCTAATTAAATCTAAATGAGAAATTTATTAAAAATTACTGTAGCATCATAAAAAAGGAAAGCATTCTTTATAACAAGTTCTCTTCTAAGGGAGTTATAAAAACAAATAAAATAACAATCATTTAACACTAAAAAAAGCATCGGTTTTATCACCTATGCTTTTACTTTTTTATTATATTAAATAACACAATTACTATTTCTTATTTAAGTCAAATCGAGCTATTTCTTTACCATCTAACATCACTAATAGAGAAGCATATAAAGCATAATTCTCAAGTTTTTTCAATGTTTCTTTTGGTGGAACTCTTAGTGGAACTTGAGAGTTTTCTTCGCTTACACCTAAATCGAAAGTTAAAATATATTCCCCATTTTTATCAGGTTTGATTTCTCCGTCAAAGGAACTTCCAAAACCTACACCCGTTCCTTCATATGCAGAGGGGTCAAAAATATTAAAACCTACTATTTCTTTGGAGGTATCCACTAATTTATCATTAGGCTCAATTTTCACTTGTAAACCTTTATCACCAATCCCTCCAATTTTTTGCTTCCCATTATTTTTAATTTTAAACTCATAATATAATGTCGTTGGTACAAGCTCCTGCCCTTTCTTATCACCTTCTGTTATACCTATGGCACCAACCTTATTTTTATCGGTAATTATATCAACTTTTGAATTTACAAGTTCTAAAGATGGTTTAGACGAGCAAGCTGTCAAAAGAGTAAAAAACGCTATAAAGCCTAAAAGCATTATAAATCGGTTCATTTCAAATCCCCCTTTTAACCATCCCTATACTCGTATTATTACCATTCTACTGTCTCACGCAAAAAAGAATGCGTTTAAAACAAATAAAAAACCTTGTTATCAAAAGATAACAAGGTTTTTTTAGCGTCCCAGGAGAGATTCGAACTCCCGACCGACGGCTTAGAAGGCCGTTGCTCTATCCTGCTGAGCTACTGGGACATGGAGCGGGTGAAGAGAATCGAACTCTCGACCAGAGCTTGGAAGGCTCTTGTTTTACCACTAAACTACACCCGCATGATATGAAATTTTTTCTAATGTCTCATCGACAGTCTTTATTATATTATTACCAATAACTAAAGTCAACATTTTTTTCAAATAGAGTGAAGAAAAATTCTTCACTCTATTTGAAACGTTTTTTGGGCTACAATTGCACCGTCTAACGTAAGAAAACGAATCTCTATTTCGCTTTCTTGTATTTCTAATAAAGCAAATGTTTTTTCTCTTCGCGAGCGCGGCAAGAGAATACTTCCTGGATTGATAAACAATATATCGTCTATGATTTCTACTCCTAATATATGCGAATGACCGAAGCAAACAATATTTGCCTCAGCTTCTTTCGCACGATATAAAAGTGTTTGCAGCGTCATTTTAATATTGTATAAATGGCCATGCGTTACAAGAAAACGTGTGCTTTGCACATCTGTGATGATGTCATTTGGAAAATCACCAGCAAAATCACAATTTCCTTTCACCACATGAAACCCTTCTAGTTCGGAATGATGAGATGTTAATTCAGAATCACCGCAATGAATCATCACATCTACGTTTCCCTCATACCGCTCTTTTAATTGCTTTAGCTCTTTCACAGAACCGTGACTGTCGCTCACAATTAACGCCTTCATCGGTTTCGCTCCCTTATTATTCTTCTCCTAAAAACCATACTGGAATTTTTTCTTCTAATTTACGAAGAGCACGCCCGCGATGACTAATTTTATTTTTCTCATCGGATGACAATTCTGCCATTGCGCTTTTGTATTCTTCTACATAAAAGATTGGATCATAACCAAAGCCATTTTCCCCGCGCTGTTGTTCTAAAATCTTCCCTTCACACGTTCCGTTTACAATCAATGGTTTTTTATCTTCTTGTGGAAACGCAACGGCTAATGCGCAATAAAAACGTGCTGTCCGTTTCTCCATTGAAATATCCTTTAATTCTTCTAGAACCTTTTGAATGTTAGCTTGATCATCCTTTTCCTCTCCTGCATAACGAGCCGAGCGAACCCCTGGTTTCCCCTGCAGGGCATCTACAATTAAACCTGAATCATCCGCAATAACAATTTCATCTAGCTGTTTACACAGATGTTCCGCTTTTAAAATGGCATTCTCTTCAAACGTTTCACCAGTTTCTTCTACTTCTTCAATATGAGGAAAATCATAAAGTGATTTTACTTCTAAATCAAACTTTTCAAATAGCTCCGCAAATTCACGTACTTTCCCTGCATTCTTTGTCGCTACTACAACTTGTTTCATATTTTTACCTCTATTCCATATGAGTTACAATATCGCCTAACGCTTCTTTTTGCATTTCAATAAGCTGTAAAATTCCATGTTCCGCTGCATCAAGCAATTCATTCAATTCACCGCGGCTAAATGTCGCTTCTTCTCCTGTACCTTGCACTTCAACAAAATGCCCTTTTCCTGTCATAATGACATTCATATCGACATTCGCCTTAGAATCTTCTGCATAATTTAAATCTAACACAACACCATGCTCATCAACGATTCCAACAGACGTTGCTGCCAAGTAATCCTTCACTGGAATTTTTGATACTTTCCCTGCTGCTACAAGCTTCTCAAACGCTAATACCATCGCAACATAAGCACCGGTAATAGAAGCAGTTCTCGTTCCGCCGTCAGCTTGGATGACATCACAGTCAATCCAAACCGTCTTTTCACCGAGCGCTTCTAAATCAACAACAGCACGTAATGCTCGTCCTATTAAACGTTGAATTTCCATTGTGCGTCCCGTTACTTTCCCTTTACTCGATTCACGAATTGTACGCTGCTCTGTTGCACGAGGAATCATGGAATACTCAGCTGTAACCCATCCTTTTCCTTCGCCTCTCATAAACGGAGGAACCCTTTCTTCAATCGTTGCTGTACAAATAACTTTCGTATCACCAACTTCAATTAGTACTGATCCTTCTGGATGTTTTAAATAATTCGTATGAATATGTATACGGCGTAGCTCTGATGCTTGTCTACCATCTACTCGCATAAAAATAACCCCCTTGTAACTGCTACATGTTAGTATAGCCCATTTAAAAATTATGTTATGTATGACAATAAAAGAAGGGGGATTCCCCTTCTTTTCATAAATTAAGTATATCAAATTATTTCTGTTTAAAAACTACCTGTGTTCACGTTTTGTGGACGAGCGACTGGTTTTATTAATTTATCGCCTTTTTCTGTAACAAGATTCGCTTTTCCATTCACTTGAATTAACACATTTTCTACTCCTTGTTTTTCCGTTAAAGTCAATACAAGAGACTGGAGTACATAGTCAGAAATCATACTTTTACCTTTATTCCCATAAATATTTTCATTAAAGTTTAGCGTCACCGTTCCTTTTTCAAGTTTCGGCTCATTGATTAGCTTCACATCTGGATTAAAGTCGTATGTTAACGCTGATTGGTGCGCTGGTCCTTTTACAAGTTCATTTACAATTGTCGCGACTTCATTTTCTTTTCCTTCTGCAACGCGGCGCGTTACTGGTACATAATAATTTTGTTTATTATTTTGTGCTAAGAAATACAGCGTAACTGGCTTTGTGTTTGTAATATCAGCAACTTGCTCATCATCAAAGTTAATGCCATTCGCTCGGCTTAAACCATCACCAATTGGTATACCGCCAACAGGCATCTTCGCTAAATCTTGCCCATTCATACGAAACTTCACATTCTTCACTTCTTTAAACTGCGTTAATGTCCAAGTAACTGCTTCTACAATGCGGCGTTCTTCTTCTTTTTTATAATTTTTCAGTTCTTTAGAAAAATCAACAACTGCTGTCCCGTTTTTCACATCAACTGTCATTTCAGTATCTGCGGGAAGTACAGCTTGAAATCCATTTGGCAATAAATTTGTTACTGGTCCATCTTTCACTAAATATTGTAATGATTGCTTAATGACCGCATTATTTTTCGGAGCAGGTAACTGCACCGTTTGCGGCACAACATAACCATTTTTATCTACGAGATATAAATCTTGTTTTACCGTTTCCCCTTGCTTCGCTGTTTCTTTCTTCTCACCGTCTGTATAGGTAACTTTCTTAGGCGGATCAATTTGCTCTGTTCCTTTTTCCTTACCAAACAAACCGCATCCTGCTAATAAAACTGTACTTAATGTAGCAAAAACAAGCCATTTGAAAGTCGATTTAGGCATACGCTTTCCTCCTAAAAATCTAAGTTTGTACTACATGTATACGAGCCCGACCCTCACTTTAGAACAAGCGATGACAACTTATCTCTTCTAAAAAATACCTGCACAAAGTTTTATATCATGATCAAAAACTTACTCCTTACCTCTATTGGAATATTTTCAGTCTCTTTACTAACGTCTCCGTATTATTATTTCGCGATAAAGTGAAACTTCCATCAGTGGGGGTTTTATCCCCCACTGATGGTTAGTTGAACCAATCGGGCTTTTACGGGCAGTTCCCCCACCTATCTTCTTTGCTTCTCTCTGAATCTTGAAGTGGGGTCTTACTACCTACGACTAGCAAGATAAAATTATTAAATGTAAAAGGAGATTTCTGCAAATTACATACAAATTTGAACAATTTATGAATCCTCCAAAGTTGTGATAAATATCACATCTCCTTATTTTCTAAAACTTTTATAATACAAGTATAAAAGTTTGTTAAACATTTCACATATAAGAAGGGACATGAATATGAAAACACGTTTAGTCATGATTGGGAATGGTATGGCTGGAATACGCTGCATCGAAGAAATTTTAAAACAAAACAATACGTTATACGACATTACCATTTTTGGAGATGAACCGCACCCGAACTACAATCGTATTATGCTCTCCCACGTCCTACAAGGAAAAACAAATATGCAAGATATCATTATGAACGAATACAGTTGGTACGAAGAAAATGATATTACGTTGTATACAAATGAAAAAGTACTTCATATTGATCGGGAAGAACAAGTCATTGTTACAGAAAAGAATCGTCTTATTATGTACGACAAGCTCATTATCGCAACAGGCTCCAGTGCTTTTATCTTACCTGTGGAAGGTTCAAATCTCCCTGGTGTAACAGGATTTCGCACAATCGAAGATACACAATTTATGATGGATACGGCTAAGCAATATAAAAAAGCAGTTGTCATTGGCGGTGGATTACTTGGTTTAGAAGCCGCACGAGGGCTTATTGACTTAGGGATGGACGTGCATGTTGTTCATTTAATGCCACACTTAATGGAGCAACAACTCGATGCTAAGGCAGCTTCATTACTGCGTGAAGACTTAGAATCACAAGGTATGAAGTTCCTTATGGAAAAGAAAACGGTAAAAATTCTTGGTACAGACCACGTTGAGGGCATTCAATTTGCAGATGGCGATATTGTAAATTGTGATTTAATCGTCATGGCGGTTGGTATACGGCCAAATACACAGTTAGCAAAAGACGCTGGTTTACTTGTGAACCGCGGCATTGTAGTCAATGACTATATGCAAACAAATGATCAATCAATCTATGCGATCGGTGAATGTGCAGAACATAAAGGAATTGCCTATGGTCTTGTTGCACCACTCTATGAGCAAGGTGCTGTATTAGCAAAACAGATTACAAATACACAAACAGATGGATATACAGGCAGCTTCGTTGGTACACAACTGAAAGTTGCGGGATGCGATTTATTCTCTGCAGGTCAAATTTATGAAGATGATGTCACGAAAGCAATCTCCATATTTGACGAATGTACACGTTCCTATAAAAAAGTACTAATCCGCGACAATAAGGTCGTTGGTGTTGTTTTATATGGTGATACAGCTGACGGCACACGCCTCTTCAGCATGTTAAAAAAAGAAGAAGATATACAAGAATATACACCAGCTTCTCTTCTTCACAAAGCTGGTGAAGATAGCGGACTTGATATTGCAAGTATGAGTGCTGATGAAACTGTTTGCGGGTGCAACGGTGTCACAAAAGGAGCCATTGTTCACGCTATTTTAGAACAAGACTTAACGACATTTGAAGAAGTAAAAGGATGTACAAAAGCTGCAGGATCCTGCGGGAAATGTCGCCCAGTTGTTGAACAAATATTATCTCATACACTTGGAGATAGTTTTGATGCTTCTGCTCAGGCTGCAGGTATGTGCGGGTGTACAACATTATCTCGCGATGAAGTTGTAGCAGCAATTCATGAGAAAGGTCTAAAATCACCGAAAGAAGTGCGAAATGTCCTTGAATTCGCGCACGAAGAAGGCTGTTCAAAATGCCGCCCTGCATTAAATTACTATTTACGCATGGCCTGCCCGGAAGAGTATGCCGATGATAAAGCATCCCGCTTCGTTAACGAAAGAATGAATGGAAATATTCAACATGACGGGACATTTTCTGTTATTCCACGCATGTACGGCGGCGTTACAACAGCAGAGGATTTAATGAAAATTGCAGAAGTCGCGAAGAAATACGACGTTCCACTCGTGAAAATAACAGGTGCAAGCCGTATCGGTTTATATGGTGTTAAAAAAGAAGATTTACCAAAAGTGTGGGCCGACCTTGGCATGAACTCTGGCTATGCCTACTCAAAATCCCTTCGCAATGTAAAATCATGCGTCGGATCTCGCTTCTGTCGCTTCGGTACAAAAGATTCATTAGGACTCGGCATGTTACTTGAACAGTCATTAGAAATGGTGGACACACCACATAAAATGAAAATGGGTGTAACAGGTTGCCCACGTAACTGTGCAGAAGCATTAACGAAAGACTTCGGCGTCGTTTGTGTTGAAAATGGCTTCCAACTTTACATCGGTGGTAATGGCGGTACGGAAGTACGTGAAGCTGATTTTGTAATGATTGTCCCTTCGGAGGAAGATGTACTTCGCATTGCCATAGCTTACGTACAACACTATCGTGAAACTGGTATTTACGGTGAACGTACAGCTCCTTGGGTAGAACGGATGGGCTTACATCACATAAAAGAAGTGCTGCAAGATGAAAGTATGGTCGCTATGCTAAATGAACGTTTTCAAAAAGCACGTAGCACATATGAAGAAGCTTGGGGACAAGCGCTAGAAACTCAATCATTAAAAACGATGTATGAAGTAGAGATTGTAAAGTAAGGAGCGATTCATATGTTACAAACGAAAGAAAAAATAAAAATTATGCGTGCTATAGATCTTCCCGTACAAATCGGTAAGGAAGTGCGAATAAAGGACATGTCTATTGCCTTATTTCGCCTTGCAAACGGCAACATTCGTGCTGTAGAAAATCGGTGCCCTCATAAAAATGGACCTTTAGCGGAAGGAATTGTTTCCGGTGAATTTGTCTTTTGTCCGCTGCACGATTGGAAAATTTCATTACTAACAGGTGAAGTACAAAAACCCGATGATGGTTGTATTCAAACGTATGAAGTACAAGTTATTGATGGTGATATTTATATATACATGTAACTTACACAAGGAAGCCTCTTCTTGGCTTCCTTTCAAGTAAAAATAGATGAGGTGTAGAGATGAACGGATACGTATATTTAGTCGGTGCAGGACCTGGTGATGAAGGGCTTATTACAAAAAAAGCGATAGAATGTTTACAAAAAGCAGATATTGTTTTATATGACCGCTTATTAAATCAAAATTTACTTCGCTATACAAAGCCAACATGTGAACTTGTCTATTGCGGAAAAATGCCAACAAATCATATTATGCGCCAAGAAATGATTAACGCTCATTTACTTCAATGTGCCAAAGAAGGTAAGACCGTTGTCCGTTTAAAAGGCGGAGACCCCTCTATCTTTGGCCGCGTCGGTGAAGAAGCAACCGCTTTAGCAGCAGAAAACATTCCATATGAGATTGTACCAGGTATTACATCTAGCATTGCCGCTAGTGCGTATGCCGGCATCCCTCTCACCCATCGTGACTATAGTAATAGCGTGACATTACTAACTGGTCATACAAAGGGACCGATTCAGGATCATGTAAACTACAATTCACTCTTAAATAGTGATACTGTTGCCTTTTACATGGGCATCAAAAATTTACCAATCATTTGTGAAAACTTATTACAAACAGGAAAGAAAAAAGATACACCAGTAGCAGTCATTGAATGGGGTACAACAGGAAGACAGCGAGTCGTTACAGGTACTCTATCCACAATTGTTGATAGCATCAAAAAGGAACATATTTCAAATCCTTCAATGACAATTGTTGGGGATGTCGTATCCTTGCGAAAGCAAATTGCTTGGAAAGAACATAAGCCATTACACGGAAAAAAAATTTTGCTTGCCTCTTCATCAAATAAAACAAGTAAAGCAGAGCAAAAATTACAAGAAGCCGGAGCAGAAACATATCAAATTCCAACTTTCAAAAAACAAGAATACACATTAACACATGAACAGCTCCGTGAAATATTTGACGCTGAACGTCTTGTTTTTTGTTCAGCCGAAAGCGTAGCAATTTTGTTGCAATCATGTGCACAGCATCGTAAAGATATTCGTTCCTTGCAGGGGGAACTGCAGTATATGAATAACGGCGCTCAAGAGGCACTCATGCAATATGGACTCTTCAGTGAACCAGCAAAACTTTCTACAGAATCAACTGTATATTTAGGGCGAAACATCAATCGAATTGCCGTTATTCAAGAAAAAATTGGCCCCGGTTCTTATATAATGACACATGAATATAAAATAGATCATCGTTTTGATGAAATTCATACACGTATGCTCTCTGAATTTACATGGGATAGCATTGTATTTGAAGGGCGTGCCGCAATTGATACATTTATAGCAGAGGTCAAACGCCTTGGTTTCATCGATATTTTCAATTTACCATTCTCGTATACAGATGAACTCACTTTGCAGTATGCAAATAAAGTCGGATTACAGAACATTGATTATGAATTACAAGCTATTTTTAATGAGAAAGAAGTGGCGGCACAATGAAAGGGATTGTTTATATTGGGCACGGTAGCCGATTACAAGAAGGAAATGAACAATTCATTCACTTTGTCCAGTCCGTTATAAAGAAGCGGAGTGAAAATATCCAAAAAATTGGCTTTCTTGAACTCATAACACCAAATGTCCAGGATGCGATTACAGAAGCGATTCTAGACGGAGCAACTGAAGTTTTACTTGTCCCTGTTCTATTATTTGCAGCTGCTCATTATAAACGTGACATTCCTTTTGAAATTGAGCAAATACAAAAGCGCTATCCGCATATTACATTTTCAGTTGTACCACCTTTTAGTACACACCCGCTCATGATTGAACTTGTAATCAAAAGAATACATGAAGCGATGCCCACACAAGGTAGCGAAATTCTACTCGTCGGTCGAGGCAGTAGTGATTCTCAGCCTATACATGAATTGCAGCAACTCGGAGCAGCAGTTGAGCGAAAAATTGGCATGCCCGTTTCCTGCTCTTTTTTAACAAAAGGAGCACCTTCTTTTACCGAAGAACTCAATGGTATAGCATCATCAGCTCAACATGTATATGTCATGCCATACCTTCTCTTTACTGGATTACTACTTCGGAAAATTGAGCGCCATGCACACACATATACGAACGTTACAACATGTAACTGTCTTCAATTTGATCCCTATATGAAGTCCGCATTATTAGAACGAATGGAGGAATATGTAGATGTGCAACCTATATCCTCTTATATTTAATCTACAAGGAAAAACCGTTGTCATCATCGGCGGTGGCAAAATTGCATGCCGAAAAGCGGTTGGATTAAAAGATACAGGAGCCATTGTCACTGTTGTGAGCCCAGACATTTGCGAAGAAATGAAGAAGCTCTCCTATATTACATGGAAGCAAAAAGCATTTACAGAGGAAGATATAAAAGATGCTCATCTCATTTATGCTGCAACAAATCATCACGATGTAAATATGATGGTCAAGCAAGCAGCGCATGATTTTCAGTGGGTTAATATCGTAAGTGATGTCACGCAATCATCTTTTCACACGCCCGCAATTATTCGAAATAACGAGTATATTGTAAGTATATCTACTTCAGGTAAAGATCCAGCATTTGCAAAACAAATCAAACAAAAACTAACAGCTGTACTTTCACAACTTATAAAGTGAAACTTCCATAAGTGGGGGTTTTCTTCATCCCCCACTTATGGTTAGTTGAACCAATTGGGCTCTTATGAGCAGTAACTTTCATTCACCCTTGAACTACACTACAGTCCAAATAATGATTTCCCCCTCAAAGCGGCTACTATTCAGGGTACAATTCAGTAAAATCAAAGACCATTCTTTTGATTTTCAGATACACACTGAATAAGAATGGCCTTTATATATATATATTTTCTTAACTTGATAGCTACAGAGACAGCCTCTTTATAAAACAATATGCTTCACATTTTCAATTGGTTGCCCAAACCATTTGGAAGCAATTTCTTTAAACACATCAATTTCTCCTGTTGTTAAAAAAAGGTGATCACTTTGCTCTTCTCTATCATGCAGCATCTTACTATGATATAAAATGGTGCTCACTTCACGAGCTGTTTCATCACCTGAACTAATCAATTGCACAGAATCGCCCATGACCCGTTTAATAACCGGCCCCAAAATCGGATAATGCGTACATCCTAAAATCAGCGTATCGATTTCAGTTTGCTTCAGTGGTTGCAGCGTTTCTCTCACCACTTCATACGCCATTTCACTCTCAAAATTCCCGCTTTCTACAAGCTCAACGAACGGTGGGCAAGCTAAACTCTCTACAAATACGCGGTTGTTAATCGATTTTAGCGCCTCTTCGTACGCACCACTTTTCACTGTTCCAATCGTGCCTATTACACCAACATGGTACGTATTTGTCATTTTAAGTGCAGTGCGCGCACCGGGGTGGATTACCCCTACCACTGGGATAGACAATTTCTTTTGCATTTCTTCAAGTACAACTGCTGCTGCAGTATTACAAGCAATGACAAGCATTTTAATATCCTGCGCCAATAAATACTCTGTCATTTCCCATGTGAATTGTCTTACTTCTTCACGCGATCGCGGACCGTACGGGCAACGTGCTGTATCTCCTAAATATATAATTCGCTCTTTCGGTAATTGCCGAATTAACTCTTTCGCTACTGTTAATCCACCAACACCTGAATCAATTACACCAATCGCTCTATTCAAAACAATCGCCCCGTTTTCTCTTTCATAATCTAAGCGTACATTCCAAAATTGTGCACTCATCATCAGTACAACATACATAGACTAATAGAAGGTTTACTTTATGTACATGTTAGACCTTTTTATTCTCCTCCTTTTTCTAGTAATTTGCAAGATACAAAAATAACCGGCTTTTCCTTATATAAAAGCCGGCTTCATCCCTATAATTCAAGCTCTCCCATACGAAGGAGCTCAACAACCGCTTGTGAACGTCCCTTAACCCCTAGCTTTTGCATTGCATTTGAGATATGGTTACGTACGGTTTTTTCACTAATAAAAAGTTCACTTGCAATTTCTTTTGTTGTTTTATCTTGAACAAGTAACTCAAACACTTCTCTTTCTCTTTTTGTGAGCAACGGTTTGGATTGATATTCTTTTTCCTTCAATTGGTATAACCCTCCTTGCTTAAGCCAGAGCTGTATATGTGTAAGTTGGGTGTTTATTTAGTCATGATATTGTATGAATAGAGGCAAGTGGTGGTGAATAAAAACAAAGAGAAATTCCATATATTAATTATAAAAAAGTTGTTTGGATTTCATTTTTGTTTTTCTCTGTTCTACACAATGTTTCATTAAATAAAAATTACCCACTTATTACCTCTTTCCTTACTAAATATTTAGCTACAAGACGCTCATACTACATAGTATCTGTCCCTGGAAATTCTACATATTGGTGGTGTAAATATGTTTTCAACAGTCAAAAGATTTTTAATTGGGCGACCTTTAAAATCAACAGCATTAGGAGAGCAGAAGTTAAATAAATTAAAAGCGCTGGCTATCCTGTCTTCTGATGCGCTTTCCTCTGTTGCGTATGGAACAGAACAAATATTAATTGTTCTTGCAACAATTGGAGCAGTTGCATTTTGGTACTCCATTCCTATCGCTGTCGGTGTTTTAGTTCTATTGGCAGCACTTATTTTATCATACCGACAGATTATCTATTCTTACCCACACGGGGGCGGAGCTTATGTAGTTTCTAAAACAAATCTAGGCGTAAATGCAGGCCTCATCGCCGGTGGGTCATTGTTGGTAGATTATATCCTTACCGTAGCAGTAAGTGTATCAGCAGGAACGGATGCCATTACATCTGCGTTTCCGACTTTACATCGGTACACCATTCCCATCGCTGTTATACTCGTTATTCTTATTACAATTCTCAACCTTAGAGGAGTAACGGAATCTGCCTCTGTATTAGCTTATCCTGTCTATCTCTTTGTGCTAGCGCTCGTTATTTTAATTATTGTTGGGGTATTTAAAATTACATCTGGACAAGCACCGGCCACTTTGCACATACCTATTGGTACGGCAGTACCTGGAATTACATTATTCTTCTTATTAAAGGCATTCTCATCCGGGTGTTCTGCATTAACAGGTGTTGAAGCAATTTCCAACGCCATTCCAAACTTTAAAGAACCAGCTGCTAAAAATGCTGCCAATACATTAGTCATGATGGGAGCAATTCTTGCCGTTTTATTCACTGGCATTACCTTTTTAGCATATTGGTACGGCATTGCTCCTAAACATGCTGAAACTGTTGTTTCTCAAATCGCTTCCAATGTATTTGGAAGAAACTTTGTTTACTACTTTATTCAAGGAGCAACTGCTCTTATTTTAGTGTTAGCTGCCAATACCGGATTCTCAGCATTTCCGTTATTAGCTTACAACTTAGCGTCAGATAAATATATGCCTCGCATGTATTTGATGCGTGGTGATCGCTTAGGGTATTCAAACGGTATTATCACACTCAGTTTTGCTTCCATTATTTTAATTGTTACGTTTCAAGGGAAAACCGAACATTTAATTCCATTGTACGCAGTGGGTGTATTTCTCCCTTTCACCTTGTCACAAACAGGTATGATTATAAAATGGATTCGGGAAAAACCAGAAGGGTGGTTACCAAAATTACTCACTAACTTATTAGGAGCACTTATTTCCTTAACCGTACTGCTCATTTTCTTTGTTACAAAATTTATGCAAGTTTGGGCTATTTTTATATTTTTACCCATTATTGTGTTTATCTTCCATCGCATTTATAAACATTATGACGCAGTAGGTGAACAACTACGTATAAACCCTAATGAATCACCTCAAAAAATCGAGGGAAACGTCGTCATCGTACCTATTGCTGGAATTACAAAGGTAGTGGAACAATCGCTCAATTACGCTGAATCTATTGGAGATACTGTTATCGCTGTTTACGTGGCCTTCGACAAAGAAAGCGAGATTAAAATGCAGGAGAAATGGAAGGCGTGGAAACCCAACATTCGTCTTGTTACAATAGTTTCTTCTTATCGAAGCTTGATGAGACCCATAAAAAAATTAGTAACTACAATTCAAGATAAAGCACAAGAGGAACATTATGCAGTTACCGTTCTCATTCCGCAATTTATTACGAAAAAAAATTGGCATAACTTTTTGCATAACCAATCGAGTGTTTTACTAAGGATATATCTTTTGTATAAAAAGAATGTTATTGTTTCAACTGTCCCGTATCGATTTAAGAAATAAAGATGCTTTATCCTTATAGAAGGCCAAAAGCAATGATTAAAAATAGATCATTGCTTTTGGTTTATTATTTATGTTTATATTTCCCATGCAAACACACGAAATAATAAAAAACAGTAATCATATAAAGTGAAACTTCCATCAGTGGGGGTTTTTCATCCTCCACTGATGGTTAGTTGAACCAATCGAGATTTTACAGGCAGTTATCCCCCACTTATCTTCTTCCCTTCTCTCAATCTTGAGGTAGGGGGGCTTACTGCCCGTTAATGCGAGATAAAACTGTAATCTTTCCCCAAAAAACGTAATATAATTCGATAGTTCCTATATTTCTTTTCATATAGGATAAAAACATAGATATTCACTACTACATAGGAAAATGTTGAATCGCGAAAAGGGGAGGATTTCATCATGGATAAAAAATTATGTAAATCTTCAACAGATAAAGTGTTTATCGGTGTTTGTGGTGGCTTAGGGGAATACTTCGGTGTGGACACAAATATGATCCGTATTCTTTGGCTGATTGCAATTTTATTTTTCGGAACAGGCTTTTTAGCTTATTTTATTCTTATGTTAATTATGCCACAATCTTATGAATGAAAACTCCCGCCACTTATCTCCTTAGGATCTTGAAGTGGGGGTTTCTCGTGTATCACCTTCAAAAGATGCTTAACACGAGTGGAGTTGACACAGCTGCCTGATGGCACAACCCCTCTATTCCATCGACAAACGCCTTTGGAACTGCTTTTTTTAAGATGTTATAGGAACCATTCACATCTGCGTTTAATAATTTGTTTTCTTTCGTTCGATACAAGCCACGCGTGATTCGTTTACCACTAAATACAGGAATGTCTTCTTCACCAAATGTTGGGATATCATCATTGTCTAAAAAGGATGCTTTACTTGTATACGATTCTTCCGCAACTTGTATCGTAATTCCCTGCCGATCCGCCTTGTACTTGATCATTCCAATGAGTAGATTATGTGGGATATGGCAAAAGGATTGATTCTGTCGTTTTCCCATATCACTGTTTTGTTTCCATGATGTATTTTTCCCAATCACAATCATAGAAATCTCATATTGAACAGCGAAATGAACAATGTGGTAACTGATTTTGTGAAAGAAATCTTTTATTTTGAGAAACCGTTTCTCATGAAGCCTCTCTAAACGCTTTGATGTATGTGGTCCTTCTTTTGGTTCTTTTCCATGACGAAGAATCCCCAGTAAATGAGCCTTTTGTTTGTTGTAGTATTGATTGATGCTTTTGATCACATTGCCCTTTACTAACACAGGAGTAGCCCCTGTATTCGTTATGATAGTTGCAATGTTATTGATTCCTAAATCAATACTCATGTAGCGATGGTTGTCTACATACTCAGATGCTGGCTCAGATTTTTCTGTCACAATTTCTACTTTAAACTTTCCGTAAGTAGGAGAAACACGTACCTCTTTGAGATTGCCAATCCACCCAAACAATTTACCAACATTTAACTTTATACTTGTTTTTGGAAAACGAATGTACTTCTCTTGAAGTTTACATACTTGATTGGTGAATACAACTTCTGTCATAGAAGATTTGATATACTTTGGAATGCGAGGTCTGCCAGTAAAAGTGGAAGGATGTTTTTGGTATGCCTTGATGGAAGCGAAGAATGATTTCCAGTTTTGATAGAGTTTTTTCATGATCGCTTGATTCGTTTGCGCTGGCAAATTTATATAATCTTGTTGTTTCATTGCTTTAAACAAGCAATCTAAGAAATGATACGATAGGAATGATTTTTCTTTTGTCGGGAATGTAAACAAGTTACATTTTATATCTTTCTGTTCTTTAGCAGGTTTTTCTTTTTGTTTTTGTACACGTTTTTGATACGCATGAAGTTGATTTTCATTCATGATTTCAATATGCGCTTGTAATGTACGAAGCACTTCTTGTTGAAGGGGCTGTAATGGTTGATCCGTACGTAAGGCCGTATACACTTGGCGAATATAGAAGTTTGTTGTATTGTAGAGATTTTTTGCGTTTTGACACATTTCTAGGAAGTAAGAGTATAACTTATGACCTTTCTTAATCCAAACTTGATAGGTTGCATATTCTTTTTCTTTTGTCATGATTTTCACCTCCCTCTCTTCTCACCTTCATGATACTACAAAACAGCAAAAAAGAACATACATTCGTATCGATACCAAAAATTTTTTACGAATGCTGGGGCAATTCATTCCCACCTTAAACCGGGCTATGCCCTGCGTGTTTTGAAGGTGGGGTTTTCTTGCCCATTTTCCGATAAGCCATCGGTGCCTTTTTATTATTTTACGATGAATATTTCATTGTTAAATGTAAAACTGCCACTTCATTTCCCTTATTTTCATAGCTATGCTTTCGATTTGCTTCAAATTGAATAGAATCAAATTCGTTTAATTTATATACTTCTTGTTCAACTTGAATGGAAACTTTCCCTTTCATTACTGTTACAAATTCAATGGCTCCTTCATGATGAGGATCTGTTTCATATATGCTATTCGGCTGCAAACAGGCACGATGCATTTCCACCCCTGTTTCTTTTGCATAGCGAAATATAGTCTCTAATCGCCACGTTGGATTTTCTTCCTCTACAGTAAACCCTTCTCCACAGCGTGAAACATTTATTGTATCTCCTACAACCATAAGCCGTGACAACGGAATGGATAATCCCTTTGTAATCTTCCAAATCACGCCTAATGTAGGGTTTGTTTCCCCCCTTTCAATTTTTCCTAATGTTAATTTACTAACACCAGTTTTTTTCGCTAATTCTTCTAAACTTAATTTTTGTTCATTTCGTATTTGTCTCAACAACTGACCAACTTGCTGAATAACTTCTTTCGTCTGTATATCTTCTTGTTCTCGCATATGTATATTCACACCACCTAATAAAATATAGTTTACTTTTTCGTTAATAAAGTATAGTATAGTATGCATTCTTATAAAAAGGAGCGAACGTAATGCGCGCTATTTTATTAGGCATTTTGTCATCTGCCTTTTTTTCCGCTACATTTATTATAAACCGGACTATGAACGTATCGGGCACAAGCTGGGCTTGGACCGCTTCTTTCCGATTTTTATTTGCTTTACCTATTTTATTCTTTATCGTCTTATTTCGCAAAAACCTTCGTTCATTATGGACAGAAATGCGAAGACACCCTTTGGCATGGATTAGTTTCGGCACATTAGCCGGCGTTGGATTTTATTCCTTATTAAGCTTCGCCGCTGTATTTAGTCCTGCATGGCTCGTTGCAGGTACATGGCAAATAACAGTCCTAGCTGGCTTATTATTGTCTCCGCTATTTTTTATTACAGTTGAAACGAAATCAGGAACAAAACGAGTTCGCGGTAAAATCCCAATACGAAGCTTGCTCATTTCCTTATTTATTTTAGTAGGTGTCATTTGCATGCAAGCAACAGAAGCTGGGCATATTACTGTTTCTCAATTTTTATCCGGTTTCCTACCTGTAGTTATCGCTGCATTCTTATATCCTTTCGGTAACAGAAAAATGATGGAGGTTGTCGAGGGACGCTTAGATACATTTCAACGTGTGTTAGGTATGGCAATCGGCAGTCTTCCCGTCAGTATTATATTGGCAATTTACGGATGGTCTACAACTGGCATACCAACATCTGGACAAATCATGCAAGGTTTCTTATTGGCACTATGTTCTGGCGTTATTGCCACAATGACATTCTTCTTTGCTACTGACCTTGCAAAAAACAATTTTGCCTTGTTAGGAGCGGTAGAGGCGACACAAGCAGGAACAATGATATTTACTGTTCTCGGTGAAATTCTATTTTTAAACGGTTCTTGGCCTGTTGGATTATCTTTAATTGGGATGATCATTATCATACTTGGAATGATAGCAAACAGCATTTTAAACCGCTCTGTCCCTGTTACAAAACAAAAGAAAACAGCATAATTTTCTTTTCTGCAAGTTGCTTTTACTCCATATAAAAAGCAACTTGTTTTTTATGTTGACAAAGAATTAAGGTTGTAACTATAATGGTTACATGAAGTTGTAACCAAACGTATTACAACTAAATTGAAAGTAAATACATTTTTATATAAAACAAAGTAGAAAAGGAGAATGATTATGAAACTTGCAGTAGTAGGCGCAACTGGTAATATCGGAAAACAAATTATTGAAGAAGCTTTAACACGTGGACACGAGGTAACAGCGATTGTTCGCGATGCATCTCGCGTAGAAACAGCACATGAAAATTTACATGTTGTAACAGGTGATATTTTCAATGCAGACAGTATTGCAAAAGAAGCAGTAAATCATGATGTTTTAATTAGTGCATTTGGTCCTAAACATGGTGAGGATGAGAAACTTGTAGAAGCAACACACTCTTTATTACAAGCAGCAAAACAAGCTGGCGTTTCTCGTCTTGTAGCAGTTGGGGGTGCAGGTAGCTTAGAAGTAGCACCTGGTTTACAAGTTGTTGATACACCAGACTTCCCAGCAGAGTGGAAACCAATCGCATTAGCACACCGCGATGCATTACAGGTGTATAAACAATCCGATTTCAACTGGACGAATTTAAGTCCTGCTGCGATGATTGAACCTGGTGAGCGTACAGGCAAATATGTCACAGGAACAGATCAACTATTAACAGACGAAAACGGTGAGAGCCGAATTACAATTCCAAACTACGCTGTTGCTTTATTAGACGAAGTAGAAAACCCACAATTTTCTCGTCAACGTTTTACAGTACGTAACGCCTAATAAAGTGAAACTTCCAGCAGTTATCCTCCTCTCTTCTTTTCTTCTCTCTGAATCTTGAGAGGACCTTACTGGCCCACGAATAGTGGGATAAAAAAGAACCTAGCCTTCCATCAATACAAGGCTAGGTTCTTTTATTGTTGTATCTTCTCTTCTAAATTTGTAACGAGCTGTTTTACCTTTACATTTGCAAGGACATTTTCCATCGCGTCTTGCGCTTGCAACAATATAATTTCTAACACAGTTTGAATATTAGCTCCAACTGGGCATTCCACATTTGGATTATCGTGAAAAGAAAATAAATGCCCTTCTTCTACAACTTCAACCGCTTTATATACATCAAGTAACGTAACTTCATTTAAATCACGAGCTAAGGAAGTACCACCTTTTCCAGCTTGTACATCAACTAATCCCGCTTTTTTTAACATTCCTGTAATTCGGCGAATAACGACTGGGTTTGTATTGACACTGCCAGCAATCCATTCAGATGTACATCGAGATTTTTTATCGACTTCTAGCAATGTTAACATATGAACAGCTACTGTAAAACGACTACTAATCCCCACTTGTATCCCCCTCCTTTATGTTCATTCTCTCTCATCTATTTAAAAATAACGTATCCTTTATTATATACTATTTTCCTTCATCATATAAAGTAAAAAACATTATACATACTATGTATAGACTCATAATTGTAACAGAAAAATATATTTGAAGTCCCTTGAATATATTCCACATACACACCTAGGAGGATACATATGCAAAACAAACGAAAGTTTGCAACTCTACTATCTGTTGTATTATTATCAACATCCTTGACAACTTACGAGGTTACAGCAAAAGAAGCAACAGTCAAATTAACAGATCAACAAATAATGGCTAATTTATGGTATCAAACAGCTGGTGAAGCAAAAGCATTATACCATCAAGGCTACAACATCGGCACACTTAAGCTAGATGCTGCTCTTGCAAAAGGGACAAGCAAGAAACCAGCTGTTGTACTAGACTTAGACGAAACCGTTTTAGATAATAGTCCATACCAAGCAATGACAATAAAAACAGGAAAAGGCTATCCTTATAAATGGGATGAATGGGTTAATCAAGCAGATGCAGCAGCTCTTCCTGGTGCACTTGATTTCTTAAAATATGCAGAATCAAAAGGTGTGGACATTTACTACATTTCAAATCGTAAAACAAACCAACTCGATGCAACCGTTAAAAATTTAGAACGCATTGGTGCCCCGCAAGCAAAGACAGAGCACATTTTACTACAAGAACCGAAAGAAGAAGGAAAAGAAAAGCGTAGAGAACTCGTTTCAACAACGCATGATATCGTCTTATTATTTGGTGACAATTTATCAGATTTCAGTGGATTTGATGCAAAATCCGTACAAGATCGTAATAAAGCAGTAGAAGAAACGAAAGATCAATTTGGCGAGAAATTCATTATTTTCCCAAATCCAATGTACGGCGATTGGGAAGGCGCTTTATATAACTATGACTTAAAAAAATCAGATGCAGAAAAAGATAAAATTCGCAGGGACAACTTAAAATTATTCGAAGTAAAAGAATAAAGGACGGCACTACGCCACCCTTTATTTTTTATAAGAGGTAAAATAAATATTTCTACTCGTCTATTTTTCGCTCTTCCTTCCGGTGTATCATTCGGTGCGACAGGACGATATTCTCCGTAGCCAATTGCACTAAATTTTTCCGGAAGTAATTGTTTATTTTGGAGCAATACTTTCATAAAATTAACAGCGCATTAAGTGCAGCTCCTTTCAAAACCATTCCTACTACAACAGCAATTATCGCAAGGATAATTCCAATGATTGATGCCAAATCCATTATTGTTCCCTCCTAGATTGTTCGATACAATAACAAGCTACATATCACAAGATAATCGTTACATCGTCCTATGAATATATATTACATAAAAAGAAAAATTATGAAAGATTGTAAATATGTTAATTTTAAAAAAACATAAAAAACGACTATTTTTTACAAATTTTTTTCAATTTCGTTACATCGGAACTCCTTTATTTCTTTTCATATACGATAGACTTATAATATAAAAAGATAATAAAGTACTAGTATTTTAGAAAGGAATAAACTGGTTGAAAATTATGAAAAAAACAACTATAAAAAGAACAATTTTAATTTCAATTATGATGCTCATTGTTATTTCTTTAATAAATTTTGGTTCCAAAGCTTTTACAGGAAATATACATAATCAAGCAGAAGCAGTTGAAACAAATAAGCAGGCTAAACATCCAAAAGAGGAGATTCCTCCATTTCCAAAAGCAAGTGCAACAGCTAAAAAAACCGATGAACAATACGCACTTGTAAATAACACTGATTCATTACTCGTTTTAGTAAACAAACATCGCAAACTCCCAGATTCCTACACACCACGCGATTTAACAAAACCAAATGTTCCATTTCTCAGTCTGGAAGATAAAGAAAAAACATTACTTCGTAAACCGGCAGCGGATGCCCTAGAAGAAATGTTTAAAGCTGCAAAACAGCAAGGGATTGAACTTACTGCAGTATCTGGATTTCGCTCTTACAAACGACAAGAGTCATTGCATAATACATATGTAAATCGTCAAGGAAAAAAGGCTGCTGATGCATTAAGCGCCATTCCAGGGACAAGCGAACATCAAACTGGACTTGCCATGGATATTAGCTCTAAATCAGCAAAATTTCAATTGGAGCCGATATTTGGAGAAACACCTGAAGGAAAGTGGGTAGCAGAGCATGCTCACGAATTCGGATTTGTCATTCGCTATCCAGAAGATAAAACAGACATTACAGGATATGATTATGAACCGTGGCATCTTCGTTTTGTCGGCAATCCGCAGGCTACATATTTATACGAGCATCATCTGACATTAGAAGAAGCAATGGGAGACAAAAAATAAGAGGGCGACGCGCCCTCTTATTTTTTGTCTAATAACCGTTGTTTCCATTCCGCTGGCCAAGGTACTCCTTTTCCTGTTTTTTTAGAAGCTTGCACCAGTGCCCCTCGCCCCATCAAACAAATCTCTCCCGCTTCGTTCCTTACCATATAATGCAAATCCAAAGAAGAATTTCCGACGTTCTCAGCTTTTACATACACTTTCAAGTTCTCATCAAAGAACACTTGCTTCAAAAAATTACATTGTAAGTCCGCCACTACAATCATTGTTTCCGATGCTTCATGTACCCACTCTTGCATAAAGCCAAGCTCTTTAAAAAACTCAATACGAGCTTCTTCAAAATAAGTAAACGCAACACCGTTATTCATATGTCCAAACATATCTGTTTCACGAAAACGAACCTTTATAGGGATGTAGAATGAAAATGTACTTTCCCATTGCTCAAAGTGTTCAATATAATGAATCTTCTTCACAACTATTCATCTCCTTTAAAATTTCTCTCATTTTATATTATTTGATTTTTCTGAATTAAAAACCTATAAAATTACGATCTATTAAAGTAAGAATAAGTATACTCAGATGTAAACATATAATTAAGTAACTTAAATAAGAATGATATAAATATTGCCTCTTCAAACTGAAGAGGCAATATAGATTAGATTAATAGTTATTGTCACTACCAAAGAAGTCTTTAAATGATTGAATCGTTGTATCACGGTTTAAAGCCGCAATCGATGTCGTTAATGGAATTCCTTTTGGACAAGATTGTACGCAGTTTTGTGAGTTACCGCAGTTTGCAAGTCCTCCATCACCCATGATTGCACGTAAACGGTCCGCTTTATGCATTTCACCTGTTGGATGTGCATTAAATAAACGTGCTTGTGAAAGCGGTGCCGGACCGATAAAGTCAGATTTGCTATTTACGTTTGGACATGATTCTAAACATACACCACAAGTCATACATTTTGATAATTCATATGCCCACTGACGCTTTTTCTCTGGCATTCTTGGACCTGGACCTAAGTCATACGTACCATCAATCGGAATCCATGCTTTAACGCGCTTTAACGCATTAAACATACGGCTGCGATCCACTTGCAGGTCGCGAACAACCGGGAATGTTTTCATCGGTTTTAAGCGAATTGGTTGTTCAAGTTGATCAATAAGTGCTGTACATGATTGACGTGGTTTTCCGTTGATCACCATAGAACATGCTCCGCACACTTCTTCTAAACAGTTCATATCCCAAGCAATAGGTGTTGTATGATTCCCTTTTGCATCAACAGGGTTACGGCGAATTTCCATTAATGCCGAAATGATATTCATATTTGGGCGATATGGAATTTCAAATTCTTGATCATACTCCTGTGAGTTCGGACCATCTTGTCTTGTAATAATAAGGCGGATTGTTTTCTCAGACATGCTGTTTATCCCCCTTCTCTTCTCCCTTAGCAGCTACTTCATGTTTTGAAGAATAATCACGCTTACGTGGTTCGATTAATGAAATATCAACGTCTGCGTAATGGAATGCTGGTGCATTTCCTGCTCCCTCAAACTTCGCCATTGTTGTTTTTAAGAAGTTCTCATCATCACGATCTGGGAATTCTGGTTTATAATGTGCACCGCGACTTTCATTACGGTTATATGCACCAATTGTAATAACACGAGCTAATTCAAACATATTTGCCAGTTGACGTGTAAACGAAGCACCTTGGTTACTCCATTTCGCTGTATCGTTAATGTTAATGCGTTTATAACGCTCCATTAACTCTTGGATTTTCGCATCTGTTTCTAATAATTTTTTATTTTCACGAACTACTGTTACGTTATCTGTCATCCATTCTCCAAGCTCTTTATGAAGAACATAGGCATTTTCATTACCATCTAACGTTAAAATATTGTTAAATTTTTCCGTTTCGATTAATTCATTTTGCTCATATAAAGCAGATGAAACAGCATCTGATGATTTTGAAAGACCTTTCATATATTCAATTGCATTTGGTCCCGCTACCATACCGCCGTAAATCGCTGATAATAATGAGTTAGCACCTAGTCGGTTACCACCGTGCATAGAGTAATCACACTCACCTGCTGCAAATAATCCTGGAATATTTGTCATTTGTTTATAATCAACCCATAGACCGCCCATTGAATAGTGAACAGCAGGGAAGATTTTCATCGGTACTTTACGTGGATCATCACCCATGAATTTTTCATAGATTTCAATAATACCACCTAGTTTAATATCAAGCTCTTTCGGATCTTTATGAGAAAGATCAAGATATACCATGTTTTCACCATTAATACCAAGCTTTTGCTCAACGCACACATCAAAAATTTCACGCGTTGCAATATCACGAGGTACAAGGTTTCCGTATGCTGGATATTTCTCTTCAAGGAAATACCATGGTTTACCGTCTTTATATGTCCAAACGCGGCCACCTTCACCACGTGCAGATTCACTCATTAGACGTAATTTATCATCACCCGGAATTGCTGTTGGGTGAATTTGAATAAACTCACCATTTGCATAATATGCACCTTGCTGATACACAGCAGATGCTGCTGTACCTGTATTAATAATGGAGTTAGTAGATTTTCCAAATATGATACCAGGGCCCCCTGTTGCCATAATTACAGCATCTGCTGGAAAACTTTTAATCTCCATAGATTGTAAGTCTTGCGCTACGATTCCGCGGCATACGCCTTCGTCATCCACAACAGCGCGTAAGAAATCCCAACCCTCATATTTCGTAACAAGACCTGCTACTTCATGACGGCGCACTTGCTCATCTAATGCATATAATAATTGTTGTCCTGTTGTCGCACCAGCAAATGCTGTGCGGTGATGCTGTGTTCCACCAAAGCGACGGAAATCTAGTAAACCTTCTTCCGTACGGTTAAACATAACACCCATGCGATCCATTAAATGAATAATACCAGGCGCTGCATCGCACATCGCTTTTACAGGAGGTTGGTTCGCTAAGAAGTCCCCTCCATAAATTGTATCGTCAAAGTGGATCCACGGAGAATCCCCTTCACCTTTTGTATTTACAGCACCGTTAATGCCGCCTTGTGCACATACAGAGTGAGAACGTTTCACCGGTACTAAAGAGAATAGTTCTACATTCACGCCTGCTTCCGCTGCTTTAATCGTTGCCATTAAGCCGGCTAATCCACCGCCAACTACAATAAGTTTCCCTTTCATGCTCTCCCACTCCTTACATGTTTGCTAGATTCGGATTAATGAACGCAAGTAATGCGCTCACCCCTACGTAAGATAACGCTAAGAAAATTGCTAATGTTACATACGTAGAAATACGCTGCGAACGTGGTGATACCGTGATACCCCAGCTAATACAGAATGTCCATAATCCATTTGCAAAGTGGAAAATAGCCGATACAACCCCTACTAAATAGAAACCAAACATAAACGGATTGCTTAAAATATTTGCCATCATATCATAGTCTACCGTTTGTCCCATTGCAGCTTGAAGGCGCGTTTGCCAAACGTGCCAAGCTAAGAAAATTAGCGTAAACACTCCTGTGAATCGTTGCAGAGCGAACATCCAGTTACGGAAATAGCTATAAGATGTTGTATTGTTCGTTGCTGTAAAAGCGATATATAAACCGTACACAGCATGATACAACAACGGCAAGAAAATCACGAAGATTTCCAATGCATACCGAAATGGAAGCATTTCCATAAAATGAGCAGCGCTATTGAAAGCCTCTGCCCCTTGTGTTGCAAAGTGGTTTACTACTAAGTGTTGTGTCACAAAGACACCAATTGGAATGACACCCATTAATGAATGCCACTTGCGAAACGTATACTCGCGGCCTTTCATGTCCCCATTACCCCCTCGAATGTTTGACTACTGTTTGTCACGTTACTTTATAACAATAGCATTTTTCCACTATTGCTATAAGAAAAACTGAAAAAATTATTCGCAATATTTCAGCATAATTTGATACCAAGTTCATTTTACTCCTATTTTTGTCGAAGCGTCAAGAAAACGTATACATAATCTGTATATAATTTTTATATTCTTTTTTCATTCTCTAATTCAGATTTTTTGCCAAGAAATAGCTGGGTTTATATATATAAAATGGTATATAATATTGGCAGTATAGAAAGTGGGGAATATTGTGAGTACAAAAAAAATCGAGAGCGAATCTTTACAAAATATTTCAATGAGTGCTTTTGCCTACGAATTGCTGCGTGAAGAATTACTCCCAGACTTAATAGGGAAAGAATTAGATGCTATTCTATATTGGGCTGGCAGAAACTTAGCACGAAAATATCCTTTAGAAACAATTGATGAAGTGATTCAATTTTTCGTAAAAGCTGGATGGGGTGACTTAACCATCATTGAACATAAACGCCGTGAAATGGAATTTAAACTAACAGGTGCTCTTATTAAGGAACGCCAACAACAAAATAGACACTCTTCTTACCAATTAGAAGCTGGGTTTATTGCAGAGCAAATTCAAAAACAGCGTGGTGTAGTTGCTGAATCCTACGAAGAACAAAAGAAGCGTTCTGACTCTATTATGTTTCTCGTAAAATGGGATGTAAAAGATCCTGTCGAAGTGTAATGCTTATTTTATAAGTCAACTAGACATAAAAATGTCCAGTTGACTTTTTTATTTATGTATAAACATTCGTTTTTATTATTTTAAATCTTCTGAAATTATAACAAAAAAGAAAAGACACTGTAAACTACAATGTCTTCCCCGTTAAATACGAATGAATCGTCTCTGCTATTTTTTGCGGCATTCCTGCTTCTATAATGTCTGTAACAGACGCTTCTTTCATTTTCTTGAGAGAACCAAAATGTTTTAAAAGTGTTTTCTTCCGTTTTTCTCCGACTCCTGGTATATCATCCAATGCCGATTGAATGACAGATTTCCCATGAATTTGACGATGGAACGTAATTGCAAAGCGGTGCACCTCATCTTGAATACGCTGCAATAAGTAAAACTCTTGACTATTACGCTCTAACATAACAGGTTCAGGAGGTTCACCGATAATTAAATGTGACGTACGGTGCTTATCATCTTTAACAAGTCCTGCTGTTGGAATAGAAAGACCGAGTTCATTTTCTAACACATCACATACTGCAGCTAAATGACCTTTTCCGCCATCGATTACAATTAAATCGGGAAGAGGCAAATTTTCTTTTAAAGCACGTGTATAACGGCGGCGCACAACTTCGCGCATCGATTCATAATCATCCGGTCCTTGCACCGTTTTAATTTTATATTTTCGATACTCTTTTTTCCCAGGTTTTCCATCAATAAAGACAATCATGGCGGAAACCGGATTTATCCCTTGAATGTTAGAGTTATCAAATGCTTCAATTCTGTGCGGTGTTTCAATTCCAAGATGTTCTCCTAAGTTTTCTACAGCCTTAATTGAACGTTCTTCGTCACGTTCAATTAAATAAAATTTTTCATTCAGCGCAATTTTAGCATTCTTACTCGCTAAATCAACGAGTTCTTTTTTCTTACCGCGTTTTGGCTGCGTCGCTTCTACTTCTAAAAATTTTTCGATCAATTCATTATCAATGCTGCTTGGTACAACAATTTCTTTCGGCTTAAAGTGATTATTTTGTTCATAAAATTGCCCGATAAATGTCAGGAAACCTTCTTCTGGATCATCATAAATGGGAAACATCGAAACATCTCGCTCGATTAGCTTTCCTTTTCGAACAAAGAAAACTTGCACACACATCCAGCCTTTATCTACCGCATAACCAAAAATATCACGGTCAACTAGATCGCTCATAATCATCTTCTGCTTTTCCATAATCGCATCCATATGAGCAATTTGATCTCGCAATTCTTTCGCTCGTTCGAACTCTAATTTTTCCGACGCTTCATACATTTTCGCTTCCAATTCTGAACGAATTTCTTTATGTCCACCATTTAAAAACTTAATAATCCCCTCTACAATTTCTTTATTTTGTTCATCCGTTACTTCTTTCACACAAGGAGCTAAACATTGTCCCATATGATAATATAAACAAACTTTATCTGGTATATTTGTACATTTCCGAAGCGGATACATACGATCTAACAATTTTTTTGTTTCATGAGCTGACTGCGAATTTGGATACGGGCCAAAATATTTCCCTTTATCCTTTTTCACATTTCTCGTAATAAGCAAACGCGGCTGTTTTTCAGCTGTAATTTTAATAAATGGGTATGTTTTATCATCTTTTAATTGGATATTATATTTTGGATCATATTTTTTAATTAAATTTAATTCTAAAATAAGAGCCTCCAGATTCGAGGAGGTCACAATATACTCAAAGTCAACAATTTCTCCGACAAGGCGTAGTGTTTTCCCATCGTGTGAACCAGTGAAGTACGAGCGCACACGATTTTTTAACACCTTTGCCTTCCCAACATATATAACTGTTCCTTGCTTATCTTTCATTAAATAACAGCCCGGTTGATCCGGTAAAATCGCTAGTTTTTCTTTTAAATACTCGTGCACTCGCTTTCTCCTCTCTTACTTTTTCCACTTATATAACACTATTTTAGAATAAACAGGATCAAATAACGGATTAGAATGAAAGGCGGCAACTTCTTCCACCTGTCCTTTTATATCAATCCCTTGTTTTTGAAATCCTTCAATAAGGTGATTCGTAACGTATATTGTATCATTCTTATGATATTTTTTATCTTGTAAAAAATAGTCATATGTGTAAAAACGTTTATGTTCATATGGTACATGTAAGTATTCCATAACGCGTGTCTCTTCCCATGTATATACGATAAACGGCTGCTGTTTTTCTTCTAAATATGACGCTAGCTGGTACGTTGCGGGCACAGCTTCTTTTTGTTCCTGCATAAGCGGTATGCTGACAACAAGTTGAAGTGTTGCAAATAACAGCAGTAAGATTCCGCTATGTTTTTGTAACCATGAAATAGCCAGTACGAAAAGTACTATTGCTACAATTGGATAAGAATGACGTGGCTTATCGATATTTTGTCCAAGTAAATTCCAAAGAAAATATACACTGCCAAGCGCTATAAATAATTTCGGATAGCAACGTATGTTCTTCCATTGTAAAACAAAAAGAAACAAAAAGAAAAGAAAGAAACCTACAAGAACATATGAATGAACACCAATCCCTGCAAATACAATATTCTCGGAAAGTAAACGAAACAGACGTGATATAATCGGTTCACTTGTTTCTGTAACCGCACCGCCCCATTCTGTAAAATGCCCTTTTACAAATCCGAAAGAAATTTTCCATAATCCCGCTAAGCCGCCGATATTCCAAATAAGCGCCCCGACCCATACGAGCTGCGAAAGAACAGCTGTGCAGCATATAATAATAAACCGCCATTTTTCTTCATGCCACTGCTGCCATACTAATAAAATAAGAGCTATCCCAAACGGCGCATACGATAAACGGATTCCCATTAATAGAGCAAATAAGATTACCGGCAAAAACTGAGCACGAAATTCATTTGTCCGAAATGCTCGATCTACGCTCCACATATACCACCACAGTACAGCTATCGCCGCTCCCTCTGACATCGGCTGCGTCACTAAAATGGAAAAATAACCGCTCGTTTGCAATACAGCTACAACAATAAGAGCACTCGTTTTACTTACATAACGGCGTGCAATCCAATACATCGGAAAAGCAGCGGTAAGTGCCATAATTGCATTAAAAATCCCTAACGATTGCACAGGATTTTCTATAAAAAGATGTGTCGTCATTCCCCCTAAAATAAAAAAAGGATAACCCGGGAAATGAGGCTGCATCGTTAATATGTCATATTGCTTTAACGCAAGCGAAAAATCTACTTCATCCCACGTTGCAGCAAACGGGCTTGCATAAAAAAAACGAATGAGAATCGCACTAGAAAAAAGAATGATTGCCCATATACGTAATACTTGTTTCATCTGATTTCCTTTCTGTAAAAAAAGTACAAGGAATCTTCCTTGTACTTTTAGCTTACTGATTTATTTACTTCGACTACTGTTTCCTTTTTTTTCGCAGGTTTTTTAAAGACAATTAACATATAAATGACAACAAAATAACCGATATATGCAAGCACCTCTTCAAGCGATGGCATTGAAGAATATCCTAAAAATGCCTTTAAGAAAACACCGATATCACCGGAAAAAATTGGTGCAGTACCATGATCACGCAAGTAGTGAGCATAATCAATCGGATGCTCCGGAAGTAGCCACGTAATATCGTATACGTGCGGCATTACGCTACCAATTATTTTTAAATCTTGCAGCATGGAAATACCTTGCACAAGAAGCCCGGCTGCGATGAAGACAATAAATACTCCCGTTACTTTAAAGAATACTTTTAGTGAAATACGCATCGTTCCTTTAAAGAATAAGTAGGCGACAAGAGCTGCAACAAGAACTCCTGAAATTGCTCCCCAGCCTTGCATTGCCGCTTCAATATTTCCACCTGTAATCGCTGCAAAGAAGAACACTGTTTCAACGCCTTCTCGCAGCACAACAAGAAAGGAGTGTACGACCATTCCAATTACGTTTCCAGTCGTAATATAATGACTCATTTTACTTTCCACATTGCCTTTTATATTTTTGCTATGTTCTGCCATCCAAAATACCATTTGTGTAAGCAAAATAACGGAAATGAACATAATCGATATCTTTAAATACATCTCACTTCCCATTGCGGCAAAGCCAGTAAACACAACTTGGAAGACAAGAGCGACAATATAACTTGCTACAACCGCAAGGCCTGCTCCTATCCAAACATATTTCACAAATTGCTTATTATCCGTACGTTTTAAATACGTAGTAATAATTCCAACAATGAGCAATGCTTCTAATACTTCACGAAATGTAATGAGAAATGCCTGCAGTTGCATCGCTCTTCCTCCTCATCTTTACTTGCGTTTTCTTACTGCATATACAATGACTCCAACAAGTACAAGTACAATTATCGCAATTGGAGCCCAGTTTTTTAAGCTGCTTAAATCTGTCCACTCTGTTTGGCCTTTGTTCGCTGAAGCTTCTTCTTTTCCACTAACATCAAAATGACCAACTCTAAAATCTTTAATTTTCAATTCTTTTTGCAAACTTGTTAAAATGACATCTTTACTTTCCTTGAAAGCATCATGATTTGGTTCCTTTTGTCCTACTCCAAATAATCCAGGGTTTCCAAGTGATTCCAACGCCTTGTTAAACTCATCTTTTAATTTTGCATCTAATTCTTTATTATGTTCTGCAATAACTGGCGATAATGCATCATATGTTGCAAATGCTTTTGCTAATAGACGTTTACTTGTATCATAGTCATTAAATTGTTCATCGACATTCGTTAAACGACGATTAATATTAAGGGCAAGAATTTTTTGCATATCTGTAATAATAGCTTCTTTATTTTTCTTATCAAAGTCTTTCATAATTGCTTTAGAAGGTTCTTTTCCCATGTGCTGATCAATTTCTTCTTGCACATTTTCATATGCTTTCTTTGCTTCTGTAAAGTTTGCTGGATTTTCATCTAGCTTTGCGACCATTTGCTTATACGCCTCTGCAACCTTTTCTTCGTTCGGATTTCCGTACGAATAAGCAAATGCACTCGTATGTATCGAGAATATTAAAAAAATACTAACACATAATGAAGTAATTATTTTTTTCATAAACGCTCCTCCTAAAAAAATGATAATAATTATCACTTTCATTGTCAAGATAAGAAATGCTCGCTACGAGCATTTCTTATCTTCTACTACTACATGCGCATCATAATCAATCGTAACTTTCTCCACCGGACGTTTCATCTCTTTCCAAATTGCAGGAAGAACATTCGTCATATATTTACGAAATGAAATGAAAGAATCCCCTGTTTCACGCACTTTATACGTAATGGGTACTTCCAGAACTCGAAAGCCTTTTCGTACTAAATTTAATGTAATTACTTGTGCATAATTGTAATCATGAATAATTTCTCCGTGTTCCATCGCTTGTCTCGAAAAAGCACGCATCCCTGATTGTCCGTCACGAATCCATTTACGTAGCAATATACATTGCAGCATTGTAAAACAATAGTTTCCAAGGCGTCTGTACAGCTTCATGCCGCTAATGGTTCCGCGAAAACGAGACCCCATTGTATAATCAGCTTTCCCTTCCAAAATTGGCTGCAATACATTTGGAATTTCATCTGCTGGATATTCATCATCTGCATCAATCATTACACTAATATCTGCCCCAAGGTGATAGCTCTTCTTTAGTCCTGCTCGAACGGCTGCACCAAGACCACCATTTTTTGAAAATGAAACGATATGATCCGCCCCAGCTTCTTTTGCAACTTCCACCGTTCTGTCTGTTGAACCGTCATCAATCACAAGAACCTCTACCGTTACACTCGGATGAAAATGACGCGGCACTTTTCGAATAACATGTGCAATGGAGTCTTCTTCATTTAGGGCTGGTATAAACACAATTACTTTCATTTCTTTTCCTGCTCCTTTAACGCTTCCACTAACACAGGACCACGGCTATGAGATGGATACGGTGCACCTAGTAAATAAGCAAGTGTCGGCGCCATAGAGACAAGACTTTTCCTTTCTTCTACCTTAACACCTTGTTTAATATGAGGGCCGTACATAAAAAATGGTACGAATCGTTCTCCTTCATCTAAATGGCCATGACCACCAATCCCATCTGCCTGTCCATGATCAGCACAAATGATAAACGTCGTATTCTCTGTTTTTCCTGTTTTCTCTAAGTGCTCGATAAAATGTTTTACATGCTGGTCTGCCTCATGAATTTTTTGTAAATACTCATCATATAACACACCACGACTATGTCCCGTTTGATCTGTTGAAATGAGCTGTACAATAAAGAGATCTGGGTCTTGTTCATCCATTATTTGTTTCGCTTTCTCCATAATCTTCCCATCCACAACATCATTTTTCATAACAGCTGTAAATGTTTCCACATCTTCACCAAACGCGTCAACTAAATGCGCAACGGCTAGCATTTTCCCTGTTTTGTCTACTTTTCGAAGGGAATCAAAAATACTTTCTACATTCACACCGTGCTTCCAAACCATGTTCGATTTAATGCCGTGCTCAAATGAATATGTTCCTGTAAACATAGAAGAGAAACATACAACGGTTCGAGCTGGATATACCGTTTCCATATTTAAAAACTCCGTCCCTTTTTTTCGAAGAGAATCTAAATACGGTGTATGTGCTGTTTCAAAGCGATCTTTACGCATACCATCAATAACAATTACAACTACTTTTTCATTCAGTGCCTCTTTATTTTCCGGCATATTATTCGTATAAGTTGAAATTGCTTTTGGCTGCCAGTCAAATAAATTACGATGTAAGATGATTGTGTATAGTGCAAGAGCACCATAAAACATAAGCAGTGTTTTCCAATCTACTGCACCGAGCGTACCACCTTCTTGGAAGAAATGGTAGTAATAATACCAAAGTGATAACAACAGTAAAAACTTCGGCATTTGCTCCTGTGCATTTCCGCTTGTAGAATCACTGTTCTTTAGCACGAGTTTCCAAAAACGTGTAAAGTTTAACCAAGACGTTCCAATACGCAAATGATAATATAACGTTCCCCAAAATAGGATCGTAAAGAAAAAATATAATCCTAATGCAAATAATAATAACGGTACATGCACCGTTTTAAATACGATTAAATAGGCAACGAACGGCAACCATAAATAATTTCGCAAAAACAATGGAAAATCAAACAAATAATATAAAACGAGTAGCGGAACAATGAATAAAAAGCTACTAAAAAAAGCAGACACAAAATTTGGATTCCCAAACTGTGAAATAGAAAACAACAAAAATGTACCGAATACAAAAATCGGTGTAAATGGTTTCCCTTCATTTAGTAGATTCCAACAGCGCGCCGCTACTTTTTCAAATTTCGACGCTTTCTTTACTTCTTCCAACGGATACCTTCTCCCTTCTGACTGAAAAATGAGCGTAATTCCATAGGATACACGAATAATAGCATTACGCCCACACCATAAGAAAATATAAATTTAAAACCATGACTCATTAACGACCATTGATATGCATCAGATTGCCCAGCTCCTACTGCTTGCAATGCAAATGTCATAACGGTCTCATACGTACCGATCCCGCCTGGCGTTAGTTGAAACACTTGTCCAGCAATGGTCACACTATTTACCCAAACTGCTTGCACAAATGAGAGCGGCTTAGCAATTTCATAAATGACAAATGCTTCACAAATCCAGCTCAGCGCAATAAGGAGCAGAATGATTCCGCCTTTTGCTGTAAATAGCGCCCCTTTCAATTGCTTCCACTGCTTATCTACAAATTGTGGCGCTTTCTTGTAGATAAGCAATCCCATCACGCTTCCTATACATATACAAGTAAGAATGACCGGAACATTGAGTAAGATATTTCTCCATAATAGAAACATACCCACTGCTCCAAACATACCAAGAATAAGTAAGTCTAATATACGAAGAACGATGACAGATTGCGTTGCTTCTCCTAATGTTACTTTCTTCTCTTTTGTAATCACAGCAATGCGAACAGCATCTCCAACTTTTAGCGGAGAAACATGGTTAATGAACAAACTATACAACAGTCCATATAACGCTTCTTTTATTGTAATACGATGATGAAGGTATAGTTTCCATGCGTATGCACGTAACAAAAAAGCAATACCGTACATCATAATGAGAAACATAACCATGTATGGTTGTTCCCATAAGGTTTGAAGATGTTTCAATAATGAAGATGCTTCAAACGACCGCCATGACAAAAGAAAAAAGATGCATAGCAAGAAAACACCGAAAACATTAAACAATATTCGGATATTCTTTCGCCCAAGCAATGGTTCGCTCCAACCCTTCTGCAAAAGATATACGCGGCATGTACCCAAGCTGTTCTTTCGCTTTTGAAATATCCGCCCAAGTTGATGTTACATCACCTTTCCGGTGTGCTTCTTTCCTTACACGCATAAGCGGGAAATGCTTTTCTAACTGTGCCAGTAATTCTGTCATTAACACGGGAGCATTGGACCCAAGATTATATACATCACTGTGATTGGATTGCAATGTAAGAGAGATTCCTTCTGTAATATCATCGATGTACGTATAATCACGCCCTGTTCCTGTTCCGTACACAACAATTTCTTCCTCTTTTAATAGCTTTCGAATGAAGCTTGCAATTGCCATATCGGGACGTCCCCACGGTCCGTATACAGTAAAGAACCGTAAAATATTCATTTGGAATCCGTACATATATTGATACGCATGACAAAGAGATTCTGCTCCGTATTTTGATGCAGCATACGGTGAAAGAACGCGGCCGTTTGCCATGTTTTCTTGCAGAGGCATCCCCGCCTGCTCCCCGTATACAGAAGATGATGATGCAAAAATAACATGTTTCACATTTTCTTCTCCGGCACATGTTAAGACGTTGCTTGTCCCTTTTATATTAATATCAACGTAAGCACCTGGTATTTCAAGCGATGGTCTTACACCTGGAAAGCCCGCTAAATGAATGACCGCATCGACATTTTCTTGCTGCATAACAGCTTTCACATCATCTTTTTGCAAAATATCACATTCATAAAATGGAATCTTTCCAGCTTTCTGCACTCGCTCTAATTGAAAAAGCTTTCTAGACTTTGCATAGTAAGAATGAAATTTATCAAGAAGCACAACTTGTTTACCTTGCTCTAATAATTTCAACGCAAGATGACTTCCGATAAAACCCGCTCCGCCAGTAATTAATACTTTCATTTCTTTCACCACCTTCTACAACCCTATGCAAAAGAAGAAACCTTGTCAAGACAAGGTTTCTTCCAAAGAATATAGACGTTTTAATTTTATTTCGCTGTTTCAACCACTTTATTTAATGTGGATTCAATTTGTGGTAATAACTTGTCTGCCTCTTCTTTGTTCTTCGCTTTTACTGCGTCTAAATAAGATTGTGCTGTTTTTGTTAAATCTGCTGTTTGCTGCTCGCCAAGTACTGTTTTTAAATCATTTTCAATCATGTTAATGAATAGAGCACCTTCTAATGCTGTAACAGGACCTTTATCTTTTCCGAAGTTTTCTTGGCTTTCTTTATACTCACCTAATGCAACTTTTGCAAATCCACGTACAAACGCTTGATTTACAGCTTTTGGATCAACTGTTTTCACATCTGTTTTTAAATCAAATTGCTTCAAAATAAAGTCTGCTTCTTCAGGAGCTGCTTTTTTCAAATATGGATAGATAGCTTGGTAAAATGCCCAGCCTTCAGCTTGCTCAACTTTTGCATTTTTCTCATCTTTCTTTGCTTCTTCTACCATTTTTGTAGCATAGCCGTTTGGCGTAGCTCCTGTTGCAAAGTAGAATGTTTTCATTAACGTTTTATCTACAACTTGCTTGCCAAGAGAAAATGCAAGTTTGTCGCCTTTATCAATTGCTGCATTCATTTCATCAAAGCCGCCTTTAATTGTAGAGGCCATTTGTGTACCGTATGCCGTATCACGCTTTACAACTGTACCTTCTAAACCTTTATAAAACGCAAGTGCTTCTTCCATTTCTTCTTTCACATCATCTTTGTTGCCCCATTTTTCATCTACTTCTTTAAAATCATGGCGCATAGATTGGAAGAATTCTTTTTGCATTAATTTATCAAATAGTTGCTTTACAACCATTGGTTCCATTTCTTTATTTTTACCTGCTTCTAATGCAGCTGTAATAGTTGGATCAATTTGCTCGCTAAATTCACCATCGCGTTGTTGAACAAGAGGTTGTAATTTTTCTTTGTATAACTTTGTTACTTTATCAAAGTCAACCTCTTTGCCGTCTTTCGCTTTTTCAAGCTCAGCTACTCCATCTTTGTAAGCTTGTACAAAATCTACTTCTTGTTGTTTTGTTTCTTCTTTTTTTGCAGTTTGTTCTGTCTTTTTCTCTTGTGCTTCAGACTTTTTCGGTTCCTCTTTCGCACAACCTGCAAAAAGTAAAGATGCTACTGCTGCTGCAGATAATACTTTTAACTTTAACGCCATGGATTACGTCCCCCTACACCCTACTGATATTGATTTTCATTCTTGATAAATTGATTATAAAAGTAGGAGAGACGAGTGTCAACAATATTTTTGTATTCGTTGTCATATCGATACAAGGGAATTATAACCAAAATAAAAAGTCCAGCATCGTATGCTGGACTTTTTATCAATTAGAAGTGTTTAGATACTAATTCAACTAACGCTTCTTTCGGCTTGTAACCTAATGCTTGATCAACCACTTGACCATCTTTTACTACGAAAAGAGATGGAATGCTCATTACTTCGAATTTACGAGCTGTTTCTTGGTTTTCATCAACATCTACTTTTACTACCTTTACTTTATCGCCTAATTCTGCATCGATTTCTTCTAATACAGGAGCGATCATTTTACAAGGGCCACACCAAGGTGCCCAGAAATCTACTAATACAACACCTTCGCTTGTTTCAGCTGCGAAAGTTTGGTCAGTTGCGTTTACAATTGCCATTTTATTTCCTCCTTTATGAACTTTCTAACCAAAGTATATCATTATCTTATATACGTGGCGAATAATATGTATCGTTAAGTATTGTATCAAATAATCATGCCTTTATACTATAAGAAAGTATCGCTTTTCATACGAAAAAGCGAGAGGCAGGGGACCTCTCGCCTTCCTTTATTTATATAGGGGTAATTACTTAATGGGAACCCATTATGCGTAACGTAAGACTCAAGAATGTACTTTTAACTTTTTGAATTCTTCTGTTAGAAGCGGTAACACTTCAAATAAGTCGCCAACGATGCCATAGTCAGCTACTTTAAAAATGTTCGCTTCAGGATCTTTATTAATTGCTACAATAATCTTTGAGTTAGACATACCAGCTAAATGTTGAATCGCACCAGAAATACCACATGCAATATATAAATCTGGCGTTACAACCTTACCTGTTTGTCCAATTTGCAGTGAATAATCGCAGTATTCTGCATCACATGCTCCGCGAGAAGCGCCAACTGCTCCGCCAAGCACATCTGCCAATTCTTTTAACGGCTTGAAACCTTCTTCACTCTTCACACCGCGTCCGCCTGCGATAATAACTTTTGCTTCAGAAAGGTCTACACCTTCTGCTGTTTTACGAACAACTTCTTTGATAACTGTACGCAAATCTTTTACGTCGACTGTCACAGAAGAAACATCGCCTTCACGTGCTTCATCTTTCTCAAGCGGCGCAATGTTATTTGGACGAATTGTCGCAAATAATACACCGTCTGTTACAATCTTTTTCTCAAATGCTTTACCAGAGTAAATCGGGCGTGTGAACACAACGTTTCCACCAGCCACTTCTAACGCTGTTACGTCAGAGACAAGACCTGCATGTAATTTCGCTGCAAGTTTTGGTGATAAATCTTTCCCAAGCGCCGTATGTCCAAAGACAATTCCTTCTGGCTTTTCTTCTTCATACACCGCTAGAAATGCTTGTGCATATCCATCAGATGTATATGAGCTTAACTTATCGCTTTCAACTGTCACAACGCGATCTGCACCGTAATGAATCAGTTCTTTCGCAAATGAAGCGACGCTTTCACCTAGTAAAAGACCGACGACTTCACCGCCCTCTGCAATTGTTTTTGCTGCTGCTACAGCCTCAAATGAAACGTTACGTAAAGATCCGTCACGAACTTCTCCCATTACTAATACTTTACGAGCCATATGTTTTCCCTCCTGGATATCCTAGTATTTTTTAAACTACTTTCGCTTCTGTATGCAACAACGATACAAGTTCTTTTACTTGATCTTGCAGTTCGCCTTGTAACACTTTTCCAGCATCTTTCTTAGGAGGTAAATAGATTTCAATTGTTTTTGTTTTCGCTTCTACATCATCTTCCTCTAAATCTAAATCATCTAATTCCAATGTTTCCAGCGGCTTTTTCTTCGCTTTCATAATACCTGGAAGCGATGGATAACGCGGTTCATTTAATCCTTGCTGCGCTGTTACTAAAAGTGGCAATGTCGTTTCAATTACTTCTGTATCTCCTTCTACATCACGCTCGATTTTTACGTTTGTACCGTCAATTTCAAGCTTTGTAATTGTTGTTACATATGGGATATTAAGCGCTTCAGCGACACGTGGTCCAACTTGTCCAGATGCGCCGTCAATCGCTACGTTACCAGCTAAAATTAAATCGACATCCTTCTCTTTTAAGTATTCAGTAAGTATTTTTGCTGTTGTATATTGATCGCCATTTTCAACATCATCTTCAATATTAATCAATACTGCCTTATCACAGCCCATCGCTAGTGCCGTGCGAAGTTCTTTTTCACTATCTTCACCGCCAACTGTAACGACTGTAATTTCACCGCCTTGTGCATCTCTTACTTGAATTGCTTCTTCAATCGCATATTCATCGTAAGGGTTGATGATGAATTCCGCTTCGCCATCGTAAATTGCACCGTTCTTAATTGCGATTTTTTCTTCAGTATCAAATGTTCGTTTCATGAGTACGTAGATGTTCATTCTATTTACCCCCTTGTTTTTTTATAAAAATTTTGTTAATTACAATATTCCGTTAATTTATATTAAAAAAATATAGAACTACCTGCCACTAAAAGAAGGTTTACGTTTTTCTAAGAAAGCAGCAACGCCTTCTCTTCCATCCCCACTTGTAAACACTTCACCAAATAACTGTGCCTCGCGTTGCACTCCTTCATAATAAGAAGAGGATTTTGTTGTTTGCAATAACTCTAACACAGCGCGAGTAGATGCTGAGCTTTTTCCAGCAATCTTTTTCGCTAGTTTTAGCGTCTCTTCCAGCAATGCTTCTTCAGGGAATGCTCGGTTTGCAAGTCCATATTCAACTGCTTCCACACCTGAAATCGGATCGCTTGTTAGCATCATTTCACAAGCTTTTGCTTTCCCCACATAACGCGGTAAGCGCTGCGTCCCCGCAAAACCCGGGATTAACCCTAGCGTTAGCTCCGGCAAACCGATTTTTGCAGTTTCACTTACAAAACGCATATGGCAAGACATTGCAAATTCTAACCCGCCGCCAAGCGCTGCACCGTGAATAGCCGCAATAATTGGCTTTGAAAACTTTTCAACACGTTCAAAAATGACTTGCCCATGTTGTGATAATTTCGTCGCCTCTCTCGCTTCTTCAACAGAAGTGAATTCTTTAATATCCGCTCCCGCTGAAAAAAAGCGACCTTCTCCATGAACAAGTACAACGCGCACATTTTCGTCCGTTTCCACTACATCAAGAAGTTCACCAACTTCACTAATGACTTGTGAAGACATCGCATTTGCCGGCGGATGATTGATCTTTACAATCGCTACGTAATCTTCCACCGTTAAAGATAGGAAATTCAAATGTACTCCCTCCCCATTAATTGCGGTAACCACAAGCTGCTACTAATAGCTCATGCACCGTTTTTGAAATTGCGACCAAATCATATTTATGATCGCTCATTACCCAGTTGGTTACAACTTCATCTACTGTTCCGAAAATCATTTGTCTTGCCACGCGTATATTTAAATCCGTGCGAAATTCTCCCTGTTGTATGCCGGTTTTTAAAATTTCATCCATGACTTGCAAATACCCTTTCAGCACTTCATTAATTTTGATGCGTAATTCTTGGTTAGATTGACGAAGTTCTAGTTGCGTAACAATAGCAAGAGGATCATTTTTCGACAGTAAAGAGAAGTGCGTTTCTACCAACATAAATAACTTCTCTACAGCGCTTTCAATTCCTGCTGTTTTTTGCCGAATTGTTTCAATAAATTCTCCCATCTTCTCCTGAAATAGAGATATCAATATATCTTCTTTATTTTTGAAATATAAATAAATAGTTCCATCGGCAACACCAGCTTGCTTTGCAATTTTGGAAACTTGCGCTTGATGATATCCATTTTCTGCGATGACAATCACCGCTGCATCAATAATTTGGTTATATTTTGGTCGATTCTTTTTCACAGTACTATCCCCTTCAAGAAGATGACTGAATGATGATTCATTCACATTTTAATAATACTGACTATTTAAAATATTGTCAATGCTACTCATCCAAAAAAGAAAGGGCGTTTAGCCCGTCTGCTCATCTTCTTGTTTTCGCAGCTCTTCTTCAACAAGTACACGACGTAAAATTTTCCCAACAGTTGTTTTCGGCAAATCTTTCCGAAACTCATATATTTTAGGAACTTTATATGCTGCTAAATATTTACGAGCAAACTCATTTAATTCTTCTTCTGAACATGTTACACCATCTTTAATAACAACGAAAGCTTTCACCGTTTCACCGCGGTACGGATCAGGCACACCAAGAACGACAACTTCTTGCACTTTTTCGTGCTCATACAATACTTCTTCTACTTCGCGTGGATATACGTTAAATCCACTGGCAACAATCATATCTTTCTTACGATCTTTCACATAAAAAAAGCCGTTTTCGTCCATATATCCAACATCACCCGTATAAAGCCAGCCATCTTGCAAAACTGCTGCTGTTTCCTCTGGTTTATTCCAATAACCCTTCATCACTTGCGGACCCTTCACAACAATTTCTCCAACCTCTCCTATTGGCAATGCTTCACCTGTCTCTAACGAAATAATGCGCGCATCCGTATCAGGCCACGGCACCCCAATACTTCCCGGCACTCGCCTTGCCCATAAAAAGTTACCATGTGTAACCGGGGATGATTCTGTTAAGCCGTATCCTTCTACAAGCTTTCCACCTGTTACACTTTCAAATTGTTCTTGCACTTCTACCGGAAGCGGTGCTGATCCACTAATACATGCACTAATGGAAGAAATATCATATTTATGAAGTTCAGGATAGTTTAATAGCGCAATATAAATGGTCGGGGCTCCAGGAAATAACGTCACACGATGTTTTTTAATTGCCTCTAATACCATTTTAATATCAAATTTCGGAACGAGCACCATCTTATACGCTTGCATAATTGATAAATTCATTACTGCCGTCATACCATATACATGAAAAAATGGAAGTACGCCAAGAATGACTTCTTCTCCTTTTCTGCAATTATACAGCCAATACATGCCCATAATTGTATTTGATACAAGATTTTTATGTGTGAGCATTACACCCTTTGGAAATCCTGTCGTCCCGCCTGTATATTGTAGAAGTGCTACATCTTCTTCAGGAGCACATGGAACGTCTACTGCTTCATCCTCTGCACGTTCAATGGACTTCCAAACGTGGATATTCTCACTTTCTCTTACATTCACCACAAGATTCGTTTGTTTCTTTTGCACAAATGGATATAATAAATTTTTCGGAAATGGTAAAAAATCTGCGATGCGTGTTATGATGACATGCTCAATATCAGTTGAGGACTGTACATTGCTGACTTTCGGAAACACTAAATCGAGGCACAGAATGACTTTCGCTCCTGAATCATGAAGCTGATATTCAAGCTCTCTTTCTGTATAAAGCGGATTCGTTTGCACGACAATACCGCCAGCTAATAGTGTTCCATAATAACCGATAACACCTTGCGGGCAGTTTGGCAGCATAATGGCAACTCGATCCCCTTTTTCTATCCCTAGTTTACGAAGATAGTTGGCGAATTGCCTAACTTTACGATCTAGTTCTGAGAATGTAATATCTTTCCCAAGGAAGTGAAGCGCTTTCTTATCTGGGTATTGTGAAGCTGTTTGCTGTAAATACACATGAAGAGGCTGCATATCGTAGGAAATTGTATGCGGAATTTCCTTTGGATAACTTTTTAGCCAGGGCCTTTCCATATTAAAACTCCCCCTTCTCTACATTATAAAACTACCATCAGCGTATCATTCTCCTATACTAACGGTCTGCTTTCCTCTAAAACAAGGAAAACTGAATGTGTATTCATGTTGATTATTTTTATTATATTATAGGGATTATCACGTTACAATCATAATATTCAGACTACTTTATAACTATTACCATCCCACAAGCATTCTCCAACAAACAAGTGTAATCACTCCAGTTAATAATGAAAACACAACTTTCCTTTTCCATATCCCTATACCAAATGCCACAATACCCGCAACTATATACTCAGAACTCCAGCTTCCTCCTTACCATTAAACTCTACACATATAAAATCTTACAGCTATGCGAAACAAAATGTTCTGAGTTATTCTTTTTTACTGTTATAATGTTGCGAGAAAGGATTGACATAGTAATCTAATAACAATGCAACTCCTTTATTTTTCTTCATACTAGAAGGAAACCATAAAACTTTCACGAATTTACCATTTGAATCTAATCATAGGAGGTTTTTTCTATGTTCCAAACAATTGAAGGCTTTTTAACATCTTGGAAATACGAAGCAGAATCAACACAAAAAGTATTAGATATGCTAACTGATAAATCACTGACACAAGAAATTACACCGGACAACTGGACGTTAGGACGCATTGCGTGGCATATTGTCACTGCTATTCCTGTCATTACATCCGGTACAGGATTAAAGTTTGGAGGAGAAACAAAGGATCATCCTGTCCCAACGTCAGCTCAGCATATCGCAAACAGCTACCGTCAAATGAATGAGGCATTTACTGAGGCAATACAAACACAATGGACAGATAAAGATTTAGCAACGATAAATGATTTTTTCGGAAAACCAATGCCAAATTCAATATTTTTAATGACTGTCATCAACCATCAAAACCACCATCGCGGGCAAATGACAGTACTCATGCGTCAAGCCGGATTAAAGGTTCCTGGTATTTACGGCCCTGCAAAAGAAGAGTGGGCTCTAGCTGGGATGGAAGCTCCGAAGATGTAACATTCGCTTTCTAAATGAAAATGAGGTCCCTCTTTTTTTGAGGAACCTTGTTTTTTTATATACACCATCCTTTTATTCTATTCTTTTAAAAAAGGACAAAATGAACTTCCCTGGAATCATTTATAATAGATGTAAATTAATATTGGAGCTGAAACGTATGGATTATATAAGCTATTTACGAAATATGGTTGGGCATGAAAAAGTAATCATGGTGGCCGCAGGCTGTTTTATATTTAATGAAAAAAATGAAGTACTTCTGCAATTACGATCTGATAATGGACAATGGGGACAGCCTGGCGGATTTATGGAAATTGGTGAGACAGTTGAAGATACAGTAAGAAGAGAAGTGTTAGAAGAAACGGGTTTAAAATTAGGAAAACTTGAATTCTTTAATGTGTATTCTGGAAAAGAATACGAAAAAACGCTATCTAACGGAGATCAACTTGCCTTAGTGAAGTTAGCTTATATTTGTAGAGACTTCCACGGAAATTTACATACTTATAACGATGAAAGCTTACAGCTAAAATTTTTCCCCTTAGACGAATTGCCTGAATTATGGAGCGACCAACAAGCAGCTTTTGAAGATCTATTGGAGTTTATGAAAATAAAGAATTAATTTTTTCTAGTAGATTAGAGTTATACAAGTTCAATTTCAATGATAAAGTGAAACTTCCATCAGCGGAGTTTTTCTTCATCCCCCACTGATGGAAAGCCCGCCCACTCAGGCACATGCCAGCAGTTATCCCCCCACCTATCTTCTTTGCTTTTCTCTAAATCTTGAGGTGGGGGTATTACTGCCCTCGAATAGCGGGATACATTTTTGCAATTCGTCACCTATTCAAAAAACATTCTAATCCCATTTATACTTACGCCTACTATCCCTATCACCATTAAAAGTAAAGAAAACTTCTGCTCTGGATTTCTGTAATATAAGATTACTCCTATTAAAAGTGCTATAAGCCCACCTACTAGATTAAGTACCAGTAAATCCATAATCATTCCTCCCTAATTAACTTTTATTATGCTGAATACTAGTGCCATTCCTATCAAAACAGCACTTCGTATTTCATTCCCATTTCGCTCCCGTTCTATATCTATATAATAAGAAATGAAATTCTCTTTTTTCTTACCTATTCCTTACAAATTTCTTAAGCTAAAGAGTCCTATTAAAATTAAAGTCATCCAAATCCAATTTCAATGATAAAAACTAAATCGCATCCTCTTTCTCAATGTCTCGAATTGCTAAGTAGGCAATTATAATTCCAACAGCTGCAAGGACGAGCTGAATGGGAATAATGGTAACTACTGAGAATGCTGGATTATAAGAACAAGCGAATGAAACGACAAGCAACGATGATACAATTGTGATGGGAACAGAATGCTTACGCATCCCGAAATATAGTGGAATTAAACTTGTACCTGCAGCAGCGACTGCAAATGGAATCATGGTGATAGCTTGCTGCATCCATTCAGTAAATGTTATAGAGTATGATATAAACGAGAAGTATCCTTGTAAAAGAAAGACAGCACCTGTAATAACTATATTAGATAACCAAATTGTTATAAATGTCAGTATGGCTATAATGGCTAATTTACTGGCAATGATTTTCTTCCGCTTGATCGGATAAGAAAACATAAGCATTATTGTCTTATTTTTATATTCTTCAATAACTAATTGCGCAAGTAATACTGCTGCAAACACAATAAATGTTGCCCGCACCATTGCCCCTATCAATAAAAAAGCCTCCTCAGAATTCGTCATAATTACATCCTTTTCCACTTCCTGGATATAGTTCATAGAAATGAATAAGGCTGTAATAATGATGTTGGCGATCAACGCACCTTTTACATACCAACCAAATTTAAACTTTTTCATTTCTAGCTTCATGAGCTGTAGCATAATGGCCTCGCCTCCTATTTCATCTACTTCGCTTATTTAAACAAGTCCGCCTGCTCAACTTTTCGCACTGTCATATAAGCAATTACTGCTCCAATACAAGCTAATATAATCGGAATGATAATAATATCATTTAATGAAGTTCCACCATTATTCGAACATACGAGAGACACGATTATAATAGAAGAGATAATAGTCGTACGAACGGAATACTTTCTCATTCCAAAGAAAAGCGGGATTAAGCTCATGCCCGTTGCTGCGATTGCATTCATCACTAATTTCGCTGCATTATGTGTAACAATCGGTAATGTTAATGCTTCCGAAAGCACTGGATTATACGCATTAGCAACATAAAACAAACTAAACACAATCGTTTCCGAAATAATCATTGAGAAAAAAGTAAATGCAATCACAATGAGTAGCTTAGCGATAATAAGTTTTTGTCGATTGACTGGATACATGAATAGCACTGTTATCGTCTTATCTGTAAATTCTTGAACGATGATTTTTGCCAGTAAACTCGCTCCAAAAATAATAAACGTTGCCCGTACTAAAGTATCTATGACAGAAAATAATTCATTATAATTTGTAAAAATAATTTCTCCTTCTGATTTTGAAATATATCCAACTAGTAGAAGAAAACCAAAAATTACAAACGCCGCAATAAATGCTCCTCTAATGGAAGAACCCAGTTTGCTTTTTATCAATTCTAATCTCATCAGATTAAGCATGAATTCCCTCTCCATTCATAAGGTTTAAGAAATAATCTTCCAGTGAACTATGTTTCTTATTAATTCCTTCAATTACGACATCATTCATAATGAGCATTTTCGAGATTTCCTGCTGTGCTATTGTCGTTTCATAAATTCGAATCATAGTTTCATTCATCACTTTAAAGTTTGTAAGGCGTAGTTTATTTTCTAAAACGTAAGTTGCTTTGTTTACATCCTGAACTGTAACCTCAATATACTCTGTTTGCTTACCGTTAATACTTTTCATCGAAACTTCTTTTATAAGTTTCCCATTTTGAATGACACCAATTGTATCTGCCATTTGCTCCATTTCCGCTAAAATGTGGCTGGAAACTAATAGAGTAATCCCATATTCCTTACAAAGCATTTTAAATAATTCTCGTAATTCTTTAATGCCGATTGGATCTAAACCATTAATTGGTTCATCTAAAATTAATAGCTCTGGTTTTGTCGTAATAGCTCTTGCAATCCCTAATCGCTGTTTCATCCCAAGTGAAAAGTCTTTTACCTTCTTGTCGTCCACATTGTGTAAGTTTACAAGGTCTAATGCTCGGTCAATTGCTTTCTTGTCATAATAGCCCATGTACTCACAATGTAAATACAAATTCTCTCTCGCTGTTAGTTTTTCATAAAAGATTGGGTATTCAATAATCGTCCCCATTCGCTTTAACACTTCATATGATGTACTTGTTAATTTCTCACCGAAAATCTCAATTTCACCACTTGTCGGTTTGATTAAATTCGTTATCATTTTCATAATTGTTGTTTTACCAGCACCGTTTGGCCCTAAAAATCCATATATTTCACCCTGCTTCACATGCATATTCACATTAGAAATAACTTCTTTACCATGAAACACTTTTGTTAATTGATTCGTTTTCAATACATATGTCATTGGTCATTCCCCTTTCGCAATTGCTCCATATTTGCATTGTAAGCAACGAAGTTCTCTTTTTTCTTACTGCATTCTTACAAATTTCTTAAGTTGAAAAAAAGCTTGTAGAATTGCTCTTTCTACAAGCTAAAAATTGATTCTTCTTAACATAACCGTAAACACTGTTTTCTCATATGGCGTACTAGACAGATGAATTTCTCCCCCTAACGCTTCTACAAGGCGCTTTGTAATCGTAAGCCCAAGTCCACTGCCTTGATACAAACGATTTCGTGAATCTTCTAATGTGTACATACGTTCAAATACTTTATCAATATGAGATTCAGAGATTCCTTTTCCTTTATCCCATATGTCAACGTACACAAGCTTATCATCACTTCGCAGTGTAATCCCTAATGTTTTTCCGTCTCCCCCATAGGCAATTGCGTTTGAAATTAAGTTATTCATAATTCTTCCGATGACTTCTGTATTTCCGTGCGCATATATTGGTGTTTCTGGTATATCGATATGAACGTCAAATCCTTGCGTTGTTAATAAATCATAAAACGATAACATGTGTTCCTGACAAATTTCATTCATATGAATCCGCGTCATTGCAATATCTTTATCACCGGATTCTAGTTTTGCGAGATCGAAAAACTTATGAATGAGATCTAACACTTCTAACGTTTTCATATGAACCTTTTCTAGTAATATCTTTCGCTCTTCTTCACTAATCGTTTCATCTATACTTAAAATTTCAACATAACCGAGAATCACAGTAAGCGGCGTCTTTAAATCATGTGATATGTTAGAAAGCATCTTCCTCATCGATATTTCCAGTTTTGAATGCTTCGCAATTGTTTTTTTCTTTTCATCTAGCAAATAATTAATTGCTACTAATAATGATTTCAATTCTTTATCATCTGTTACCACTAATAAGTTTTCACTCGTTTGCTTCTCTACAATATCCTGCAACTTTTCATATGTATAACGTAAATTTGCACTTCGATTTTTCCCCGTGCGATATTGAAAATAAATAACACCAATTAATATAAAAATAATAGCCGTTAAAAATAAAACCATTCTATATCACTTCCAGCTTATAACCGATGCCCCATAGTGTCTTAATGTACTGCGGCTGAGATGGATCGTCCTCAATTTTCTCCCGCAGCCTTCTCATATGAACATTAATGACATTTTCATCACCGTAATATTCTTCATTCCAAATTAAGTTATAAATTTGCGCCTTTGTAAACACACGATTTCGATTTGTCGCAAATAGCTTTAAAAGCTCAAATTCTTTAGAAGTGAGTTTAAGATCTTTGCTCTTTTTTTGAACGGTAAAATTCGTCGTATCAATTTTCAAATCACCTATTACAATCATTTCATCTTCTTTCTTTTGCGGAGCAGAATATTTTGTCGAACGACGAATACCTGCCTTCACCCGTGCAGACAATTCAATCATAGAAAACGGCTTACAAATATAATCATCCGCGCCAAGCCCAAGTCCTAATGCTTTATCAACATCCGTGTCTTTTGCTGACATAATTAAAATCGGAACCGCACTTGTTTCACGAATCGTCCGCATGACCTCTAAACCATCAACTTTTGGCATCATGAGATCTAGAATGATTAAATCAAACTGACCACCACTCAAAAACTTTGCAAGCCCTTCTTCTCCATCAGAAGCTGTCGCTACAGTAAAACCCTCTTTTGTTAAATAGCTTTCCACCATTTCACGGATTGATAAATCATCTTCCACTAATAAAATATTATGTTGCACGCCCATCACCCAATTTCTAGAAGAATTTATATCTACATTGTAACTTGATGGTTTAATTTGGTAAACGAGATATTTCTCTATACTGTAACTTCATTTCTTCCCTCAACAATGATATGATTGAGTTCACTATGAATGTTTACAATTCACTGTATATAAAAGGAGATTTAATATGTCAGAAAATAAAAAAGTAAGCTTAGCTGAATTGATGCAACAGCAACTTGCGAAGAAAAAGCAAGGAAATGAAAATGGATCAACTGCTAAAAATCAAAGCCAAGCAACGAAGAAATTGCAAAATCAACAAACGAAGAAACCAAACAATCAACGCAGACGCACAGGTGTATAAATGAACGGACAACAGCGAGCAAATATTTCACCCGGGCTTGAGGTTGATATTGTATTAAAGCAAGATCAGCGTACAGGAAAATTAACAAGAGGTATTGTGAAGGATATTTTAACAAATTCTCCTTCACATCCACATGGTATTAAAGTCCGACTTCAAGATGGACAAGTTGGTCGTGTGAAAAATATTATTTCATAAAAAAAGGAGCTCATTTTTGAATATGAGCTCCTTTTCTTATGTGACTTTTCGTTGAATAGTCGATATATTGTACATTTAGCCTTTGATTTTTTTGATGAATACAACTTTTAAGTAATCTCCTTCTGGAAACTGTGAAATAGTCTGGAAGTCCTCTGGTAATGAATGTTCTTCTAATACTTTATACTTGCCATTCATCTCTTTAAATGCTGTATCAATAAAACCTTTAAACTTTTTCATACCGAAGGCACTGCAATTTGTAGAAGCTACAATAATACCGTTATTTTCTGTAATCGCAATTGCTTCTTTTAGTAAGTTTTTATAATCTTTAGCAGCACTAAATGTATATTTCTTTGAACGTGCAAAGCTTGGCGGATCTAGAATAACCATATCAAATTTCAGTGCTTTCTTTACCGCATATTTGAAATAGTGAAATACATCCTCTACGATAATATCTTGCGCTTCGTAATCAACACCGTTCACGCTAAATTGCTCAATCGTTTTACTTAAGCTTCGGTTCGCAAGGTCAACACTTGTCGTTTTTGCCGCTCCGCCCAGTGCTGCAAAGACAGAAAACGCACCTGTATAGGAGAACATATTCAAGACTGTTTTACCGTCTGCATACTTGTCGCGAATTTGCTTTCTTACATTGCGTTGATCTAAAAACACACCGACCATTGCCCCGTCGTTTAAATAGACTGCAAAGTTTACACCATTCTCTTTAACGATAATCGGAAATTCTCCGCGTTCTCCTGTTACGAAATCATCTTCTTCAATATATTGACCTTTCATATCAAAGCGCTTCTTCTGATAGATCGCTTTAAATTCTGTAACATTCTGCAAAGACTCGATAATCTCTTTATTAAATTGATAAATTCCTTCACTATACCAGCTAATTACGTAATACCCATCATAATAATCAATGATTAAGCCGCCAATTCCATCGCCTTCACCATTGAACACTCGAAATGCTGTTGTATCCGAATCTTCATAGAAGTTTTTACGCTTATTTAATGCTGATTTCAGCTTTTTTTCAAAAAAGGCTTGGTCGATTTGTTCTTGTTCTTTTCCTGTTAGAACCCAGCCATATCCTTTATTTTGCTTACCGTAATATCCTTTACCGATAAACTTATTTTTGTCGTCTACAAGTTTTACGATTGTACCTTCTACATTTACATCATGTAAATTTATAATCGCTTCTTTCAGAATAAGTGGATAGCCACTTTTTAATTCGTTTGCGTATTTCGTCTTAACCTTTAAAACAACTTCTGTTTTCATCACATATCCTACCTTTCAATTCCAATGCTTTCTAGCTATTAAGAAAGGCCCTATACGAAGTCAGAAGTTTTGTCCCGCATTAACGGGCAGTAAGACCCCCACCTCAAGATTCAGAGAGAAACGAAGAAGATCGGTGTGGGATAACTGTCCGTTAATGCCCGATTGGTGAGAGCTTTCCATCAGTCGGGGATAAAGCCCCCCGCTGATGAAAGTTTCACTTTATCACAACTTGTCTTATGTATGAAACCACTCTATATTAGAAGCATATATATTCACAAAATGAAATAGGGCTGTTTATCCCGCACTAAGGGGCAGTAAAACCCCCACCTCAAGATTTGGAGAAAGCGAAGAAGATAGGTGGAGGATAACTGCCCCTAAGAGCCCGATTGGTGAGAGCTTTCCATCAGTGGGGGATGAAAAAAACCCCCACTGATGGAAGTTTCACTTTATATAAGTATCGCCCATAAACAGGCCCTTCTAACTATACCACGTTATTCTTTTATCCCGCTATTCGTGGACAGTAAGACTCCCACTTATGGAAGTTTCACTTTCTCCACACAACAAGCTCAAATCTTTACAAATTCTTACCCTTTTTATGAAAAAAATTAGGTGTAAGTATTTGATTTGGATAAGGCTTATGATAAATATGTGTTGCTGCAGGAGATACAGGCGGAATTAACCATACCCAGTTCCCTGTCACCATACGACCGCATGCCGCTTCTTGCTTTTCAAATTGACTAAACTGCTGAGCCGCTGTATGGTGATCTACAATGGTTACTCCTTGCTTTTTGAAAGAATGTAAAACAGCTATATTTAATTCTATTAAGGCTTTATCTTTCCAGAGTGTACTATTTCTTGACGTATCTAATCCCATCATCTCAGCAACAGCTGGAAGAAGGTTATAACGATCCTGATCAGCTAAATTACGGGCACCTATTTCTGTTCCCATATACCAGCCGTTAAAGGGGGCGGCTGTGTAAGAAATACCGCCAATTTCTAAACGCATATCAGAGATCATCGGAACGCCGTACCACTTCGCTTCCAAAGAGGAGAATGGATATTCTGGATGTTCTAACGGCACTTCTTTTACATATTCTTCTGGAATTGGTATATACACTGGTTCATTTCCATCAATTGAGAATACAAGCGGCAACACATCAAAATGTGTTCCCTCACCACTCCAGCCAAACTCCTGACAAAACTCCGAAAATGAAAGTGAATGGGAGTCACCGATTATTCCTTGTTCTGTTTCGTATCCAGCATAGCGAATCAATTGGTGATTATAAATTTGAATATGATTATGCTCACCTTGATATTGTTTAAAAATGGTGATGGTAGGTCTAATCTTCCCATCGTTTGTTGCATATTGTATATGATGAAGTAATGCCTGATATATACTTTCCGTATCATTTACATCGCGCGCATCTAATACATGCAGCTTATTCCAAAAGAGACGACCGATGCAGCGATTACTATTTCTCCACGCCATTCGTGCCCCGTGAACAAGTTCCTCAAAAGTATGATCATATGTTCCTGTGTTCTGTATTTCGGATTCAATTTGTGATAATCTATCTTGTATTTCATGAGATTTTTCTAGCTCATTGTAGCAATCTGTAATAAAATTAGTTGCTTCTTCTAACAGTTTTTTCGTTTTAATCATAACGTCTCCTTCTATTCCTGTATAACATCTTCTATTATACATAACCACTTCTACTCATGCCCATACTCTAATATCTAGAAAACAAGCAATGAAAAAGAACACCAAAACGGTGTTCTCTCCCTTATTTCGCAAAAAACAGCAAATATATAACCCCAATAATAAAAAACGTTCCACAACAAGCTAACAATACTTTTGCAAGTTTGTCCATAAACATAGCCGTTTCCCCTTTGCTTGTTTTCCTACTTCAGTTCCACAACGGTAACACCAAGGCCTCCCTCGCCCATATCACCATAACGGAAGTTTTTCACGCCGCGATGGTTTTTCAAGTAATCTTGTACACCTTGGCGCAGTGCCCCTGTTCCTTTTCCATGAATAATCGAAACACGTGGATAGCTTGCGAGCTGCGCATCATCTAAATACTTTTCAACACGTGCCATCGCGTCTTCAAAGCGTTCACCGCGAAGATCAAGTTCTAAAGAAACGTGATAGTCTCTTCCTTTTACCGCTGTCACCGCTTTTTTCTCAACAGGATTTGGTGTATTAATATATTCCATATCGGATTCTTTCACTTTCATTTTCAGAATTCCAATTTGGACGTTCCATTCGTTGTCGCTTACTTTTTTAAGAAGCTGACCTTTTTGACCGAACGTTAATACTTTCACTTCGTCGCCTGGCTTTAGCACTTGTTTTGGCGCTGTGTTTTTCACTTTTGTTTTTTGTTTTTTCACAAGCTCCGGCGCTGCTCCCGCTAAGCGGCTTTTCGCTTCAATCAACTCGTGATCTTTAATATCAGCAAGCTTTGCTTTTCTCAGCTGACGCAGTTCATGAATAATTCCTTCAGCTTCTTTCTTCGCAGCTTCAACTTTTTCTTCGCCTTCTTTTTGTGCTTTTAATAATCTTTCATCACGTTCTTCGTTAAATTCAATAATTTGACGCTGTAATTCTTTATGAAGTTTTTCAGATTGCTTGCGAAGCTCTTCTGCTTCATTCCATTCACGCTCAGCATTCTTTTGACTTTCTTCCAGCTTAGCAATCATATTTTCTACTTTATTTGACTCTGTACTAATATGACCACGAGCACGATCAATTACGCGGTCAGATAAACCAAGACGTTTTGAAATTTCAAAAGCGTTACTTCGTCCTGGTACACCAATTAACAATTTATAAGTTGGACTTAATGTATTTACATCAAACTCAACACTTGCGTTAATCACTTGTTCACGATTGTATCCGTATGCTTTTAGCTCTGGATAGTGCGTTGTTGCGACAACGCGCGCACCGCGGTTATATACTTCATCTAAAATTGAAATCGCAAGTGCAGCCCCTTCTTGCGGATCTGTTCCTGCTCCTAATTCATCAAACAGTACTAAACTTTCAAAGTCAGCTTTTTCTAAAATATCAACAATGTTTACCATGTGAGATGAGAATGTACTTAAGCTCTGTTCAATGGATTGCTCATCACCGATATCAGCAAAAACATGTTTAAACACACAAATTTCTGATTCATCAAGAACAGGAATTTGCAGACCAGATTGCGCCATTAATATACAAATCCCTACCGTTTTTAATGTAACGGTTTTACCACCTGTATTCGGTCCCGTAATAACGATTGTTGTAAAATCTTTTCCAAGTACAATATCATTTGGCACAACAACTTTAGGATCGATAAGCGGATGACGCGCCTGGCGTAAATTCATATAACGCTCATTGTTTAAAATCGGTTTCGTCGCTTTTAATCGTTTCGCATAGAAAGCTTTTGCAAAAATAAAATCAAGCTCTGCCACAATATCAACGTTCTCTAAAATAATATCAGCCTCGGCAGCGACTTCTTCTGTTAACATCATTAAAATGCGCTCTACTTCTTGTTTTTCTTTTACCCGTGCTTCTTGCAGTGTGTTATTCAATTCAACGATTACTTGCGGCTCGATAAATAACGTTTGCCCAGAAGCAGACTGATCATGAACGATACCACCGTATACACCGCGATATTCTTGTTTAACAGGAATTACATAGCGATCGTTACGAATCGTCACAATTGTATCCGATAGCATCTTCTGTGCATTAGAAGAACGCGTCATGTTTTCAAGCTTTTCACGAATGCGACTTTCCGCTGTACGAATTTGCTGACGAATTCCACGTAGTTTTTCACTCGCGCTATCGACTACTTCTCCGCCATCACTAATGCAATTTGTAATTTTCTTTTCTAAATCATATAAAGATATAATGCGTCCCGCATACGTGTCTAAAATCGGCAGTTCAACGCCGTTCTCAATCATATCTTCAATAAACCGTTTCATTTGACGGCTTCCATACATCGTACTTGCAATATCGAGCAGTTCATGCGGACTTAGCATACTGCCAATTTTCGCACGCTTTACATTTGGACGAATATCAAAAATCCCGCCAAGCGGCACATGTCCTTTTAAACGGATTACTTTCGCTGCTTCATCTGTTGTTTCTTGAAGTTCTACAACTTCCTCATAATTCGTGCTTGGCATAAGCCCTTTCACTTTATCACGGCCAAGTGAAGAAGCAACGTGCTCAAGCAATTGTTCTTTTATTTTGTCATATTCTAATACCCGCAACGTTCGTTCTAACATAGTTGCTTGTCCCCCTTGTGTTACTTATTACGCTTAATATAATCTAATAAACGTTCAATTTCCCATGTGTTAATAACTGTATCTTTTTGAATCCAACCTTTTCGCGCTGCAGCAACACCAATTTCCATATCCTCTAGCATTTCAAGCGTATGAGCATCTGTGTTAATCGCGATTTTCACGCCTGCATCTTGCGCTTGTTTTAACAGTTTCGCACTTAAATCTAAACGATTTGGATTTGCATTTAATTCAAGTACAGTATTTGTTTCTTTCGCAAGCTCAATTAATAAATCTGTATCGACATCATATCCTTCGCGTCGACCAATTAAGCGGCCCGTTGGATGCGCAATCATTGTCACATGATGATTTTCAATTGCCATGCGAAGGCGCTTCATAATTGTTTCACGATCTTGTGAGAAACTAGAATGAATAGCACCAATGACATAATCAAGCTCCGCTAATACTTCATCATCAAAATCAAGCGTTGCATCCGGTAAAATGTCCATTTCAATACCGCGTAAAATGGTGATATCCGGATACTTTTCATTAATGCGTTCAATTTCTTTTCCTTGCTCACGAAGACGTTCTTTCGTTAAACCATTCGCCACTTTTAAGTATTGTGAATGGTCGGTAATTGCCATATATTTATATCCACGAGCGCGGCATGCTTGTACCATTTCCTCAATAGAAAAAGCACCGTCACTCCACGTCGTATGCATATGTAAATCACCCTGAATATGAGAGAACTGAATTAAATTCGGATACTGCCCAATCAAGTCAATTTCTTTCCCATCTTCACGCACTTCTGGCGGAATAAACGGAAGTCCAAAGTGTGCAAAAAACGCTTCTTCTGTTTCAAACGTCTTCACTTCACCCGTTTCTAAGTCTTCAACACCGTATTCACTAATTTTCTCACCTTTATCTTTCGCAATTTGGCGCATTCTTACATTATGGTCTTTTGAACCTGTGAAATGGTGAAGAGTTGTAATAAATTCTTCCGGCTTAACAAGACGGAAATCAATAGAAATATCGTACTCATACTGAAGGCGTACAGAAACTTTTGTATCTCCGCTTGCAATGACTTCGATCATATTATCAAACTGCAGTAAATGCTCGCGCACCTTTTCTGGTTCTGTTGTTGCAATAATAAAATCTAAATCTTTCACTGTTTCGCGAACACGGCGCAAACTACCAGCACGGGAATACCGAATAATTTCTGGTACATTCGACAATTTCCGTTCTATTTCCCCGGCAATAGGAAGCACCATCGCCACCGGAAGACGTTCTGGACGAGAACCAACTTGAGCAATTGCTTCTAATATTTTCTCTTCCGTTTTCTTACCGAATCCAGCGAGCGCTTGAATTTGATTCTCCTCACAAGCTTTCTTTAATGTTTCCATATCTACAACGCCAAGTTCTTTATATAACTTTGCTACTTTTTTACCGCCAAGACCTGGCAGTTTTAAAAGGGGCAATAAGCTGCTCGGTACTTCTTTTTCTAGCTCCGCAAGCACTTCTGACGTTCCAAGTTCAATATATTCTGCAATAACAGCTGCGGTTCCTTTTCCGATGCCTGGTATTTTCGTAAAATCTTCAATCTCTGAAAGGCTGCGATCATCACTTTCTAACGCTGCTGCCGCTTTACGAAATGCTGATATTTTAAAAGGGTTTTCACCTTTTAGCTCCATGAAAAGTGCAATCGTCTCAAGTAGTTGAATCACTTGTTTTTTATTTACTTTCATTCTTCTCCCGCCTTCCCATCATAGAAAAAAACTTCTCTTTCTAAAAAAGAGAAGTTATACCTTGTTACCTGTCTGCCATAATTCCTTAACTTTTTCAGAAAGAATCGGTGTATCATTTACAATTACTTTGCTTATTGTTGATGTATTAAGCGACGTTTGTACTTGTTCAACTGGAAGTATCGTACCGATTACAATTAATACGAACAATATAATATACACTTCTAAAAAACCTAAGATTGCTCCGCCTAATGCGTTAACCTGTTTCAAAACAGGGATTTCTGTAAACATATTCAAAAGCTGTCCCAGTAACGTTAACGCGATTTTTGTAATGATAAATAATGCGATAAACGCAATTGCTTGGTAAAAAACTGTTTCCATACTATTTGCATCGATCCAATTTGGCACATTTGTTTCTGGCTTAAATGGATACGGAATAATCTTTTGCAGTGCCGGTGCTAAATCTTTGCAATACCAATATGCCACAAGATAGGCAATAATAAAGCTTGCTAACTTTACAAGCTGCAGTACCAGTCCTCTTCTTAAACCAAGAAGAAAACCCATAACAAGCAATACAATGATTATAATATCAACCATGTTATTCAATTCCTTTTTGTTTCATTCTTTCTTTCAATTTTTCATTTTCTTCTTTTAATTTTATGTAATCGTGCACGACATTGACTGCCGTCAACACCGCCAATCGATTTGTGTCAAGCGAAGGACTCTTAGCATTCAGTTCGCGCATTTTATCATCCACAATCGCCGCGACTATGCGTATATGACTTGTACTTTCATCGCCAACAACTGAATATTGTTGACCGTAAATTTCTACATTAATTCGACTTCGATTTCCTTTTTGTTGTGACAACTTACTGTCCTCCAATCCCGTACAGAATCCTACAGATTATCATACCATGAAAAAACATGATATGGAAACAGAAACAACAATTCGATATGATAAAAATATAAGGTGAAACTTCCAGCAGTGAGAAGGCTTTATTCCCACTGCTGGTTAATTGAATCAATCGGGCGCATGCTAGCAGTTATCTCCCGCCTATCTTCTTTGATTTCTCAAAATTTTGAGGTGGGAGTCTTACTGCCCGTAAGCGCGAGGTAAATAATGAAAAAGGAGCAATCATTTTGTCAAATTCTATTGTCATTCAAGTAAGTTCTGCTGTTATAGAGGACATGAAAACAAAATACGCACAAGCATTGCAGCCAAAAGTTCCCCAAGGCGGTATCTTCATGGCAAAGGTTCCATCTTGCACAATTACAGCCTATAAATCAGGAAAGGTAATGTTTCAGGGTGGGCGTGCAGCTGAAGAATCTAGTCATTGGCAAGCAAATGCTGCAGCGCCGACAGCTTCTGTAAAGAAAAGTGTAAATGACCATTCCTATGCACCGCCAGCTTCCATCGCTACTATGTCTATTCTCGGTTCGGATGAAGTCGGAACAGGAGATTATTTGGGACCGATGACAGTTGTTGCAGTATACGTCGATGCAGCGCAAATTCCATTGTTAAAAGAACTCGGCGTCAAAGACTCAAAAAACTTAAATGATGCACAAATTTGTGAAATTGCAAAACAATTACTGGCGGTTGTCCCTTACAGTTCCCTTGTTCTTCACAACGAAAAATATAACGAAATGTTTGAGAAAGGCTACAATCAAGGACAACTAAAAGCTATGCTTCATAATAAAGCCATTACAAACTTATTAGCTAAGATGGCGCCAACGAAACCAGAAGGCATATTAATTGATCAGTTCACACAGCCGGCTACATATTATAAATATTTAGCAAAACAGAAAAACGTACAGCGTGAAAACGTATATTTCGCTACAAAAGGCGAAAGTGTACATATCGCCGTTGCAGCAGCTTCCATTTTAGCCCGTTATTCATTTGTCAAACAGTTTGATGAACTGAGCAAAAAAGCGGGTATGAAGCTTCCGAAAGGCGCCGGGAAACAAGTCGATATTGCAGCAGCAAAATTGATTCAAAAGCTTGGAAAAGACAGATTACCTGAGTTTGTGAAATTACATTTTGCAAATACGGAAAAGGCGTTTCGATTGTTGAAGAAATAGCTATTTTTCAGTATGGGCAGGATACGTATAGACTAAACAAGGAGCTGACCCAAAAGGCACATAGGTGCCTTTTGGGTCAGTCCTTTTCTCCGTGTCCACCAATATATCGACCGTTCTTTGCAATATATCGGCGCTTTTCACAATATATCGACCGTTCTTTAGAATATATCGGCGCTTTTCACAATATATCGACCGTTCTTTAGAATATATCGGCGCTTCGACAGAATACAAAGGCCTTCCGACGATATTCGACATGCGAGTAGTCGAGCCGCTGAACTGGATCATCCCAAAAAGTGAAAGGAGCTGACTAAAAAGTGGATTTTTTAGTCAGCTCCTTTGTTTTTACTACTCTGTTTTAAACGTCTCTGCAACCTTTTTTGAGACTTCTTTCAAATCATAAAACTCAACACGTTCTTTCTCTGGCTTATCTTTATGCCCAATTACAACTTCCCCGTCATCTTCTACCCAAACAAAGTAATTTTCAACCGAACCATCATTATAATCCATAGTCATATTGTAGCGAATAGCAGATTTAGCTTCTTCATCTAGCAATAGTGTTTTAGGTTCATCCCCGTTTTCCGCCAATCCAACCTGCTCCATCGCGGATACAAGTTGTTTTATGTCATTTTCTTTTTTCAATACTTTCGTACCTTTCGTTTTCGTAGATGTAAGCTGAATCTCCTTTATTTCTTTCCCTTGAAACGTAACAACCTCTGCCTCTTGTGATGTAGGAACTGCTTTTTCTTGTTTTTCTTTTTCCTTTCCACATGCATTTAAACTGATTAGCATGATCGCTAAGAAACATATCATTCTTTTTTTCACAAATTCAGCTCCCTTCTCTTCCTCATAATTGTTTCTCCTTATCTCACCTCTCCCCCTGCTCAAATGAAAAATAAAAAAATAGGTATATCAGACAGCTGGATTGCTGTTGATATACCTATTTTTTATTAAAACTCCGCAGAACCTGGTGTTCTTGGGAATGGAATTACGTCACGAATATTTGCCATACCAGTGATGTACATTAAGAAACGTTCGAAACCAAGGCCAAATCCAGCGTGTTTTGTACCGCCGTATTTTCTAAGTTCTAAGTACCACCAGTAGTCTTCTTCGTTCATGCCTAGTTCTTTAATTCTGTCTACTAAAACATCCATTCTTTCTTCACGTTGACTTCCGCCGATTAATTCGCCGATGCCAGGAACAAGTAAGTCCGTTGCAGCTACTGTTTTACCGTCATCGTTCATACGCATGTAGAATGCTTTAATATCTTTTGGATAGTCTGTTACGAATACAGGGCGTTTAAAGATTTGTTCTGATAAGTATCTTTCGTGTTCTGTCTGTAAATCAATACCCCATTCTACTGGGTATTTGAAATCTGCACCTGATTTTTGAAGCACTTCAATTGCTTCTGTATATGTGATGCGACCAAAGTCAGAGTTGATTACGTTATTCATGCGCTCAAGAACTGTTTTATCAACGAAGCTATTGAAGAATTCCATTTCTTCTGGTGCTTGTTCTAACACGTATTTCATTGCATATTTCAGCATATCTTCTGTAAGATCCATTACATCCTCTAATTCAGCGAATGCAATCTCAGGCTCAACCATCCAGAACTCAGCTGCATGGCGAGTTGTGTTCGAGTTTTCTGCACGGAATGTTGGACCAAATGTGTATACATCGCGGAACGCTAATGCATAAGCTTCAGCATTCAATTGTCCACTTACTGTTAAGTTTGTTTCTCTACCGAAAAAGTCTTTTGAATCATCTACTTTTCCATCTTCACCTTTTGGTACGTTGTTCATATCATGCGTTGTTACGCGGAACATTTCGCCTGCACCTTCTGTGTCGCTTCCTGTAATAATTGGTGTATGAACGTGTACAAAGCCGCGCTCTTGGAAGAACTTATGAATTGCATAAGCTGCAATAGAACGCACTCGGAATGTTGCAGAGAATGCATTCGTTCTTGGACGTAAATGAGCGATTGTACGTAAGTATTCAAACGTGTGACGCTTCTTTTGCAATGGATAATCAGAATCTGATAATCCCTCAACTTCGATTTTGTCCGCTTTAATTTCAAACGGTTGCTTTGCAGTTGGCGTAGCGATTAGCGTTCCTTCTACTTTAATAGAAGAGCTTAACGGAAGCTTCGCAATTTCGTTAAAGTTATCTAGTTCTGTATCGAAAACGATTTGAACGCTTTTGAAGAAGCTACCATCGTTTAATTCGATAAAACCGAATACTTTTGAATCACGTAAGTTACGGATCCAACCGGATACTTGTATTTTTTGATCTACATACTTATCAGTTTCTCTATACAGACTTTTTACTAATGTGTTTTCCATATTGAAATTCTCCTTTACTTATATTTAAATACAAAAAAACCCTTCATCCGTAAAGGGACGAAAGGTTAAACTTCGCGGTACCACCCAATTTGTCATAAAGACCAACTCTCACTCGTATGTATTACACATACTTCCCGGTTTGTAACAGGCCGGATTCCCGTCTAAGTCTACTCTTGAATACACCATTCAATTTCGGTTAGCAACTCCAAGGTGTTCTTCACATATACCGCCTCATCAGGCTCACACCGTCCCTGACTCGCTTTGGATTATAGTATATACTACTTTTCCTTATCATCGTCTTTCATTTTGTTAAACTAAAATTAATGTACTACATTCGAGAGAAAGATGCAAGTTGTCCCTCAAACTAAAAAGCCTTTTTATTATTTCGTCATCTAGTAATGTACGTTCTGAAAAGTAGCTTAGGAAAAAAACAAAACCATCTTAGTTTATCTACGCATGACAATAGCTCATTTTTTTCAATCCATTATTAAAAACAAGCATCTGCAATTTAAAAAACATATTCTATAATATGTTAATGAAAAAGTGAGGAAGCGTAAATGAATCCAGATTATAAAAAAGATTTCGTTACAGGCACACCTTTTTTTCCTTATATCGTTCCACCAGAACTTCCTGCGATTCACAAACCTATAGAATTATCAACATCTCCAAAAATTCAAAAACCTGTAGAATTATCAACATCTCCTGAACCGAAAACTATGTGCTGCAGACAAATTGTAGAACATAAAATTCAGTTAGTTCCTCCTGCCAAAAAAGGAACCACCAAAGTTGATAAACAAATATTTGCTACCATTGAAAAGGTATGTTCAGAAGTAGTTGTCATCGTTGGTTTTATCCGTAAAACCATTACTTATACAGCAATAATTCATGACAAGGAGATTCCAAACCATAGTATCCAAGATGATGTTCCCTTCCAGGATCTTATAGAATCAACAGAGATTAAAGAAAACAATCAATTTAGTATCATCGAGCAAAAAATACTCAGTGAAGTTTTCTCTCATGAAGCTAATTTTGGACAACCAAATGATTCTCGATTGTATGGCCAGACCCTCGCTTTCAATTTGATAGAGAAAGATATCATAAAAATTTCCATAAAAATGATTGCTTAGTAAACAAATATTTTCTCACTACAAATAGAAAAGTAGATTATTTCAGTTGCTAAATTCGCAGTTACAGAATTTTTCTAACATGAAACAGCTTACTTTATTAATTAAAATAGGAATCTAGCCTCATGTATCCTCCTATACAAGCTCCTTATATATTTCATAATCTACAATAAAGAAAAAGAGCATCCTATTCAAACAGCTATTTGTGAAGTAAAAGATTCCAAGAGATATAAAAAAATATGTCCTATAAAACCAAGGAGGAATACTTAATGGCTGATCCTTTTATTAACCCAATAACTTGTTGCCAAGTTGTTGTTGAGTGCTCAACACAACTTGTCCCCCCAGCACTTGAAAATACCGTTACCTTTACACAAACAGTTGAGGCTGAAATCGAAAATGTAGTCCCAGAAAAAGCTGTAGTTTGCGGGGTCATTCATAAAACTTTAACTTACACTGCAGTTTTGGAAGATGGTACTCTAGTTCCAGATTTTCAAATTTCCGATGATATTCCTTTTCAATGTGTCATTGACCGCGAAGATGCTAACGAAGGTGACCTTTTTGAAGTTACTGGCGTGGCAATTCTTGGTGAAGTTTCTGCCCAGGAACAAAATTTCGGAATTATAGATGGATTACGTGTTTCCTTTACATTCAAAGAAAAAAAAATCATCAAAGTTTGTATTAAAAGATTAGTAATTACTAGTATAGAAGTAAATCTTGGGTTCAGTTCGACAAGCGAAGATGATAACGCTCCTGCACCAGATCGTTTATTAGTCAATGGCATCGGATTTGCAGGTATACCAGTTTTTTTCACAGTGGCAGGTTCAGCAACTGTTTCTCCAACCATGGTTTTTACAGATGCAGACGGATTCTTTAACACTACTGTCACTGCTTTTGGACCTGGAAATATAACTCTTACAGCTTCAGGTACTGTAAATGGAGTTCCTTTTTCTGAAAAAGTAACCTCTCCTTCACCGTATGCATAATCAAACTCTTAGCGAAAACTCTCTCCGATCTTCTTTATTAAGATGAGAGTGTAACTATCCGTTAAAATTGTACAAGTATAAAACGCAACAAAAAAAAGCGGCCACAAGGCCGCTTTTTTATTATTTACGTAACTCCGCACCAAATTTCTCTTCTACCGCTGCTAATACACGTCTATGTGCTTCTGTTACTTCTTCATCTGTTAATGTACGTTCTGGGTCGAAGTAGTTCATAGAGAATGCAAGTGATTTTTTGCCTTCTTCCATTTTTTCGCCTTCATATAAGTCGAATAATGTTACTTCTTTTAGAAGTGCTCCGCCTGCTTCAGCAATTATTTGCTTCATTTCGCCAGCTTTCACTTCAGTAGCTACAACAACAGCCATATCACGTGTCATAGATGGGAAACGTGGAATTGTAGTGTAGTATGTTTCTTCTACATCTGCATCAAATATTTTTACAAGAGACAATTCGAATACGTACGTTTCTTTTACATCTAATTGTTTTTGTGCTTCTGGATGTAATTGACCGATGAAGCCAATAACTTCACCGTCTAGTAAAATGTCAGCTGTACGGCCTGGGTGCATGCCTTCACGTTTTGCTGGTACATACGTGATGTTCTTAGCAACGCCAAGTACGTTAAATAATCCTTCTAATACACCTTTCATAACGAAGAAGTCAACAACCTTCTTCTCACCTTGCCATTGATGATGAAGAGTAAGCCCTGTCATAACCCCAGCAAGATGTTGTTCTTCTTTCGGAAGTTCACCTTCTACTGTTGGTAAGAATACAGAACCTACTTCGTATAATGCAACGTTATCTACTTTACGAGCATTGTTATATGTTACTGCTTCTAATAATTGCGGTACTAGGCTTAAACGAAGCTGACTGCGTTCTTCACTCATTGGAAGTGCAAGGTTCACAGGTGTTTTTTCGTTTGATTCCACCATGTATTGTTTTGCTTTTTCCGCACTTGTTAATGAATACGTAATCGCTTCATATAAACCAGCACCTTCTAAATAACGGCGTACTTTACGACGCTTTATTTGTGCTTCTGTTAATTTACCGCGTGTAATTGTACCAGTTGGTAATGTTGAAGGAATGCAATCGTATCCATATAAACGACCTACTTCTTCTACTAGATCCTCTGGAATTGTAATATCAGGGCGACGTGCCGGTACGTTCACATGGAATGCACCTTCCACTTCTGTGAATGGGAACTTTAAGTTTGTGAAGATTGTGCTCACTTCACTCACAGAGATGTCTGTACCTAACACACGGTTAATTTTTTCAACTGTAACAGATACTGTACGCTCTTCCACTTGTAAGTGATCAACTTCTACAACGCCTTCTAACGCTTCGCCGCCAGCATATTTTGCCATTAACGCCGCTGCGTGTTGAATCGCTTCGAATGTACGTGTTGGGTCGATGCCTTTTTCAAAACGTGCACTTGATTCACTGCGAAGACCTAAGTCTTTTGATGTGCGGCGAACTGTTTGACCTGCGAAATATGCAGACTCAATTAATACGTTTACTGTATCATTATCTACTTCAGAATCCGCTCCGCCCATTACACCAGCAACAGCTAACGCTTTTGTACCGTTTGTAATCACAAGGTGATGCGCTTGTAATGTACGCTCTTGATCGTCTAATGTTGTCATTTTCTCGCCTTCTTGTGCAAGACGAACAACGATTTCTTTTGATCCTAATTTATCATAATCAAACGCATGTAACGGTTGACCGTATTCAATTAAAATATAGTTTGTAATATCAACTACATTGCTAATTGGACGAATGCCAGCTGCCATGAGGCGCGTTTGCATCCAAATTGGTGATGGACCAACTTTTACGTTTTTCACCATTTTCGCAATGTATAGTGGGTTTTGCTCTGTTGCTTCTACACTTACAGAAATGTAATCAGATGTTTTCTCTGCTGCTTCTTTTAAGTCTGCTGCTGGAAGTTTCACTTCACGGCCGTAAATTGCTGCTACTTCGTACGCAACACCTAACATGTTTAAGCAATCTGCGCGGTTCGGTGTTAAACCTAGTTCAAGTACTTCATCGTGTAAGTTTAAAATTTCAAGTGCGTCTGCACCAACTTCAACATCACTTGAGAAAATGAAAATACCTTCTGCATAGTCTTTTGCAACTAATTTGCCGTCAATGCCAAGCTCTTGTAAAGAACAAACCATACCGTGAGAAGCTTCACCGCGTAGTTTTGCTTTTTTAATTTTGAAGTTACCAGGAAGAACAGCGCCAACTTTTGCAACTGGTACTTTTAAACCTTTCGCAATGTTAGGAGCACCGCAAATAATTTGAACTGGCTCTTCTTCACCGATGTCGATTAAGCATTTGCTTAACTTATCAGCTTCCGGATGTTTTTCGCACTCTAATACGTGACCAACTACAACACCTTTTACGCCTTTATTTAATACTTCAACGCCTTCTACTTCGATACCGCTTTTTGTGATTTTATCAGCTAGTTCTTGTGCTGTTACATCTTTAATATCTACATACTCTTGTAACCAACGATATGATACGAACATTCTTTATCTCTCCTTCCCTTACGCTCGTTTGAATTGTTGTAAGAAACGTACATCGTTTGTATAGAAATGACGAATGTCATCAATGCCGTACTTTAGCATCGCAATACGCTCTGCACCCATACCGAATGCGAAGCCTTGATATTCTTTTGAATCATAACCAGCCATTTCAAGAACGTTTGGATGAACCATACCTGCACCTAAAATTTCAATCCAGCCAGTTCCTTTACATGTGCCGCAACCTTTTCCATGACACATCATACAAGAAATATCCATTTCAACAGATGGCTCTGTAAATGGGAAGAAACTTGGACGAAGGCGAATTTCACGGTCTTCACCGAACATCTTCTTCGCAAATGCTTGTAATGTACCTTTTAAATCGCTCATACGAATGTTTTTGTCAATTACAAGGCCTTCAATTTGCATGAACTGATGAGAGTGCGTCGCATCATCATCATCGCGGCGATATACTTTACCAGGGCAAATAATTTTAATTGGGCCTTTTTCTGTATTCTTCTCCATCGTTCTTGCTTGCACAGAAGATGTATGTGTACGAAGCAACATTTCTTCTGTAATGTAGAAGGAATCTTGCATATCACGTGCTGGATGGTCTTTCGGTAAGTTTAACGCTTCGAAGTTGTAATAATCTTTTTCTACTTCTGGACCTTCAGCAACTTCATAGCCCATACCGATGAATAAATCTTCAACTTGCTCAACAACTGCTGTTAACGGATGATGGCAGCCTGTATTTACAGGACGGCCTGGTAATGTTACATCAATTGTTTCAGATGATAATTTTGCTTCAATTACTGCTTTTTCTAAATGATTAATTTTTTCTTCTAAACGTGTCTGAATTGCTTCGCGCACTTCATTTACTAACGCTCCCATACGCGGACGCTCTTCTGGAGATAATTTCCCCATGCCGCGCAGTACTTCTGTAATTGGACCTTTTTTTCCTAAATACGCTACGCGTACATCGTTTAAGCCCTTTAGCTCTTTCGCTTCTTCAATCAGCTGCAGCGCTTCTTGCTTTAGCTCTTTTAAACGTGCTTCCATTTGGAACCCTCCTAATTTTAAAAATAAAAAAACCTCGCTCCCTAAAAAGGGACGAGGTAAATTCGCGGTACCACCCTAAATTGACAGAACGAGTCTGCCCACTCAATTAGTTATAACGGCTTGTTAAACCGGAACGCCTTTACATACAAATGGTCCTGGCGCCAACTCCAGAGGTGAATTCACTCACGTCTACCATAAGAATGCTTTCAGTCTATGGCATTCTCTCCCTATATGGCGATTTTGCAAGCTACTCTTCTCTATCATCGTTTTTTAAACTATTTCACTTTTATTGGATGTTCAAAACGTCCGGTAAAGATAGCTGTCGTATTTCTTCGTTACGTCGCCACTCCGGTACTCATGTAGTCCAGCTACACTCCGTGTCCTCGCGGCTTCCGTGCCTCGAACTACTCGGCTCTCTTTATCCTCCTTTTTGAACATATACTTCCACCTATTATAAGAAGTTTTTTATCGATTCGCAACTGGAGTTTGTAAATAATACGTTAAAATCCCTGCTGCAACAGCAACATTTAATGATTCTGCTCCCCCGTAAATCGGAATATACAAGTTTTGATCACATTTGGAAAGAATCTCTTGGCGTACACCATTTCCTTCGTTTCCTACAATTAATGCAAAACTTCCCGTCGGCGTTACTTGACCGTATGGAACCCCGTTTTCAAGAGCTGTTCCGTATACAGGAACGTTCTTTTCTTTTAGCTTGTCTACCCATTCTTCTAAGTTTCCTTTTACAATCGGTAAATGGAATACAGAGCCTTGTGTAGAACGCAGTACTTTACTGTTATAAATATCAACGCATCCTTCTCCAAGCACAACGGCATGAATACCAACTGCATCTGCTGTGCGAATAATTGTTCCTAAGTTACCCGGGTCTTGCAAACCGTCAAGTAACAGGAACTTTCCATTCGTCAAAGTTACTTCTTTTTCTTGTTTCTCACAAACCGCAAATACGCCTTGCGTTGTTTCTGTTTCACATAGCACCTTTACAATTGCTTCAGGCACAATGTACATTTCAACATTGGTAACTGTCCAATCTTTCGGAAGATCTGTTTGATCCCAAACGATAAGCTCTGTTACAACTCCTGCTTTTAAAGCTTCCTCAACTAAATGAAAGCCTTCTACAAAAAATAAACCTTTTTTATCGCGCTCTTTTTTCGTCTGCAGCTTTTTCCACTGCTTTACGCGCGGATTTTGTACTGAATCAATGTTTTTCATAATATGTATTTCCCTCTCTTCTTGTCTTCTCATTATAGCCTATTTTTCATACATATTTACATAAAAAAGAACAAAAACTAATGTCAGTTTCCATTCCTAAAAAGAGGTGAAAATGATGAACTTTAACTTACGCGGTGCTGTATTAGCAAACGTATCTGGAAATACGCAAGACCAATTACAAGAAACAATTGTCGATGCCATTCAAAGTGGGGAAGAAAAAATGCTTCCAGGGCTTGGCGTTTTATTTGAAGTGATTTGGAAAAATGCTGATGAAAATGAAAAGCATGAAATGTTAACTACATTGGAGCAAGGCTTAAAAAGATAAGAAATTTCCTCAAAGACGGGGTGATATGTTCATGCCCCGTCTCTAATCCTATTCACCAAAAAAGCCTTCCAGAGAAAAACGGAAGGCTTTTCAAAATACCTATTCACTTATTTACTTTTGAGCACTTGGGATACTCGGAATCAAATTGTTAACAGCTTGTACAAGGTTATTTGCAATAGCTTGCTGCTCAGCTGTTAACGTGCCACCACCAGTGAATACCGTAAGACAGATTGGGCAAGCTTCGATATGAATACCCAATAAATTAATAGCAAGTCCACCCGGTACATCCACAGTAAGAATAGGTGTTGAACCCGCTGGAGGCGTACATGTAGTACAGTTAGTTAGAAGGGCCATACATTTAACTCCTTTCTTTATAGAGTTACTATATTTATATGACTGAATAAAGCTTTGCGAAATAGACATTTGGACGAACTTTAATAATTTTGTTAAAGTATTTCCCAAAATAAGTATGCTTTCTGTCCTAGGAAATGTGGCATAAAAATTTTTTCTATTAAATTACTAATTACTTTTCTAACACAATATGATGGAGTAAAATATTCAAAATATCTTTATAGCTATTATTTTTTCTACCATACACTGTAATGAATAAAAGGAGTGTATGTTTTATGCGCCGTGCTAAGCTTGAACAAATTCTTCAACATCCTATCACACAAAAATATGCAAATCGTTCCGGAATGGTTCCCGCAATCGCTGTAGCTTACCATGCGTTCCACTTAGCCAAAAAGCATCACGCCTCAGTCGATGCAGCAACAAGGGCCGGTTTTCTTCATGATATCGGTCATTACACATGGTATCGCAATGGGACTATGAATTGTATAAGAAAAATGATATACATGTCATCAAAGGAACGGAAAGAGCTCATAAATTCCTAATCCGATTAGGAGAACGACAAAAACAAGCAAAGGAAATTTCCGTTGCTATTCTCCTGCACACTAATTCTTTTCTACTAGAACAAACACTTGAGATAACACCTCTCCAAAATATTATTAAATGGGCTGACGAAGTAGATGAAGAACCTGACCGGGCACATCACTATCGAACAATCTCTTATGAAAAGGTACTGCAAGCGATTAGATCAAATGGTAGATCGCGAATTACAAATCCAACAATCGACATCCCATGTTCATATTTCTGCCAATAAAAAAACAGAGCAAATCTGTTGATTAATAACGGGATAAAAATCCATTTTTTTTCATAATACCCAAAATAAACCTTCTGTTATAAAATATAACTTATTACACAGGAGGCTTTCTTATATATGCAAATCTTTGTCTTACTTTGGATCCTTTTCGTACCCGTTCTTGTACTATGCGGCATTGACGGGGGATTATTTTTCATGATAAGAGGAGCAATACATAAAAAATGGTTTATTCTTCTAATGGGAATAGTTTGTTTTTCACTCGTTCTCCTGCCTATAATTTCTGCAGTAATAGGAAAGGATGTAGAACAGCCTTCCCCTCTTTCACCGTCTATGTACTGGAGTATGTTGGCTATTGCTAGTTTATTAGCAGGAATTAGCGGGGCACGTAATCAAATAACTAGTATTAAACATGTAGGGATTACTCTATTTTCGCTTGTTGTAATAGGGATCTTTTTCTATGAAATGATGTAATTTAGTTATTCTCCTGAAAAGGGATCATAACATAAAAAATTTTTCTATTACATCACTAATTACTTTACTAACATAACAATGATGTAGTAAAATGTTCAAAATATATTTATAGCTATTGTTTTTTTCTATAATACACTGCACTGAATGAAAGGAGTGAATGTTTTATGCGCCGTGTTACACTTGAACAAATTTTTCAGCATCCCATCACCCAAAAATATGTAAATCGTTCTGGAATGGTTCATGCGATTGCTGTCGCTTACCACGCGTTCCACTTAGCCAAAAAGCATCACGCCTCAGTCGATGCGGCAACAAAGGCTGGTTTTCTTCATGATATCGGACATCACACATGGTATCGCAATGGGGAATGGGACTATGAATTGTATAAAGAGAATGATATACACGCTATTAAAGGAGCGGAAAGAGCTCATAAATTGCTAATCCGATTAGGAGAACACCCTAATCAAGCAAAGGAAATTTCTGTTGCCATTCTCCTGCACACTGATTCTTTTCTACTAGAGCAAACACTTGAAAGAACGTCTCTGCAAAATATTATTAAATGGGCAGACGAAGCAGATGAAGAACCAGGAGGAACACATCACTATCGAACAATCTCTTATGAAAAAGCACTGCAAGCGATCAAGCGATTAGATCAGATGGTAGATCGCGAATTACAAACACATACACCCTCCTATTTGCATATTTCTGCAAATGAAGGAAAAGGGCAGACAAAACTTGTAAAGCATTAATATTTAAATAAAAGACGCTTGTTCATCGACTAACGGGCTCACTAATAAAAAAGAACACTATTTCATAACAGAAAAACGCAGAGATTTCAAAATCTCTGCGTTTTTTTATGCGATTCCATTGTTCAAAACAGTGCCATTTTGCTTGTTATTTAGTCTATTCATTAACATTTCTCCACTTCATAACCGAACTACTTACATCATCTCTCTGCTTTTTTGTTCACCTTATTTCCTGATTGTAAGAAAAGCGATAAGAATAAGGCAATAGCTGTTAATAATGTTGCAATCCAGAACGCATCATTAATTCCGTTAATAACGGACATCTTCGAAACTTGCCCAAATAGCATTTGTGAGCTTAACGCGTTTCCTGCCTGAGCTGATCCTGTCAATGCAGCAATACTTTGCCCCATTTGAGATAGTTTGTTTACAATAATCGAGTTTGTTGTTGTAATCGCATTTGCATAGTCTGCCATATGATTTGTCGTTTGCTGTGTCATAATTGTAATTAAAAGCGCAGTCCCAATGGAACCAGCAACTTGCTTTGCTGTATTTTGCATTGCTGTTCCATGCGAAATCAGTTGCCTTGGCAGAGCATTCATCCCTGCTGTCATGATTGGCATCATAATAAAGGACATCCCAAACGAACGAATAATGTAATCTCGCATAATCTCATTATAGGGTGTTTCTAATGTTAGATGTGTAAATTGGTATGTTGCATATGTTGTCAGGAGTAATCCAAAAATTGCAAGTGGCCGAATCCCGTATTTATCAAATAGCTTTCCGGCAAATGGTCCCATCAGTCCCATGATTAAAGATCCTGGAAGAAGTATTAACCCTGAATCAATCGGTGTAAATCCACGGATGTTTTGTAAATATATAGGAAGTAATAGCATCCCACCATATAGCGCCATCGTAACAATTGCATTAATTATCAGCGTCGAAGTAAATGCAGAATAGCTGAATACACGAAGATCTAATATTTTATTGTCAGCTGTTAACTGTCTCCATATAAATAAACTTAGTCCAATAACTCCAATAATAATCGCAATGATAACTTCCGCACTGCTCCATCCCTTATTTCCTGCCTCACTAAAACCATATAGTAAGCTCCCAAGGCCGATACTAGAAGTGATAACACCATACGTATCCAGCGTTGCCTTTGACACAGGCTGTTTTAGCGTGAAATATTTTAGTGCTAATACAATAATGAGTAAACCAATAATAAACATCGCATAGAATATCACATTCCATTTATAGTTTTGAATGATCCATCCTGTAATTGTTGGCCCAATGGCAGGCGCTAAAATCATTGCAACACCGAGCAATCCCATCGCCGCCCCGCGTTTATGAGGCGGGAAGATTGTCATAAAAATATTCATTCCAATAGGCATTAAAATACCGGCACCAACCGCTTGAATGACACGTCCTGTCATCATCATCGTAAAATTTCCAGATACCGCACAAATAATCGAACCTACTGTAAAGAATATCATGGCTGCTAAAAATAAGTTTCGATACGTAAACCGCGAAACTAAAAACGCACTAACCGGTACTAATACCCCGTTCACAAGCATAAAACCTGTTGTAAGCCACTGCGCTGTAGATGTCGATACATTAAATTCATTCATTAAGGACGGTAAAGCAACATTAATTAATGTTTGATTCAAAATCGAAACGAACATCCCGGAAATAAGAACAGCCAAGACGACCTTCACGTTAAAATCAGGAAGAACCGCCTGAGACCGAGAAGCTTTCGGTTCTTCACTTTCCGCTTTTTGTTCTTGTACCGGTGCTTTTACAAATTCTAATGCTTCTTGTTTTTCAATTGTTTCTTCTACAATTTCTTGTTCCTGAGTTCTCTCTTCAATACCTTCTGATATTTCTTGTTTTATTACTGCCTCTTTTGTATCCTTTAAAACTGCTTGAACCGGTTCTTCTATCCTTTGTGTTTCTTTCTTTCTAAAAACACGATTTACAATAATGAACACGACAATACATAAAAGAGCGTATCCTGCAATAAAGATCGAGGACATATTTCATTCCCCCTTACTTATGAATCCGAACTGTGACATTCATGCCTGGGACAATATTTAACGATTTACTATGGTCTAATGAAATTTTAACTGGAATAACTTGTGTTACTTTCGTATAGTTTGCTGTTGCATTACTAGATGGTAGCATAGAGAATGTATTTGCTGTTGTTAAACCAATTTGTTCTACTTTTCCTGTTAACGTTGTATTAGGATATGCGTCTACGTACACATCTACTTCTTGCCCTTTTTGAATATCGTCGATGTCTGTTTCTTTAATGTTTGCCGTTACCCATAAATCACTCATATTATAGGCATATGCAAGCGGTGTTCCTGGAGCAATGTAAGAATCTTGTGTTGCATTCGATTGAACAAGCGTTGCATTTGTCGGAACTGTAATATCCACTTCTTGTGCTGTTCCGCCAGCGTTAGTCGTTACAGAACCTACTTTATCCCCAGCACTATAACTTTTTCCTACTTCAGCTGTCCAGTTTGTTAATTTTCCAGCTGCTGGAGATGCAATTGGTATAACTTTTCCATCAATTTTTGCATTGTCCGTTTTTAAATAACTTGTTGATTGATTGTAATAATAATAACCGGCAAATCCGCCGCCAACTAACACAATCAATGTAATAACATTGATGATAATCATTCTCCGAAATTGACTCATTGTGTTCTCTCCTTGTTTTGAATATTAATGTATTTTTTAACAAGTCCTTCTCTTCTTTTAGTTAACAATATTGACCATTCATATTGTTAAGGACTAGTTAAAAAAATAACCCTTTTCCGAGCACAAAATCCTCTCCTTATTTTGTGCTAAGAAAAAGAATATCGTTTATAATTATAAATAATTCATTCTGAGTGACAACCAACAATTTATTTCGATATGTTGTTTTTCCAACAGTCCTTCATATATATGTTGAAAAAGTATAAAAAACAAAGCAAGGAGAACGAAAATGTCTATTAAAAATTCAAATGATCCACGCGTAAAACGAACGAGACAAGCGATACGTGACGCTCTTGTATCTTTAATACATGAAAAAGGTTTTGATAGTATTACGGTTCAAGATATTGCTGAAAAGGCAACTGTAAACCGCGCTACCTTTTATAGTCATTATCACGACAAATATGATTTACTAGACAAAAGCATTGAAGAAATGTTAACAGCATTAGCAAATATTCTCCAATCGAAAAAATTAGATAAGAAGGAGTTTGAACTTACTTTTGATACTCCTCATCCTATCTTTTTATCTTTATTTAGCCATATTGCTGAACATGCTTTCTTTTATCAAGTGATGCTTGGAGAGAATGGGATTCCGAAGTTTTCCTCACAAATGATGAAAGCAATTCAAACGGATTTGCTTAACGCCCTTTCTCTTTCACAACCAAATGAAGAAGAATTAATTGTACCTCGTGATATTCTTACTAGTTATATGGCAGGTGCACATTTAGGTATGATTATTTCTTGGTTAAGACAAAATATGCCGTATACGCCTCATTATATGGCCTTGCAGCTATCTCGTTTAATCATTTTAGGTCCGTATACAGCCGCTGGATTAGAACCACCATTTAAATAAAGTGAAACTTCCATCAGTGGTTTTTTTTCATCCCCCACTGATGGTTAGTTGAACCAATCGGGCTTTTACAGGCAGTTGTCCTCCATCTATCTTCCTCGCTTTTCTCTAAATCTTGAGGCGGGGGGTCTTACTGCCCGCGAATAGCGGGATGAAAAAGAGCGAAAGGAATGTCCTTTCGCTCTTTCGTATATTAATCAAATGTAATGTTATGTACAGCCTCAGCATCAAGACGTTTCACAACTTCTACAATTAACTTCACTGTGTTTTCATAATCATCGCGATGCAGCATTGCAGCATGAGAATGAATATAGCGAGTTGCAATTGTAATTGCCATCGCTGGAATACCATCCACAGAAACATGAATTGCACCTGCATCCGTTCCGCCGCCTGGAAGTGCATCGTATTGATATGGAATATTTAATTCATCTGCTACGCCAACAACGAAGTCACGAAGACCCTTATGTCCAACGATAGATGCATCATATAAAATAATTTGCGGGCCATCACCCATTTTGCCTTGTGCTTCTTTTTCGCTTATACCTGGTGTATCACCAGCAATACCAACATCGACTGCAAATGCGATATCAGGTTGAATATAATTTGCAGATGTCTTCGCTCCGCGAAGACCTACTTCTTCTTGTACAGTTCCAACACCGTATACGATATTTGGATGTTTTTCATCTTTTAGTTGCTTTAAAACATCGATTGCGATTGCACAGCCGATACGGTTGTCCCACGCTTTCGCAAGTAACATTTTCTCATTTTTCATCACTTGGAATTCGAAGTATGGTACAACTTGATCTCCTGGACGTACGCCCCACTCCATTGCCTCTTCTTTACTAGAAGCGCCAATATCAATAAACATATCTTTAATGTCAACTGGTTTTTTACGAGCTTCAGCTGGTAAAACGTGAGGTGGCTTTGAACCAATGACACCCGTTACATCACCTTTGCTCGTAACAATTGTTACGCGCTGCGCTAACATAACTTGTGACCACCAGCCGCCAACTGTTTGGAAGCGTAAGAAACCTTTATCATCAATTTGCGTAATCATAAAACCAACTTCATCTAAATGACCAGCTACCATAATTTTTGGGCCGTTACCGTCACCAATTTTTTTCGCAACTAAGCTTCCTAAGTTATCTGTTGATACTTCATCAGCAAACGGTGCGATATACTTCTTCATTACTTCACGAGGCTCACGTTCATTTCCAGCAATCCCGCGCGCGTCTGTTAGTTCTTTTAACATTGTCAATGTCGCATCTAGTTTTGTCATTGGACAATGACCTCCTTTTTCTTCATTCCTTTAATTATACAAGAGAGGAAAAGAATGTTCAAAAAATTCCATCAATACCCTTCTGTTTGACGCTGATGATTCACTTCGTTTTTATCTAAATATGCTTTTTCAATCTCTTCTTGACCAAAATCGAGTGCTTGTCCTAGGCGAAGATAGCTCGTAAACAATTCAATATAATTCGTAATAGACGGCTGTTCATTAAAACGGATTACTTTTGCATATGCATCTAAGAAAATTTCTACCTGTGTTTTATTTGTTATTGCACACTTATAAAATAAGAAATTTTTATCAATTCCTAAGTCAATTCCGATAGATAAAATAAAATGTAACCCATCTACATACTCTTCTAATACAATTGCACGCTCAGATGCTGGCTTGTTGCTCCAATATTTAAAGCAGCGTGTCTCGTTTGCAAGTTCTCCAATTTCCACAAGAAGCGCTAGCATCTTTTCTTTTAACAACTTTTTTGGCTCTAAATTATGTTCTCTCGCAATACGATCATCTAATTCTTTTTGTAATTTAAATAGCTGTAGTAAATCCAAAACGTACTCCTCCTTCAATATCCAATAAACATTATCCGATATTGTTCCATTCTAATGGTAAATATAAGAAAATAAGCAAGTTACATTCTTACATTATAACAGTGTCAGTTTCGCGTGGAAAGACATGATTGTCTGAAGTCAAACTCCCATTTCACAGCATATTTCATTCAAATAAAGTGAAACTTCCATCAGTGGGGGTCTTCTCCATCCCCTCTGATGGTTAGTTGAACCAATCGGGCGCATGCCAGCAATTTATCCCCCGCCTATCTTCTTCGGACTCCTCACAATCTTGAGGTGGGGGTCTTACTGCTCGCCAATAGCGGGATAAACATAAAAAGCCAGAGAATACCTCCGACTTTTTATGTTTATTCTTCTATATTATTGTATCTTTTATGCCTACTTTGTCATATCTAACACAACACGTCCATTAATCTTTCCTTCTTCCCTTTCAGAAAAAACATCGTTAATCTCATGAAGATGATGTGTTTCAATGATTACGTTTACTTTTCCTTCCGCAGCAAATTGCAGTACTTCTTGTAACTCTTTACGTGTTGCAACGATAGCACCAACGATTTTCACAGCATTTCATACTGTATCAAAAAAATCCTTAGGAACAATGTCCTAAGGATTTTTTATCATTACTTATTTAAAGCAGTTTTAGCAGCTGTTGCTAATTCAGCGAAAGCTTTTTCGTCATAAACAGCTAGGTCAGCAAGCATTTTGCGGTTTACTTCGATACCAGCAAGCTTAAGACCATTCATTAAACGGCTGTAAGAAAGACCGTTCATACGAGCAGCTGCGTTAATACGAGTGATCCATAATTTACGGAAGTCACGTTTCTTTTGACGACGGTCACGGAACGCATACATTAAAGATTTCATTACTTGTTGGTTAGCAACTTTGTATAATGTATGTTTAGAACCGTAGTAACCTTTTGCTAATTTAATAATTTTTTTACGACGTTTACGAGTAACCGTACCACCTTTTACTCTTGGCATATTATTTCCCTCCTAGATATCTATCTGAACAAAATATTAATTACATGTTGTCAAGCATTTGACGAATACGTTTGAAGTCACCAGCGCTTACTACACCAGCTTTACGTAATTTACGTTTAGCTTTTGTAGATTTGTTAGCGAATAAGTGGCTTGTGTAAGCGTGAGAACGCTTTAGTTTACCAGATCCTGTTTTTTTGAAACGCTTTGCAGCGCCGCGGTGAGTTTTCTGTTTAGGCATAGTGATTTCCTCCTCTATTTATTACTTATCATTTTTCGGTGCTAAAACTAAGAACATACTGCGTCCTTCCATTTTTGGCTTAGATTCAATTGTACTAACTTCAGCACAAGCTTCAGAGAAGCGATCTAAAACACGTTGACCGATTTCTTTATGAGTAATAGCACGACCTTTAAAGCGAATAGACGCTTTAACTTTGTCGCCTTTCTCCAAGAATTTAATAGCATTACGAAGTTTTGTGTTAAAGTCATGTTCATCAATTGTTGGACTTAAACGTACTTCTTTCATACTAATGATTTTTTGATTTTTGCGCTGCTCTTTTTCTTTCTTTTGTTGCTCAAAGCGGAATTTTCCGTAGTCCATAATACGGCATACTGGTGGTTTCGCATTTGGAGCAACTAATACTAGATCAAGATTTACGTTTGCAGCCATATCTAATGCTTCTTGACGAGACTTAATTCCAAGTTGATCACCATTTGCACCAACTAAACGTACTTCACGTGCACGAATTTGCTCGTTAATCATCATGTCCTTGCTAATAGTAAGCCACCTCCAAGGTTTTATGGGAATACGTTTTGGGAAGGCAGAACCCAAACAAAAAAGTGCGGGTATATGACACCCACACTTGTAATATCTTAAGTAAGAAATACATTTACCTGGTAACTGCTTTCGCGTCAATCAGGTGAGAAGCGGGTGCTTCTACTTGTTCCACAAATCCGTATTCTATTATCCTTGATGATTCTATCATAGGACGTGATGCGTGTCAAGAAGTCAAACTTCTTAAGTAGCAACAAAAAATATTGTAACAAACAAAACGAATACATGCAACATTTTTTTATACAAAGCGAACTTTGGTTCTTATTACCAAACAAAAACATACAAAAAAAGCCGCGGACGAACCGCGACTTTTTCTTATCGTTTTCCTTCAGCTTTAATTAGGTCAACGAATGCATCTAACGAGATTGTTTCTGATTTTTGTTCACCATATTTACGTACGTTCACACCAGTTTCAGCAACTTCATTGTCACCTACTACAAGCATATACGGGATTTTTTGCATTTGTGCCTCACGGATTTTGTAACCGATTTTTTCATCACGAGTATCCACTTCAACCCGAATGCCAGCACGTTGTAATTCTTCTTGTACTTTCTTCGCATAATCTAAATGTACTTGCGGAGAAACTGGAATTACTTGCACTTGAACTGGTGCTAACCAAGTTGGGAATGCACCTTTATATTCTTCGATTAAGAAGGCAACAAAGCGTTCCATAGTTGATACAACACCGCGGTGGATAACAACTGGGCGATGATGCTTACCGTCTTCACCGATGTAAGTTAACTCAAAGCGTTCTGGAAGTAAGAAGTCTAATTGTACAGTTGAAAGTGTTTCGTCTTTTCCAAGCGCAGTACGAACTTGCACGTCAAGTTTCGGACCGTAGAATGCCGCTTCACCTTCAGCTTCATAGTACTCAAGACCCATTTCATCCATAGCTTCTTTTAACATGCCTTGTGCTCTTTCCCACATTTCATCGTCATCATAATACTTTTTAGTATCCTCTGGATCACGATAAGATAAGCGGAATGAATAATTTTCTAAACCGAAGTCTTTGTATACTTCTAAAGTTAAGTTTACAACGCGTTTTAATTCTTCTTTAATTTGGTCTGGACGAACGAAAATGTGCGCATCATTTAAAGTCATTCCGCGTACACGTTGTAATCCTGATAGTGCACCAGACATTTCATAGCGGTGCATTGTTCCAAGCTCCGCAATACGGATTGGTAATTCACGATAGCTGTGGATATCGTTTTTATAAACCATCATATGGTGAGGGCAGTTCATTGGACGAAGTACTAATTCTTCATTATCCATTTCCATTGATGGGAACATGCCATCTCGGTAGTGATTCCAGTGACCAGAAGTTTCATAAAGCTCTCGGCTTCCTAATACTGGAGTATATACGTGGTCATATCCTAAGCTTGCTTCTTTATCAACAATGTAACGCTCGATAATACGACGGATTGTTGCACCTTTTGGTAACCAAAGTGGTAGACCTTGTCCTACTTTTTGGCTATTTGTAAATAGTTTTAACTCTTTACCTAATTTACGGTGATCACGCTCTTTCGCTTCTTCAAGAAGACGTAAATGCTCGTCTAATTCTGCTTTTTTCACGAATGCAGTACCGTAAATACGTTGTAGCATTTTATTATTGCTATCGCCGCGCCAGTAAGCACCTGCTACGCTTAGCAATTTGAATACTTTAATCTTCCCTGTAGATGGAAGGTGAACACCGCGGCAAAGGTCGAAGAATTCACCTTGTTCATAAATTGAAATAACCGCATCTTCCGGAAGATCGTTAATTAATTCTAATTTTAGCTCATCGCCAATTTCCTCGTAACGACGAAGTGCTTCAGCACGTGGTACTTCATGACGAACGATTTCTAAGTTCTCGTTCACAATCTTTTGCATTTCTTTTTCAATTTTCGGGAAGTCCTCAACTGTAATCGCTTCTTCCATATCGATATCGTAGTAGAAGCCATTTTCGATTACTGGACCAATTCCTAACTTCACATCTTTATATAAACGCTTTAATGCTTGTGCTAATAGGTGGGCTGTTGAATGGCGTAAAATGTACAGACCATCTTCAGAATCTAATGTAACAATAGAAATTGCACCATCTTGCTCAATCGATGTACGTAAGTCTACCATTTCCTCGTTTAATTTCCCTGCGATTGCTTTTTTCTTTAAGCCAGGACTAATAGAAGCAGCAATGTCTTCTGTTGTTGTTCCTTTTGGAAACTCCTTCACAGCTCCGTCTGGGAATGTAATTTTTACTACATCTGCCATCTTTGGTCACTCCTTTTTCATAGTCAAAATAAAAAACACCCGTCCCTATAAAAAGGGACGAGTGTTGAATTCGTGGTTCCACCCTTGTTCCAGCTAACGCATTGCTAACTGCTCAAGTTCATTTTAACGGCATTTACCGTCAGCAATTACTAGAATTTCGTTCACTGCTGAAGTTCAGAGGTGGTAAGTAATAATCTCGTATTAAGAAGCTCACAGCCTAAGGCTTCCCTCTCTGAGAATCGTAGATAATAACTCATGTCCTCATCGTAACATTTCAATATATTTTCATGTATGTACGTAATTATATGCTCAAAAATTTAGAAAATCAAGGGCGTTCCCTTTATTTTTATAATTTTTCACATTCTTTTCAAATTCATGAAGCGCATATAGTTGTACTCTCTCTTGAAACACATTTTGAATTGTCACAATCATATTATGATCTTGCTCTTTCGTATACAGATGAATTGTTTTAGGCGAGATTGAAAGAAGCGGCGCCATAATATTCGGATCGATGTACAAGTCTTTTTGAGAGAGTAATTCTTCTTCTATATACTGAACAAGTTTATCTTGTTTTAAACGAGCTCCCTTTTCATCATAAAAAATAAAACTGTCATCAAACACAAGATGCAAGCATGACAAACGCGACTTTCGGCTGCTTACTTGCTGCCGGAGCGTTTCCACAAACATTTGATACTCTTGTTCTAACTTATATTCATCTATCGCCATCTCTGTAGTGCGATATAAAAATTCATTGTACTTTCTCAAGCGAAAACGAATGTATGCTTCAAACGAAAAAGACATCGTATCATGCATCCACCCCCGCAAGGAAGAAACTACCAATTCTTTCCCTCTTTGTTTAGAAGGTGCATCTGTTAGCCCCTTACGTCTCCCATTTAAAATAGAATGAGCCATATGTAAAATTTGAATTCGTTCTTCTCGCTCTTCATAGTAAAACTTCTCTTTTAAAATATCACTTATCCATTCATCTTGTTTTGTATTTATAATATATTGAACAAGTACAGGGATAACCACTCGATCAATGTAGCATGATTCTTGTATTGGTATATGAACAATCACCATTTGTTCATACAAATAAATGCTTATTTCTGCATATATATCATCTGTCCGTTTTTTCAGCTCTTTATATATAACAATAGCATCATTTTTTTCTTCAAAGCAGATTTCAATCACTTTTGTCCCCCCTTTTATAATCCTTGCTATTTCCATATATATTAGGGGGATGTACAAAAAATGATACAAGCGTAAAGTAATTTATCATTCAAAGTAGTGCTTTATTATATTTCCTTCCAAAAAATAAAGAGCAAGCTCGCTGCTTGCTCTTTACGTATGCCGGCGGTTTTTCCCACCAATAGGAATCGGCTTCGCTAAATATTTGATACGCTCCATAATACGGGCCGCTTTCATTTCTTCTTCTTCTCCGCGCTGTGTATATGTTAAATGATGTTCCAACTGTTTAAAATCAAAGTTAGATGTAAAAAACGTCGGTAAGTTCTCCAGCATACGAAATTGTAAAATTGCTCCAAGTACATCATCGCGCACAAAGCTCGACATCGCTTCTGCTCCAATATCATCTAACATTAATACTGGTACACGCTTCACTGCATCAATCTTTTCACTAATTGTATTATTTTGCAATGAACTTTTAATTTCACGCAAAAATTCTGGTAGATACACAATCATAGAACTTATTTTTCGCAACGCCATTTCATTGGCAATTGCTCCTAAAAGATAAGTTTTCCCTACACCAAATGGTCCATGAAAGTATAGTCCCTGCACTTTTTTTCCAGGCTCATATGCACTTAAAAATTCATTAGCCGCACGAATTGCCTGAAACCGAGGCTCTAAATCTGATGGGTCTAAATTTTCCATAGAAGCTTGCAAAATATCACTTGGCATATACACACTTTGAATTAACTTCTCATGTTTCTTCCTCTCATCATAAGCCACTTTTCTTACGCAACGATCATATTGAATATCAATCATCTTACCTTGAATGATAAGCTTTGGTTCATATCCTTGAATCATGTTTTTACATGACTCTAAGTTCGGACAATCTTCACATCCAACACTTTGTCCAATGTACTCATATAACTTCACAAGGCTGCGTTCTACCATGGACGTTGTCACTTTACCTTGATGCTCTTCTATAAACTTTTTTATACGCGGATGCACCATTACCTCTTGTTTTAATACTTCATATCTATTCTTAAAATTTTCATTTTGCATTAACTTCGCAAATGTATTTTGAATTGGTTCCATTTCTTCACCTCAAAGGGAGCTCTCTTCTATTCGTTTCGCTTATATTTTTTTAGCTCTTCCTCTAACTTTTTACGCTCTTCTTCTAATTTTTCATGACCTTCACTGCGATTCGATTGTTCAGCCAATTGTTCGCTCTCTTCAGCTTGTTCCTTTAACCAATCTGGTACAAGTTCTTTACGAACTGTTTTCTTCGTCGTCTTTCCTTTTTTCTTTGTTTCTGCCCATTCTTGATATTGACGGTTTTCCTCTTTCGCAAGACTCATCGCTTCCGTTACCGTTGTAACTTTTTTACGAGCCCAATGTCCAGCGATTTTTTCCACGTACGATTTCGCTAGCTTCATATCAGAACGAAGCATCACATAATAAATCAGCACATTTACAACGCCTGGTGTTAGCTTCTGATTCAGCATCACTTCTTCAATAATTTGCAAATCAGCTTTCGTCGGCTCAGCTCCGCCCGAAATTTCTTTTAATAACTCTCTTGGCGAAATTTCTTCTAACTGTTTAATGAGCATTTCTTCTTGTGTCGTCGGTTCTTTCTCTTTCATTGTCCGCGCATGCAGTGGCTGCGTTCGTTCACTAAATACCGGGAGCGCTTGTCCATTCTCAAATTGGTACCAATCACGCGCACCTTTTCGCAGTCGTTCCATATCAATTGTATGATGTTCCGTAACAGCACCAAGAACAATATTTTGCATAGATAGCGGATCAATCCCGTATACGTAAGCTAATGTCAGCACACATTCACGCATCTGTTCTGTAATGGCTTTGCGCGGAACGAGCGCTGATAATCCTTCTACAAATAATGAAAAATCAAAGAAATCATTCCAGAGCTGAGGTGCCTTGCCCTGCGCTCTGCTCGGCATCACAGTTGTATTTGGTATAAGCAGTTCTTCCTTGGCATACTCAACTTGTCCTGGATTAAACGAGCCAAACACCTCATTAAAGGATCGTGTCGTATTTTCATAAGAAACGAAGTCAAATTCTTCTTCTAAAAAATATTGCTTTACTTGATTGTATTTTGCCTTGCTTAAGCGGTTATATAAAAAAATACTTAATACAATATCATCAAAAAATTGCTTCGGCATGAGAGGTGGCTGTAACTCATAAATAAACATGCGAATATCTTTTTCTTTTTTCATATACACATTTAAAAGTCCAATTGCCTCTAGTTTCATACGTTCTTCATAAATATCTGGGAGCTGCATTTGCATCGTTACCATAATAGAATGGTGTGTATTTTCTCTTCCAAATAAACGATCCTGCTCCAATTCGCCCCACAATGTCATATATAAACTAAAAGCTTTACTACCGATTAGCGGTTGATATAGCATCGTAAGCACTTTACGGTCATAATTACTGAGCAGTCCTCTTGCGCTTACTTTATAACGGTCAATTGGCAGTAACTCCATCCATGACTGTCTTTCCATCCTTGCAAATCCTTTCTGTTATCCATTCTTATCATAAAGTGAAACTTCCATCAATGAAGGGAGCTTTTTCACCCCTCACCGACGGAAAGCTCTCACCAATTAGGCGCATGCCAGCAGTTATCCTCTACCTCTCTTCTTTATTTTCTCAGAATTTCAAGGTGGAGATCTTACGGCCCGCAAATAGCGGGATATATGTGATTTATATTTCCGTTTGTTACTACTTATCAGTGAAAAAAAGAGCTAATAGCTTACGCTTCTAGCTCTTTTATTTTCGTTCTTTTTGAAGTATATCTTTTAATTCTTCAATAAATACGTTCAAATCTTTAAATTGTCGATAAACAGATGCAAAACGTACATATGCAACATCATCAATATCACGAAGCTCTTCCATGACCATTTCACCAATCATATCGCTTTTTACTTCTGACATTCCTAAGTTACGCAATTCACGTTCTACATGTTGCGTAATTTCTTCTAGTTGTTTTAAAGATACAGGTCGTTTTTCACACGCTTTAATTAAACCGCGCAAAATTTTCTCTTTGTTAAACTCTTCTCGCATTCCTTCTTTCTTTACAACAATTAGTGGCGGCTCCTCGACACGTTCAAATGTTGTAAAGCGATTGAGACAACTTTCGCACTCTCTTCTTCTACGAATCGATCGCCCTTCGTCAACTGGACGCGAATCCAATACTCTCGTACCATTGTGAAAACAGGATGGACAACGCAATCCATTCACTCCTTTACAATTTAATTTTATCTTAACAAAACCAAAACATTATAAACAAGAATTTTCTCTTCTATATTATAAACCCTTAATCAAATATACTTATGTACGTTATTCTTTTTTATCTTTCTAATAACTAATTTACCCTTGTATAAAGTGAAACTCCCATCAGTGTGGGTCTTACTATCCCCGAATAGCGGATAAATTAAAAAGAGGTGTATTATACACCTCTTTACATTTTAAATCACTTATCTTCTTTTTTAAAGAGCTTTTGTCTCTCTTTGTTTAATTTCGAAGCTACCTGTACCACGAGGAAGTTCAATGCTCTCTCTCGTTTTTGCGCTCAAACCTTCAGCGATGTACTCTGCAGCAACATTCGGATCAATGCGATCACCGCAAGTATATACATCAATACTTGCATAACCATGTTCTGGAAAGCTGTGGATTGTTAAGTGAGATTCAGAAATAATTACAACCCCACTTACACCTTGTGGTGCAAATTTATGGAAAGCAACCTCACGTACTTCAGCGCCTGCTCGAAGTGCTGCATCCACAAATAATTTTTCAATATAAGGCATATCATTAAGTTTGTCGAAATCGCAATCCCAAAGTTCCGCGATTACGTGACGACCCATAGTATCCATAGTATCCATTCTACAGTTCCCCCTTGTAAATTTAATCTAACTGTTCGAATTGAAAACTAATTTGCAATTTGGTTTGCTCCACTACCACGGGGGAAAGTTAGTCCAGAGAGGTCCTAACCCTTTAAGTAGTGACTACCACCTCAGCTCTTAAGTTTACGAATGTTAGTATACTTTGTTTATTTTCATTTTGCAACAACAGTTTTTTATTTTTTCGATGACACTTTCTCTTTTACTTTTCTCTGAAAAAAAAAGAAAAGATTCCAAATCACAGTAATTATAGCTCTTTTAGGCGATTTACAAAGAAAAAGCATATGTATTCTTTTCCTTTCATAAAAAAAAAGAAAAAGGCTAGCTAACGCTTGCCCTTTTCTCATCTATTAAATATGTTGTACGTTTTCTTGTTTCGCAAATTGATCTACAACAAGCTTTACAAGATCTACAACACGACGAGAATAACCCCATTCGTTATCGTACCAAGCAAGTACTTTCACTTTGCGCTCACCCATTACCATTGTAGATAAACCATCAACGATTGCGGAATGTGTATTTGTATTAAAATCTATAGAAACAAGAGGCTCATCACTAAATGCTACAATTCCTTTTAACGCACCGTTAGCTGCTGTCATGAACGCTTCATTAATTTCTTCCACTGTTACATCGCGCTTTACATCCACAACTAAGTCAACAAGAGACACATTTGGTGTTGGAACGCGAAGTGCCATACCATGAAGTTTTCCGTTTAGATGTGGAAGAACTTTTGCTAACGCTTTCGCAGCACCTGTCGTTGTTGGAATGATAGATTGACCACATGCACGCGCTCTGCGTAAATCTTTATGTGGATTATCAATATTTTTTTGATCATTTGTATAAGCATGAACTGTTGTCATTAAACCGTTTTCAATTCCAAACTGCTCATCTAACACCTTTACAACAGGTGCTAAACAGTTTGTTGTACAAGATGCATTTGAAATAACGATATGTTTTGTAATATCAAGTTGTTCATCGTTTACACCAACAACAACTGTTACATCTTCATTTTTTCCTGGTGCAGTTAAAATAACATTTTTCGCACCAGCTTCTACGTGAAGACTTGCGCCTTCCTTGGAGTTAAACTTACCCGTTGCTTCAATTACAACGTCTACTCCCATTTCTTTCCAAGGCAATTCTCTTGGATCGCGGTTGTTTAAAAGGCGAATCATTTTGCCATCTACTAATAAATGATCTTCAAACGCTTCTACTGTACCATCAAATTTACCGTGAACTGTATCATATTTAATTAAATGTGCTAACGTTTCAGATGGGTAGCTCGCATTAATCGCTACAATTTCGAATGCGCTTTCTTTTATAGCTTGGCGAAACACCATTCTCCCAATACGTCCAAAACCATTAATTGCCACACGAATCATAATATGTTATCCCCCTTGATTGCGTTATACTATTTATCTCCAATCCCAATAATAGTATAACACAAAAAGAAGATATGTCACTAAACAATTTCATCATTTTTAAATTTTTTTATTTAATAATGTTCCATTCTTTTAAAATGCGACTTAATTGGGCTTTCGTCTCTTCCATTGTGCCATTATTATTAATCACTTCATCCGCTAATGTGATTTTATCTTCTAGCGGCATTTGCGAAGCAATACGGGCCTTTGCCTCTTCTTCTTTAAAATTGTTGCGCTCCATTAATCTTGTAAGCTGCGTCTCGCTATCAACATAAACGAGCAAAATTTTATCTACTAGACCTGTTAATTTACTCTCAAATAAAAGTGGAATATCGAGCACAACCGCTTGCGCTTTTTCTCTTATGTACATATCCTTTTGTGCATTCATTTCTTTTCGTACAGCAGGGTGAACAATGCCGTTTAATAGCAAACGTTTTTCTTCATTATGAAATACGATGCTACCAAGCTTCGGACGATCTAATTCTCCGTTTTCCCCCAGCACTTCTTTCCCAAATGCTGTTACAATTTCGTTATATGCTTCCTTCCCTGGTTCTACAACTTCCCTCGCAATAATATCTGCATCAATAACTGGAACATGAAAACCTTGAAACATTTGTGATACTGTACTTTTTCCACTTGCAATGCCGCCTGTTAATCCAATTACAACTGTCATCAAAATTCCCCCTTAAGAAAAGCTTAAGCATCCTGTTTAGCAAAACAAGCGCTGAAGCTAAACATCTTCAACTTTTATAAAGTGAAACTTCCAGCAGTGGGGTTCTCTTCATCTCCCACTGCTGGAGAGCCCGTCCAATCGGGCACATGCCAGCAGTTATCCCCCACCTAGCTTCCTCGCTTCTCTCTGCATCTTGCGGTGGGGGGCTTACTGCCCGCGAATAGCGGGATAAATTCGTATCCTTTAAAAATAGAGACGTGAAACATCGGTTCACGTCTCCTCTTACATTTTCCAAATTCCAATAATAATAAGTAATATACCCGGCAAAAACGTAAGCTTTTGTAGCCATCGCATATTTGATAATATCGTTCCCGCTTTCATTCCAATAAATAAAAATAACGAACTCATTACCGCAACTAATCCCGCCATCGTAAATGGGGAATATCCAAGTAAAGACGCCCCAATACCCGCTCCAAACGAATCTAATGAAAGCGCCATACCAAGAAGAAGTGCTTCCACCCCCGAAATTGTCCCAGATTTATCAAAATCAGCAACAGTCGGTTTTCGCAAAATTTGAATGACAAGGCCGAGAGAAGCAATTTCTAAGTTCCATACTTTTTCTTCTTGCGGTGCTTCCTCTTTTTTATTACTTTGGAAAAATTGATACAACACCCACGCACCGATTGCTACGAGAACCAATCCTCCAATTCTTGTCGCAAGCACCGGCGAAAAAACTTGTGCAATCATATGCCCGATTCCCATTGATAATATCATCACAACAGCTGAACAAATCCCGATTACAATAATAGATTTCAATGGAATTCGGACGTTGCGGAGCCCATATGTAAGCCCCACACTGCAGCTATCTAAACTTAGCGTAAAAGCTAATAAAATAAGAGAGAAATAATGATACATCGATAAGCTCCTTCCCTATACATAGCTTTGTTGTATATATATGACAGAAGCCTATCCGATGTTATTACAAAAAATAAAATGATGCTGTCATCAATAAATATTTTTCCTGATGTTTTGTTTGTTTAACTTTTCAACTGACAAACAGGGCAATAATGTGTACCGCGTCCGCCAACAACTGTTTTTTCAAGCGCAGTGCCGCATGTTACACATGGTTCACCTTTTCTTCCATATACGTAAAGTCGTTCTTGAAATGAACCAATTTGTCCTTGCGAATTCACATACGTACGAATTGTACTTCCACCACGCTCTACCGCTTCTGTTAATGTTGCAACAATTTCTTTATACAACGTTTCAAATTCCTCATTCGTTAAAGAAGACGCTTCTCGCTCTGGATGAATACGTGAACGGAATAATACTTCATCTACATATATATTGCCAAGACCAACTACAATGCGTTGATCTAACAAAACAACTTTTACTTTACGAGCGGTTTTTTGCATTCTTTCTCGTAAATACGCTGGTGTTAATTCACCCGAAAAAGGCTCTGGCCCTAAATCTGCAAGCGGCATGACTGTAAGCTCCGATCCTTTTTCGAAAAGATGCATCGTACCGAATTTACGTACATCTTTATAACGAAGTTCCGTACCGTCTGTAAAACGAAAACGGACATGTGTATGTTTATCAACCGGATCATCTGCTTCGTGCAGCATATATTTCCCTTCCATTCGCAAATGAGAAACAATGACGTAACGGGTTACATATATGAGAAGAAACTTACCGCGACGTCCGACTTCTTCAATCATTTCTCCGCGCAGCATCTCTTTGAAAAGTTCGGCGTCATCTGGTTCTTTCACTAAATTTGGGTATGTTACAATAACTTCTTCAATCGTCTTTCCTCTGACGAGTTTCTCTAACGTTCGCCTTACATTTTCAACCTCTGGTAATTCTGGCATACTATCACTTCCTCATTTTGCATCGTACCATGTTGGACCGTACGAATAATCAACCTTTAATGGAACAGAAAGCTCAATCGCGTGCTCCATTACTTCAGGTACAAGTTTCTCTAGCTTTTCTACTTCCTCTTGAGGCACTTCAAAAATAAGTTCATCGTGCACTTGCAGAAGAAGACGAGCTTGTAATCCTTCTTCTTCTAGTCGATCCGCCATAATAATCATTGCTTTTTTAATAATATCGGCAGCACTTCCTTGAATAGGTGTATTCATTGCCGTGCGCTCTGCAAAGCCGCGCAGATTAAAATTGCGGCTCGTAATTTCTGGGATGTAACGGCGGCGATTCAGCAATGTAGATACATAGCCTTTTTGCTTCGCCTCTTGCACAATATCATCCATATATTCCTTTACTCCTGGAAAACTTTCAAAATACTTTTGAATGAAATCAGCTGCTGCTTTTCTTGTAATGCCAAGGTTTTGAGATAAACCATAATCACTAATTCCGTATACAATTCCGAAGTTCACAGCTTTCGCTTGTCGTCTCATATTAGAGGTTACGCCCTCTTTTTCAACTCCAAATACATCCATCGCTGTTTTTGTATGAATATCCATATCATGTTGGAATGCTTCAATCAAGCCATTATCTTTTGAAATATGGGCTAATACACGTAATTCAATTTGAGAATAATCCGCAGCAAACATGATCCAATCTTTTTCTGATGGAATAAACGCTTGACGTATTTTTCTTCCTTCTTCTAAACGAATCGGAATGTTTTGTAAGTTTGGATCTGTTGAACTTAAACGCCCCGTTTGTGTTAATACCTGATTAAAACGTGTATGAATTTTAGACGAATCTGTATAAACAACTTTCAGCAAACCTTCAATATACGTAGAATTTAATTTTCCCAGCTGACGATAGTGTAAGATTTTCGGAATAATTTCATGATGCTCCATTAATTTTTCAAGCACATCAGCCGATGTAGAATAACCTGTTTTTGTCTTTTTTATAACCGGTAAGTTTAAGTTTTCAAACAAGATCACACCAAGTTGTTTCGGTGAATTAATATTGAATTCCGTTCCTGCAAGCTCGTAAATTTCTTCTTCCATTTTCTTAAGCTGCGCAGCCAATTCATCCCCCATATTGCGGAGACGATTTGTATCAACTGCAACACCTTTACATTCCATTTCAGCTAATACGCGGCAAAGCGGCATTTCCAGCTCTGTAAATAATTCATACTGCTCATTCTTTTTCAGTTCTTCAGCAAATGATTGCTGTACATCGTATAACACATGCACTTTTCGCGCTACGTGTTCTGCTACAACTGTCTGCTCTGGTACAGCTCGTTTTGCACCTTTTCCGTATACCTCTTCATCTGATTGCACAGCATGCGTTTCTTTCATTTTCGCAACGGCACGAAAATCTTTATCCGTTTCTGCTGGATCAAGTAAGTAAGCTGCAATTAATAAATCAAAATCAATTCCCTTTATTTCATAGCCTTTCCATTTTAACGCAACAATTGCACGCTTAGCGTCAAATGAATACTTCTTCATCTCTGGATTCGCTAACCAATTCGTAAACGATTGTGATTGAAGAGCGATATCAGTCGGAACAAAGTAACATCCATTTTCATTTTGAATACCAAATCCTTGAATATTTGCTCCGTGATAATTGTCTTCTTGCACTTCTACAATAAGCGCGCTATCTTGCTGCAACATTTCTTCCGTTATTTCTTCTACGATTTCAAATGAGATATCATCTAGCTCAGCTGCAGGTGTTTCTGAAATGGGTGCTCCTAACTTAGTTAGGAGAGAATGAAACCCTAGGTTCTCAAACATTGGAATAATATCGCTATCGTCATATCCGTTATAAGCAATATCATCTAATTGAATCGTAATTGGTGCATCGGTAATAATTGTTGCTAGCTCTTTACTCATCAATGCTTGCTCTTTATTTTCTTCAAGCTTTTCTTTTAACTTCTTACCGCTCACTTTGTCTAAGTTTTCATATACAGCTTCTACTGTTTCAAATTGTGTTAACAATTTAATTGCCGTCTTCTCACCGACACCTGGGACACCTGGGATATTATCTGATTGATCTCCCATCAGCCCTTTCATATCAATAATTTGCTTTGGAGATAAACTATATTTTTCAAATAACGTTTCTTTTGTATACTCGTCCACTTCTGTAATTCCTTTACGCGGAATACAAACACGGGTATTGTCCGAAACGAGCTGAAGCAAATCTTTATCTCCGGAAATAACTTTTACTGAAACTCCTTGCTCACTCGCCTCTTTTGCCAATGTGCCCATAATGTCATCTGCTTCGTAGTTCTCTAATTCGTAACGAGGCACATGAAATGCATCTAACATTTCACGAATGAATGGAAATTGCTCTGATAGTTCTGGCGGTGTTTTTTGACGGCCACCCTTATACTCACTAAATGTTTTATGACGAAACGTTGTTTTCCCCGCATCAAATGCAACGAGCATATGCGTTGGCTTTTCTTCTTCTAAAATTCTCATTAACATCATCGTAAAACCATAAATGGCATTTGTATGTATACCTTTGTCGTTGTTTAAAAGCGGCAACGCAAAGAAAGCGCGATATGCAATATTATTTCCATCAACTAAAACGACCTTCTTTTCCAATTTGAAAAACCTCCCCGTAAAAAATTAAAACGATTTCTCAATACATAGAAAAAACCGTTGTTTTTCTTCTCTCTATATTACCACGACTAGAAGAGAGAAGAAAAACAACGGCTTTCTTCATATATTATATTCAGCATCATATAGGTGGAATTCTTTCTTACTCTTGAAATACAACAGCATATATATCGGTATAACATAGCACGTATGAATACATTTCAAAAGAAGAAATATCATAAAAAAAAGGGAAGTGACGAGAATAAGTCTCCTTATTCTCGTCCAAAACTACTCCTTGGATGAAGGGGTTTTCATGTATTATATTAACAGACCTTTATTAATATAAAGTGAAGCTATTGTTAATATAATGTAAATATCTACTTACTGTACTTTTGAAGGGTAACAGTAAAAGTCGTTCCAACCCCAATTGCACTTTCTACAGTAATCATCCCATGATGCGCTTCAACTAAATGTTTCACAATAGACAATCCAAGTCCCGTGCCACCTGTATTACGACTGCGCGCTTTATCAACGCGATAAAAACGCTCAAAAATACGAGGGATTTCTTCTTTTTCTATTCCAATCCCGGTATCAGATACCTTTATATATACGTTTTGACTATCATACGAAAGCCTAACAGAAACAGTCCCGCCTGCTGGCGTATATAAAATTGCGTTATTCATTAAATTAATAAAGACTTGTTTCAATCGTTCTGCATCTCCTACAACAGAGATATGCTCATTTACATCGACCTGTAAACGAATGTCTTTATCATTTGCTTTATTTTCTAATATGATACCGACTTCTTCTAATAACCCTTTTAAGTCGACAACTCCCATATTTAATCGAAATCCTTGTTGTTCAATTTTCGATAAATCTAGTAAGTCTTCAATTAACATTTGCATTCGGTCGCTTTCTTTCAAAATAATATGTAAGAAATGCTCAAGAAATTGCTGATTTTCCATTGCTCCATCAAGCAATGTTTCTGAAAATCCTTTAATAGAAGTAATGGGCGTTTTCAGTTCATGTGACACATTTGCCAAGAAATCTTTACGCATTTGCTCAAGTTTCTTAAGCTCCGTAATATCATGAAAGACAAGTACAATCCCTTTCCATTCATGGTTTGTTCCAATAATTGGAGCACCATACACTTCAAAGTGTTTTCTTTCAATTTCAAGGGGCAACAACATTTGCTTCCGTACTTTGACCTCTGTCATAAAAATTTCTTCCACAAGTTCGACAATTTCTTTGTGCGTAAATGCTTCATAATATAAACGGTGTAAATACTCTTCATCTGTTACATGAAAAATCTCTTTATAAGAACGATTGACAAGACTAACATGACCGCGGCTATCAATTAAAATCATACCGCTTCCCATATTTTCAATGAGTGTATGCAGCCGATCTTGCTGCATTTCTTGCTCTAACGTCATCTCTTGTAAATTACGCGCTAAAATGTTGATTGCCTTGCTGAGCATTCCCGTCTCATCTGAATGACTTTCATAAGCACGTGCTTTATAGTTTCCTTTCGCCAGTTCAATAGCTACTTTTGTAACAGACTCAATCGGTCTAATATACTGCCCTGTAATTCTCATAACAAGAAACAGAATAATAAATAAAGAAGTGATAAAACCAAGAATTACTATGCCCCATGTTTTTTGATGCACAGTTTTCAAGGACTCAATAGAAGCATTAATAATGATATACCCTTTCTTCCCCTGTGCATCTTGGATAAACATAGCATAGTAATATGGGTGTTCATCCTTTGTTTCCTTCATTACAACTGTATGCGTTTGTTTTTTTGCTTCTGGAAGAAGTTCTTCTATCACTTCTTTACGTGATACCGCCTGTTGATTTACAGTCTCATATTGAATTTGTTTTTGTTCATTTACAAACGTTACATATACACCAAACTGCTCTTCAAATTTCAAAAATACATTTGGTTTCTTAAGAACATTATCAATTCCTTCCGCTTCGACAACAGAAGCAACGTACTGCGTTTCTTTCTCTAATCTCTCATGGAAACGATCAACATAAAATCCTTCCAATACTTTTTCAAGCAATAATCCTGTCCCTACAAAAATAAGAACAATTAGAGAAATAAACGTAAAGAGAAGCCTTGAGCGAAATTTATTCATCCCCTTTTGGCTCCTCCAATTTATAACCTAATCCGCGGATTGTTTTAATATAAGTTGGTTTTTTTGTATTTTTTTCGATTTTATCTCGCAAGTGACTAATATGAACATCAACAATACGCGTATCCCCAGCAAAATCATAATTCCATACAGCACTTAACAGCTGATCACGAGTTAACACACGGCTTTTATGTCTCGCTAAATATACAAGTAATTCAAATTCTTTTGGTGTAAGTTCTAACTTTTCACCTTGGAAATATGCTTCATAAAAATCCGGTAAAATTCTTAATTCAGCAATTATAATACTATTTTCATCTTCTACTTCCAGCACTTGTTCATCGTGGAGTTTCGTACGGCGCAAAATAGCCTTTACACGCGCAACCACTTCTCTTGGGCTGAACGGCTTTGTCATATAGTCATCCGCTCCAAGCTCAAGACCTAACACTTTATCAAACTCATCATCTTTTGCTGTTAACATTAAAATAGGTGTCATAATACGCTGCAGGCGCAGTTCTTTACAAACTTCCATTCCATCCATTTTTGGAAGCATTAAATCTAATATAATCAGATCCGGACGTTCCGTCTGTGCTTTATGCAGCGCTGTTTCTCCATCCATCGCCGTTATGACTTCAAACCCTGCTTGCTGCAGGTTAAATTCGATTAAAGTTAAGATAAACTCCTCATCGTCTACGACTAAAATTCGATTGCTCATTCTTTTCCTCCAGGTTATAGACTCTTAAACATTCTTCACCCTAGTATTCTTCCCCGACATTTCCATCATACTAGAAAACAATACCCCTCTCAATAAAATTGTACTTTGAAAAATAAGAGTTTATCCCGCATTAACGAGCAGGACTCCCTACTGACTTATGCTCTACTTTATGTTACCTTTATACAACAAAATAAATTTTTATAGAAAGGACTCTTATGTTAAAAGCATTTATTATCTTTTTTCTTGCGGGCTTAGCTGAAATTGGCGGTGGTTATCTCATTTGGAAATGGCTGCGCGAAGGCGGTTCTATTGGAATCGGCATCATCGGGGGAGTGATTCTATTTTTATATGGGGTCATCGCTACATTCCAAGTATTCTCAAGCTTTGGAAGAGTGTATGCAGCTTACGGCGGCGTGTTTATTGTAATGAGTGTATTGTGGGGTTGGTGGGTTGATAAAAAAACACCCGACTTATTCGATTGGACCGGAGCCTTTGTTTGCATCATTGGCGTATTTATTATGTTATGGCCACGTGGATAAAGTTCATGTTTCTCTAAATAAGATTGCCTGTTTAAGCTGAATAAGAAAAACAGGTGACATCACATCACCTGTTTTTCATCAAAAATTATCAAGCGCTCTTTCAAATATCGTTGCTAAATGATGCGGCGGCGCCACTGTTAGTAACCCTTTCATCACTTCTTCTTCTTTCTCATTGTACGCAAACATTTGCATTTCAATTAAATGATCTTTCTCGTAAACGGAAACAACTTCAAAATGAATTTGCAGCGTTGCATAATGATATACAGGCTTTATAAATTCAAGTTCTTGCCTTACAACATGACTTCCTGGACCAGGCAAATATTTTGTAACCGCAGTTGTAACAATCCCCGTTAACATAATAGTTGGTACAATTGGTTTTTCATACGGAGTTTGGGATGCATAGTCATGCTGAATATATAATGGATTTGAATCATTCGTTAATCCTAAATATAATAACAAATCTTTGTCTTCTATTTTCTCTGTAACGGATAACTTTTCTCCTACTGTAATTTCACCCATTTTACGACCTAATTTGCTTTTCTTTTTTAACATGATACAATCCCTCCGATCGATATTTAAATTATCCTACTCGAAGTGGTATATTATACGAATCTTTATAACAATGAGAGCACATTCACTACAAATCTATATTTTATATTGTAGGACATCCATTTGATAACGCTTTCAAATTATTTTACAAAAATAATCCTCTAATAGTGGAAAAAGATTCGGGGCTCCCGAATCTTTTTCTTTCTTTTCTTATGCAAGAACTTTCATTACACTGCGTACAGATTCTACAGAACGATCTAATCCTTCTTTTTCTTCTGGAAGAAGATCTAATTCAATAATCTTTTCAATTCCGTTACCGCCAAGGATAACTGGAACTCCTAGGTAAAGATCGTTGTAGCCATATTCACCTTCAAGATATGCAATAGCTGGCAATACGCGGCGTTGGTCTTTTAAGATAGCTTCTGCCATCTCTACTAAAGAAGCAGCTGGTGCGTAGTATGCACTACCGTTTCCTAATAGATTTACAATTTCACCGCCGCCTTTACGAGTGCGTTCAACAATTGCATCTAAGCGTTCTTTCGGAATTAATGTTTCAAGCGGAATGCCACCTGCGTAAGAGTAACGAACAAGCGGTACCATATCATCACCATGTCCACCAAGAACAAATCCTGTAATATCTTTCACAGATAGATTTAATTCTTGTGCAATAAATGTACGGAAACGAGCTGTATCTAATACACCCGATTGACCGATAACGCGCTCTTTCGGGAATCCAGCTTCTTTAAATACAGAATATGTCATTGCATCAACTGGATTTGTTAATACAACAATAATTGTATTCGGAGAATATTTTGCAATTTCTCGCGTTACACTTTTCATAATTTTAGAGTTCGTTGCCACTAAATCATCACGGCTCATACCTGGCTTACGAGCAATACCTGCCGTAATGATTACAACATCAGAATCAGCTGTATCTACGTAATCAGATGTACCGATAATGTTAGCATCGAAACCTTGTACAGGGCTTGCTTCTAACATATCTAACGCTTTCCCTTTTGTTGGATTTTCAAGTTGCGGAATGTCCACTAATACAACGTCTGCTAATTCTTTTTGCGCTAATAAGAATGCTGTTGTTGCCCCTGTAAATCCTGCACCGATGACTGAAACTTTTTTGCGTTTGATTGTCATAATTTCTCCCCCACTTTGAATTATGAGTTTTTAATAATTGCTGCGTCCATATTGTTAATAAGAGCATCAGCAAATTCGGAACATTTCACTTCAGTTGCACCTTCCATAAGGCGTGCGAAGTCATATGTTACCACTTTTGAAGCAATCGTTTTTTCTACAGAATTAGTAATTAATTTCGCTGCTTCATTCCATCCCAAATGTTCTAACATTAATACCCCTGAAAGAAGAACTGAAGATGGATTTACTTTATCTAAACCTGCATATTTTGGAGCTGTACCATGTGTCGCTTCAAAAATAGCATGTCCGGTAACATAGTTGATGTTAGCACCAGGTGCAATACCGATGCCGCCAACTTGTGCTGCAAGTGCATCAGAAATATAATCGCCATTTAAGTTCATTGTTGCTACAACGTCGAACTCGCGTGGACGCGTCAAGATTTGTTGTAAGAAAATATCTGCAATTGAATCTTTTACGATGATCTTTCCAGCCGCCTCTGCGTCTGACATCGCTTTATTAGCAGCATCTTTTCCTTCTTTCTCAACAATGCGATCATATTCAGCCCAAGTAAATACTTTGTCGCCAAATTCTTTTTCTGCTACTTCATAACCCCAGTTTTTGAATGCACCTTCTGTATACTTCATAATGTTACCTTTATGAACTAATGTAACAGAAGAACGTTTTTCATTAATTGCATATTGAATCGCAGCGCGAACAAGACGCTTTGTACCTTCTTCAGAAATTGGCTTAATCCCAAGTCCAGAAGTTTCTGGGAAACGGATTTTTTTCACGCCCATTTCATTTTGTAAAAACGCAAGAAGCTTTTGAACTTCTTCAGAACCTTGTGCATATTCAATACCAGCGTAGATGTCCTCTGTATTCTCACGGAAAATAACCATATCAGTATCTTCCGGACGCTTGATAGGAGAAGGAACACCATCAAAATAGCGAACAGGACGTAAACATACATATAAGTCTAATTCTTGACGAAGCGCTACGTTTAAAGAACGAATGCCTCCACCAACAGGAGTTGTTAATGGCCCTTTAATTGCGATTAAATATTCGCGAATCAATTCCAACGTTTCTTCCGGTAACCACTCACCTGTTTGATTGAATGCTTTTTCTCCAGCAAGCACTTCTTTCCAAACAATTTTCTTCTCACCATTATATGCTTTTTCAACAGCCGCTTCTAATACGCGAGATGCTGCTGCCCAAATATCTGGTCCAATTCCATCTCCTTCAATAAAAGGAATGATTGGGTTGTTCGGTACATTCATAACGCCATTAGTTACGGTAATTTTTTCTCCTGTAGTCACTGCGATTACCCCCATGTTTGAAATTTCATATGTATGAAACTGAGGGATATCCCCTCAGTTCAAACCATAAATTGAGTTTAAATATTCCAATCATTGTATCTTTACAAAAAAGTCAGATTCTTGAAAGCGCATTACGCTCTTTGGCCGATTGGTACATAGCGTTGGTTAATCGGACCATTATAATCTGCACGCGGACGAATAAGACGATTATTTTCATATTGTTCTAGAATATGAGCTAACCAACCAGACATACGGCTGATTGCAAAGATTGGTGTAAATAAATCATGATCAATTCCTAAGCAATGATAAACAGATGCAGAATAAAAATCTACATTTGGTGGAAGCTGTTTTGCTGAAGTTACAAGCTCCTCAATTTTGATAGACATATTATACCACTTATCTTGTCCTGTTAGCACACATAAACGTTTAGACATTTCACGTAAATGTTTTGCACGCGGATCACCATTGCGGTATACGCGATGTCCAAAGCCCATAATTTTCACTTTGTTAGCAAACGCATTATGAATATATGATTCCACATTTTCTTCTTCACCGATTTCCATTAGCATCTTCATTACATTTTCATTTGCCCCGCCATGAAGTGGTCCTTTTAAAGCACCAATTGCTGCTGTAATACCGGAATACACATCAGAAAGTGTAGCTACACAAACGCGCGCTGTAAAAGTAGATGCATTTAACTCATGATCCGCATGAAGTACAAGCGCCTTATCAAACGCTTCAATTTCAACTTCATTTGGCTCACGATTATTTAACATATATAAGAAGTTTGCAGCTAATGATAAATCTTTGCGAGGCTCAACAACATCTAACCCCTTGCGGATTCTTGCAAATGCCGCAACAAGCGTTGAGACTTTCGCCTGTAATTTAACCGCTTTCAAATAATTGGACTCTGCATCCATTAACTCAGCGTCCTCATCGTATAATGATAGCATGGAAATCGCTGTACGTAAAACAGACATTGGATGTGTTATTTTTAAGTTTGTGTTTTTTAAATATTCTAAAATTTCTCCCGGCACTTCTGCCTGCTGGGATAATTGTGTTTTTAATTCTTCTAATTCCATTTCATTCGGAAGCTTGCGGTGCCATAATAAATATACGACTTCTTCAAATGTAGCATTTTCAGCTAAATCATCGATATCGTAACCCACATAAGTTAATGTATCATCAATAATAGAGCTTACAGATGATGTTGTTGCTACTACCCCTTCTAAACCTCGAATAACAGTCATTATAATCTCTCCTTTTCCTCGAAATTTCTCCCCAACCTTATACTTTGTCTCAATAAAATGTGTTTTCAGCTGTTCACGAAAATGAATGAGCACCCGTTCATCTCTGAAACAAGCAAAATACACCCTGGCACAATCACTTTTGCATTTACACCTATCTATCGTTCCATGCTTTTTTGCATAGACGTGAGCTTCTCCCCGATCCCCCACGCTACAAACGATACATAGTGAGGAAATATAATTTCGGAGAGCTGATATATAAAAACAACATAAAACAATATTAACCAAATTATTTCATGTTGTTTTTATTTTATTTGGTGTAGGTCTATGCTGTTATGTAACTCGAAGAAGTTCCATAAATCTATTATAAACAATTATCTGACTTTTGTGAATGGAAAGAATTCGAAAATTTATATTACAATAAAATTTTTTTATTTAAATAGCTGTATAATACTCATCGCAGCATATGCAATTCCAGCTCCAATTAATGGTCCCACCGCTACTCCATTAAATAGTGCTACCGAAATAATCGTTCCAAACACAAGAGCTGTCGTAATGTACGGATCACTCGCTAAAAGTTGTACACCGCCTTTCGCAAGAAGTGCTACAGCAATACCAGAAGCAAGAGCAATCCAAGCATAATAAGATTTTGTCGCCTCTACAAGTTGCTTAAATCCAATTTCTCCTGTCGCAATCGGCACAAGCACCGCAATTGTTATAATGGTAACCCCAAGGTTAATTCCTTTCGTTTGCAAATAAGGAAAAATTTTATCTCCTAAAAACGTCCATTTCAGCAAAAATAAAACGCTAACCGCTACTGTTAAAGATTGATTTTTTGCAATAAGTCCAATGATAAGAAGTATGAATAAAAATAAAGTTGATTGACTAATCATAATGCCTCATCCTTTCTGAAAATAATGAAGGGATCTCAAAAATGTCCCTTTGCTGAAATAAGGGAAACTTCCATCAGTGGTTTTTTTCACCTCCCACTGATGGTTAGTTGAACCAATCGGGCGCATGCCAAAAGTTATCCCCCACCTATCTTCTTCGCTTTTCTCTGAATCTTAAGGTGGGGGGTCTTACTGTCCGTTAATACGGGATAAAAAGAGGAATTCATTCAGCAAATAGAGAATCGTTTCCACTTACACCCAAAAAGAAGTTGCTCACCTTTTCTTTCTTATAAGAAAAAGGTAAAATAAAAAGGGAAAAACCCATACAATATCATACCATTTACAGAAGAGACATCAAAGCATCTCATCATTTGATAAGTGAACATTTACACAACTTTAGCTCATACGCAACATATTTTGCAAAGGGGGAAAGACCTTTGAATCGACATTCACTATACATAGCACTTCGACTTCTCTTTGTCATTGCAGCAACTATATTAGGAGTATACGCACTCATATATATAGCAGGTCTGGTATACCCATTTATTATCGCTTTTGCAATTGCATATATGATCAATCCAGTTGTAAACTTTCTCGATCAAAAACTACGATTTCCTCGTGCTTTGTCTGTATTTATTAGCCTCATCCTTGTATTTGGGGCTATCGTTGGTCTCGTTACGTACCTTGTGACAGAAGCAATTTCTGCAACAACTTACTTATTACAAATCGTTCCAGATAAGTTTCCAGCTATTGTTGAGTACTTGCAAGAATTTGCACTCACAAACATTATGCCGCTCTACAACGATTTGATTGCTAAATTCAACCACCTTGGTGCAACACAACAAAATACGATTACAACAAACATTCAAAACCTCGGTGCAGACGCAACGCAGCAAATGAAAACTATTTTGACAGCCATTATAAGCGGATTAACAAATTTCATCAGCGCTCTTCCGACTATGTTAACTGTTCTTGTATTCGTCTTATTAGCTACTTTCTTTATTAGCTTTGATTGGTATCGCCTTGCCCATAAAATTGAAAAATTATTACCGAATCGGTTACACGGCTATGGAAAAACAATTTTTGTTGATTTACGAAAAGCTTTGTTTGGATTTGTAAAAGCACAATTTACACTTATATCAATGACGACCATTATCGTTCTAATCGGCCTATTAATTTTGCGTGTACCATACGCAATTACTATCGCCCTTATTACAGGAGTTGTTGATTTACTTCCATACTTAGGAACAGGAACTGTTTTCGTTCCATGGATTATTTACGCATTCTTTACAGGGGACACTGCTTTCGCACTTGGTTTACTCATTTTATATATCGTTGTCATTGTACAACGACAATTAATGGAACCAAAGGTATTATCATCTAATATCGGACTTGATCCACTTGCAACATTATTTTCTTTATTTATCGGATTTAAATTATTTGGTTTTTTAGGACTGATTATCGGTCCCGTAACACTCGTTTTATTAAATACACTGCATAAAGCAAATGTATTTAAAGATCTTTGGAAGTTCATAAAAGGGTAAAGCTCTTACGGTCGGTATAAAGTGAATTTTCAGCTAAAAACAAGGAGAAATCTCTCCTTGTTTTTTTATTTACTAATACGAATAAAAATACAATCTTTTTCTTTCTTTTTCTACAAATGAATATTTATTCATTTGTATTTTCGACAAAAAAATAACGCTTGAAGAGTTTCCTCTCTCAAACGTTATTTTTGCACAATAATAGTGTTATTTCGGTTTATTTTTCGTTCCATCCACTTGATTATCATATATTTCACCGGTTTTCTCGCTATCGGAATCAATAAAACCAATCCTATACAATCTGTTATATACCCCGGGATTAACAGAAGTACACCACCTGCAAAAATACAAATCGCATCTAATACAGCATCACCGGGAATCTCACCTCTACTTAACCGATACTGAATATCTCTCCAAACTGCTACTCCTTGTCGTTTCGCTATATACGCTCCCATGATACTCATTACTACAATCACACAAAACGTCGGCCACAGCCCAATCAATTGACTCGATCCAATCAATACCGTAACCTCTAACGCTGGAATTAAAATTAACAAAAAGAGAAATACCTTCATTCCTCTCACCTCTTTTTCTAAATCTTCTTATTCTCAAATTGTGTAAAAAAAAGAGAAGGATTTTCGATCCTTCCCTACATATTATTTCTTATAGCACTTCCGCATGTCCATTATATACAATTCCACGCGCTGCATCAACTGTTACTTCTTGACCATTTTTTAGGATAGCAGTCGCAGTTTCTACACCAACGATAACTGGAATACCGATTGTTACACCAACAACCGCTGCATGGCTTGTTAAGCCGCCTTCTTCTACAACAAGAGCCGCAGCCTTTTCAATTGCAGGAATCATATCTTTGTCAGTGCTTGTTGTAACAAGGATAGAACCTTCTGTTACGTTTGCTAATGCTTCTTCAGCTGTTTTCGCTACAACAACTTTACCTTTTGCTGTTTTACGGCCAATTCCTTGTCCTTTAGCGATTTGTTCGCCAACAACATGAATTTTCATTAAGTTTGTTGTGCCAGTTTCAGCAACTGGTACACCAGCAGTAATAACAACTGTATCACCAAGACCAATCATACCTGTATCCATAGCTGTTTGAATAGCAGTTTCTAACATTTCGTCTGTAGATTTTGCCTTTTCCTCTGCCATATACGCTTGTACACCCCATGCAAGTGCAAGACGACGGCATACTTGTTCATTAGATGTTACTGCTACGATTGGAGATTTCGGACGATATTTAGAGATCATTTTCGCAGTATAGCCGCTTTCTGTAGGAGCTACGATTGCCGCTACATCAAGTGCGATTGCTGTATGTGCAACAGATTGACTAATTGCATCTGTAATTGTGCTAGATTGCTCTTTAAGACGTTTTTGGAACATGTCTTCATATTGCAATGATTTCTCAACACGAATCGCGATGTTTGCCATCATTTGTACCGCCTCAAGTGGGTATAAACCTGCTGCTGTTTCACCAGAAAGCATGATTGCATCTGTGCCATCGAAAATAGCGTTCGCTACGTCACTTGCTTCCGCACGTGTTGGACGAGGGTTACGCTGCATAGAATCTAACATTTGCGTTGCAGTGATAACTGGCTTACCTAATACATTACATTTTTTGATTAGACGCTTTTGCACTAACGGTACTTCTTCAGGTGGAATTTCTACACCCATGTCACCGCGCGCTACCATTAAGCCGTCAGAAACTTCTAGGATAGAGTCGATATTATCGATACCTTCTTGGTTCTCGATTTTTGGAATGATTTGAATATGTTGTGCTCCGTGCTCTTCTAATAGCTCACGAATTTCTAATACGTCAGATGCTTTGCGTACGAAAGAAGCTGCGATAAAGTCAACATTTTGCCCGATACCGAAGATGATATCTTGAATGTCTTTTTCTGTAATACCAGGAAGCTTAATGCTTACGTTTGGTACATTTACACCTTTTTTATTTTTTACAGTACCGCTATTTAATACTTTTGTGCGGATATCGCCGTTTGCTTTTCCGATTACCTCTAACTCAATAAGACCATCATCGATTAGAATGCGAGAACCTGCATCGACATCATCATAAAGTCCCGCGTAAGTTACAGAGAACTTTTCAGCAGTTCCTAATACTTGCTCTGTAGAAATAACAACTTCTGCACCTGTTTTTAGCTCAGCTTGTCCGTCTACAAAGTCATGTGTACGAATTTCTGGACCTTTTGTATCAAGTAAGATTGCTACAGTTTTACCTGTTTTCTTCGCAGCTTCACGAATGCTTTTAATACGTGCTCCGTGCTCTTCATGACTACCATGAGAGAAGTTTAAACGACAAACGTTCATCCCTGCTCCCATTAATTGTTCTAATTTTTCAATACTTTCGCTAGCAGGACCAATTGTACATACAATTTTAGTTTTGCGCATAACGCACCTCCAAATATTTCTGAAAACGTTACCACTAATCCGACACTAGGCCAATTAGATTGATAACTCTTTTGATAACTGATACACATCTAAATCAATTTGATGTTTTTGCGCTAACGCTTCAATAATATCATGATCAACAAGTTTGTTGTCTTGAATACCTACGCAACGACCACCTTTTCCTTCTAATAGAAGCTCAACTGCTCTTGCACCAAGACGGCTCGCTAATACACGGTCCATCGCACTTGGAGATCCTCCGCGCTGTACGTGACCTAATACTGTAACGCGTGTATCAAAGTTTGTTGCTTCTTCAATTTGTTTACCGATTTCAATCGCGCTGCCAACACCTTCAGCTACGACAATAATACTATGTTTCTTCCCGCGTTCGCTACCGCGTTTTAAACGAGCGATTACATCGTTCATGTCATAGTCTGCTTCCGGAATTAAAATTGTTTCTGCACCGTCCGCTAAACCAGCCCATAACGCAATATCTCCCGCATGACGACCCATTACTTCAATTACATATGTACGTTCATGAGATGTAGCTGTATCACGAATTTTATCAATTGCATCAATAACAGTGTTTACAGCTGTATCAAAGCCAATTGTGAAATCAGTACCAGGAATATCATTATCAATTGTGCCCGGTACACCTACACATGGGAAACCATGCTCTGTTAATTTTTTTGCACCTTGGTAAGAACCATCCCCACCAATAACAACAAGTCCTTCAATACCAAATTTCTTTAATTGTTCAATCCCTTTTAATTGTCCTTCTAGTTCTTTAAACTCTGGACATCTTGCTGTATATAATTTTGTTCCACCGCGATGAATAATATCACCTACAGAACCTAATTCTAATTTCTCAATATGACCAGAAATCAATCCTGCGTATCCATGATAGATACCATACACTTCTAGGTCATGATACATTGCTTTACGAACAACTGCACGAATGGCAGCATTCATACCAGGTGAATCTCCACCACTTGTTAACACACCAATACGTTTCATTAGTACTCACCTCGAAAAGATTATTTGCCTTATAATAAAATAACATGAAGAAATATAAAATTACAATGGAGAAGATGTGTCTTTTCATAAGAAAAACGTGCATTCGCGAAATGGAACGCACGCTTTTTCTATTTTACCCCAATGGAAGCGTTTGAAAACGAAACTTGCCCAATTTTCATATATTTTGTATAACGATTTTCAACCAGTTCCTCTTTCGAAACACCTTCAAATTGTTGGAATGTTTTTTGCAAGGTACGGTTTATATATTCCGCTTGTTCTTTAACGTTGCGATGCGCACCGCCGCGAGCTTCTGGAATCATTTCATCGATTACACCCAATTCTTTCAAATCAGCCGCCGTAATTTTCATCGCTTCAGCAGCTTCTTTTGCTTTCGTAGCATCTTTCCAAAGAATTGCTGCTGCTCCTTCGGGAGAAATAACTGAATACGTGGAGTTTTCTAACATGTGGACATAATTCCCAATACCAAGTCCTAACGCACCGCCACTGCCGCCTTCACCAATCACAATGCATATAACCGGTACAGAGAGTGCTGCCATTTCAAATAAATTACGTGCAATCGCTTCGCTTTGTCCGCGTTCTTCACCTGCTTTTCCAGGATATGCACCTTTCGTATCAATAAAGCAAATGATAGGACGATTAAATTTCTCTGCTTGTTTCATAAGGCGCAATGCTTTGCGATAGCCTTCTGGGTGAGGCATTCCGAAATTTCGGTGAATATTTTCTTTCGTATCTTTTCCGCGCTGATGGCCAATTACCGTTATAGGCATTCCATTATATTTTGCAATACCGCCTACGATCGCTGCATCATCACCAAATAGGCGATCTCCATGACATTCAAAAAAGTCAGTAAATAAGTGCTCAATATAATCAAGTGTTGTCGGTCTTTCGGCATGACGAGCAATTTGAACACGGTCCCATACTTTCATATTGCCGTATATTTCTTCCTCTAAATGCTCTAACTTAGCTTCCAAAATACGGATTTCTTCACTGAAGTCCATCTGGCTGTTTTTCGTATATTCTTTTAATTCAAGAATCTTATTTTTCAGCTCAACAACTGGCTTTTCAAATTCTAATTCTGCCATGACGCCACTTCCTCCCCTTGATGAACTTCTAAAATCTTGCGGAGTGTATCTCTCATATCATTACGGTGCACAACTGCATCTAATTGTCCATGTTCCAGTAAGAACTCTGCCGTTTGGAAGTCCTCCGGCAGTTTTTCACGAACAGTCTGTTCAATTACACGACGACCTGCAAATCCAATTAATGCACCTGGTTCTGCTAGATTGTAGTCACCAAGTGAAGCAAAGCTCGCGGAAACTCCGCCCGTCGTTGGATGCGTCATAATAGAAATGAATAAACCACCTGCATTGCTATGCTTTTTCAAAGCAACACTCGTCTTCGCCATTTGCATTAAACTTAAAATACCCTCTTGCATACGAGCTCCGCCTGATGCGGTAAAAATAAGAAACGGCACTTTCATTTCATGTGCTTTTTCAGCAGCACGCGCAATTTTTTCACCTACAACAGAGCCCATGCTTCCCATTCGAAACCTTGAATCCATAACCGCAACAACAACGAGCATGTTCTCGATTGTTCCTTCTCCTGTCACAACTGCTTCGTTTAATCCAGTTTTTTTACGATCGCTCTCAAGTTTCTCCTCATAACCAGGGAAGTGAAGCGGGTTTGCCGAAATCATTTCTTTGTCATATTCACGAAATGAATTTTCATCTAACAAACTTTCAAGACGCTCCCATGCGTTCATCGGATGATGATACCCACAGTTAACACATACTTTTAAATTCTTCAGAAGTTCTTTCGTATACATGATTTTTTTGCATTTCGGACATTTTGTCATGACACCGTCCGGTACATCTCTTCTTACTTGCTCTGAAGGAATTGCAGCATATTTTTTCTTCTTTTGGAATAAATCTCGTAGCAAAGTTTGACCCTCCTTTAGGTGATAAAAGAGCTAAGGTTAACGAGTAAGAAAATGTGGCTAACACCTACTTCAATAAGTGTTAGCCTTGTTTTCTCAATTTGTCTTATAACCCATCTCTTTACGTTTAACTTTAAACGTTGTCTGGCAGAATGTTTGTCAGAACGTGTCATGGTCATTTCGACAAATTTTGTATAGATGTTAGAATTACAAATGAAACTGTATGTTCTCTATGATTGCATCATAAAGCTCTATTGCTGTTTGTTCCTGCTTATTCTCTAAGGCTTTATATAGCTTTTCATGCAACTTTCTCGCGTTTAAATGAACATCACAAGAAAGCGTCGAAGCGTAGTCATGTACAATCATCCAAACACGATACATTAAAAAATTATCTACTTGCTCTACAAGCGTTCTTAAAAAGGTTTGATGAAATACAGCGATAGATAACTGTTCATCAGAAAAAGTTTCCTTAAGTGCCTCTAAGCAGTCTTCTGTCTGCCTTTGACATAAGACACGAATCGCATCCTTCTCAAGCAACTCTTTCATTTGTAACAAATCTTGCCGCGTTTTTTCATCTTGTAATACGAACGGTGCAATTAATTGCACAAGACCATTTTCATAAAAATTTCGAATGAACGTCCCTTCACCGCGCCTCGTTTCGATTAAGCCGACCAACTCCAGTGCTCTGAGCGCTTCACGAACAGAGGAACGACCAACATTTAAACGTGCGCTTAGCTCTCGTTCAGATGGCAGGCGATTACCTGCTTCTAACCCGTCCTCTTTTATAATGGAACGGATTTTTTTCACTATTTCCAGGTATACTTTTGTTTGTGATGATGTCAATGGACACTCCTCGCTTATTCTTTACCAATAATTGCTAGTTTTCTTGTTTTCTCAGCTACTTCATTTGGATCGACTTGACGGCGAGCAACACCTGTTTCCATTGCAGCTTTCGCTACATACGCTGCCACTTGCGGTGCTACGCGTACATCGAATGGAGCTGGAATAATATAATCCGCACTAAGTTCTTCAGCTGATACAAGCTCAGCAATGGCTTGTACTGCGGCAACCTTCATTTCTTCATTAATTTGCGTTGCATGTACGTCAAGAGCACCGCGGAAAATACCAGGAAAAGCTAGTACGTTGTTTACTTGGTTCGCGAAGTCCGAACGACCTGTACCTACAACAGCTGCTCCAGCTGCTTTTGCGATTTCCGGCATAATTTCTGGATTTGGATTCGCCATCGCAAAGATAATTGCATCTTTGTTCATAGAACGAACCATTTCTTCTGTTAATGCGCCTTCTGCAGATACACCGATGAACACATCTGCACCTTGAATCACTTCTGCTAATGAACCTTCTACACGATTTTTATTTGTATATTTTGCAACTTCATTTTTCACAGGATTCATACCGACAGGGCGCCCTTCAAAAATCGCACCTTTCGTATCGCACATAATAATGTCGCGTACACCGTAGCGATATAAAAGTTTAATAATCGCAATACCAGCTGCCCCAGCACCGTTTGCAACAACTTTAATATCAGACATTTTCTTTCCAACTAGCTTTAATGCATTCACAAGACCAGCTACTGTTACAATTGCTGTACCGTGCTGATCATCGTGGAATACAGGAATATTTGTTTCTTTCTTTAAACGCTCTTCAATAATGAAGCAGTTTGGCGCTGCAATATCTTCTAAGTTTACGCCGCCAAAAGTTGGCTCCATTAATTTTACAGTTTCAACAATCTTATCTACATCATTTGTATTTAAAGCAATTGGAAATGCATCTACACCAGCAAAGCTCTTAAATAATACAGCTTTACCTTCCATAACTGGAAGAGATGCTTCCGGTCCAATATTTCCAAGACCTAACACAGCCGTTCCATCTGTTACAACTGCTACCATATTGCCCTTCATTGTATATTCGTATACCTTGCTTTTATCGTCATAAATAACTTTACATGGTTCTGCAACCCCTGGAGAATACGCAAGACTTAAATCTTTTGCATTTTCTACCTTTACTTTTGATACAGTTTCTAATTTTCCTTGATGCACTCTATGCATGTGAAGTGCTTCTTCACGAAGTGTTGACAAACGATCCACTCTCCTCATATGTTCTTGCTGAATAGCATTATTCATTCTCCAAGGTGGTCTGACCACGAACGCTATTATTACTATAATCGAAATAGAGGGAAATTGTCCATTATATTTTTACAACGACGTTTTCCTTTCCGACTACCTCATAAAGTGCTTGTAGACATTCTTCACTTGGATGAATGGATAAACTACGAGATAATTGTACCATCTTATGCTCTTTTTCATAATAAATTAGTACTTTCACAAAACCTGAATAGTGAAATAATATTTTTGTTACATTGTTTAACAGCCTTTTTTCATACTGTGATGGTACTTTCACGTAAATAGAAGCGTCTTTCATTTTATCGTAAGTATCCATTTGTTCTAGCGGATAGACGCCATTTATAATCCATTGCAGCTTGTGATTTCGCTGTTCAATTGTTCCTTCTATTAAAACAATTTCACCCTCTTGTAGCCGCTCTGCAAAATGGATATATGCTTCAGGAAATACAACTGCTTCCATTTCATTATTTTGATCACAAAACGTGACAAACGCCATCTTTTGTAATTTTTTTGTCCGAATGATTTTTATATTTGTCAAATACACAATTGCCCGCTGCACTTTTCTTTGCTGCTTCATCGCTTGTGCAAGTGTCGGAATTTCCAATTGTTTAACAAGCGGTTCGTACTGCGCAGTTGGATAACTTGATAAATAAAAACCTAGTGCTTCTTTCTCTTTATTTAATTGTTCGATAAAAGAGAGCTCTGCCTCTTGTGCATACTCTGACTTCGGCACAAGTTCCTCGCCAATTTCACGTGCTAAGCCCGCATATTCTAACGCACCTTTAATACTGTTAAACAAGGACGAACGTGAAACCTCAAAATCATCAAAACAACCAGCCCAAATCATTGTTTCTAAATTGCGTTCTGTTACAAACTTCGCCGGCATGCGTAAACAAAACTCAAATAAATCTTGAAATGTTTTTTTGTTCCTTTCTTCAATCAAGGTTTTCACTGTCGCCATCCCTACATTGCGAATAGCAAGTAAACTATACCGAATTGCATTTCCTTCCACATGAAAATCATAACTGCTCTTATGAAGAGATGGAGGTAAAACATGAAACCCTTTTCGCTTTGTTTCCCGAACATATTGTACAATCTTCTCTTCATTTCCAATTGCACTTGATAATAGTGCTGTCATAAACTGCAGCGGATAATTTGCTTTTAAATAGGCAAGCTGATATCCAATCATACTATAAGCAACTGCATGACTTCTGTTAAACCCATAATTCGCAAATTGAACGATTAAATCATAAATTTTCTGGGCAGTTTCTTCATCATATCCATTTTGCAAACAACCTTTCACAAAGTGAGTACGCTCTTCGTCTAAAATATCACGATTTTTTTTACTTACTGCACGGCGTAATAAGTCCGCCTCACCAAGAGAAAATCCTGCTAAACGAGAGGCAATTTGCATAATTTGTTCTTGATAAACGATAACTCCGTACGTATTTTCTAAAATTGGTTTCAAATCAGGATGAAGATAATGAATCGCACGTTTCCCGTGTTTTGATTCAATAAACACCGGAATTTGTTCCATTGGTCCTGGTCGATATAGCGCGTTGACTGCAACAATATCTTCAAACTCATTCGGTTTTAACGAACGCAAAACATTCCGCATTCCGCTTGATTCGAGCTGGAAAATTCCAGTCGTATCTCCTCGTCCAAGCAGTGCAAATGTTTTCGCATCTTGAAGCGGCAATTTCTTTATATCTATATTTGTCCCAGTTGTTTGTGCAACAAAGGTACGAATATTTTCAAGCAACGTTAAATTCCGAAGACCAAGAAAGTCCATCTTTAACAATCCAAGTTCTTCTAATACCTCTGCGGGATATTGCGTAACATATACACCATCATGCCCATCTTGAATGGCAACGCTATTTGTAAGCGGTTCTTCACTCATAATCACCCCGGCTGCATGAATAGACGTATGACGGGGCAAGCCTTCTACCCGTTTTGCGATATCAAATATCCTTTGAAATATGAGGTTACTTTGTATATAATTTTGCAGTGCTTGTGATTCTGCATAAGCTTCCTCTAATGTAATGCCAACCCTGGATGGAATATGCTTTGAAAAAATATCAATTTCATTTGGCGGCAGCCCCATTACTCTTGCAATGTCGCGAATCGCTGCTTTTGCTGCAAGTGTTCCAAATGTTACGATTTGAGCAACACGTAGTTCTCCGTATTTATCTTTCACATAACGAATCATTTCATCGCGGCGAATATCTGGAAAATCAATATCAATATCAGGAAGTGTAACACGCTCTGGATTTAAAAATCGTTCAAACAGTAAATCATACTGAATTGGATCGATATCGGTAATTTCTAGTACGTAAGAAACGAGTGATCCAGCTGCCGAACCACGGCCTGGTCCTGTTAAAATGCGGTGCTCGTGAGCGTATGTCATAAAATCCCATACAATAAGAAAATAATCACTAAATCCCATTCGAGAAATAACGCCTAATTCGTGCGCTAGACGTGCCTTATGCACATCTGTCACTATTTCATAACGCTTCTTCAGCCCTTCTTCACAAATGCGGCGTAAAAAGCGATCCGATGACTCATTTGTTTGTACTGGAAACTTCGGAAGTTGATTTGTATGAAACGGAATCTCTACATGACAGCGCTCTGCAATACATACAGTATTTTGAATCGCTTCTGGCATAGCAGAGAATAACGCTTCCATTTCAGAAGGCGATTTCATATAATATTGATCAGTTTGTAAACGCGGCCTTTCAGAATCTGTCATTTTTGTCCCGCTATGAACGGATAATAAACATTCCTGTACAATCGCATCGCCTTGTTTGACATAACGAATATCATTCGTCGCCACAAGCGGAATTCCAAGCTGCTTTACAAATGGCAGAAGCTCTTCCTGCAGCAATAATTCTTCTTGAATAGCATGGTGCTGCAAGCTTATGTAAAAGCTTGCAAATATACTTTTGTACATATTCGCTACTTCTTCAGCAACCTCATGTTTGCCCTGCAAGACAAGTTGTTCAATTTCGCCATCTTTCCCTGGAGAAATCGCAATTAATCCGCCTGCATAGCGTGCAAGCCATTTCTTTGGAATACCGTCTTTTGACTTTGTCATAATGCTGCTAGAAATTTTAAGTAAATTTCTATACCCTGTTTCGTTTTCAGCCAGTAAAACAAGTGGATAAGACCGTTCTTCTTCTTCATTCCATATCGATGCTGTTAACCCGATAATCGGCTTAATACCCGCTTTTTTACACGCTTTATAAAACGGAACAACACCATACATCACATTTTCATCTGTAATAGCTAATGCTGTAAAACCAAGTTCTTTCGCTTGATGAACAAGCTCGTCTATTTTACAAGCACTTTTCAATAAACTATAAACGGTTTGACATTGTAAATGCACAAACTTCACTTTTATGCCCTCTCTTTATCTATTTGACTACCTCTTATTATACGTGAAATCAAAACATACTTCTCCTTCTTTGTCCATATACATGAAAAAGAAAGGGGAATGATGATGGAAGTGAATCAAAGCTTTTTCTCTCTTCTCGTTACAAGTTATTTTATCGCCCTTGGTGTTATGATTGGTGGATCGTTAATCGGCGGAGTCGGTGCTTTTTTAGTCGGGAAACCACCCCTCACAATGATTACGCAGTTTGCAGAAAATTTACGAATTTGGGCACTTGTCGCTGCTATTGGCGGGACTTTTGATACATTTTACAGCTTTGAACGCAGCTTCTTTGGAGGAGATACAAAAGATATTGTGAAACAAATTCTTCTCATTTTCTTTGCCACAGGCGGTATGCAAACAGGATTCATTATTATTAATTGGATTACACAGGAGCATGTATGAGAGTTCCAAGCTCACTCTCCAATAGATGGAAGCTTTTTTTAGGCGGTGCTGCTGTTGGCGGTATTTTAAGCTGGATTATTTTTTTGTACATATATGGCGTATTTCAAGAAGTGCAAACAAAAACACTGGAACAACAAGAAGCAAAAATAAAGAAATTAACAGATGACTTACATGTAATTATTGAAGATCAAAATAAAGAAAATGAAAAAAATAAAAAAATATTAACGATTCAAGAGATTGAAGTTGAGATTGTCAATCATGATAAATACAATGTAGACTCTCTAACTGTTGAAACATTAAAAACCTCGATTCGCGATGATCTCCGCCACTTGCTTACCCAAAATATTCAGAGCGTCGCAAATAATAAAGAACTACTGAAAAAGGTCATTGAAAATAAAGTATATAAATATTACGACCGTGTCTATCGATTTGAAATCGAAACGGTTTCTTTTGACACTACACTTGAAATTAGCGTAAAGATAAAACAAGAAAGGTAGAGCTCTCTCTACCTTTCTTCTTATTTACACAATTCACGTAAGTCTGCAAAAAGACGGTCTGCTTCTTCCCAAGAAAAAACTTTTGCACCGGAAGCCATCGGATGCCCTCCGCCGTTATATTGCATCGCTAATTTATTAATTACTGGTCCTTTTGAACGAAGTCGAACACGAATTACATCTTTTTCCTCTAGAAATAGAACCCACGCTTTTAAGCCTTCAATATTTCCAAGTGATCCAACAACTCCTGATGCCTGAGACGGAAGTACGTCAAATTGCTCTAATACTTCTTTTGTTAGCTTAATATAAGCTGATCCTTCTTCTGTCATTGTGAAGTTTTGTAAAATGTAACCATTTAAACGTGCAATGCGCTCATTTGTTTTATACATTTCATCATATAATGCCGGGAATTCAACTCCCATGTCTACAAGTTCAGATGCATAACGAAGTGTTTTTGCCGATGTGCTCGGGAATAAGAAACGTCCTGTATCACCAACGATACCAGCTAAAATAAGACGCGCTGCTTCTTTTGATAAAGTTAATCCTTTGTCTTTACCGTATAAATAAAATTCATAAATAAGTTCACTTGTAGAACTAGAAGTTGTATCTACCCAAACAATATCTCCGTACGGGTCTTCATTTGGATGATGATCAATTTTAATTAATTGCTTTCCTTTTGTGTAACGCTGATCGCAAACGCGCTCTTGGTTTGCTGTATCACAAACGATAACAAGCGCCTCTTCATACGTAGCATCATCAATTTCATCCATTACGCGTAAAAATGATAAAGATGGTTCATTGTATCCTACCATATAAATCTTTTTCTCTGGAAACGACTCTTGCAGCATTATACCAAGTCCGCACTGCGAACCTAATGCATCTGGATCTGGACGTACATGACGGTGAATAATTATCGTATCAAATTGCTTAATTGCCTCTAAAATCTTCTCATTCATATGTAAAAGTCTCCTTTTCCACCAATTTATACCCATTATAACGCATAACACTTCATCCAGGTCGAGAATTGATTTACAATAAAGAAATAATATACAAACAGATGGGGGATTGGGATCATGCCAGTATTAGTCTTTTGTATTATCGTTACATTTATGTTGTATCTCTTCTACAAAACGAAATATTTTCGCACAAACCGTTCCATGGAGAAAGGATGGCTTGCTGGAAAATCAGCGATTGCACTCGGAATATTTGTTGCATTATTTGGCCTGAACCAATTTTTCTTGGATCTTTCAGCGGCTCGTATAATCGTTGGAATTTTATTTGTAATTGTTGGCGGAGCTAGCATCTACAACGGTATTCGCCAATATAAGCATTTTTTACCGCTTGCGATTGAAGAGGCAGAGCAGTTACAAAAATAATTTGAGGTGAGATAAAATGAACACCTTTCTAAACGATTTTTTCAACCGTATTCAATATGCAAAAAAAGATGTAACATTTGAAGATATTCGTATGTTACAATCTCAATTTGCTAAACATGTGCCATTTGAAAATATTAGTATTATACAAAATAAAAACATTGATATTACCTTTGAAAACTTAAAAAGAAAGATTATAGACAACCGGCGCGGCGGTGTTTGCTATGAGCTGAATCCTTTGTTTTACTATGCTTTAAAAGAACTAGGCTTTCAGGTCCATATGATATGCGGCACTGTATTTAATGATGGAGAAATCCGGCTAAGCGGAACCCACTTTGCAACGATTCTACATCATAATAATCAGTCATACCTAATTGATGTTGGTTTCGGTTCACATCATGCCCTGCAACCTCTTCCTTTTACAGGAGAACTAGTATCTTCTTCAACTGGTGAATATCGCATTCAAAAGAAAAAAACAGATTTAGGAGAATACGCATTTGAAAAATATCAAAATAGCACTCTAGAAATTGGCTATGACTTCTTCACATCGCCAATTGATGAAACAGTTTTACAAAACGCACAACAAATCATTACCCACCATGAACAATCACCATTTAATAAATCGCCGCTTCTTGCAAAACGAACAGACGATGGTCACATTACGCTGACAGACAAAACCTATACCGTAACGAGCGGGAATCATAAATCTAAACAAACGATTGATATGCAAGCTTTTCAAGCACTTGCTTTGAGTGAATTTGGCATTGCAATCGAATAGGGGTCATTCCTTTATCTAATAACTGTAGTTTTTCTGTAAGATTCATTGGAGACATAAAGTGAAACTTCCATCAGTGGAGGGGTTTCATCCCCCACCTATCTTCTTCGCTTTTCTCTGAATCCTGAAGTGGGGGTCTTACTGCCCGTTAATGCGGGATAAAAAAGCGGTCATCCTTTCATAGAATATCCATGAAAGGATGACCGTTTTTAAATTAAAATCCCTTGTACATTCACCGTTACGACCTTAGCTTATGAAATTTGCTTTCTGTTGATGATACTTCCTAGCCATCAGGCTAATATTTTGAAGTACCTTAAAATGAAAATTCAACTTATTTTTTTGTTTTTTGGAACAGCTAATTTCTTAACTTCATAACAATTGAGCATTATCTACATTTCGCAGAAAGGCACATACTCAGTTAACTTTCTTCACTAATAACACATCATTCGTTAAAACCGTGTATCCCAACATCCACAAAATGGATCTACCGGACTCTTTCCTTTAAATTCGGATTCCCCCGTTAACTTCTTATAAAGATAATCAATAATGTCTTCGTTTGCGTGATAGCAGTTAATCATGACAGGGACTCTCGGAATATCGAATAAATGATACGGATTAGCTAAAGAAATAAAAATAGTAGGCACTTCCTGAATGAACCATGGTAAATCGCCCGCAAGCTTTGGCGACCACTGCAGCCGTAAAGTAGGCTTTACGCTAACGGTAGGAAGGTTCGCCAAATAAATAACAAGGTCAAATTGTTCTTTTATTGTGTACGTAGGCGCTATAAATGACGCTCCAGGATTTTGATTTGAATCAAAGAGAACCACCTCAAACCCATTTGTTTGCAGCTTATCTGCAAATTTTTCAGTGTAGGATTTTGAGTAGAAGCCCTCTGCTTTTAACTGAGAATTTATGTTTTCTACAGGAATTAACAAAACTCTCCGATATTGATCAGCGGATATAGGCAGTAATTGTTTTGTATCTTTTACCAAGGTAATAGATTCATCTGCTGCAATGGATGCCCACTCCTTATGTTCTTGACAGCCGAGTACCTTGAGCTCCTCTTCTCTCGGAATTAACGTAGCGGCTTCTTTTTTATGAAGACCAAGAGATGCTTTTAAGGCTAACACTCTCGTGACTGCTTCCTCTACTCTTTCCATCGTCAGCAGTCCGTTTTCAAGACCCTTCATCATAAATTCAAAGTCCTCTTGTACATCTCGGTTAAAGAGCAGCACATCACAGCCCGCTTCGATTGTTAAAGGAACTGCCTCTTCTCTATTTTTTGCCATTGCGAACCCAGCCATCATTGTAGAGTCAGAGACAATGACACCATTAAATTGCAGTTGTTCTCTTAGTAAATCCTGTAACAATTCTTTAGATAGAGTAGCCGGCATGATTTCTTCTTCCTTCATATCAGGACGAAGCTTTCTGGAATAATGAGGGAGCATAATATGTCCAGGCATAATCGTTTTTGTACCTGCCTCAATTAATTCCTTATAAATAATGCCATAAGTACGATCCCACTCCTCTACAGAGAGAGAATTAACAGAAGTCACTAGATGGTGATCTCTTTCATCGACACCGTCTCCTGGAAAATGTTTGATGGATGCCGCTAGTCCGTTTTCTTGCAAAGCTTGTACATACGCTTTGCTCATTTTTATAATTGTGGAAACATCTGATCCAAAGGTACGAATATTGGTAATAGGATTTCGAAAGTTTATATCAATATCTACTACAGGTGCAAAAGACCAGTTACAGCCGACAGCCCTGCCCTCTTTAGCTGCAATCTCCCCTAACTTATATGCTATTTCTGTGTTTCCTGTTGCTGCTGTCTGCATGGGATTAGCAACTGCTGTCCCGTCCAATGCAATGCCATTTCCTCCGGCTTCTAGGTTTGCCGCAAGAAGTAGAGGAATAGCGGATTGCTCTTGTAAAAAACGATGAACCTCTTGCATTGCCTTTCCTTTGTCTGGCCTAAACATAAACCCACCAGGCTTAAATTTCTCCATTATTTCTTTCAGTTTCTTTTCATCTTTATCTATACCATGCAGGCAGAAAAGTTGTCCGACTTTTTCTTCAGTCGTCATAGAGGATAAGGTTTCATTCACCCATGCAATATCTTGATCTGTTAGATAGAAAGGATTTTCTCTTAAATTCATCATGTTTACTCCTCCTGATTTGTATGGTTTTTCATACATGTCCAAATTATCAGATCTTATTGTGCATTCTTAAATTCAGTCGTACGACTCTTTCGTCTAATTTTTATTTCAGATAGGATTTTTTCATAGAATCCTTCTGTTAACTGATATTTCATAAGCGGTATAACAGAGATAAGCAGCAAAATTCCTGGAATAAGCGTAAAAAACAACTGCATCCAAACCATCGTTGTACCTGCTTGAGTTTGATTCGGGATGTAACCAATACCAGAAAGCGCATAAGCTCCTATTCCTCCGCCAATCGCTCCTGCGAATTTAGCGCGGAAAGTGTTAGTAGAAAATACCGTTCCCTCTGCCCGTTTTCCAGTTTTCCATTCCCCGTATTCCACACAATCAGCAATCATAGCACTCATTGTAATCGTCGCTATACCAAAAAATAAACCACCTAGAATATTTAGTGTAAAGAACGGAATCATATTTTTGCCTACAAAGAATAAAGCAATATGCTCTACACCGTAACCAATAATTCCAATAATAGTAGTTTTCTTTTTCCCTAAGCGCTTCGAAATCGTAGGTGCTAACAGACCTCCTATTAATACTGGCACTATACTCACCAAAGAAAACACAGGGAAAAGATTTTCTGCATGTAAATAATATTTAAAATAATAAATACCGAAAGCACCGCGGAATTTTGTTACGATGTCTTCCATTAACATTGTCAACAACAGTAGCAAAAGCGGCTGATTCGATTTGATTACACGAAAGGCATCTTTGAACGTAAACTTTTCGTTTCGTGCTACTGTTACTTGTTCTTTTACATTGAAAAATGTAATCCAGAAGAAGCCGATACATAATACAGCATAGATCGAGCTGACAAGGACCCAACTGTTTAACGCTTTAACAAGCGGTAAGGTAAAGACACTTACAAATAATGCAGCGATAATTGCCATTACACGAGGCACCATCACCACTTTTGTTCGTTCCTTTGGATCGTCTGTGATAGCGGATGTCATAGACCAATATGGAACATCTACCAGACCGAAGCTCATTCCCCACATGATATAGGTTACAGAAGCGTAAATGATCTTAGCGGCAGGACTAATATTAGGCTGCAAAAAGCAAAGAACTGTAAAACCGGCCATAATAACAGGGGGAAGCAAAAGATACGGCCTAAACTTTCCCCATCTGGATTTTGTATTATCTACCATGATGCCTATAAAAGGATCTAATAAGGCATCCCACAATCGGGCTACAAGAAATAATGTTCCTACAGCAGCTGCTGATATCCCAAAGTAATCGGTATAAAATAACATTAAATAACTAACAGTCAAAATATAAACTAAATTCTGCCCAAGACTCCCCAGTCCGTAAGATAGAACCGTTTTTGACGAAACCTTCATTGTATGTCTCCCCCTAATTGTTTGTTATTTATGTTTCTATACAACACTTTTCTGCGCTTATTAGTTTGTTCTATCTTCCCCCTTAAAGTCATTGGTCTACAAACAGCGAGAAACAATCTTTTGGCTTAGGTATACCTTCCTTTCTTAGTTGTATACAAGAAGAATACCAGTGGAATGTAAATGAAATATTAAGGCTTTTTAAATTTCATGTAAGTTTCTCATTTATTTATCGTGAACCTATACTTACGTTTTTTAATTGCGGTTGAAACTTGCTTACTGTAAGATAATTTTGTAAATGATAAATGAAAGGAATTAAAAGTTCATGTCATCTAAATCTTTAATAGACATTGCCTATACAAAAATACGCCAAAAGATTATTCTTGGCGATTTCATGCCTGGAACACTATTATCAGAAAACGAACTTGCAAACGAACTAAACATGAGCCGAACACCGATTCGAACTGCCATTTCTCATTTAGAATCGGAGGGGTTTGTGGTTTCATTAAAAAATCGGGGCATTTTAGTGAAAGAAATTTCAGTTAAAGAAATTTTGGATATGATGGAAGTGCTAACCTCTTTTAAAATACATGCGCTAGATTCTATGATTGAACGCGGTTGTATTTTAAATATCTCGGAATTAGAAAAATGTCTCAAAAATCAGATTGAAGCTAGCCAGCAAGATGATTATCCTGAATACGTCAAATACTCCCATTTGTTTTCACGCTGCATTATGTCTGCCTTAAATAATCAAGCTATGCTGCAAATTATGGATTCATATCAAGATAAAATCATCATGATTGCTACCGTAAACTGGAAGCTTACTCCTCATCAGCCTCATTATTCCACTAACCGTGTTCATGAGTCTCTTTATCAAGCTGTGGCATCCAGAGACTATGAAGGTGCAAAGCAAATAGTAAAAGAGACTCTTCTCAACAATCGTAATCGTTTAGTAATGGAAGGAAGAATGTAAATTTTGAGTTTTATTTGTTTATACCTTACTTCATATTTATCAGGGACGTTAGATCATAAATCTTTCGTCCCTTTTTCTTTTCTGATAATATGGGACGCTTTTTTAAAAAATAATTTTTTCCTATCTTTCACATAACCAGTTCTAGATTAGCTGTAGGAATGTATAACTCCCGTGGATCCTTTTCGTATACAAAATACCTGTTTTTGAACTATAAGGAAACCCAAAAATATTATTTCAACGCATCTAAAATTCGAAAGTTACAAGAACTTTAAAAAGCCTTAATATTTTTTTTACAATTAGGTAGTATTCTACTTGTATACAACTTGCTATAAAAAAGAGAAAGTTATCATCCAACTCTCCAACGAGCAAGTGTTTTTAATTACAAATAGAAGAGGTGTTTATTTTAATGGAAATCACAACAGCAAATCGTTATGCGACATATCCTGCAAACCGAGTAGTCCCCTTTATTGGAGCTAATAACTTTCGTGACATGGGCGGCTATAAAACATCTGATGGCCGTACAGTAAAGTCTGGACTTTTTTTCCGTTCAGACGAACTAACAGGTTTGACAGATGAAGATATGAATTTCTTACAAACATTAAACATTAAATACATTTTTGATTATCGCGATGAGTTGGAAGCACAAAATAAGCCCGATCCTATACTTTCAAATGTGGCATACGAACGTATCCCGGCATCAGGGCAAAATAATCAATTCGGCACTATCGAAGAAATGGCTAGAAGTAATTTCTTCAAAAATCTTAACTTAGATATTATGTCGGAGTTGTATTCCAAACTTCCGCTAAACAATCCATCTTACAAACGATTGATGGAAATTATCCAAGACCCAAATAATTTGGGGTTATTACATCATTGTGCCGCTGGAAAGGATCGTACGGGCGTTGGTGCTGCCCTTATTTTATCTGTGCTTGGAATTCCAAAAGAAACTGTTATGGAAGATTATTTATTGACAAATGAAACGATGAAAGAGTTTAACGAAAAGGTATTGAAGCAAATTTCAGCGCATTTGGATGACAGAGGTCTTCAAATTATGAAACAGCTGCTTGGAGTAAAAGAGGAGTTTTTAGAAGGTGTTTTCCAATCTATTACGAATACGTATGGAAACCTTGATACGTACTTTGCTCATGAGTTCGGTTTAACAAAGGAAAAACGTGAGGCGTTACAAAGCTTTTGTCTTGAATAGAACAAGATACATCTAGATGAAATCCTATTCCCCATTGCATGTATATTGAAAAGGAACAAGGATAATCCCATTTTTAGTTTAGAGATCTGTGTAGGAATTCCCACCAACTTAACGAAATGAAATGCCCACATACTTTACAAAAAAGCCGGCTCATCAATAGTGAGACCGGCCTTTTTGTATTTTTATTATTGCTGCAATATAGTCACTGTTTTAGGACTTGTTATGACTTTATCAGTTTTGACAGTTGTCCATTAAGACAGTTATTTACGATGGCGCAATTCAAATATAAGACTCGCAACAATGGCCGACGGTAAATTAAACAAGTTCCCTTGCAAATTGAAATGCGCTTGTTCTTCTTCAAATGACATCTTTTCATATAACTCACTTTGCGTGAGACCTGTTTTTTTCATTCTTTCTTTCAAGCCAGATATATAGGAGTATTGAATTGGAATCATGATTAAAAAGTAAAGAACAGCAATGCTTCCGAAAAAGATACCAGAAGATAACATATACATAACTACCTTTTTTTTCCATTATAACATATCGAAATAAAATTCAAATATTTATTTATATAAAAAAACTGCCCTTTCAGGCAGCTTTTCCTTCTTAACGATCAATCAATTGAACCATAAGCAATGCTTTTCCAACAACATTTCCTTCGTGTCGTACTTCTACGTCAACCTTACCAAATTTACGTCCAATTTCTAGCACTTTCGGATGGACGGACACAACGTTATCAATTTGAACCGGCTTTACAAAGTAAATGGTTAAATTCTCAACAATGACGTCACCTTTTTTCTGCGCACGAAGCACACGATTTGTCGCTTCTGTCACAATTGTTGTAAAGACGCCATATGACAAAGTCCCTATTGAATTTGTCATTTGTGGTGTGACAGAAAAATGGTAAGCAGAATCTTGTTTTGCTTCTTTCGGATTCATAAATTGATTCGTTACAATATCATCAATCGTTTCCCCAACTTGCGGCTGACGCTGAATCATTTGGAGTGCTTGCAGCACATCTTGACGACTAATAATCCCTTGCAATGTATTGTTATCATCAACAACTGGAAGAAGCTCAATCCCTTCCCACACCATCATACGCGCTGCTGCAGCAACAGACATTTTTCCGTTTACAGTAATCGGCTGTTTTGTCATTACTTTTTCAATTGGTGTCTCTTTTACTACACCGATCATATCTTTGGACGTTACAATGCCAAGCACTTTATGTGCTTCATCTACAATCGGATAACGGCCATGCATCGTTTCTTCATTATACTTATGCCATTTTTCCACTGTATCACTTGGCTGTAAATATACCGTCTCTTCAATTGGTGTTAAAATATCTTCAACGAGAACTATTTCTTTTTTAATAAGCTGATCATAAATAGCCCGGTTAATAAGCGTTGCTACTGTAAATGTATCATAGCTGCTCGAAATAATCGGCAGCTTTAATTCATCTGCCAATTTCTTTACATGCTCTTCTGTATCAAATCCACCTGTAATCAGTACAGCTGCTCCTTCTTCAAGCGCTAATTGATGTGCTTGTGTACGGTTTCCGACAATAAGTAAATTCCCAGCTTCCGTATAGCGCATCATCGCTTCTAGCTTCATTGCCCCGATTACAAACTTGTTTAACGTTTTATGTAAGCCTTCTCTTCCGCCAAGTACTTGGCCATCCACGATGTTAACAACTTCTGCAAATGTTAACTTTTCGATATTTTCTTTCTTTTTTTGTTCAATACGAATTGTCCCGACCCGTTCAATTGTACTTACATATCCTTTATTTTCCGCATCTTTAATCGCCCGATATGCCGTTCCTTCACTTACGCTCAACTCTTTTGCAATTTGGCGCACAGAAATTTTATGCCCAATTGGCAAACTGTTGATATATTCTAAAATTTGGTTGTGTTTCGTAGCCAAATAGTTTCACCATACTTTCTTTTCCCTGAATTCTTCACGTGTTATCTTTTTAGTATACTATATTTTCAAAACTGTTACACTGTATGTTTATATACCTGTACTAATTTTTTTATAACAAAAGAATACAAGTTTCTTACAATCCTGTAATTTCCTTGTCATCTTATTCGATAGTTTGTTTCATTTTCTTATCGTACAATGAAGACAAGAAATGAGAGACAAGGAGCGATATGATATGAAAAAAATTTTAGAAATAATTGGTGCGGTATTGTTAGCGTTCGTGGATGGAAAGAAAGTAGCAACCGAAATCAACGAAGTAACTGAAACAGAAACACATAGATTACAATCTAAAAATAATATAACAAATCCAACATTTACATTATGTCCTTCCCACATGTAAAAACCTTCATTTTGCCGCGCAAAATGAAGGTTTCTTTTTTATCCCGCTATTCGCGGGCAGTAAGACCGCCACTGATGGAGGTTTCACTTTATAATTCAATTGTTTCTCCTGCTTTTAATACTTTCCCTACACTACCTGTTAGTTTCTCTACAAATTGATGCGGATCTTGTTCGATAACCGGGAAGGTATTATAGTGCATCGGCACAACAATTTTTGCTCCAATCCATTCTGCTGCTAACACAGCATCTTCTGGACCCATTGTAAAGTTATCTCCAATTGGTAAAAATGCCACATCAATTGTATGACGAGAGCCAATTAATTTCATATCCGAGAACAACGCTGTATCTCCGGCGTGATAAATCGTTTTTTCTTCTGCAGTAAATACAATCCCTGCTGGCATACCTGTATATGTAATCGTTTGATTTTCTTCATCAACATAGCTAGAACCATGAAATGCTTGTGTAAACTTTACTGTTCCAAAATCAAATACATGAGAACCGCCAATATGCATCGGATGTGTATTTACACCTTTCCAACCTAAAAATGTCGCGAGCTCAAACGGCGCAATAACAACTGCATTATGTTTTTTTGCTAATTCTACTGTATCCCCAACATGATCACCATGTCCATGAGAAAGAATAATCGCATCAACTGTTACCTCTTCTACTTTTAAATCTGTTTTCGGATTACCTGTAATAAATGGATCAATTAAAATAACCTTTCCGTTCGTTTCAATTTTTACAACTGAATGACCGTGATAAGATACTTTCATCTTTTCATTACCTCCCTTGTTCACATTCACACCTTCTATTCTACACGATTTCACAATTTCCTGTCTTTTCAAACATCGATTTTCTTGTCATAATACTTTCATTCGATGTAAAGTTATACATGTAATTGAAATTTCGGAGGTGCAGATATATGAATACTAGATTAGAAAAATTAACACAATGGCTACAAGAACAAAATACAGAAGCTGCATTCTTAACTTCTACACCGAGCGTCTTCTATATGACGAACTTCCACTGCGAACCGCACGAAAGATTACTCGGTCTATTTGTATTCCAAGAAAAAGAACCGATGTTAATTTGTCCTAAGATGGAAGAAGACAAAGTAAGAAGTGCTGGCTGGACTCACGAAATTATCGGATTTACAGATACAGACAATCCATGGGATATGATTGCGAAAGCAATCAAAGCACGCGGCATTGATGCAAATGCAGTGGCAATCGAAAAAGAACATTTAAATGTAGAACGCTACGAGCACTTATCACAATTATTCCCAAAAGCAGTTTTCAAACCTGCTGAAGAAAAAGTACGTGAACTTCGCTTAATTAAAGATGAAAAAGAACTTGCGATTTTACGCCAAGCTGCTGCTATGGCTGATTATGCAGTTGAAGTTGGGGTAAATGCAATTCAAGAGAATCGCAGTGAACTTGAAGTATTAGCGATAATTGAGCATGAATTAAAGAAAAAAGGCATTCATAAAATGTCCTTTGACACAATGGTATTAACAGGTGCAAATTCTGCCCTTCCGCACGGTATACCAGGTGCAAATAAAATTCAACGCGGTGATTTCGTCCTATTTGACTTAGGCGTTATTATTGACGGTTATTGCTCTGACATTACGCGTACAGTTGCTTTTGGCGAGATTACAGACGAACAAAAACGCATTTATGACACTGTATTAAAAGGGCAATTAAATGCAGTTGAATCATGTAAACCGGGCGTGACATTTAGTGAAATTGACCGTGCTGCTCGTTCTATTATCGCAGACGCTGGCTACGGTGATTTCTTCCCGCACCGCCTTGGCCACGGACTTGGCATTAGCGTTCACGAATATCCAGACGTAAAAGATGGCAACAACTCTCCATTACGAGAAGGAATGGTCTTCACAATTGAACCTGGTATTTACGTACCAAACGTAGGCGGCGTTCGTATTGAAGATGATGTTTATATAACGAAAGATGGCGTAGAAATTTTAACGAAATTCCCGAAAGAATTACAGTTTGTAAAATAAGCATAAAAACGCTTGGAAATTATCAATATCCAAGCGTTTTTTATTTGTATTTATCCGTAAAACTTCAAAGTTAAAACCCATCAGCTTCTAACTTCATCATTCCACCAAAATAGTGTTGAGCAGTAGTAAAAGAAATGAATGCACAAAGCTCACTTATTTCAGCTTCAGAAAAATAATCTTCTAATATTTGGAAATGATGATTTGAAATTTTTCCTTTTTGTTCTTTTAAAAAGACTTCTGCAAATCCAACCGCAACAGATATTTTTTCATCAAACATATGAGGCTCAGGTTTTCCTTTTGCTTTGCAATACTCACAACCATTGCTTTGCGCTAATGTTCTTCTAACCTGTTCTTTTAATTTCGATGATAATAGCCCATCTTTCTCTAATACTTCCCCTAAATAAGACCACGCCTCCATAACTTTTTTATTGTGTCCTAAAAGCTTTTGAAAAGGTGTTTCTCCGAAATTTGATTCATTGATTCTTGCCATTTACAACACCTCCTTGTTATCTTAAGCATACACAATAAAATCTATAGATTACATTAAATTAGAAACGTATTGTTAAACAATCTTTTAAATAACAAACAAAAAGAGGGGAATTACTTTAAAAATGAAAATAGATGATATTGATAAAAAAATAATAGTTGAGTTATCTAATAATAGTCGTTTATCAATGAGTGAACTTGGAAGAAGAATTAATTTATCTTCTCCATCTGTAACTGAACGAGTAAGACAAATGGAGTCATTTGGAATAATAAAAAAATATACTTTAGAAATTGATTATGAAAAATTGGGATTTCCTATCCAATGCATAATAGAAGCAACAGTTAAAAACGGTGGCTATAAAAATTTTAAAAATTACATTGAGAGTCTTCCTAATGTGGATTTTTGTTACCGTATAGCCGGAAATGCTTGTTATATGCTAAAAATGCAATTTGAGAACTTCTCTAAAGCAGAAGAGTTTATCGACATTGTAAATCCATACGCATCCACTGTTACACATTTTATCTTTTCTCAAGTCCAAACGAGTTTAAAAATTGATTCAGATTGACCTGTTCCGTAACTATCTAACGGAATATCTTCAGCTTCTTTTGTTTCAATGCCAAGTTTTAGTAAATATTGATATACTGCTCTTGATTTTTCTAATAACAGTAATTCGTATATATCATAATTCAGCATTCGCTCCTTTCTATGTACTTAACGTTTGAAAACATAAAGTGAAACTTCCATCAGTGGGGGTTTTCTTCATCCCCCACTGATGGTTAGTTGAACCAATCGGGCTTTTACGGACAGTTAGCCCCACCTATCTTCTTCGCTTTTCTTTGCATCTTGAGATGGGGGTCTTACTGTCCGTTAATGCGGGATAAAATGTATACAAATTCCACAAAAATTTCTATACATAAAAAGCACATCAAAACTTGATGTGCTTTCAATCTTGTGAACTCTACTTTCCTCTATCCCTTTAAAACAACTCGTTTTAAACTACCTTGTCTTTATAAGTCCGTAAAAACGGCTCTTCATACATTCTCCACGATAACCGTATCAGCATCTACGTCTTCAAAACAAAGGTTTACAGTACGCTCTAATGCTCTTGTACGGTGAATTGTCCCCGCCGGAATGCATAACGTATCATTTGGCTTTAAGGCAATCGTTTCTCGATCTTGAAAATCAATTAATAACTCTCCTTCTAATACCATAAATAATTCATCTGAATTCGAATGGAAATGCCAATCATATTCTCCCGTAAATACAGCAATCCGCAAACAATGATTATTTACATTTGAAACAACAAAATTTTTGTGTTGCTCTGTAATATTTCTTGTCATCTCTAATAAGTTGATTTTTTCTAAGTTTAATTTTTTTGTAAGTTCATTCTTCATATTTATCTCCCTATCACTCATTATCCAAGTGTTATATTGCAATTTCTTCTAATTTGATCATATCAAACCTTTTTCTGATTTATTGGATAAAAATTCAAAAAATTTAAATTAAAGTGTAGATTCAAAAATTAACTCGTGTTAATTTATTAATAAGAGTTAATTTTTACTAACAAGGAGCATAGTAATGAAAGAGAAATTACCACTACGAGAAATCAAAAAAGCACGAACCAAAATTAAACTATTTCACACTGCATTAGACATCATTGGAGAAAAATCATTTCGAGAAGTATACGTTGAAGAATTATGCGAACGAGTAGAAATTTCGAAGGTAACATTTTTTAAAATGTTCTCCCGAAAAGAAGACATTCTTATTTATTTCATGAGGTTATGGTTAACGGATCGTATGTTGGAGCTGAAAGAAACAAACAAAAAGGGAATGACTGCACTCCGTCATATTTTTGAAGGAGTTTCAGAATATGCAAAAGAAAAACCTGGACTGATGCTAAGTTTAATTGCATTTCTCTCAGAAGAAAAAATGCATCCTTGTATGCCTCATTTAACAGATGCAGAAATTTATCTATTATATCCCGAAAAAGAAGAGCAAGTACGAAAGCTCATTCCAAATTTAAATGAAGTATTTGCAAACTGCGTGGAAGAAGGAAAAGCTGCAGGAGGAATTACACTCAAGATGGACACTTCACAGATTGTGAAACTATTACACTCTATTTTTTACGGTGCCTATTTAACAGCCCATGTCTTTCAAACTCAAAATGTAATGGAAATGTATGACCTTCATTTAAACATATTAAATCCACAATAAAAGAGGGATGAATGATGAAACCTGTAATACCTGGACGTTATACTGCACAGATGGACGATTCATTTGTAGTGTTTGTGATTGGTATGCGCATTAATAAACTATTTGCTGTTTCGAAATGGTTACCCGTAGCGCTAGCAATGGGTGGAATGCTAAAAGAACTATATGAAAATAAAGAACTCGGTTTTCTCAGCACAGAATCTTTCTTCACCGGCCGCACAATTGTACAAATTCAATATTGGAAATCATTTGAAGCTCTTGAACACTATGCACGCCATGCTTCCTTACATTTAGAAGCATGGAAAAATTTTAACCAAAAAGCTTCCAAAACTGAAACGGTTGGTATTTTTCATGAAACATTTGTTGTTGAGAAAGGTCAATATGAGAGTGTATATGCAAATATGCCTCTTTTCGGTTTAGCAAAAGCAGGTACTTCTCTTCCTGTAAGTAGCCAACGAGAAACTGCACGAGCACGGATGAAACCATAATAAAAGCGACTACCCAACGGATAGTCGCTTTGTATTCTTTCTTATGATAAAGCAGGTGCTTTTTCAAGAAGCTCTTTCGCATCTGCATATTGTAAACCATGTGCTTCTGCCACTGCTTCGAATGTTACGTAGCCATCTAATGTATTAATACCTTTTAATAAGGCACTGTTATCTAAGCAAGCTTTTTTATAGCCTTTGTTTGCGATTTGTACTGCGTATGGTACTGTTACGTTTGTTAACGCAAGAGTTGACGTACGTGGAACTGCACCAGGCATATTTGCAACTGCATAGTGAACAACGCCATGTTTTTCGTAAGTTGGGTTGTCATGTGTTGTAATACGGTCAGTTGTTTCAAAAATACCGCCTTGGTCGATTGCGATATCGACTACAACAGAACCTGGTTCCATAGATTTAATCATTTCTTCTGTTACAAGTTTTGGCGCTTTTGCACCTGGAATTAATACTGCACCGATAACAAGATCAGACTCTTTTACAGCTTCTGCAATGTTATATGGGTTAGACATTAATGTTGCTACTTGGTTACCGAAGATATCGTCTAATTGACGAAGACGATCTGGACTTAGGTCGATAATTGTTACGTCAGCACCTAAACCAACAGCAATTTTCGCTGCGTTTGTACCAGCTTGACCACCACCGATAATTGTTACTTTTCCGCGTTTTACCCCTGGAACGCCTGCAAGTAAAATACCTTTTCCGCCTTTTGTTTTTTCAAGGAATTGTGCACCAATTTGTGCAGACATACGACCAGCTACTTCACTCATAGGTGCAAGTAATGGTAAAGAACGGTTGTCTAATTGAACTGTTTCATACGCAATTGCGACTACTTTATTTTCAATTAATGCTTTTGTTAATTCTGGTTCTGGAGCTAAGTGTAAGTACGTAAATAAAATTAAGCCTTCGCTGAAATAGCCGTATTCGCTTGCGATTGGCTCTTTTACTTTCATAACCATCTCTTGATTCCAAGCTTCTTGTGCTGTTTCTACAATTGTTGCTCCTGCTTCTACATATGCTTCATCTGTAAAACCAGATCCTAAACCAGCACCTTTTTGAACAAAAACTTCATGACCATTGTGAATTAAATGAACAACACCAGCTGGCGTCATTGCCACACGATTTTCATTGTTTTTAATTTCTGTTGGTACACCGATACGCATTGGAAATTCCCCCTTGAGATTATAAAATTACCCCTGAATAGCCATAGCATATACGCTTTTCATAAAGCGCTTTCTATTCTCTTATATTTTACCATAATATCGCATTTTTTGACAAAAATAATGAAAGTTGTCCGATAGAATTTGTCTAGTTTTGACGATATCGATGAATAACGTCAACTGCTCCCGTTACTTCTATAATTGTTCCCGTAATCATGTCCGAATCTTCCTCACATAAAAAGGAAATTGTACGAGCGATGTCTTCCCCTGTACCAGAACGCCCGATTGGCGTACGATGATCGGGTAACGTACGTGCCATAGCAATTGTTGCCTCCTTCATATCACCAATAATGTCACCCGGACATATCATATTTGATGTAATACCATATTCCGCTTCTTCATAGGCAATCGTTTTTGTGAGTGAAGCTAGTCCAACTTTTGCAGCCGCAAATGCGGAACGATACATCCATCCCGGCGCGCTATCTGCTCCTTGAAATCCATAATTCACAATACGACCAAATTTCTGCTGTCGCATAATCGGTACAACGAGTTTTAATAAATGAAAAACTGCTGTTAAGTTACCATGAATCATTTCATTCCATTCATTATCTTCATACTCAACTAATTTTTTACGTTCAAATACGTAAGGACCTGCATTATTAATCAGAAAATCAATACGACCAAAATGCTCCATCGCTTTTGTTACTACTTTATGTAAATCTTCTTGTTTCGTTACATCCGCTTGCACAAATTGCATACGATGTGCAAGATGTTTATATTGCTGTTGTAACGTTTCCATCGCTTGTACATCACTGCGATACGTTACTGTTACCGAATATCCTTTATCTAATAATTTCTCTGTTACTTGCTTCCCTAAACCTTTTGTACCGGCTGTAATGAGCGCATGTCTCACAAAAATAAGCCTCCTTTTTTCTTGCTATAATTCATATGTAACAACTTCTTCGAATAATTACAACTAAAAAGTTTGAACAGATTTTTCAAAATTCTGTAACGTTTCTGACATACCTTTTTCCATAATTTACTTTATAATAAAAGTGTAAAGAGTTATAACACTTATACAATTGGGAGGAATCGTTCATGAATACTACATATACAAATATTTTAATTGCAGTCGATGGTTCTAAAGAAGCTGAAAAAGCATTCAAAAAAGCCATTCAAGTAGCGAAGCGTAACAACGCTACATTAACAATCGCTCATATCGTTGACGTCAAAGCTTATTCTGCAGTAGAAGCATATAGCCGCGCTATTGCAGAACGTGCAAATTTATTTGCAGAAGATTTATTAGAAGACTACAAAAAGACTGCATTAGAAGCAGGTCTAACAAAAATAGAAACTGTATTAGAATTTGGTAATCCAAAATCAAAAATCTCAAAAGATATCGCACCGAAACACAAAGTTGATTTAATTATGTGCGGAGCAACTGGTTTAAACGCAGTAGAGCGCTTCTTAATCGGCAGCGTCTCTGAACATATTATTCGCTATGCGAAATGCGATGTCCTTGTTGTTCGCGGTGACGAAGAGCAAGGGGAAATTTAATAACTGTAATGAAGCAGCACCAAGCCTTTATTTCATGAGCTTGGTGCTTTTTTTATTTGCTTTAAATAAAGTAAAACTTCCATCAGTGGGGGTATCCCTCACTGATGGAAAGTTCTCACCAATCTCCTTCGCTCCTCTCTGAAGGGGGGTCTTACTGCCCGCCAATAGCGGGATAAAATGATTCTCTAAGGTTATGCTAAGAAAAAAGGAAATGAGGGAAACGGCATGGAAAGTCAGGAACGTATTATACTGGATTTAAACGGACAAGAAATTGACATGGTAGAAAAAATTTGTGCCCACTTCAAAGAAAAACATGGTGTGGAGTTAAGTCACGGTGCACTTTTTCGCGATTTAATGGATATAGAATATATTCGCATTACAGAAGGAAAGCATAAATACGAACATGAAAAAATATAGGCGACTGGTTGCTTGCAGCGTACAAGCAACCTTTTTCTTTATGCATACATTATATATATGTCCAAGCATAAAGGTGTGATGTTTTTGAGTGATGAGAATAAAAGAAAAAGCAAATCCGCTACTCCAATTATGAACTTATGTATATTTACTCTTCCCGGCTGCAATGTAACTGAAAAACAAATTAAGCAGCAAGTTGCGTTAGCAACCAAAATATGGAACATAGACTTTATTATCACAAGTATCACAACGCTGAAAAATTTTTCTGTTCAAACGAATGATACTTCATTTCGTAAAAAACAAAGCAAAAATATACAACGATTATTTCGTGAAAGAAAGTATCTCTTTCCAAATCCAAATAGCATTTCAATATTCTATACAAATGCAAGGCACCTCTCGAATAATACGACAGGACGAACGTTCTCTTCCTTCACGACGAAAAGCCGTTTCAATCATATTATCCTTACAAAATCTTCGCTAGAAAATACACTTGCGCACGAACTCGGACATATCTTATTCTACTCCCACCGAAAACTACAAGGAAAAAATCCAGATACAAACTCTTATCGAACGCATAGTCTAGACCCTGAAAATATTATGTTTGGAACTGCTACAAGCCGTAAACGAAAAACAACATCTCTGCAAAGATCAAAAGCATTAGAAAGTAAATTAATTGAATATATGTAACAATCATGAAAAATCCCGTGAAACATTACATGTTCACGGGATTTTCTACTATCTCTTTTGCTTTTTGAAGTGCCTGTTCAATTTGTGCGAATCCTGTACCACCTGCACTGTTTCTTCGTTTTACTGCTGCATATGGTGAAAGCACTTCATATAAGTCTTCCTCAAATAACGAGCTCATCTCTTGGTAGGTTGTTAACGGTAAATCTAGCAAATAAACACCTTCGTTAATACAATGAAGGACAAGTTTTCCTACAATTTCATGTGCCTGACGAAACGGTAACCCTTTACTCGCTAAATAATCTGCAATTTCTGTCGCATTTGAAAAATCTTGCGTGACAGCCTGTGCCATTTTATCTTTTTTCACCGTCATCGTCTCAAGCATGCCTGCCATTACATGTAAACAGCCCTTTACTGTATTTACTGTATCGAACATACCTTCTTTATCTTCTTGCAAATCTTTATTGTAAGCAAGCGGCAATCCTTTCATAACCGTTAATAAACTAAACAGGTTGCCGTATACTCTTCCTGTTTTTCCGCGAATAAGCTCTGCCATATCTGGATTTTTCTTTTGCGGCATAATACTGCTACCCGTTGCATAGCTGTCGCTCATTTCAATAAACTGAAATTCCTGACTGCTCCATAAAATAAGTTCTTCACAAAAACGCGATAAATGCATCATTAATATAGAAGCATTACTTAAAAATTCAAGAATGAAGTCACGGTCGCTTACTGCATCTAAGCTATTTTCATATATTCCTTCAAAACCAAGCAACTGCGCACTATACTCGCGATCAATCGGGAATGTTGTCCCAGCAAGTGCCCCAGCTCCAAGCGGAGAAATGTTAATACGTTTTAACGAATCTTTAAAACGATTCGCATCACGCTCTAACATCCAAAAGTATGCAAGGAGATGGTGAGCAAAAGAAATCGGCTGCGCACGCTGCAAATGCGTATACCCTGGCATAATTGTTTCGATATGTTCTTCAGCTTGTCCTGCAAGTACAATTTGCACTTGTTTCACTGCCTCGATAATACCTTGCACTTCATTTCGCAAATACAAATGCATATCCGTTGCTACTTGGTCGTTACGACTTCTTCCTGTATGCAGCTTACCGCCAACTTCACCAATATGTTGAATTAACATCTTTTCAATATTTAAATGAATATCTTCTGCTTCAACAGAAAACGTAAGCTCGTGCTTCTTTGCTTTTTCAAGTAAATGTTGTAAGCCGTTTTTAATTTTCTCTCCTTCTTCAGCCGTTACGATACCGCATTTCGCAAGCATCGTAACATGGGCCATACTTCCTTGTATATCTTCTACTGCTAATTGCTGGTCAAAGGAGATGGAAGCTCCAAACTCCTCAACCCACTGTTCGGCCTGTTCCGTAAAACGGCCGCCCCAAAGTTTGCTCATGCCTCCACCTTCTTTTGATTCACTTGGCTGTATACTTTTGTTGGTAAACCAAATAATGAAATAAATCCAATCGCTGCATCGTGATTAAATTCATCATTTACTGTATACGTCGCTAATTTTTCATCGTATAGAGAATACTCTGATTTACGTCCTTCTACAATCGCATGTCCTTTAAACAGTTTCACACGTACTGTACCTGTTACATTTTTTTGCGTTTCTTGTAAAAAGGCAACAAGAGCATCTTTTAAAGGCGAGAACCATAAACCGTTATAAATTAACTCTGTTAATTTTTGTTCAATCATCGGTTTAAAATGTGCTACTTCTTTTACAAGCGTTAAATCTTCTAATTCCTTATGTGCAGTAATCAATGTCATCGCCGCTGGGCATTCATACACTTCACGTGACTTAATACCAACAAGACGATTTTCTACATGGTCGATGCGGCCAACCCCGTGCTTACCAGCAAGAGCGTTTAACGTTTTAATTAACTCTGAAAGTGAATATGATACGCCGTTTAATGTCGTTGGCACCCCTGCTTCAAAACCAATTTCTACAAATTCGGGTTTGTTTGGTGTATCTTCTAATGCTAACGTCATTTCATATGCATCTTCTGGCGGTGCTGCCCATGGATCTTCTAAGATTCCACATTCGTTGCTGCGTCCCCATAAGTTTTGATCAATTGAAAACGGGCTGTCTAAGTTTATCGGAATTGGTACATTGTTTTCTTTTGCATACGCAATTTCCTCTTCACGTGACCATTTCCATTCACGCACCGGTGCAATCACTTCTAAATACGGATTTAACGCTTGGATAGAAACCTCAAAACGTACTTGGTCATTTCCTTTTCCAGTACATCCATGTGCAACTGCACTTGCACCTTCCATCTCTGCAATCTCTACCAATTTCTTAGCAATTAACGGACGAGATAATGCAGATACAAGTGGATATTTCCCTTCATATAACGTGTGAGCTTGCAATGCTTTTAATGCGTATTCATTCGCAAACTCTTCTTGCACATCAATCATATAAGATTTAATTGCTCCGACGGACAATGCTTTTTCTTTTACAAACTCTAAATCTTTTCCTTCCCCTAGATCTAAACAAAGTGCAATAATATCGTATCCTTTTTCTTGCAACCATTTAATCGCAACAGAAGTATCAAGACCTCCGGAATATGCTAATACAACTTTTTTGTTCTCCATTTTATATCCCCCTAAAGAATAATTATTCATCATCATTAATATTAATTCATAATTTATCACCTTTCACAAAATGTTGCAAGGGATATTCATAATTATTTTTAAAACAATTTCGTCGAAGTTCTTTCCCTTTTTCGATACAATGAAGACAGAAAATGGAGGGGACAATGTATGGAACAATATTTCACATATAACGAACACCTAGGTATTAAACTACCTGATTTCCAAGAAGAATGGGAGGATATACCTGAAACAGTGCAACATGCAATTTTATTAAAGTGGGAACAAATTCGCGGGAAAATACCAGATCGGATTAAAGAACTTGAACATATCATTAACACGAAACAACACCGGTTAAATAACGAAGAAAACTTTGCAATTTCTTGTAGACTCAATACAGAAATCGCGGATCTCGCTTCCATTATTAACGATCTTTGGCTTTGGTATCGTCTAACTCAAAATGTATCTGTAGGAAAAGCACATCAGTAAGGCAAAACTTCCATCAGTGGGGGTTTTCTTCATCACCCACCTATCTCCCTCGCTTCTCTCTGAATATTGAAGTATAGGTCTTACCACCCATGAATAGTGAAATAAAAAAGTCGTTGAGAATATTTCCTCAACGACTTAAAAATTTTATAAAGTTCAACTTCCATCAGTGGTCCCCCACTGATGGTTAGTTGAACCAATCAGGCGCATGCCAGCAGTTATCCCTCAACTATCTTCTTAGATTTTCTCTGAATCTCGAGGTGGGGGTCTTACTGCCCAAAAATAGCGGGATAAAACAGTTCTATCTTTTTTCTTTCCGTTCCCCTTTGTACGTATCCTGAAAACGCTTTCAATTATAGATAAACAATATCGTTGTCGACTTGTTCAAATACGGTAAGTTACAACGCGAAACTAGTTAAAATATATCTATATTATAATAATAGAAAGTATAGCCTTGTCTATTCCGTTAAACATGCAGTGGTAATCGTATTTTTCTTTTCGGACATATGAGACGCTTTCTCTGTGTATATAGTACTTTCCATCAAAAGATATACTAAACTATCTAATTCTTGACTACATACAATTACTCTATCATGATAAAAACCATAATCTCTTACAAGTTCAATTAGTTCCTTCCTTTTTTCCTCCATCCTTTCTTGTATATCTATCGTTTTCATACAAATCTCTCCAGTCACTATAGATAATATTATTCGAATAATACAAAATATTTTGTTTAAAATAAACATTTTGTAATTAATTAAAGTAAGTTTTAAAGAAAAATGAACAAAATTTAATTTTTCATACGGAAAATCTTTCGACGGCAAATGTTTTTTTATTGCACCATTTTTCAGCAAAATTTACACGAATTTCACCTAAAGCTTCCATATTTACGAAGTATGTAGGTTTTTCGCTGCCCATTGTCGACTTCCAAGAACATACATTTTAAAAAAGTATGATATAATGGAATATAATCTTTTATAGAAAGGATTTAGATATCATGATCGCTCGAAGGAGCATGTGGCATCGAAAAGACGAATCTTACACGTAGCGTATTTTTTTGCTTAGATACTTTGTCTAGCGAAAAAAAATACGAGAGTGGGGAAATTATGATTGCCCGAAGGATAATTTGGCAACGAAAAGACTCTTCTTACACGTAGCGTTTTGTTTAGGTTGTTTCATACTCGCTAAACAAAACATTGAAGAGAGCAGGATTGCTAAATGAAAATCCTACTCTAAGTTTTGTTTAGTCTGTTTCAGACCTAAACTAAAACGAAAGTAGGGAGAATTGATGGACGAGAGGATTATTCGTTATTTCTTCAGTGATATATAGCGTAGTTAGACGTATGTAAACTAACTGCTGCTATGTAGGCGTAGTTAGTTTATGAAAAAACAAAAAACTACTAACTACGGAGAGAAGGAATAACGATGGAGAACATCCAAAGTCGACAAATTATTAAAGAAATTTTTATGGTTTTACTTGGTTCATTTATTTTAGCTGTCGCCCTATACCACATTCAGTTTCAAAATCACTTAACAGAAGGTGGCTTTGTAGGAATCGCACTGTTTTTACAAAACTTTTTTGACATTTCACCGTCAATTTCAACTGTTTTAATGGATATTCCTGTCATTTTACTATGTGCTACATTTTTAGGTAAAAAAATGGTCGGTTATTCATTTGTTGGTTCCGTTTCATTCGGAGTATTTTATTCTTTAATGGAAAACTATTCTCCGTTCACGGTGGATTTATCGAATCACTTATTTGTAGCTGCAGTAGTGGGCGGTGCATTAGCTGGGATTGGACTTGGTTTTATTTTACGATTCGGTGGTGCAACAGGCGGAGACGACATTTTAACTATTGTATTAAGCAAAAAATCACGCTTTACAATTGGGCAAATTTTCTTCGTTTTTGACGCAATTGTCATTGCACTTTCATTATATTATTTAACATGGACTGAAATTGCCTTTACGATTCTTTCCCTTGCCGTGCAGGCGAAAGTACTAGATTTAATCTACTATCCAGCAAAGGAAAAGAAACCAGTGGCAATTCCATTATCAAAACAACATGCAACAAACTAAAAAGCGAAAGGCGGCTGCCTTTCGCTTTTTATATTTTTTGGCGTAAATAACGCATTTGATAAAATCGATTTGCAAATTCTGTTATGCTCCGTGTTAAACGGTAATTCATCGTTGATCCTACCGCAATCCCAAGTACCGGTACACCTTGAAACAACTTACGACGCAGTGAATAAATAACGAACGTTTTCATGATTTGTTTTAATAGCACCTGTACAGATGCTGGGTTCAACACTTCCTCTTCTCCCTCATAGAAGAATGGAGCCGCTTCTTCTTGTTCTAACTCTTGCAGTAAGTTGTACCAAGCATACTGCTGCAAATGCGTTGGCAATATGGCTGCATGGAATACTTTTAACGCTAGCATCATTTCATACGGTTTATTCACATCATGACCAAATGATGTGGCGATTAGCTGCACTGCTTTCACATTTAAGGCAACCATTACTGGTAAGTCTGCACTTAATAATAAAAAGCCACCAATTCCTGTTACTCCTCCTTGCACGAAAGAATATAAACGATGACGAGCTGTTTGCTGTTCTGCTATGTATGTTAATTGATCAATCGATAATGTTTTCATTTCTTCAATATGTTCAATGGAATCATCAAATAAACGTGCCGTGCCTAAAATACGTCCACGTGCATCGAGCTGTGATTGCGAACTTTGAATAAATGCATGAAGATGAAAGAGCCATCCATCTGCTTTCGAAAAAAATTCATTTCGTTTTTTTTCTGGTAACTTAGAAAATGTGCCGTTCAACCACTTATCAAACATTCTCTGGAAATCCGTTGATTCTTGTTGCACTAATTGCTGCTCCCAGCTTTTCATATCATATAAAATTCGTTCTTCTCGCTTTGACAGCATACAAACAACCCCTTGGATTATTTTTTCTACATTGTAACATATTTGCTAGAAGAGAAAGAACGCCTGTTTTTTTCTGAAAAACATGTTAACTTTAAATGCGTCATAATAAAGTGAAACTTCTATCAGTGGGGGCTTTCTTCATTCCCCACTGATGGTTAGTTGAACCAATCGGGCTTTTACAGGCAGTTATCCCCCACCTATCTTCTTCGCTTTTCTCAGAATGTTGAGGTGGGGGTCTTACTGCCCGTTAATGCGGGATAAAAAATGGGAGGAATGCTATGTATCCACGTGCAAAAGCCTTAGGTATTATTGAACACAATCATTGTATCCTTGTTGAAGAATATAAAGGAAAACATGAAAGTGGTGAGGGCTATTATTATAGACCACTTGGCGGAAGTATGGAACTTGGAGAGTATGCAACGCAAACTGTTATCCGAGAATTCGAAGAAGAACTTGGCGTCGATGTGGAAATCGTTGCATATTTGGGCTGTTTAGAAAATATCTTTCAAATAGAAAATACAATTGGACATGAACTAATCCAATTGTATTCTGTCTGCTTTTCAAAAAAAGAACTTTATCAAAAGGATCGATTCACAATAACAGAAGGACAGAACATCTCCTACGGTGTATGTGTTCCCATTGAAACATTTTTGCAAGGAGAAAAAACATTATACCCAAACGGATTAACCGAACTACTTTCAAAAAAATAATACAAAAAAAGACGGGAATCATCCCGTCTTTTTTATCATATATTAACCAATATTTCCAAGACGTACTACATCACGAGCAATCATAACTTCTTCGTCTGTTGGAATTACGATTACTTTTACTGGAGAGTGCGGGAAGCTAATGAATGCTTCTTCACCGCGGAAATTGTTGCGTTTCGCATCAAAGTATACACCCATGAACTCAAGGCCTTCTAATACACGCTCACGAATTAATGCACTGTTCTCACCAATACCAGCTGTAAAGATGATTGCGTCTACACCTTTCATACGAGCTGCATAAGAACCGATATATTTATGAATGCGGCCTATAAATATCTCTAGTGCTACTTCTGCACGGTGATTTCCTTCTTCTTCAGCTTGTTCAATATCACGTAAGTCACTTGAGAATCCAGAAAGACCTAACATACCACTTTTCTTGTTTAATACGTTAAGAACTTCATCTACAGTTTGTCCTGTTTTCTTCATAATATATGGAATTAACGCAGGATCAAGGTTACCAGAACGTGTACCCATTGTTACACCAGCAAGTGGAGTGAAGCCCATAGACGTATCAATTGATTTTCCGCCTTCAACAGCTGCGATACTTGCACCGTTACCTAAGTGACAAGAAAGTAAACGTAAGCTTTCAAGTGGACGGCCTAATAATTCAGCTGCGCGCTCTGTTACGTACTTGTGAGAAGTACCGTGGAAACCGTATTTACGGATGCCGTATTTCTCATAGTATTCGTAAGGTAAGCTGTATAAGAAAGATTCTTCCGGCATTGTTTGATGGAATGCTGTATCGAACACTGCTACTGAAGGTACGTTCGGAAGAACTTCTTGGAACGCTTTAATACCAACAACGTGTGCTGGGTTATGAAGTGGCGCTAACTCACTTAAAGCGTCGATTTCTGCTAATACTTGATCGTCAATTAGAGCAGAATCTGCGAATTTTTCACCGCCGTGTACAACACGGTGACCAATACCGCTAATCTCATCAAGAGATTTAATAATGCCAGTTTCAGTTAATTTGTTTAAAAGCATATTAACCGCAACTCCATGGTCTGCGATATTTGTTACTTCTGTTTGTTTCTCGCCGTTTACAGTAATTGTAAATATACTATCTTCTAAACCGATACGTTCTACTAAACCTTTTGTTAATACTGTTTCACTTGGCATTTCAAATAATTGGAATTTCAAGGAAGAGCTTCCTGCATTAATCGCGATGATTTTTGACATCTAGTCTTTCGCCCCTTTTTCTCTTGTTAGCCTTGTGGAATCTTTCCACAAACCGCTCAATTTTATGTCTTCAACTAGCCATCAGCTAATATAAATATTTTACTGACAGAAGTTTTATACTCACGATTTTAATTTAAACATCGTACGACATATATTTCAAGTGAAAAAATTGTAACACAAAGAATTTTTTTATATTACAGATTTAACATTTTTTCATTTCGACTCTTATATATATTACTGAATTTTGTAAACAATATAAAACTGTACTATATATTAGTATATACCTGTTACATATAAACACTGTTTACTTTTGTTCAGCAAACCAACCATTAATTTGATTCATAATATTCTCCATCGCTTTCATATTTGAGAATTTTGGCAATTCTACTAATAACGCTTGTTTTGGCATTTTTGTATCTTGCCCTTTCTTTTGGAGAACAAATATACTTTTTGCATTTTTTTCATTTTTAAACATGGAAACAGGTAGCTGCAGTAGACCTTGCACAAAACATGTTTCTTTAATAAATGCATGAAGCTTTGGCGCTTGATCACTTTCGAAAATGAAGTTTGGCACTAAGAAAAATAAATAGCCGCCTTCTTTCGTATGTTTTACACTTTGTTCAATAAAAAGATGATGCGCATAAGACATGCCTTCATCTGCTTTTAAAGTATATTCACTTGCACCAATTTCGTTTGGATAATAGCCGACTGGTAAATCACACACAACTGCATCAACTGGATCAATGTAAAGAGGAGCTAATCCATCCTGATTGAAAAACTCAACTGCTTGTTTTTGTAAATTTGCATTGACTAAAGCAAGCTTAACAAGCAAATCATCCACATCTACCCCAAATCCGCTCATATTTGTACCTTCTGGGCAACCGTTAAAGATTGTCATCAATAAATTTCCCGTTCCAATTGCAGGATCTAAAACAGTCATTTCCTTTTGATCCTTCATAAATTTCTGGAATAAATAACTCATAAACATACCAACTGCATCTGGTGTCATTTCATGATTTGCTTGTACGCCTTCTTTCATTCCTTTTAAGATGGCAAGTTGAAACGCTTTGCGAATTTCTTCGCCTTTATAGTTTTCTTCATTAAACTTGCTATATTCACGCTCTAGTCGTTCAATTGTTGGTTGTTCTAATCCTTCTTGTAAAATTGTTCCTTCAAATAAATTATCGCCTGTTTCTACAAGCGCTTCTAAATAGGTTATGTCTAATTCTTTACGTAAAATTACGGCAGAAGAATCAAAGATAGAAAATAATGTTTCTACTGTTGAACTCACGAAAATTCCTCCTTAAAACTAAAATACACATAACTTATATCATACCACACTCTAAATTCTTTCCAAAAGAAAAAGCGACCTCTTTTCATAAGAGGTCGCTTTTTGCTCTTCACATTACTTTGCAGCTTTTGCTGCTTCTAATGCTGCTTCGTAATTTGGATGGCTTGTACCTTCGCTTACATATTCTACGTAAACAACTTTGTCGTTGCTATCTACTACGAATACTGCACGTGCAAGTAAACGAAGTTCTTTCATTACAACACCGTATGCTTTGCCAAAAGAAAGGTCACGGTGATCAGAAAGCGTTACAACATTTTCTAAACCGTTAGCTGCACACCAGCGTTTTTGAGCGAATGGTAAATCAACGCTAATTGTTAATACTTTTGCATTTTCAATACCAGCTGCATCTTCGTTAAAACGACGAGTTTGCGCATCACATACACCTGTATCGATAGATGGTACAACACTAATTAATTTCACTGCACCTTTGTATGTTTCTAAAGTTACTGGAGATAGGTCATTTGCTAATACTTGAAAGTTAGGCGCTTGGTCGCCTACTTTAACTTCTGTTCCAACTAAAGTGATTGGGTTTCCTTTAAACGTTACGTTTGCCATTTGAAAATCCTCCCTTTTCTATAACAAAATATGTACAGTGTAAATGATAGATGTTCAGCAAACAGAATGCAAATGAATCGCTCTATTTAATAAAAAAAGAAGCTAATCAATTGATTAGCTTCTTCATTCTATATTTCATACTCCGGCTGTTCACCTTTTTGTGTGTTCATCATTTCTTTCACTTTATCGACTGCTTGCGGTGCTAATTCCATTATTTTATCAAGTATATGTGTCTGTTTATCTAAGTGAAGCACTTTCACACCTTCACTATTTACAACGAGAAAAGCAATTGGATTAATGGAAACGCCGCCCCCACTACCACCGCCAAATGGATGACGATTATTGTTTTCAAGTTTACCAAATTCACTCCCGCCTGCCGCAAAGCCAAAACTTACTTTAGAAACCGGTAAGATGACACTTCCATCTGGCGATTGAATTGGATCACCGACGATTGTGCTTACATCAATCATATGATTTAAATGTTGCATCGCTGTTGTCATCAATCCTTGAATTGGATGTTCCACATAATCCCCCCTATGTTCATTGTTGCATAGCATTATCTGTAGCAATAACCCCTTGTTGTTTCAAAAATACAAATATACGAATTGCCGCTTTCACTGCACGGTATATACGAAATGAAGCTGTTAATTCACAATGTGATGCCACAGTTTCCCCTTGAAAAATTGGAGTAACTTCAAGCTGAGGTACACCGATAATGTCCATATAATTTCCAGTAATGCCAACAATCATTCCTTTTACTGACCATACATAGCCTGTTATAACTCCAGTGCTCGCTGCATCACCTGTTCCAACTTGCGAACGCCATCTCCAATTTTTGATTTTCACTTTTTGAAGAAAGCCTTTCATCATAGTATGGATTTCTTGCATCCTTTTTATAACCTCGGCTATACTGTCAAGCATTGCTACAAACTTATCTTCTGTTCCGCCCTCTTCTTCTGCTTTTTCAATTTTTTGATCTGTTTTCTTTTGTTGTTTCTCTATCCGCTCAAGTACATCAAACGTATAATGAATCATCCATATTTTCACTTGAAATAAACATTGTTTTTCTGTTTCTGTATATAACAAACTAATTTTCAGCGATAATTTCGATAACAAAATAAGCAAGACGAACAAAATAAGTATTCCAATTCCAATCGCAAGCCACTTCATCGTACCATCCTTTCATTTCGTATCCATTATCGACACAATATGAAAAGAATAAACGAAATTGAAAATATAGATTTTTCTAAAAAATAGAAGGATTTTTAATACTTTTTATCGAAATATAGTATTCGAACATATTATTTACTGCATGGAGGGATACAAAATGGCAGATCGTCGCAATTTATTTTTCTTTTACGGTGATGATAAAGCAACACTTGTCGAAAAAATGAAACCAGTATACGACATTTTAGAAGAAAATGGATTTACAATATTAGACCATCCAAAACATGCAAATGCCATCGTTAGTGTTGGCGACGACGGTACATTCTTGCAAGCTGTCAGAAAAACAGGATTTCGTGAAGATTGTTTATACGCAGGGGTTTCGACAACAGATGATATTTCCTTTTACTGTGACTTCCACATTGACCATGTCGATAGCGCCCTTCAAGAAATCACAAAAAATGAAATTGAAGTAAGAAGATATCCAACAATTCAAGTAACAGTTGATCATGATACATCTTTTTATTGCTTAAATGAATTTTCACTGCGCTCTAGCGTTATTAAAACATTTGTACTAGATGTGTACGTTGATGACTTATACTTTGAAACATTCAGAGGCGATGGCTTAGTCGTTTCTACACCAACAGGGAGCACAGCATATAATAAATCACTACGCGGAGCTGTTGTGGATACATTAATTCCATGTTTCCAGGTGAGTGAACTCGCTTCTTTAAATAACAATACGTACCGTACACTTGGTTCCCCATTTATCTTAAACAATAATCGTACATTAACACTAAAATTAGCTCCAAGTGGCAACGACTATCCTGTCATGGGCATGGATAACGAAGCATTAAGTATTAAACAAGTCGAAAAAGCAGTTGTTCGTTTAAGCGATAAACAAATTAAAACAGTGAAACTGAAAAATAATTCGTTCTGGGAGAAAGTACAAAGAACGTTTTTATAAAGTGAAACTTCCGTCAGTGGAGGTTTTCTTCATCCTCCACTGACGGCTAGTTGAACCAATCGGGCTTTTACGGGCAGTTATCCCCCACCTATCTTCTTTGCTTCTCTCTGAATCTTGAGGTAGAGGATCTTACTGCCCGTTAATGCGGGATAAAAAATAGAGGCGGCATATGCTGCCTCTATTTTTTATATACAATTTCACCATCCACAACCGTTATTACAACATCTATCTCTTTTATTTCTTCTTCCTGAATGTCAAATATATCTCTGTCTAATATAGTAAAATCCGCTTCATACCCTGCAGCAATTTTCCCGCGGCTCTCTTCTTTTCCAATCGCATATGCGCTTCCTGTTGTGAATAGCGAAGCAGCTTCAAATACTGTTAACTTTTCTTCTAGTATGTAACAGTTTCCATCCACAAAGCTTTTCCTTGTTACGGCGCTGTATATGCCTAAAAGCGGGTTCACCTGCTCGATTGGTGCATCCGAACCGCCCGCACAGTGCAAGCCAGCATGAAGAAGTGTTTTCCAGGCATAGGCATAACGAAGGCGATGCTCCCCTAGTTTTTCAATAACAGATGGAAAGTCGGAAGAAACGAAGACAGGTTGAAGATCTAAAATTGCAGGGAGCTTCTTCATTCGCTCAATTAACTCTTCACGTACAAGCTGACAGTGAATAATGCGATCACGCTGCCCTTCTTTTGGTGGATGCATTTCGAGCGCATCTATCACATATTCAAGTGATAAATCACCAATTGTATGAATTGCAACAGGCATATGAAAATCTCTCGCTTGTTTTACAAGTAGCGCAAGTTCATCACGTGAAAAGATGGCAACTCCATTTGTTTCCTTTACATCTTCATATGGCTCACTAAGCAGTGCTGTTCGTCCGCCAAAGGAACCATCTGAAAAGATTTTCATCGCTCCAAACTCAATATAACGTGTACTCTCATAGCGCTCCCTTTCATGTGCCACCTCATGATGAACTAGAAGGTGCGCTTTAAACGGCATATCTCGAATCACTTCTGCAAAGGCTTTATATGTTTTTTGAAAACCACCGTAATAGTTTAAGTCTTCTGTATGACCACCAACTAATCCATATTTCCAACAATCTTTAATGGCTGTTTTCAATGCGTTTGTTAAATACGCTGCATCGATTTCTGGTTGAATATGAGCAATTAAATCCTGCGCTTGTTCGTACAATAAACCTGTGAATTCACCAGTTTTATCTCGTCCAATTTTCCCGCCTTTCGGATCTTCTCTTCCCTGCATAATCTCTGCTTTCTCAAGAATATAAGAATTTACTAAAGTCACATGACGACAAACGCGTTTCAATAAAATAGGATGATGAAGTGACAGAACATCTAAATCGCGTTTATGTATGTCTTTCCGATCTGTAAAATTATTTTCATTCCAGCCCTCTCCAATAATCCATTCTCCTTGCTTGGCTGTTTTTACTCGTTCAGCAACAAGATTTAACACTTCTTGATAAGATGTACATGCTGATAAATCTAAGCGAAGCAATCGTTCCCCGTGTCCAATAAGATGCATATGACTGTCTACAAGACCAGGGAGCATTGTTTTTCCTTCTACATCAAATAACTGCTTCGGATGATAACGAGATTCTAAATCTTCTTTCATTCCAACAGCAATAATCTTACCGTTTTCTACGTAAACAGCTTCTACGGTCGTTCCTTCTTCTTCCATTGTATAAATCTTTCCACCATACCAAAGTTCTCCCATTTTTTCTCCCCCTTTGCTTCTTACTTTTTAGTGTACGAAATTGTCAGCAAGAAAAAAAGCAGGCAGATTTCTCTGCCCACGATTCTTTCGTACTTACAATCCTTCTTTATCCCGTTAACGGGCAGTAAGACCTCACCTTAAGATTCGGAGAAAAACGAGGAAGATAGGTGAGGGATAACTGCCCGTAAAAGCCCGATTGGGCGGGCTTTCCATCAGTGGGGGATAAAGCCCCCCACTGATGGAAGTTTCACTTTACTTCGCAGCTATTTCCATTTCACGCTTTCGCAGTTCAATGCGGCGAATTTTACCGGAAATTGTTTTTGGAAGTTCTTTCACAAATTCAATCTTCCGCGGGTATTTGTAAGGTGCTGTTAATTCTTTCACATGCTCTTGCAGAAGCGGAATTAACATTTCATCTTGTTCCTCTATCCCCTCTTGTAAAACAATAAAGGCTTTTACGACATTCCCTCTTATTTCATCTGGACTTGCCACAACAGCACATTCTCTTACATATGGATGCTTCACAAGTGCATCTTCCACTTCAAACGGTCCAATTGTGTAACCAGAACTAATAATAATATCATCGCCTCGCCCTTCAAACCAGAAGTAGCCATCTTCATCCTTTTTCGCCTGATCACCTGTAATATAATAATCACCGCGAAACTGCATAGTTGTACGTTCCGGGTCTTTATAGTACTCCTTAAATAATGCTGGTGTTTTGATGTGTACCGCAATATCTCCTACTTCTCCCGGAAGAACTGGTTTACCATCCTCATCAACAATATCAACTTGATTACCTGGCGTTGGTTTCCCCATCGAACCAGGCTTTGTTTCCATTCCTTTTAATACACCAACAAGTAATGTATTTTCTGTTTGGCCATAACCATCGCGAACCGTTACATGAAAATAATTTCGGAATGTATTAATAACCTCTCTGTTCAATGGCTCTCCTGCTGAAACAGCACTATGCAGGGAAGACAAGTCATATTGCTGCAAGTTTTCTATTTTTGCCATTAAACGATATTCAGTCGGCGTGCAACACAATACATTTACTTTATTATCACTTAATAATTGTAAATATGTTGCCGGGTCAAATTTCCCGTGATACACAAATCCCGTTGCGCCTGAACCAAGTGTTGCAAGAAAAGGACTCCAAACCCACTTTTGCCATCCTGGACTTGCTGTTGCCCATACAACATCATTTTCTTCAATTGCTAACCAATTTGCAGCGCTCGTACGAAGATGAGCATACGCCCAAGCATGTGTATGTACAACACCTTTTGGATTGCCTGTCGTTCCAGATGTATATGATAAAAAGACCATATCATCACAGTTTGTCTCTGCCATTTCTAGTACATCACTCTCTGTTTCAAGCGCTTCCCTTATATTGCTCCAACCGTCTAACGGTCTTTCACTTAATACAAATTTATAAAGCGAATTCATTGCTTCGATTCCGTCGAATTGTCTAACGTACGGCTCATAACTCACAATCGCTTTTACTTCTCCATGTGCAATGCGGTATTCAATATCTTTTTTACGCAGCATTTCTGAACTTGGAATGACAACAAATCCCGCTTTAATTGCGGCAATATACGTCATATATGTTTCAATAAGACGAGGCATCATAATTAGAAGCTTGTCCCCTTTTTTCAGACCCCTTTTTATAAAAGCGTTTCCAATTTTATTTGCCCCTTGTAACAATTCCCCATATGTCACTTTCTTTTTATTACCTTGATCATCTTGCCAAATAAGCGCAAGCTTATTTGGTTGCTTTGCATAACGCTCCATCTCTTCTACTAAGTTATACGTCGGCGGTGCCAATAACTCTTCACGGCTCACACGTCTCATACGCTTCCCCCTTTACAATATACGACTTCCCCTTAATAATAAAGAATTTTCTGTCAATAATAAAGGGTTTTCTGCCGATGATAAAGAATTTTCTGTTAATTCGAAACTATCTTCTTTTGACAAATTGGTTTATATTTTGACTAGTTGGCTACAATAGTAGATGTTTTCTCTTATTTTTTGACAAAAAAAGAAAGAGCGGGGAATCCCGCTCTCTCTAAGCCATTATATATGGTTGTTATCGTTGAAAACCGCCTAATTGTTGTTCAGCCATTGCAACTAAACGTTTTGTGATTTCTCCACCAACAGATCCGTTAGCACGAGATGTTGCATCTGGTCCAAGTTGTACACCAAACTCTTGAGCGATTTCATACTTCATTTGATCTAAAGCAGCTTGCGCACCAGCAACTGCTAATTGATTTGTGTTTGCCATATGGTATCACCTCCTTGTGAGTATAGAGTGTGATAAACCATATGGCTTCATACGTATCTTTTAATGGTAATTTATGGTTTTAAAATAAATCTTCGAATTGTTCTTCTTCTGCTACTTCTACTGTTTGTAATACCATTTTCTCTGTATTGGCAACTGCTTCTTCAATAAGCGGCGTAAAATCATAGTATGATTCAAATTTATTTGCTTTTTCACGCTTCGGTTTTGTTGTTGGACTCGCTGGAGTAAATACTGTACAACAATCTTCATACGGACGAATCGAAATGTCATACGTACCGATTTGATTTGCAATTTTAATAATTTCTAGCTTATCCATCGCAATAAGTGGACGGATAATTGGATAATTTGTCACTTCGTTAATCGTATGCATACTATCCAATGTTTGACTTGCCACTTGGCCAAGGCTTTCCCCTGTCGTAAGAGCAAGCGCGTTACGCTCTTCTGCAATACGCTCTGCAATGCGCATCATCATACGGCGCATAATTGTCATCGAATAGCTAGATGGAATTTCTTTATTAATTGTTTTTTGCACTTCTGTAAACGGTACGAGATGAAGTGTCACACGTTTACAATACTTCGTTAACTCCTGTGCTAAGTCGATAACTTTTTGCTTCGCGCGTTCGCTTGTAAATGGCGGACTATGAAAATGAACAGCTTCCACTGATACGCCGCGTTTCATTGTTAAATAAGCTGCAACCGGGCTATCAATACCGCCAGAAAGAAGAAGCATGACTTTTCCGCCAACACCAACTGGAAGACCGCCAGCTCCCATGCGCTCATCACACATAATATAGCTATAACCGCTTCTAATTTCAACACGGATATTTACATCTGGATTATGAACGTCTACTGTAATATCCTCTGTATTTTGTAAAACATGCCCGCCGATTTCTGGAAGCAATTCCATCGTTTGCATCGGAAAGTGCTTATAAGAACGATGAACCGTAATTTTAAATGTTTTTACTTCACTCTTTACTTGCAGGAAAGCAGCGAGTGCACCTTTTTTAATTTCATCTAAATCTGTTGGTACTTTCATAGCCAAGTTAAATTTATGAATACCAAACACGTCTTTTAACTTCTCCGCAACCGCTTCATGATCTTCACCATTTAATTGAATATACATCCGATCATGCGTTGCATCAATTTTTAAATTTGTAAATTTCTTCAACTTATGTTTTACGTTATCTTTCAACGTACTTACAAATTTAGAACGGTTCTTTCCTTTTGTTGTCATTTCGCCGTAACGAACTAAAATATATTCGTATGTCATCATCTTTCCTTACCTCATCACTTCATATAATTTTGGCAATGTTTCTTTTACAATTCCTTCGAATTGTTTTACTTCTTCCATCGTATTTTCCGGCGCTAGACTCACGCGAATCGCACTTGCTGCTACTGCATGCGGTAAGCCCATCGCCAGTAAAACATGGCTGATTTCGTTTGCTTTTGAAGAACAAGCAGACTTTGTCGATACATACACATCACGTTCTTCTAAGGCATGTACAACAACCTCTGGCTTTAATCCTACAAATGATACGTTTAAAATATGCGGTGCCGTATGGTCATTCGGCGTATTAATTGTAACATCCTCCATATCATTAAAAACATGAATGAGTTCTTTTTTTAATGTTTGAAGATACATGATATTCTCTGACTGCTTTTCTAATGTCATTCGCAAAGCTTTTATCATTGCAACAATTCCCGGCAAGTTTTCTGTACCAGAACGGTAACGCAACTCTTGTCCACCACCTGATAAAACTGGATCAAGTCTAACGCCATCACGAACATATAAAAGCCCTGTTCCTTTCACACTATGGAACTTATGCCCAGAAATCGTGCAAAGGTCAATATGATTTTCATAAAAGTCAAGTGGTACTTTTCCAATTCCTTGCACATGATCCACATGGAACCGTACTTTCGGATAGTCCACTAACAACTTTCCAATTTCACCAACAGGCTGAATCGCTCCTGTTTCGTTATTAACGTGAATCATGGAAACAAGAATTGTATCCTCTCGAAGAGCACGTTTTACATCTTCTACCGATACAACACCATTTTCATTTACAGGTAAATATGTAACGTCAAAACCAAGATTTTCTAGCTGTTTATATGATTCAGACACAGAAGCGTGTTCAATATTTGTTGTAATCATATGCTTGCCGCGGGAGCGATTTCTCATCGCAATCCCCTTAATTGCAAGGTTATTCCCTTCTGTTCCTCCAGACGTAAAGATAATTTCTGAAGGCTTTGCATGAAGAAGCTGAGCTGCAATCGCACGTGATTGCGTTAATAAACGCTCTGATTCTCCCCCAAGGGAATGAATAGAAGAAGGATTTCCAAAATATTTTCCTGCAACTGTTACATAAGATTGCAAGGCTTCCGGGTATGGTTTTGTCGTTGCACTATTATCAAAATAGATCATCGTTCTTCCCCTTTCAGCGATATCACATCACACAATCATATCACAAATTCATGCGTTTACGCTAAGCATGCTCATAGTTTCCGTCATTAAAGCGGAAGTATGCTTTTCTACTTTTAACTAAAAAACGCTCCATATTCCGCTATTCATTATAGCAATATTGCATCATCACGCATACAAAAGTTATTTGAACAAAAAAAACAAACCCCTTAATACATATTAAGGAGTTTGTTCTATGTCAACAAATCCAGCAATCTTTTGGACAACACCTGGCTCAATTTGTTCTAATACAGAAGCTGCTTGTTCGAGAGCTGCATCGTATTCATATTCACGAAATAATCGCTCTGCGTTATCTAAACTTCGCGCCAGCATATCATCATGACTACGATAACGATTACCATACTGAATTAATTTCTCTACTAAATATGCTTGCTCAATTAATTCTTGCGTTGCTTCATATACACCATTTACAATAGCTACTGCTTCTTCTAACGTACCATTTACCACGCCCATATTCAGCGGTTTTAATTCCAGCTGCTCATACACACTTTGCATCGCTTGTTGGCCGTTTTGCAAATCAACCATGATGCTATCTGGCAAACCTGGTAAATTTGATTTTTGCATCATACGTTTTGATTCCATTATTGTATGGCGCATTTCTCGTAACGCTTCACGTGCTTCGAATTCATCTTTACGCATTGTTTGTAACATATCCTTGTACTCAGCGTGAAGTACTTTCAATGTTTCACATTGCTCGTAAATTTCCTCTAACTCTTCTCGAATGACAGAGAAGGCGATATCTTGCTCTGCAATACGAAGTTGTAATACTTCAAAACGCTTCATCAAAATATGCATTTGTTTTTCAATTATTTTTTGTGATTCAATATCTTTATCTTGCAGCTGATAACTTTGCTTCACAAATTGTGTTTCTGCTTTTGTTTCCAGCGCCTGCTCTCGAATTGTTTCTAAATCTTCGTATACAGTTGCTGTCTGTTGCTCAACATAATATTTCGCTCTCACTTCTAATTCCAATTGTTCGTATAACGTATCGAGCTGCGTTTTTAAAACATCGATTTTTTCTTTTGCTTCCAACACATGTAGATATTCTAAATCCGCAAGACATGTTTGCAGTTGTTTGTTCATCTCTCTTACTTCTTTTGGGATTTCCAAATGATTTAATACATAGCCTTGCTTTTTCATATCGTCGTGACCTTGTGTTAAGTCTTCTAATTGTACTGGTAATGTCGCTTGACATTCTACTAATAGATCGGGCACTTCATGCACAATTAGTTCTAAATTTGATAGTCCTTCTTCTAAACTCCTAACAATTTCACGCGCTTTTAAATAATCTCCATTTTGCGTTGCTTCTTCAAACGTTTGAAATTTTTTAGACTCTACATCAAGTAACTCTTCAATTTTCTGTTCTGCTGAGCCAAACATATGGCGATGAGCAAGCACACTCTTTTTCATATTCCGATATGTATCACGTAACTGTTCAATTTCTGAATTGTTTTTCTCATAGCTTTCCAACAACTCTTGCAATTCATTTAAAATATCAGTAATCCGATGGTCTGCTTCATCTAAACCGCTAATGGATTCATTCATTATATGTTTTGCTTTTCGGAAGGAAAATTGCGCGGCAAGCTTTTGAGCGCTTTCTAATTCTTTTTCTGCTTTCGGAAGAATATTAGCAACAATTTCATCCCATTCATTTCGCCACTTCTCAAACAGTTCTTCTGTTTGTCCGGTCATATTTAACTCTTTTACTCTCTTCAGTTCATCTGCAACAGGCTTATCCTTAATTTCTTGCTGCCATTGCTGCAATGCCTCGATATCTTTATATAAACGATTTCTCATCACAAGCTCTACTATGAGGAAGAGCAAAATAGAGCTTACTACGATGATAACGATCGTTAAAATTGAATCCATTCAAAAGCCTCCTATTTATCTTGTTTTTTGTCCGTTCCGTTTTTTGAAATGGAAGGCGTTATGTAAGAAAAGGAAAATCCCCTATATTTAACAACTGTCAATGTACTAATCATACCATGTAATCATATGTTTTTGGCCTAGTTTTTAGAAAAATTTAACGAAAGAATTTACTACCTCCAAATTCATTATGGTTACACCTCTAACCAAAAGTTATAATTGCTAAAAACAGTATTTCTCTTCTGTATAAAGTAAGTACTATTACCATCTCATTGATATACTACTATATAAGAATACAAAAAAGAAGATACTATTTCATTAGGAAGTAAACATAAAAACAGCTCGTTCCCATACATACTGGTAACAAGCTGTTTTTATGTTTTTCGATTTTCTTTATACATAAGCCGCTCTCGGCAGACGATAATGCGAATGCTCTATACAAAGAGTTTTCTCTATCCACTGCTCTACTTCCTTTATATACATTTCAATAAAAAACACTTCTGACGGAAATGAATGCAGCACTTCCGATATATATTGCGGATATAAATATGGCATACTGATCATCCCCTTCAGCTGCGTCATAAACATCGTGAAGGATACTTTTTGAAATTCTTTATTTTCCTGACCTTGTCTAATAAGTTGTTCCACATAATATCTCTCTTTCGAAAAGTAAATTGTCATTACTTCTCGAATTAATGTGCTATCTAATGAAAGTTCTCTATAAAAGAAACGAGTTAGCTCTCTTCGCTCAAATTGATATTGTAAAATATTGCGTACCATCTGAAATAATACTTCTTTTGAAGACAAAAAATTCCGCTGTTCAAATGTTATTTCAATTACACGTAAGTACCCCTCTAAAAAGTCTGACACCAACTGTTCCAGCAATCCTTGTTTTCCAGCAAAATAATACGAAATATTGGCAGCATTGACATTTGCTTGTTTTGCTATATCACGCACCGATGTACCATCATATCCTTTCGCATAAAATAGCGAAATTGCCGCATCAATAATCTTCTGTCTTGCCTGTGTCATATACTTACTCACTCCCTTTCGTAGAACAGCTTTTATTCTTTAGCAAGCAGTAAGAGCCCGTTGGTTCAACTAGCCATCAAAGGAGGACGCCCTCCTCTACTGATGAAAGTTTCACTTTTATGTAAATTTCTTGACTTTTAAGACAAATTCCTTTAATTTTCTATCGACAAAGTCATGCGAATTATAGCTTATTTTGCGATGATTTTACATTTTACTAGAGAAAGGGCGGCGTTTTTATGTTTACATCAGAAGGATATACAGGTACACGCGAGGAGCAATACGAAACAGTAATAAAACAGCTCGATGCATTATTAACAGGTGAGTCAAATGTAGTAGCTAACTTAGCAAATGCATCTGCTTTGCTCAATGTGTTTTTACAAGATATTAACTGGGTGGGCTTTTATGTAACGGAAGGGAATCAGCTTGTACTTGGACCATTTCAAGGATTGCCAGCTTGCGTTCGTATCCCATTTGGCCGTGGTGTATGCGGCGCAGCAGCGGAAACAAAAACGACGCAACTTGTCGCTGATGTTCATCAGTTCCCTGGACATATCGCCTGTGATGCAGCTTCTAATTCAGAAGTTGTTGTACCACTTATCAAAAACGATGAAGTCATCGGCGTATTAGACATCGATAGCCCAAATAAAGGTCGTTTTGATGAAATCGATCAAACATATTTAGAGAAATTTGTAGAAACTTTATTAAAACATATATAGAAAAACGGCTCTTAAGATAGAGCCGTTTTTTCTTTTTGCAGCGCTTGTGCTAAATCTACTACGACATCTTCCCACGCCTCAAGTCCTGCAGATAAGCGCAATAAATTATCATAAATACCCATCTGCTCACGAATATGTTTTGGAATAACCGCATGTGTCATCGTTGCTGGATGCTGAATTAACGTTTCTGTATCACCAAGGCTAACTGCAATTGCAATTAACTTTAAGCTATCCATCAAAGCCTGTGCCTCTTCTTTTCCACCTTTTACTGTAAACGACAGCACTCCACCGCCGCGCTTCATTTGTTTATTCGCAAGCATTCCTCCTGGATACCAAACATCTTCTACTAGTTCATGATTTCTCAGAAAAGCAGCAATTTTTTCTGCATTTTCAGAGTGGCGATCCATCCGCACTGCTAATGTTTTTAAACCGCGCAAAAGCAGCCATGCATCAAATGGTGACATAATCCCTCCAACATCTTTGCGAATTGGACGAATTTTTTCTGCAAGCTCTTTTGTTTTACAAATCGTAACACCCGCGACAACATCACCATGACCGCCAATATATTTTGTCGCACTGTGCAAAACAACATCGCAGCCTAAGGTAAGCGGTCTTTGTAAATATGGCGAACAAAACGTATTATCAACAATAACGAGAAGCCCATGCTGCTTTGCTACTTTTACAACAAGTTCTAAATCAATAAGTTTCATCGTTGGATTAATTGGTGTTTCTACAAAAATGATCTTTGTATTCGGTTGAATACTATTTGTAATCTCTGCTTCTGTTTCCATCTCACATAATGTATGCGTAATTGCAAATTTCTCCTCTAACACTTCTAAAAATCCATACGTACAACCGTATAATCCGTTAGAACAAACAATATGATCTCCCGCTTTTAAAAAGGCTAAAAGCGTCCCTGAAATAGCTGCCATTCCAGAGCCAAATGCAAGCGCAGCTGCCCCTTCTTCTAAAGCTGCCATTCTTTCTTCAAATAACTCGACTGTTGGATTGCCAAGTCTAGAATAAATGTAAGCTGAATCATATCCAGCAAAACTCGCTTCCCCTTGCTGAGCTGTTTCAAATGTATACGTAGATGTTTGAAATAACGGCGGTGTTAAACTCCCTTTATACTGCGCAGCATCATACCCGTGATGAACTAGCGTCGTTTCGATATGTTTCTTTTTCATACAAACATCCCCCTTATACTTCATATTATGTAAACGCTTTCTATCTGTTGCTATCCTTTCCATGAGCATTCTTAAAATTCCTTCTTGCATTTTTCCAAAATTTATATGTATAAAATGAAAATTGATCTTCTTGACTCTCTCCCGATAAACAGATATAATAGCCTTTGTGTAAAATAAAAAGGCAGCCTTGTAATATGAGTTTATTGTTTGTATTTTGTTCCTCACGAAGAGGTGTATCGTGTAACTCCCTGCTGCTGGAGCGAGGGTACATGAAAATGAAATACGCATAAATGTCAATTACGTCTGTTTTTATTTTACAAAAATAAAAACATTTAAAGGAGGAGTCATTCATGGCTCGTTATACAGGTCCATCTTGGAAACTTTCTCGTCGTCTTGGAGTCTCTCTAAGCGGCACAGGTAAAGAATTAGAAAAACGCCCTTACGCACCAGGTCCACACGGTCCTAACCAACGTAAGAAACTTTCAGAATACGGTTTACAATTACAAGAAAAACAAAAACTTCGTCACATGTACGGCATGACTGAGCGTCAATTCCGTCGCACGTTTGACCAAGCTGGTAAAATGATGGGTAAACACGGTGAAAACTTCATGATCCTTCTTGAAGCTCGCCTTGACAACCTAGTTTACCGTATGGGCTTAGCTCGCACTCGTCGCGCTGCTCGTCAATTAGTAAACCACGGTCACATCATGGTAGATGGCGCTCGCGTTGATATCCCATCTTACCGCGTTAAACCAGGCCAAACAATCAGCCTTCGCGAAAAATCTCAAAACCTAGCTGTAGTTAAAGAAGCAGTTGAAGTTAACAACTTCGTACCTGAGTACTTAACTTTCGATGCTGACAAATTAGAAGCTACTTTCACTCGCTTACCAGAGCGCGCTGAGTTAGCTGCTGAAATCAACGAAGCGTTAATCGTAGAGTTCTACTCTCGTTAATGACGAAAAGCCAATCCTTTTGGATTGGCTTTTTTCGTTTTATAAAAATTATTATTTAAGCTTTATATTCATGGTTTCATTAGGTTCTTGTTTCTCTACATAAACATGTTGTTCACTTTGATTTTTTTGTAAGTGGCTTTTTTCATTTTCTGCTAGCTGTCCTGCGTTCAGTAACGAAAAGATAATTAATGCTTCTAGTGACATATAGTTAAGCTCCTTTTTTCTATCACTTATGATACTTACATCATACATGCTTGTTATGAACTTGAAGTGAACATACGGAAAATTTTTAAACAAAAAAAGACTCCGGGATCACCAAAGTCTTTTTTCATCTAAATTCTCTTACGCTATTTCTTTACGCTTTTCTCCTAAAGAGTAGTTCACAACTTTTGTAATTGAGCTGTTTGGAATGAAGTAAATCTCCCCTTCTTCTGCAACTAGCTGCGTCGTACGAAGCCCTACTTCTTCGACGATACCATCGATATCATTGATTTTCACTTTATCGCCAACTGAAAATTGATCTTCAAAAATAATAAAGAATCCTGTTACAATGTCTTTTACTAAGTTTTGCGCACCAAAACCAATTGCCAAACCGGCAACACTCACCCCAGCAAGAAGTGCTTTAATATCGATTCCTACTGTGTCTAAAACCGTCACAACTACCATGAAATACACAACATAATGAACAATATTTTGACAAAGCTTCGTTAATGTCGCCTCACGTCTTTCATTCGTACGCACAGGCGCTTTGCTGCTCATCTTAAAAATTTGTTCAATTCCTACACAAGTTACGCGAATAACCACTTTTGCAACAATAAAAATAATAATAATTCTTAGGATAGTTCCCCCAAAGCTCATTAATTTTTCTGGGTTTAAAATATACTCTTCAAAAAATTTCTGAATATCCAAAATATTAACTCCTCTCCTTTAAAATGCAAAAAGCGTAAGGATTCTTACGCTTTTTCGCATATTAGTAACGAATTAAGAAATATTTTTTCTTACCGCGGCGAATGATTGTAAACTTGCCTTCAATACGGTCTTTTTCTGTTACCGTGTAGTCTAACTCTTGTGTACGCTCACCATTTACATAAACCGCACCATTTGTAATGTCTTCACGCGCTTGACGTTTTGATGGTGAAATTTTGCTTTCCACAAGTACATCCACTAATAATGCATCTTCTACACTACGTTCCACAGATGGTACATCCTTAAAGCCTTGCTCAATTTCTGCTGCTGATAATTCTGCAACAGAACCGCTAAATAATGCTGCTGAAATTTTGATTGCTTGCTCTAATGCAGCTTCGCCGTGAACAAGTTTTGTCATTTCAGAAGCTAATGCTTTTTGTGCTTCACGTTTTTCCGGCGCTTCTGCTACTTGTTTTTCTAATTCAAGAATCTCTTCATGAGATAAAAATGTGAAGTATTTTAAGTATTTAACAACATCGCGATCATCTGTATTAATCCAGAATTGGTAGAACTCGTATGGCGTTGTTTTTTCTGGGTCTAACCAAACTGCGCCGCCTTCTGTTTTACCAAACTTCGTACCGTCAGATTTCGTTACAAGCGGTACTGTTAATCCAAACGCCTTCGCATCTTCTTCTGATTTACGGATTAATTCAAGACCAGCTGTAATGTTCCCCCATTGGTCACTACCACCAATTTGTAATTTGCAGCCGTATGTTTGGTATAAGTTTAAGAAATCGTATGATTGTAAAATCATGTAGCTAAACTCTGTAAATGAGATACCTGTTTCTAAACGAGATGCAACTGTATCTTTCGCTAACATGTAATTTAAACCAAAGTTTTTACCGATATCGCGTAAGAATGTGATTAAATCTAAAGAACCAATCCAATCGTAGTTGTTTGCGATAATCGCTGGATTACCTGATTTTTCAAAATCTAAGAAGCTAGAAAGCTGCTCTTTAATGCGCTCACTGAAAAAGGCAACTGTTTCTTTCTCATTTAATGTACGCTCTGCTTTTTTACCACTTGGATCACCGATTAAACCTGTACCTCCGCCAACAAGTGCGATTGGTTGGTGCCCTGCTTGCTGGAAGCGACGTAGTATTAAAATTGGAAGCATATGACCAATATGTAAACTGTCAGCTGTCGGATCAAAGCCACAGTATAATTTCACACTTTCTTTCTCTAGCAACTCTTGTAAACCTTCTGCATCCGTTTGTTGATTAATTAAACCACGGAACTCAAGATCTTGTAAAATGTTCATCAAATTCACTCCTTTAGAAATAGTTTTTGCGCGGATTTTAAAAACATAAAAAAATCGCCCCTTCAATAAGGGACGATTTTACTCATCGCGTTACCACCCTAGTTGCAAACAAAAAGCCTGCCACTTCATTCACATAACGGCTTATCACCGTCTTTCCCCTTTCGGATGAAATCCAATCGAAGAAAGATGCTCCAGAGGTGTAATTCACGATCATTTATGTGCTGATTTTCACCGACCATCAGCTCTCTAAAACAGGGAAATGATCACTACTGTTCCCTTTCCACGCTCAATTATTTATATACTTTTCTTTATACCATCATTTATATAGGCATGTCAAATAGAGCTGGGAGTTTCTCAGTGTTCAATCATCTTACAAACTCACAATGAATATCATAATCAAAGAAAAAATCGGAACACCCGCTAGTAACGATACATGAAGCACAATTGATAACTCATTTCCAATCGTTGCTTCCACAGGATCTTTTGCTGGAGACGCAAGAAAACGTAAAAACCGATCTCCCATATTAACTTTTTGCGGAAAATCAGGAACTTCCACATGATCGCTATCTAAATGCTGTTTCAATCTATATTCTTTATCAAAGGGATTTTCGTTCAATTTCATCCACCTCCAGCAATTGTTTCAATTTCTTAATGCCATTATGAAGCCTCGATTTCACCGTTCCTACAGGAATATCAAGTACCTCTGCGATTTCCTTTTGCGGCATATCATGATAATAAGAAAGAATAAGGACCGCTCGCTGGTCTTCTGGAACTTTCAAAACCGCCTCTCTCACTGTAAGACGGTCTTCCTGCGGAAATTCCTGTTCTTGAATCGGTACAAGAAATGGTATAAGTGAACGCCATTTCTTTCTTCGATTCAGTTTATTAATCATAAGCCGATAACCAATTTGAAACAAATACGTTTTAATCTTCCCTTTTTCAATCTCATACATATGTTTCTTACGTTCTAACGTCAAAAACGTATCTTGAACGAGGTCTATGCTCAGCTGTTCATCACGGTTAAAGCGATATAAAAACGTATATAACGCTGGTTTGATTAAGATATATAATTTTTCTCCTGCCCGCTTATCCCCATTTTGATACGCAAGCATGAGTTCTTCCTCAATCCCAATTTGCGCCATGTTTTTTAATCTCCTTTATCCCTTTTAACGTTAAAGAGATTCGGCTAATTAAATAAATACTTGCGACTAATGTCCAAACTTGCGCTTGATTCGTAAAAAACTGCACATATGGATTTTGAATTGTTAATCCGCTTGAAACTAAAAAATTAAGCGCCTGTACACATAGACAAGCATATATCGCAACACAGACAGAGATTGTATCAAATACATTCCAGCGAAAGTAAACTTTTGTTTTTGTAAAATCGATTTTATTCCCCTTTTTTCTCACAATATATTTCTTGTCAAAAGGTATAATAATCGAGAACATAACAACCATCATAATTCCCGCTGTGATCATCGAAACCTTAAATCCAATCGCCATAGGCAATAACATGCCACAAGAAAATACGACTATAATTCCTAATGAAGCAAAAATTATCATCCATTTATTCGACATATAAACCGCCTCCTAATCTATCATGTCATAAACTTATACAAATACTGGAGGCAATTGGTTCAAAAAATCATTTTATTTCTTTATCCCGCTACTTTTGGGCAGTAAGACCCCAGCCTCACGATTCAAAGAAAGCGAAGAGAATAGATGGGGGATAACTACTGGCATATGCCCAATTGGGCCAGTGGTGGATGAAGAAACCCCCACTAAGGCAAGTTTTACTTTATTTCTTTAATTACTCTTGCAGGGTTGCCTCCTACTACCACATTATCCCGTATATCCTTCGTTACAACTGCACCAGATGCAATCACTACATTATCTCCAATTGTGACACCCGGATTAATGACAGCTCTTCCACCAATCCATACGTTATTGCCAATTGTAACAGGTTTACCAAATTCTACGCCGCTTGCTCGTTCAATTGGATTAAGAGGATGCGTCGCTGTGTAAATATGGACACCTGGAGCCATTAAGCAATTATCCCCTATTACTACTGAGCACACATCTAAAATCACACAATCAAAATTTGCATAAAAATTTTCTCCGACATGAATGTTGTAGCCATAATCACATTTAAAGAGAGGTTCAATATGAACGTTATCGCCAGTTGAACCAAATAGCTCTTTTATGATTACTCGTCGCTCCTCATGTTTTGTTTCTGGTATTTCATTCAACTTTCTTGTTAATGTTCGGGCATACTCTCGTTCTTGTACTAGTATTGGATCAGCGGCCACATACATTTCACCACATATCATCTTTTCTTTTTCCGTTCTCACAATAACATCCCCTTAAACACGTATATATAAGTTCTTTCGTTTTTATAATAACCTACTTAAAATAAGCAAGTTCTGAACCAAGTGTAGTTCAGAACTTGCTTATTTAATCTTCCATCGTAGACAGTCGCCTATCGGCAAGTTTAATTCCTAAGCCTTTAAGTTCCCCAGTTTCACTTTATCCCACACTAACGTGTAGCAGGGGCTTGATTAGCTAGGCTAACCATAAGTAAGAAATGAGCTTTACTTATGAAAATGACTACGGTCTTTTTTCCAGCGCTAATTTAATACCAAATGCCACAAGTACAAAACCGCTTATACCTTGAATAGCCCGCTCTGTAGACGGCTTTTTCATCCATGTCCGAATTGCATTGATTAAATAAATATAGAGTATAAACCATAGAAAAGTTAAAACTGTATATGTCATTCCCATAATAAAAAGTTGAAAAAACATATTTCCATCATGCTGTATAAATTGTGGTAAAAATGTTAAAAAGAAAATAGCAACTTTTGGATTTAACAAATTAGTAAGAAAACCTTGCCGGAAGCAAGGAGCACCCTGATATTTATTTTTAACTGTAATATCCTCTGTTTGTTTTCCTTTCTTCCGTATAGACCATAATGATACGCATCCTAAATAAATAAGATAAATAGCACCAATATACTTAAAAATAGAAAATAAAAATGCCGATTTAACAAGAATTGCAGAAATCCCAAGTACAGCCGCTAACGTATGAATACTTAAACCACATAGAATACCAAAAACAGTTTTCATTCCGCCTTGTTTTCCCTGCAGTATTGTATTCTGAGTTACTAATCCCGTATCAGGTCCTGGCAAAATAATAAGAAAAATTGACATAGCAACAAAAAGATAATATTGCGTCACTAACATCCCTCCACTGATTAAATCTTTTCTTTATCCCGCTACTTTAGGGCAGTAAGAGCCCGATTGGACGGGCTTTCCATCAGTGGGGGATGAAGAAAAATCCCCACTGATGGAAGTTTCACTTTATACCATTGTATTAACCTTCTTGCATCCTCTGTTGCATTTTACATATTACAATAAGTTATATGTAACGCTGAACAATTTGAACACAATTTCACTATACTCTAAACAAGAAAGGCCTGAACCAAGTCTAGTTCAGACCTTTCTTATTTAATCTTCCATCGTAGACAAGTCTCCTGTTGGCAAGTTTAACTCCCAGGCCTTTAACACACGGCGCATAATTTTACCGCTTCTCGTTTTCGGTAATTTATCACGGAACTCAATTTGACGAGGTGCCGCATGAGCAGCTAATCCTTTTTTCACAAATTGGCGAATCTCTTCTTTTAATTCATCGGACGCTTCATATCCTGCGCGCAGTGCGATAAATGCTTTAATAATTTCTCCGCGCACTGGATCCGGAATACCAATTACACCAGCTTCCGCAACTGCTGCGTGTTCGATTAATTTACTTTCTACTTCAAATGGACCAACGCGCTCACCTGACGTCATAATAACATCATCAATACGCCCTTGGAACCAGAAGTAGCCATCTTCATCCATATACGCAGAGTCACCTGACACATACCAGTCTCCTGGCATAAAATAAGACTCATATTTTTGCGGGTTATTCCAAACGGCACGCATCATAGATGGCCAGCCTTTCGCAATCGCTAAGTTCCCCATTGTATATGGCGGCACTTTATTTCCTTCATTATCAACAATTGCTGCCTGCACGCCTGGAATTGGTTTTCCCATTGACCCTGGACGAATTTCCATACAAGGATAGTTACAGATAACTTGTCCTCCTGTTTCTGTCATCCACCATGTATCATGAATGCGAAGGCCAAATACGTTCATTCCCCAACGAATTACTTCTGGATTTAACGGCTCACCAACACTTAACACATGACGTAGCTGTGATAAATCATACTTTTTAAGTGTTTCTTGACCAGCTCCCATAAGCATGCGGAACGCTGTTGGTGCACTATACCAAACCGTTACACCATAATCTTGCAGCGCTTCATACCATGCCTCTGGACTAAAGCGTCCTCCTAGAATAACGTTTGACGCTCCGACTAACCACGGTGCAAATATACCGTAGGCAGTTCCTGTTACCCAGCCTGGATCAGCTGTGCACCAGTATACATCGTCTTCTTTTAAATCTAACACCCATTTTGCTGTTTGATAATGCTGCACCATTGCATTTTGAACGTGCAGTACACCTTTTGGTTTCCCTGTAGAACCAGATGTATAATGTAAAATAAGTCCATCTTCTCTTCCAAGCCATTCAATGTTTAACTTATTGGAAGCTTGTTCAAAGAGTGGGTTGAACGCTGTAATTTTACCGCCTTCTTCTACATTTTCACCAACGACAAATACCGTTTTTAATGCCGGTAAATCATTAAGAGGTATGCGATCTAACAATTCTGGCGTTGTCACAAGCACCTTTGCTTCACTATCTACTAAACGGTCGCAAACAGCCGCTTCCATGAAAGCTTCAAATAGTGGCCCAACGATTGCTCCTAGCTTTACTGCACCAAGTAAAGCAAAATACAATTCCGGTGAACGAGGCATAAAAATAAAGACGCGATCGCCTTTTTCGACATCCCCATAATTCTTCAAGACATTTCCTGCTTTATTCGACAACTCCATCATTTCTTTAAATGTATATTTCTCTTTTCTCTCACCATCTTGATAATACAATGCTACTTTATTTTTTCGGTGGGATTTTGCATGTCGATCAATTGCTTCGTAAGCCATATTTACTCGCCCAGTTTCATGCCAAGAAAAGTTTTGATTTACTTCTTCCCAATTAAAATTTTGATATGCTTCATCATAATTCAACAAATTATTTTCACCTTTAATTACTGGAAGCGTTTCTACTTTCATTCTTTACATCCCCCTTCTATGTACTCTATGTATTTATTATAAATATATTTTTTATAATTTTCAGTATTTTTTACAAATTTCGCACAAATTTTTACTGACAAATTTCGATTCACATCGCATACTGAGTACAGTAGTATGAAAATAGATAGTAGATTCACAAAGCTCTGAAGGTGGTGAGCCTGAAATTGATTCATAGTAAAGTGTACAATGTAAGAAACTTGAAAACGCCGAAAGGAACTTTAGTTATTGAAGGTCCTGTCCAAGCACATAATTTAGAAATGTATGAGTTTCATCCTGATTTAGTTGCCTTTCGACCTGCCGATCAACAATATAAAGCAATTGTCGAAATTTCTAAGTTACCGGAAGCCCGCATCATTATTGCTCGTCATGAACATACGATTGTTGGCTATGTAACATATTTATATCCCGATCCGCTTGAGAGATGGTCTGAAGGGAAAATGGACGATTTAATCGAACTTGGTGCCATTGAGGTTGCAGCAGATTTTCGCGGATGTGCTGTCGGAAAGAATTTATTAGAAGTTTCCATGATGGATGATCATATGGAAGATTATATTATTTTAACAACTGAGTATTATTGGCACTGGGATTTAAAACAAACCGGCTTAAATGTTTGGGAATATCGAAAAGTAATGGAAAAAATGATGAATGCTGGTGGACTTGAATGGATGGCAACGGATGATCCTGAAATTTGTTCGCATCCAGCAAACTGCTTAATGGTTCGCATCGGAAAACGCGTTGATCCACAAGCCATTCAAAAGTTTGACCGCTTACGCTTCCAAAATCGTTTCATGTACTAAAAGGGAGGATTACATCATGATTGTTGAAGAAATTATGAATCAAAATGTAACAGCGCTGCGCCCAAACGACACGATTGAAACAGCTTTACGAACATTAGCAGCAAAAAGCATCCGTCACATTCCAGTTGTAAATGAAAAATATGAAGTCGTTGGGATTATCTCCGACCGTGACGTTCGAGATGCAAGTCCATCTATTCTTGATGAACACGTTTCAAAGGATGCTCTTAACGAGCCAGTTGAACGTATTATGAAACATCCCGTTATGACATGTCATCCTCTTGACTTCGTTGAAGAAATCGCCACGTTATTTTTTGAAAATAAAATTGGCTGTCTTCCTGTTACAAAAAGCGGTAAGCTTGTCGGTATTATTTCAGAATCGACTGTACTGCATACGCTCGTTAAATTAACAGGTGCTCATCAACCAAGTTCACAAATTGAAATTCAAATAAAAAATGAACCTGGTATTCTTGGAAAAGTTGTTGCTGTTTTTAGCGAACTGAAAATTAACATTGTGAGCGTTCTCGTCTATCCAGCAAAAGAAGAGAGCGACAAAGTTCTTGTTTTCCGCATTCAAACAATGAATCCTCTTAAAGCAATTGAAGAACTAGAACAAAAAGGCTACCGTGTGTTATGGCCGAATATCGCGGGGATGGGAACATGAAAAATGTATTCATTTACTCAGAAGATTATCAGGGCTATTCCTTTAGTCCTGATCATCCTTTTAATCAGCTTCGTGTAAAGCTGACATATGATTTACTCCAAAAAGGAGGATTCATACACCCTTCACAAGTCATTCCACCACGAATTGCAACTGATGAAGAAATTGCTTTAATTCATACAGAGGAGTACATAAATGCGGTAAAACGTGCTGGAGAAGGAACGCTAGAAAAATCAATCGCAATGTCCTACGGTCTTGGAACAGAAGATACGCCAATGTTTGCCAATATGCATGAAGCAAGCGCCCTTCTTGTTGGGGGGACATTAACTGCGGTCGATGCAATCCTTGAAGGAAAAGCAGAACATGCTCTAAATTTAGGAGGCGGCTTACATCACGGCTTTCGCGGCAAAGCATCTGGCTTTTGTATTTATAATGACAGCTCAATTGCTATTAAGTATATGCAGCAAAAATATGGTCTTCGTGTTTTATACATTGATACAGATGCCCATCACGGTGATGGTGTGCAGTGGTCCTTTTATGATGATCCTAACGTATGCACGATCTCCTTACATGAAACAGGGCGTTACTTATTTCCTGGAACAGGTGCTGTAAACGAACGTGGTCAAGGAAATGGATACAGCTATTCTTTTAACGTTCCTCTTGATGCTTTTACAGAAGATGATTCATTTATACATGCGTATCGCACTGTTATTCGTGAAGTCGCCGATTATTTCAAACCAGATATTATTTTAACGCAAAACGGAGCTGATGCTCATTACTACGACCCCCTAACACATCTTTGTTCAACCATACAAATTTACCGTGAAATCCCGAGACTTGCTCATGAAATTGCTCATGAATATTGCAACGGTCGCTGGATTGCAGTCGGTGGCGGCGGCTATGATATGTGGCGCGTCATTCCAAGAGCTTGGGCACTCATTTGGCTCGAAATGAATAACATCCAGAACATCTCAGGTTATCTCCCTCCAGAATGGACTGAAGCTTGGAAAGGACAAGCAACAGCTGATCTTCCCCTCACATGGGAAGATCCTAACAACATGTATAATCCTATCCCTCGAAAACCAGAAATCGAAGAAAAAAATGCCTTAACCGTGGCAAAATCCCTTGAAATTATTCGGAATAATACAAAAAAAGCGTTATATTAAATAACAGAATAGGAGATTTGCTCCTATTCTTTTTTATGAAAGGTGATCTTTTATGTGGAAGCAACAACTTATCCATACAGAGCGAGGAACATTTGAATTATTTACAAAAGGACATGGAGAACCTCTCTGTGTGACACACCTATATTCACAGTTTAACAAAACTGGCGATTATTTTGCCGATAGCTTTACATCATCACATCAAGTTATATTAATCAACCTAAAAGATGCAGGTCATTCAGTAATTGCTTGTAAAGAAGAAGAATTAAGTATGGAAGAAACAGTTGAAGACCTAGAAGCAATTCGAGAAGCGCTACACATTTCAACATGGCATTTTGCAGGACACTCTACCGGCGGCATGCTTGGAATCTTTTATGCTGTACATCATCCACAATCCTTACAATCTTTAGTAATAGTAGGAGCATCTGCCAGCGATTACACAAAAACAAAGGACTGCATTTATCATCCAGATCATCCGCAGTTTGCATATATGCAGCAACTGATTGAAGATTTAAAACTGCCGCATCTTACAAAAGAAGAAAGAAATGCCTTATCAGTCAAGCGTGCGAAGCTATCTTTATACCATCCAGAGCAATATGAAACATACTTTTCAAAACCGATTCATAAGACGATGGCCGCAAGCCGTATGAACTATTTTTCAAAAGAATTTCGTAGCTTTGATTTAAGAGAACACCTTTCTAGTGTAACAACAAAAACGTTAATCCTTTGTGGAAAACACGATGTTCAATGTCCTATTGCCTCTTCCCTACAAATACATCAAGGCATACGAAACTCTTCTTTTATTTCTTTTGAACACAGCAATCATTATCCATTTCTAGAAGAGCAAGAGAAATTTTCATCTGTTACTACAGCGTTCTATCATTCTTTAAAGGAAGAAAGTGGACAAGTATAATGCTTCAAAATGGGATAAAGTGAAACTTCCATCAGTGTTTTTTTCATCCCCCATTGATGGTTAGTTGAACCAATCGGGCTTTTACGGGCAGTTATCCACCACCTATCTTCTTCGATTATCTCGAAATCTTGAGGTGGGGGTCTTACTGCCCGTTAATGCAGGATTAAAGAGCATTGTTATTTCAATACGAGGAGCTATTTTTATGGAAACCAATAAGTATTTTTTGTATTTAGGAGTGATATGGACACTTCTATTTTCTGTCTTGAGTTTCTATTGGGCAGCGGGAGGTATGTTTGGTGTTAGATCCCTAGGAGGTGCAATTTATGAAATGGCATTACATCCAACACCATCGTTTATAGCAATCGTTTGGATAACTGGATTCATAAAATTACTCGGAGTAGTATTGCTCATAATGTTGTTAATTAAATGGGAAAATTCTCGGATTCAAAAGTCGCTCTATCTCATAATAAAAATTTGTGGACTTTTACTTTTTTTATACGGTTTGTTCAATTTCATAACAATATCCTTGAGTGCAATTGGTGTTTTAAACCTTGAATTAGATAGCTATGCCACCTTCTGGCGACTAGTACTCTGGGAGCCTTACTGGATGATTGGAGGTATGTTTTACTTTTTTTCTAGTCAACTACCCACCACTTAAACACTAACACGTTTTGAAGTGGGGGCTTGAAAAAAGCCCTGGTTGTCTAGCCTCGGTCTTTCGTGGACTCCGTTCGTAGGTTGCATGCCCAAGAATGATTCCCTAGTTCTTGGCTCTATGGTGGCTCTGTAACAGTTCTGATTGGGAAGGAACGGTCAACCACACGCCTTCTTGCACGAGAAGTTGCCAACACCTACAAACATTGGCGAAGGGAAACAAACTCTTAGGAGGGACAAAACATGTGTGTGTTTGTCAAAAATTTAAGGGGAGAGCCGCTCATGCCTTGCAGTCATCGCAAGGCACGGATTCTTCTCAAACAAGGAAAAGCAAAGATTATTGGATACAATCCGTTTACAATTCAATTACAATATGCTACAGGTGAAGCGGTGCAACCCGTCACAATCGGTGTTGACAGCGGAGCAAAGCATATCGGCATTGCGATTACCACTGAAGACAAAGTGCTAACAAAAGGAACCATTGAGTTACGTCAGGACGTCAAAGAAAATCTTACACTGAGAGCTACATTACGCAGAGGTAGAAGACAACGAAAAACAAGATATCGAAAAGCACGTTTTCTCAATCGGAAAAAGAAAGAAGGATGGTTGCCGCCATCGGTTCAAAGCAGAGTGGATAACCAAATTCATTGGATTGAAATATTTCGCTCGTTATTACCATCTCCAAAAGTGATTGTCGAAGTAGAAAAATTTGATGCACAAAAGCTAAAAAATCCCGATATACAAGGAATAGAATACCAACAAGGGGATACCTTTGGCTTTTGGAATACGAGATATTATGTATTCGCTAGAGACAATTACACCTGCCAAATTTGTAAGAAGAAAGGTGGTATTTTACATACACATCATATCATTGAACGATGCAGTGGCGGTTCAGATATGGCAGATAATCTTGTAACAGTGCACGATGAATGCCATCAAAAATTTCATCAAGGGAAAATCAAACACAGTTTCAAAAAACCGAAACAATATAAAGAGACTGCTTTTATGAATGTATTGCGTTTACAAATTATGAATCGTTTAGATTGTGACATTACGTACGGCAGTTACACCACACCGAAGCGAAAAGAATTAGGTTTATCAAAAACTCATGTAAATGACGCGATTGCGATTGCCCATCCAACACCAATACAAGAATATGATCAAAGCGGTGAGTTTCGAATTAAGCAATTTAGAAAGAAAAAACGCTCCCTGCATGAAGCAACCGCAAGAAAAGGAAGGAAAACAAAGAATACAAGTGCAAAACGGAACAGGAAAAATACACCACATATAGATGGAATCTATCTAGGTGATAAAGTAAAGGTATTTGGACAAGTAGGATTTGTGACAGGATTTACAGGAAAAATGGTATACGTACAAGATATCCATGGACAATATATACAAAACCCTTCTAAATCCTATAAGCAAGTGAAGATGTCAGATATGGAACGTATACACCATACGAACAATTGGCAGTTCTTACAAATCAGTTAGGCTATACCTAACCGAAATTCATCCCCACCTTACCGCTGGACTTTTGCCCGTCACGCGCTTGAAGATGGGGACTTCTTTCGGAAATACGTTAAACAACTTTATTGTTATATTTTCAAGTGCCGTGCAGTGTTTCATATCAAATGATAATTATCTCTCTTTGAGGAATAATGATAATAACAACTATTTAATTTATAGCGGAGAAGTGAATATGCCGAACATTTTTATTTATATAGCGTTTGCAATGTTGTCCATTGTATTTGTTCTAATATTATTCTTATTTATTGGTTGGCGTTGGATCATAGAACTAACGGTGAAGAAGTACGGGAAAATTATTTTAACCGATAATTATCAAGAAAATATTACAGAGTTGATACCAACTCTAAGGCATATGGGCATTCAAAATATGCTGGAAAATAGCTTGCGTGCAGAAACAGGCAGCGTCCTTCAGCGACCACTTGCTGGATCTTCCAAAAAATGGCCGCACTTAGATCCAATAACTTTTATCCCTACACAAACGACACCATTTCCAATTGATGGTGAAGAGGAAGTTGATCTAAAAATAACCATTGGACCAAAAGCAAAAAAACCACTGGAAATTCAAATCCCTCTAATGATCAGTGGGATGGGCTATGGGATAGGGCTTAGTGAGCAGGCAAGGCTTTCATTAGTAGAAGCAGCTAGAAATGCAGGGACAGCGATTAACTCCGGTGAAGGAGGAATCTTACCTGAAGAGTTAGACACAGCCGGGAAGTATATTTTACAGTTTTCGAAAACAGCATGGGCAAAGGAAAAAGAAGTGATTAAGCGTGCTGACATGATCGAAATTAAACTTGGTCAAGGGGCACTAGCCGGGATGGGCAAGAAAATCGAACCTAAAGATTTAACAGGTCGTGCTCGCGAGGTGATGGGGCTTAAGGAAAATGAGGATGCTGTGATTTTGGAACATTTTTTTGAAAATCAAACATTAAGGGATATAAAAGAACTAGTTGAGGAACTAAGAAGTTTATCTGGCGGTGTCCCCATTGGTGTGAAAATAGGGGCAGGTGGAAAGATTGAAGAAGATATTGATCATTTAATTGACCAAGGTGTTGATTTTATCGCGATTGATGGAGGACAGGCAGCGATGAAAGAGGCTCCACCTATTTTATGCGATGATTTTGGTATTCCAACATTGCATGCAGTCGTTCGTGCTGTGAATCATTTAGAAAAAAGAAATAAGAAAGGAGAAATAAGCTTAATTGTCTCCGGAGGACTTTTGGTCCCTGGACATTTTTTGAAGGTGCTCGCACTCGGCGCTGATGCTGTGTATCTTGGCTCTGCAATGTTATTTTCTCTCTCTCATACTCAATCCTTCAATGCACTTCCTTTTGAGCCACCGACACAAGCTGTTTGGTACAACGGGAAATTTAAGGATCAATTTAATGTCGAAGATGGGGTAAAATCTGCTGAAAAGTTCTTAACGGCAAGTATAGAAGAAATAAAAACGGCATTAAGAGCAATGGGAAAACGCTCATTAAAAGAATTGTCAAAAAAAGATTTAGTATCATACGATGAGTTGACTGCTAAAATGGTTGGAATTCCGTTTTCATTTGAAGCTTGGGAAGACAAACAAATACAGGAATAAGTGCTATGTTTGAAAAACTAACTTTATTATAAAATTATATCTTCATTAATAAAGAGAAACTTCTATCAGTGGAGAGGTTCTTCATCCTCTCACCGATGGAAATTTCTCTTTTTTACTCTTAAACCAAATCCATTATCTTTTGAATATTTTCATGAGAAATGAAAGAACTTAATTATAAAGTGAAACTTCCATCAGTGAGGGGGTTCTTCATCCCTAACTGATGGTTAGTTGAACCAATCGGGCTTTTACGGGCAGTTATCCCCCACCTATCTTCTTTACTTCTCTCTGATTCTTGAGGTGGGGATCTTACTGCCCGTTAATGCGGGATAAACACGCTATCATTACACCATGTATGGCACTACATAAAGAAGGTGAACGCTATGAAAAGATTTCTAATTTTGTATACCCTATTTGCATTTATGACAGGCTATTCTACTAAACAGGCTCCCACTGAAAAGCATGCATCTCATCCCAAACATGAAGAAGCCGAATTAACGAAAAATGTAAAATATTCATCGCCCCCAAACGAACCACTGCAACCTCCAACTCCTCCAAAACAAGAAAAGGTTATTTTAGATGTACCGCTCATACCTCAAAAACCTGAGCTGAAATTCGGCTGTGAAGTGACGAGCTTAGCGATGGTACTGCAACATGCTGGCGTGAAAGTCGATAAAATGCAGTTAGCAAATAATATCAAAAAAGATAACGATCCGCCGTCTGTCAGCAAAGACGGGGACATTCTTCAATGGGGAGACCCTAAAGAGGGGTTCGTTGGAGATATAACGGGGAAAACTATGGGATATGCTGTTTACGTTGAACCACTGCAAGAATTGATGGCACGCTACCTTCCAAATCGCACAGTAAATTTAACAGGAAAATCTTTTGATGATGTGTTAGCTCAAGTCAACATGGGGAAACCTGTAGTAGTTTGGACAACAGGGGATTATAAACTTCCTGACAAATGGGCGTCATGGAAACATGGAAACGAAAATATTACAGCTCCTCTAGATTTACACGCTGTTGTACTCGTAGGTTTTGAAAATGGATACGTTTATATTAATGATCCTTTAACTGAGAAAAAAGCACTGAAGGTAAACAAAGAAACGTTTATTCAATCTTGGGATGCGTTAGGAAAGCAAGCTTTGTCGTATCGTTAACAAATACAAAAAGGATGTGCTCTTTAAAAGCACACCTTTTTTCTCATTATTTTGCTGCAAACGTAATATGATTGGCAGTTGCCCATCCATTCATAGGAACGACTGTATATGTTACATTCGGTTGTAACGTTGCACCATTTTGCAAGTCAAAAATGCCTATTTCACCTTTTCGAGATGTAAAGCGGTACTGCGCTTCTATTTTATTTCCGTCTGCGGCTTGTAGCTCTACTTTGCGTCCGGCAAATAACTCTGTTTTTGGATCTTTATCTAAAGTAACTTGGATAGACTTATTATCAATTGCTTCTACAGCTTGAATCGTTAGTGGTGCGATTGTTTCAGCACTAAAAGCCGGATTTTGAATATCTGCCCAATCAGATGTTACTGTATATGACATACCTGGTTGTAATACTTGACCCGCTGGTAGGCGAAACTTTGGTGCTTGTCTTCCATCTGTCGCTTGTGTAAACGGTACATAACTTGCCTCAATTTTTCCCCCTGCACTTGTTGTAATTGTTACTTTTCGATCACGTAATGATGAAATAATTTGATATTGCTTCCCAGCTTTGTCTTTGTTGTTTTCATCTAGTTGAAATGCTTGATTCCCTCTGCCAGCTTTATAAGCTTCAATTACATTGGCATAATCCGTCACACCATCTTCTAAAAATGATTCAATTTCAAATGTATCATTTGTCACCTGTTTGGCTTGACGTACATGAATTTTCTCACTGCTTGCCTCAAATGTTTCTTTTTTGCCACCCTTATAACTTAATGTATATGTTGTGCCAGGTTTCTGAATCGTAACAGGAATGATATACGTACTTGTAGCACCTGTTTTTAAGCGAGGTACGTTTACAATTGTCATACCGTTATCAAATACAAAGTTTTTCTTAATTGCTTCTAAATTTTCCAACTTCACCTCTTCTTCTGATAAAGGTTTCGCAAATGTTATTTGTAGTGTCATTGCGTTTAATGCTTGTAATTTTGTAATTTGTGCTTCCTGTTTCTTCTCTTCTTGCTTCGTCTCTTGTTTTGGCTTTGCTTTTGTTTCTTCCTGCGCACAACCTGTTACCATCACCGTTAATCCAATCATAGCCGGTACAAAAAATTTAAGTTTTTTCATCATAAAAAGCCTCCTCATTACTATTGTTCGTTATTGTTTGTTTACATGAAATGAAACTTCGTCCACTTCGTACGGAACAAAAACTCTCATTAAAGAAAAACATGTTCTCTTCTCTATTTCCGCTCTGTACTATCGATAATAGGTGGCAAGTATAAAATGCTTATAAACAAATTCTTAACAAACTATTAAATAAAGCTAATCTATTTCTTAATATAAAAAACCTGCCAACTCTTTGGCAGGTCTACACATTCAATCGATACCCAACACCCCAAACCGTTTCAATATATTGCGGATTGGCAGGGTCTCTTTCAATTTTCTCACGTAGCTTTCTAACATGAACAACAACAGTAGATAAATCTCCTGCTGAGTCTAATCCCCAAATTCGTTCAAATAACTGTTCCTTACTTAATACTTGATTCGGATGCATAACTAAAAAGGTTAATAAATCAAACTCTTTCGTTGTAAAAGAAACTTCATCATCGTTTATATATACTTTTCTAGCAGCTTGATCAATAGAGATCCCATGTATATATAGCGTATTTCCCTGTTTTATCGTATTAGCAGACAAACGTTCATAACGGGCAATATGAGCTTTTACCCTTGCCACTAATTCACTTGGACTAAATGGTTTCGTAATATAATCATCGGCTCCTAAACCAAGTCCGCGAATTTTATCAATGTCTTCTTTTTTAGCTGATACAAGTAAAATCGGAATATCTTTTACAGCTCGTACTTGTCTACAAATTTCAAATCCATTTACTTTTGGAAGCATAATATCCAAAATAATGAGATCATAGTTTTCTCGCAACGCACAGTGTAGTCCTGTTTCACCGGAATGTTGTATATCAACTTGAAAACCATTGATTTCTAAATAATCTCGCTGTAATTCAGCAATGCTCACCTCATCTTCAATTAGCAGAACTCTCTTCAATTCCCTCACCACATTCCTTTACTTTTTTTAGTGAAAAGAAAATATTTGTACCAATGCCGATTGCACTCGTTGCCCAAATTACTCCGCCATGTTCTTCTACAATTTGCTTTGCAATCGCTAAACCGAGCCCACTTCCTCCTGTACTAGAATTACGTGATTGTTCGGCACGATAAAAACGATCAAAAATGTAAGGCAGCGCTTCAGCTGCTATACCCGCACCGTTATCCTTCACACTTACAATTATCACATCTTCTTCATCAAGTAGAGAAACTATAATTTTCTTTTGTTGTTTATCCATATATTTAACACTATTATGAATTAAATTTGATATAACCCGGTTAATCTTCTCACGATCAGCCGTAACATATATTGGTTCATGTATATTCGAAATTAATTGCAACTCGATTCCATCTTCATATAAATCCATTTGCATTTCTTCTACTAAATCCTTCATGAACGTGTATAATTCTATCTTTTCAAATCGAAATGGAACTCGATTTAAATCTAATTTTGAGAATAGAAATAATTCATCAATAAGAGTATCCATATGTTTTGCCTTCGCATGAATTGTTGTTAAGTATCGATTCATCTTTTCTGGTGTGTTGGCAACGCCATCTTGTATTCCTTCCACATAACCAATAATAGAGGTAATTGGTGTTTTTAAATCATGTGAAATATTAGAAATAAGCTCTTTTCGGTTTTCCTCATATTTAGACTGAACCTCAATCGATTCTTTCAGCCTTTTCCTCATTTCTTCAAATGCTTGATTTAACTGTCCCATTTCATCACGTGAAGTTGCCGAAATTTGAAATTGCAAATCTCCCTCTTTAATTCGATTCGCTGCACCCTTCAATTTAAAAATTGGTTTTATGACACTTCTTGAAACAAAATAACTTACTAATCCAATAATAAAAATTGCCAATAACAGTACCGATAAAAACAAAATTGGAAATAATTTCTGTATTAATTCCTCATAAGAACTTTGCTTTTTTAGAACAAATATACTTCCCTCTTCATCTTTCGGAAAATAAAAATCGAATTTCACATATCTATAAAGTTCATTATTCAAATCCGCAGTACCACGACTGTTAATATTTGTAACTTCAAAATTTGGAAGAGCCTCATCTAAAGAGACATTTTGAATTGCTTTTGATACATACGAAATTCGTTTTCCTTTTCTCACAATAATTTTGACATCTTTTTGCTCTAATGATGCTATCATCTTTTCATCTAATAACTGTTCTGGATTTTTCTTGGCAGCTAGCTTTAATTCAAGAAATGCATTCTCTTCTTCTGGAGTAAGAGGCTTTTGAATATAAGAGCTTTTATAAAAATTTTTCACAGATTCCAAATCCCCTGTTATCGAAAATACGATTAAGAAACCTGTAACTATTAATAACGTAATCGATACAAAAATAACTGCAATATACGATAATAAAAATCTTGTTTTTATAGACATAGCTACAAACCTCGCTTCATTCCCATCATTGGGGCTTACTGCTAAGCATAAGAAGATAGTTTCCAATACTCAAGCGATTTTATAGTTATTTAAGCACCAGTTTAGAAAAATTTAATATTTACACCTTACATCAGGACCAGAAAACTATTTATTAATGTTAATACGAGATCATTTTCTCCTATCTGTCATTACGGTAATACAAAACCAATCATTGATGGTTTAGAAGGGTTGAAATCGCAGCAATTTCTTCATACCTTGCTAGAAATTTGTAACAAAAAAGGAAAACGCATTCAGTTTTCCGAATTCACTTTCATTCCCTTTTACTCTTTATTTCTACCTTAAATCTATATACAATGTATGGGATAGGACTAATAATTTTATACATAATTGTGAAAAGGATGGGAATTATAAATGTGGAACGAGTTTAAAAAGTTCGCTTTAAAAGGGAACGTCATGGATTTAGCTGTCGGGGTTGTAATCGGTGGCGCATTTGGTAAAATTGTTTCTTCATTAGTAAATGATATTATTATGCCATTGGTCGGAATTTTACTAGGTGGCGTTGACTTTACGGGTCTTTCTTATCCAGTAGGTGATGCAGCATTAAAATACGGTGCATTCATTCAAACTATTGTTGACTTCTTCATCATTGCATTCTCTATCTTCTTATTCATTAAACTATTCAATAAACTATCATTCAAAAAAGAAGAAGAGAAGAAAGAAGAAGTACCAGCTGCTTTATCGAAAGAAGAAGAGCTTCTTACAGAAATTCGTGATTTATTAAAACAACAAAATGCCTCAAGAGACAATGCATAATGAAATAGACAAAGAGAGAGCAGACATAGATCTGCTCTCTTTTTTATCCCGCTACTTTTGGGCAGTAAGAGCCCGATTGGTTCAACTAACCATCAGTGGAGGATGAAAAAAACCTCACTGACGGAAGTTTCACTTTATAGCGTTTCTGAATTTGTATGAATAAACAAAATAATACCTGCGACAAGTAAAATAATAATAGCGCCTATAAATAATGTAGTGGAAAAAAACACAAAACTGTCATGTATTTGTTCTCCAGCACTTTCTAAAAAAATCGAAGTAACGTATGTGATTAGGGCTATCCCTGCCAAAACACCACCAGGAATAAAGCGTCTCATACCACTCTGCTTTAACGTCATATAAGCGAATATAGCCGTCACACAAAGCGTAATTCCCCAAAGAATTATCATTTCATCTCCCCCTCACATCGTTTTATCCGCTATTCACGAACAGTATGATCTCCCACTGATGGAAGTTTCACTTTATAATCATTATACATTAGAAATAGTGGTAAAGCGAAACTTCCATCTAAAAACAAATGTCACAGTGACTATTGAACTCTTTACAAAATAAAAAACTCGTGGTTGTATTTCCACGAGTTTTCTCCTTATTACTTTGTTGAATCTCTAAACTTAATACTGTGCGGTAAGATAACCGTATGATCTTCTACTGTTTCTTTGTTCATGTATTTTGTTAATAAGCGCATTGCAACTGCTCCGATGTCATACATTGGTTGTACAACTGTTGAAAGCTGCGGGCGTACCATAATTGCAAGACGCGTATTGTCAAAACCAAGTACTTCTAAATCGTTTGGCACGTTTAGACCTTTATCTTGAGCTGCATGAATCACACCTAATGCCATTTCATCAGAGGATACGAATACTGCTGTTGGCTTTTCAGCAAGTTCCCATAGCTTATCTAATGCTTCCATACCTGAATCGTATGTATAATCACCGTCAACAACAAGCTCTTCGTCGTAAGCAATACCAGCTTCTTCTAATGCTTGTTTATATCCTTGTAATTTTTTTGCGCTGCCTGCTTTATCAACATAAGGACCAGTTACGAAAGCAATGCGTGTATGACCTTGCTCTAAGAAATGCTTCATTGCATCATATGCTGCTTGTGTGTAATCAATATTTACAGATGGTGTAATGTTTTGCTCATCAAACGATGCCGCAAGTACGATTGGAACAGGAGATTTTTTAAATTCCTCTACATGAATGTCTGTAATATCTTCTCCCATAAATACGATGCCGTCTACTTGCTTACCAAGCATTGTATTCAATAAATGGAACTCTTTCTCTTTGTTTTGGTCAGAGTTACTTAAAATAATATTATATTTGTACATTGTTGCGATATCTTCAATACCACGTGCAAGTTCTGCATAAAACGTGTTAGAGATATCTGGAATAATAACCCCTACTGTTGTTGTTTTCTTACTTGCTAATCCTCGTGCTACTGCATTTGGACGGTAGCCAAGGCGCTCAATCGCCTCTAGTACTTTCTTTCTTGTTGTCGGTTTTACATTTGGATTGCCGTTCACAACACGTGATACTGTTGCCATTGAGACATTTGCTTCGCGCGCTACATCATATATTGTTACGTTCATCTTTTCACACACTCCTTTATAAAATTTATCTATATACTATGTATCGGTTAACTTGAATGAAAAAAAAGACATCCACTCTACTTGAAGATGTCACTCCCGAGCCCTTTTACTAATGATACGATACAAATAAGGATTGAGACAATATTTTCCCGAAAAAGTTTCGAAAAAATTTGTTCCTTTTCTTATATTTTCATATTTTAAATAGAAAAATACTTATTTTCGAGAAAAAAATCTATGCAGCATTCAGCTACATAGATTTTGAAGCCATTCTTATCCCACATTAACGGCAGTAAGACCCCCACTGATGGAAGTTTCACTTTATCTCATACGAAATGCTTTTAATTCGTTCATAAATGCATTAAATTCCGGAATATCCATTTGCTGCGCTGAATCTGAAAGTGCTACAGCTGGGTCAGGGTGCACTTCTGCCATAATCGCATCTGCTCCGATTGCCATCGCTGCTTTTGCAGTTGGCAATAATAAATCACGGCGTCCTGTCGAATGTGTTACATCTACAACAACCGGCAAGTGCGTTTCTTTCTTTAAGATTGGTACAGCAGAAATATCTAATGTATTTCGCGTTGCTTTCTCGTACGTACGAATGCCGCGCTCACATAAAATAATATCGCCGTTCCCTTGTGCAATAATATATTCTGCCGCATACATAAACTCTTCAATCGTTGCGGATAATCCTCGTTTTAATAATACTGGCTTATTGACAGAACCAGCGGCTTTTAATAGCTCAAAATTTTGCATATTGCGCGCACCAATTTGAATTACATCTACGTAATCAAGCGCCATTTCAATATCATTTGGATTTAAAATTTCACTAATTACAGCTAAATCATACTCATCTGCTACTTGGCGTAAAATTTTCAACCCTTCAACACCAAGACCTTGGAAATCATATGGTGATGTACGCGGTTTAAATGCTCCGCCGCGCATAAGTTTTAATCCTTGTTCTTTCATTGCTTCCGCTACTTGACGAACTTGCTCATAACTTTCAACTGCACATGGCCCCATAATAAAGTGAGCATTGCCATCACCAATTTTTTCACCTTTAATATCAACAATCGTATCATCTGACTTTTTCTTACGAGATACAAGAAGTGCTTTACGATGATCATCTTCTTGCAATTCTAAACCTGTTTTAAAAATTTGTTTAAATAAATGTTGAAGCGTTGATGTTTCGAATGGTCCATCATTGTTTTCTGCGATTAAATCGAGCATTTTACGCTCGCGTACTGGATCAAAACGTTTCACACCTTGTACTTCTTTTAATTTACCAACCTCTTGTACAAGACGACCGCGCTCATTTAATAATTTTAAAATTTGCAAGTTTTTTTCATCAATTTGAGAACGTAAACGATCTAATTCCTGTGATGCCATAATAAAGCCACCTCTTTCAAAATTTATATGTATATTAATAAAAAGATATAAATATCATCCATAAGATAACTTATTATATATGATACATATGCGGATGTCACTTCATACACTTCGCATTAGATTACGTATGGAATCGTTATTTTTTCTTAATTTAATCGTAAAACGCATGGTACGTCAATATTATTTTCAAAAAATTAAAAAAGCAAGCGCATTTGCTTGCTTTCCCTTATTTTATCCCGCTACTTTTGGGCAGTAAGACCCCGATTGGTTCAACTAACCATCAGTGGGGGATGAAAAAACCTCACTGATGGAAGTTTCACTTTATATTCTCTTGTAACGCTTGCTTTGTAATTTTCCAATGCGATGCATGCCATAGCACTTTACCATCTTTTATGTATAATACTTGCGGTGATTCATGTCTAATTTCAAAATGCTCGGCAACCTTATTTGAAACAGGACGTGCATCTTGCACATATAAATAATATGCCGGCACAGCTTGCTCTTCACTGCGATATTCTTGAAACGCTGTGAAAGCACCGTGGCTAATTGGACATGTTGTACTATGTTTAAACAATATATATGGCCCTTTACTTGCTGTTACTTCTTCAAATTGCTCCATTGTTTCAATCTTCGTCATGCTCATTTCATTCGCCTCTCATTCGAATCGGAAGTCGCGGTAATTTCTTTTCCTTCTTCGGTTTTTTCTCTGGCTTTTCAAGCTGCTCTACTTCATCCTCTTTCTTTTTTGCACGAAAGCGATTATACACATCAATGACCGCATTACTCCATTGCACCACTTGTGCTACTTTATCTGCATTATTTTCTACTTGATCTGCAACAGAATCAGAAACGCTGCGTAGTCTTGTGTTTAAAGAATGAATCGTTGTTCCAATTCCCTCTACACCTTCCACAACTTTATTTAACGATTGTGATTTCTGTTGAATATCTTCTGCTAATGCATTTGTTTTATGAAGAAGCTGCTCTGTTTCTACAGTAATGCCCTGCATTTGTTTTTCAAGACCTTCCATCGTACTTGCTACATTTTCTAACGTTTTTTGGACAGATACTAAAGTCTTACATACATATACAACTAATACGGCAAACGCAATTGCGATAATGGCTACACTGACGTATAAAAGAATTTGCATACGAATCACTCCTTTATCTTTTTATGCTTTTTTCTATTATACAATCATTTTCCGTTTCATTCTAATTGTTCCATATTTCGTATTAATTTTCATATTTGTTTGGCAACTGCAACATAAATTATTAAACAAATTCAGACAAGTAGGTTACAATAAGTAAGGATACACATATAAGGGAGGCTTTACATATGAAAGACCCACGTATTGAAACATTAGCAAAAAATTTAATTAATTACTCTATTCGTTTGCAAAAAGGCGAAAAAGTATTAATCGAAAACTTCGGCTTACAAAAAGAGCTTGTAACAGCACTTGTAAAAGCTGCATATGAAGCTGGTGGTTATCCATTCGTACTATTAAAAGATCATCAAGTAGACCGCTCTTTAATGATGGGCGCAACAGAAGAACATTTCGAGCAAATCGCTGCATATGAAGCAAGCGTAATGAAAGATATGGATGCTTATATCGGCCTTCGCTCTGGTGATAACGTAAATGAACAAGCTGACGTTCCAAGCGAACGCATGAAAATTTACGGCAACACAGTAGGTAAAAAAGTACATAGAGACATTCGTGTTCCAAAAACAAGATGGGTTGTACTTCGCTATCCAAACGCTTCTATGGCACAGCTTGCAAAAATGAGCACAGAAGGCTTTGAAGACTTCTACTTTGACGTATGTAACTTAGACTACGCTAAAATGGATAAAGCGATGGACAATCTTGTTGAGTTAATGAACAAAACAGACAAAGTACGTCTTGTTGGACCTGGAACTGACTTAACATTCTCAATTAAAGACATTCCAGCAATTAAATGTGCTGGTCACTTAAATATTCCAGACGGCGAAGTATACTCTGCGCCTGTTCGCGATTCTGTTAACGGTACAGTTTCTTACAACACACCATCTCCATACAACGGTTACATGTTCGAAAATGTAAAACTTACATTTAAAGACGGTAAAATCGTTGAAGCAACTGCAAACGATACAGAACGCATTAACAAAATTTTCGATACAGATGAAGGCGCACGCTATGTTGGTGAATTCGCAATTGGCGTAAACCCATACATTTTACATCCAATGGGCGATATTCTATTCGATGAGAAAATCGACGGCAGCTTCCACTTCACACCAGGACAAGCATACGAAGATGCATGGAACGGCAACAACTCTAACATCCACTGGGATTTAGTATGTATCCAACGCCCTGAATACGGCGGCGGAGAAATTTATTTCGATGACGTATTGATCCGTAAAGACGGCCGCTTCGTTGTACCTGAATTAGAAGCATTAAATCCTGAGAACTTAAAATAAGATAGAGAAAGTGAGCACAGGTTGCTGTGCTCATTTTTGTTTTTCAACATGAGGTTCGTTAGCGGAAATTATATGTATTATAAAGAATCAATAGAATCTTTAGACTCACGTAATGATAATCCTAGATCTTTCTAGGCTTTTTGAATCGCTCTAATTTTCTCTCCATCTTTAACTAACTGATGGATCTCTTCATTGCTTACATGCTCTGGAACACCCACTTGTTTAGCTATTTGCTCTAATTGATTTTCTGTTCGTTTTACTCTTTTATTAATTTGATTGATACGATCTGAAATATAAATGACACCGAAAAAAACAAATGCAGTTATAACCCAAGAATTCATATTTATTTCTCCCTTGCTTCTACATTACAAGCTAAATACAAAATAAAGGTACTCTTTTCCTAATAGAGAATTACTTCTTATACAAATAAAGACCATAATCTTGCATAACGGAAGCGTGACCTTGTTGTCGTAACATAGCTGCGATATTGCCACGGTGATAAGATCCATGAGTAACAACGTGTAGTATAGATTCAGAAATAGAAGTTGTAAGTAAACCAGCATATGGATTATCAACTACTATTACCTTTTCCATATCTTCTTGAACACTTAGAAAGTCTGTATATTTCCTTGATAAATCGAAAAATATGCTCTCCATTTCCTCGATACTTTTTGACTCTGTTTGCTCTATTAATTGATTTACTAATTCGAATGCTTCATTCATACTTTTACCAGAAATCACATCTAACCATAAGTGATCGGTGAGATAGATATGAGATAACGCTTTTGATATAGAAGGAAAAATACTCTGCATTTCCTTGGTGTAAACATCCTGAGACAGTTCTTTTAATCGATCAATCATTTTTTTAGTCGCCCACACATGGTAGTCATACATTTCTAATGTGGAATTTATCATATTTCACATCTCCCTTTTCCCTACATTCCAATCAAATAACAGCACTGAGAAGACCCCGAAAAAGATTGTGTGATGAAATTAGAAGAAAGCAGAGATAAGCAGATAAGAGGGAGCTTTACTTTAAAAAGCGTCAATCCCTCTTTTTCCTCTATCCCAAATGTACTGTGCAATTATATAGTTCTGAATCCCAACCATTCTTTGCTTTTATAAGTTTAGTTAGAGACGTGTTTCTCGGAGATTCTACCATATTTAAATGCGGTACTAGTTCCTTTAGAAGATGTCTAATGAATGCACCATGACTAACAATTAATATATTCCTGTTATCATGTTTAGATGCAATCTCCTCAATTACCGAAAGACCTCTTGTGATTACACTATCAGCACTTTCAATTCCTAAATCTAGCTCTCTCCAATTCTTTCCCCATTTTAAAACTCGCTCTTCTTCCGTTGTCCCTTCAATCTGTCCTCCGCCTGCTTCACGAAGCCTAGGTTCCAAGTAAATTGGTATATTCGCAATTTTTTCTCCTATAATTTCAGCAGTTTGCTTTGCTCTTAATAGATTACTAGAATATATGAAATCCCAATTCTCCTTACGCAAGCGCTCTGCAAGTTTATACGCATCTAATATTCCATCTTGATCAAGGGAAATCTCTGAACTCCCCTGTGCTCTTCCTTCTTTATTCCACGGTGTACTTCCGTGACGAATTATACCTATTTTAGTCATAGTAAAACCTCCATCAGCTTCTCCCTGAAAATATAATACTCAGTCTTCTATTCTCACATAAGGACTTCCTTGCAAAAGCAGCTCCATGAACTTTTCTTTCTCTTTTGGCATTGTAATCATATGTACTTCAAAATTACTACCGTACGTGATTTCTAAGCTTTTATTGTTTTTTCCAACAAATCGCATAGCACGAATGCTTACAGTCGGAATTTTCTTCTTTGTTAGCCAATGCCCTGTTATTAATTCACCATCAACAACTTTATGCTGAAATACAAACATTTCAGAAATGGGAATAATATTTGCAGCTAGAAATAAGATTCCTGCTGCAAGTCCCGTCAGCCAACCTTTCTCGTTCAGCATAAATGATATAACGGGAGAGATTACGACAAGTAACAGCATAATGACAGTAAACAGTATCATAACTGGATTTTTTTTCACGTAAAACTCCATCTTTATCACTCCTTATCCATATTATACCATCAATTGTTGATAAATTCAGAAAAAAGAAGCGTCATTTTAAACGCTTCTCTCCCTCCATTCTCTCGCTAACATACTATACACCGCAATGTCCTGAAAATGATTATATAACCATTCTCCCTCACGTATAATTCCATCTAAGTGAAAACCTAACCGCTCTGGAATTGCACGGCTCTTTCGATTTTTTACTCCGCAATGAATTTCAACCTTATTTAATTCTAATTCTTCGAAAGCATAACGAAGTGCAGCCTTTACACTTCGCGTCATAATTCCTTTTCCACTTGCTTCTTCCACAAGATAGTATCCAAGAGTTGTCGCCTTCTTCGCCCAATCCACCGGATGAATCCCAACCATCCCAACGAGCTTTCCTTTATAGCGTATACCTGCTTCAAAACCATTCCCATCTGCGAAGTTATGCAGCCACATTGGAAAGAATTCATTGTACCCTTCAGCTGATTTCGTACGATCCACCCATGGAAGCCATTCTCGTAAATATTCTCGGTTGCTGTCCACTAATTCGTATAGTTCATCTTTATATTGCCTTTCTAATAATTGTAATGAAATTTCATCATCAACACGTAGTGTAAACATTTTCCTCTCCCCTTATTTTTTCTTATTATTCTAACATTTGAAATTACAATTTTTCTAAAAAAAAATAACAATTCAAAAGGAAACTCTTTTTTAATTGTTTAATACAAACAGCTCTGAGGAACAAAGAATGCCTGCAATTGTATACATCATATCCCCCTAACTTTCACTCTTCCATCTTATGGATTAGAGCTAACTTTAAGTCAACAAAAAAATGACGTGCTAATTGCACGTCATTTCTACCTTACTTCTTCTCCGCTACTTGTACTTCCTTCGCATAAGCAGCTTCAAATTTTTGAATATCACCAGCGCCCATAAAAATAAGTACGCCGTTTTTATGTTTCTTTAATGCTTCTGTAGTCATAACTGTAATAAGCTCTGCACCATCAATGCGTTGCTGCAGGTCTTGAATCGTTAATTCTCCTCTATTTTCACGAGCAGAACCAAAAATATCACATAAATATACTTGATCAGCCTTACGTAAACTCTCTGCAAATTCATCTAAGAATTTTTGTGTTCGAGAGAATGTATGAGGCTGAAATACTGCTACAATTTCACGCTCTGGGTATTTCTGACGAGCAGCTTCAATTGTCGCATTGATTTCTGTTGGATGATGTGCATAATCATCAATAATCACTTGCTCGCCCATTTTCTTTTCATTGAAGCGACGCTTTACACCACCGAATGTTGTTAACTGATGTTTCACAACTTCGACATCAATGTTTTCATAATCACAAAGAGCAATAACCGCCAATGCATTTAGCACACTATGATTGCCGTAACCTGTAATTTGGAACGTTCCATAATACGTATTACGAACAAAGACATCAAACACTGTACCATCTGTTCTTTTTTGAATATTACGTGCTTGGAAATCGTTATCTTCACCAAATCCATAGAAAATAACTGGTACTTTCGCATGAATTTTTTGAAGTTCTTCATCATCACCACACGCAATAATACCTTTCTTCACTTGCAGTGCCATCTCTTGGAACGCATTAAATACATCATTAATGTCTGCAAAATAATCTGGATGATCAAAATCAATATTTGTCATAATTGCATAGTCTGGATGATATGACAAGAAATGACGACGATATTCACACGCTTCAAATACAAAATACTTACTATCTTCTACTCCAAGTCCTGTTCCATCACCAATTAAACAAGATGTAGGGTTTGCTCCTTGCATCACGTGAGATAACAAACCTGTCGTTGATGTTTTTCCGTGAGCACCGGTTACAGCAACACTCGTATACTTACTCATAAAGTCGCCTAAAAAATGATGATAACGATAAATAGGTAAATTTAATTCCTTCGCAGCTTCAATTTCCTCATGCGTATCTGGGAATGCATTTCCTGCGATAATCACTTGTCCTTCTTCAACATTATTCTTATCAAAAGGCAGGATAGAAATCCCACGATTTTCCAATGCTGTTTGCGTAAAAAAACGTTTGTCTACATCAGAACCTTGAACAGTATGCTTCATATCATGTAAAATTTGCGCTAAAGCACTCATCCCTGTCCCTTTAATTCCCACAAAATGGTAAACTGTCATCTTAAAGAACCTCCAACATTTCGAACTATTCCAACGGTCTATCTATAAGACAGTATATGATTTTCTTTTTATTTTGGTAATCATCTCGAATTTCTTATAATCACGTTCATGCTCTCTTTTAAATCCACAACAAACTTATTATAGCAAAAAACAATCCGTTATACTATGATAACAGAAAAACTGATAGGGTCAATTCCCTATCAGTTTTTCCTCTTATTCCTCATTTTCTCTTGCTTGCAATTGAACACGCTCTAAGCGTGGATTTGGACGATATTTACGTCCTGCTTTCGCTTCCGGTTTTTCGTTCAATTCTACGTTATCACCTGTGAAGCCAATATTCATTTTTAATAAGCTGCTGCCAACGCCATAAATATCAACAGGAACATTTTGTGCTTCAAACTCACGGATACGTTTTTCATCAAATCCGCCGCTCACTACGATATTTACATGCTGGAATCCTTCGTCATCTAATGCTTTGCGAAGTGCAAAGATAAGAGACGGATTCACACCGCGCGGATCAAATGTACCAAGCACTTCCGGATGACGAATGAAGTATTGATCAATCATCGTACGAGATGTATCTACACGTACTCCTTTTAGCTCTGATCCAAATTCATGTGCCACGCGAAGCGCATCTGTAATCACATCGTTATTGTAATCAATTAGTACAACTAACTCATCTTCTGGGAACTTTTTATGGTATGCTTTTGCCGCTTCCACAACATCACCGTTAAACATTTGAATTAAAGCGTGAGGCATTGTTCCCATGCCGCTTCTACCCCACCATTCATTCATCGCATGCGTTGCTTGCGCGCTCATGCCACCGATATAAGCCGCATAACCATCACCAGCTTGTTGCGTATAATGATCATCACGATCACCCATGAAAATAACAGGCTTCTCTTTCTCACCGCTGCGCGCAGCTTGCACAACATTATACACATTTGTTGCAACAGAAGTGCGGCGTCCTAAAATGCCATCTATTACACCTTCTAAATAACCGAAATACTCATACGGTCCGCGAATTGTTAATACTGTTTCAAACGGATTAACCTGATCCCCATCTTTTAAGGAATAAATTTCAAGCTCTTCAGGATGCTCTGCAAATGTTTGTAATAAAGCAAGTGCTTCATCTGTTCCGCATAATACAGCATGTTCCTTTTGGAAAAACTGCATTGTCACAACGCTTCCTGGTCGAAATTCTTTAATAATATCACGAGTTTTTAAGAAATAAACCGCAGAAAACCAACCTTCGCCAACGCGCTCATCAAACTTGAACGTCTTATTTGTTAGTCGATTTATTTCACCTTGTAATTTTAATTCGATTTCTTTCATGTCGCTATACTCCCTACTTTACTATCCAGCGTTTTCTCTTAGTATACAGCAAAACCTTTTCTTATACATGTATATCCTGCATTGCAGCAAATTCATCTTCTGTAATGAGGACGTCTCTTGGTTTTGTTCCGCGTGCTTCTGAAATAATCCCTTGCGCTTCCATGTCTTCAATAAGACGAGCTGCACGATTATACCCAATTCGGAATCTTCTCTGCACAGAAGACGTGGATGCTCCCCCTTGTTCTACAACAAATTGACATGCCTCAAAGAACAACTCATCTTCAGATTCTTGCTGTTCTGTTTTTGCCAATAGGTCTTCTTGATGGAATAAATAATTTGGCTTCATTTGACGTTTCGCATGCGCAACAGACTTTTCAATTTCTTCATCTGAAACGTATACTCCTTGCACACGAACCGGTTTTGATGTTCCATTATCTAAAAATAGCATATCACCACGGCCAAGTAATTTCTCAGCTCCGCCAATATCAATAATTGTACGTGAGTCTACTTGCGATGACACTGTAAAAGCAATTCGCGTTGGAATGTTCGATTTAATCAACCCTGTAATAACATCTACAGATGGACGCTGCGTCGCTACTAATAAATGAATTCCACACGCTCTTGCTTTTTGGGCAATCCGGCAAATCGCTTCTTCCACATCACCCGGTGCAACCATCATTAAATCAGCCAGCTCATCAATAACAATAACGATATACGGCAACGTCTCGCCTGGAATTTCTTGTTCGTTCATAATTGTATTGTAACGCGTTAAATCACGCGCACCTGCATGCGCAAACAATTCATAACGACGTTCCATTTCCTCTACTGCCCACTTTAATGCCGCCGTCGCCGCTTTTACATCCGTAATAACAGGCGCAACAAGGTGCGGTACAGAATTGTACGGCGCAAGTTCAACCATCTTCGGATCAATGAGCATCAGCTTTACTTCGTGTGGCTTCGCTTTATATAAAATACTTGTTAAAATTGCATTAATACATACACTTTTTCCTGATCCCGTTGCCCCAGCAATTAAACCGTGCGGCATTTTTCGAATATCCGTTACAATCGGTGTCCCTGAAATATCAAGACCAAGTGCGACTGTCAGCGGCGATTCGCTTTTCGTAAACACTGGGCTTCGTAAAATTTCACGAAGAAATACAGCTTTGCTCTCTTTATTCGGCACTTCAATTCCAACTGCATTTTTCCCTGGAATTGGCGCCTCAATTCGAATATCACGAGCAGCTAAATTTAGTTTAATATCGTCACTTAAATTCGTAATTTTATTTACTTTCACACCAGGTTCTGGCTGCACTTCAAAACGAGTTACAGCTGGCCCTTGCGTCACATTCACCACTTTTGCACCGACATGGAAATTATGGAATGTCGTATTTAACAGCTCTTTTTGTTCCTCTAACCACTCAGCATCATGTGCCGCCGGATAACTTGGGATATTTAAAAGTGCTAATGGTGGAAACTCATACGTTGGCGGTGCCTGTAAAACATTACGAATATCTTGTTTTGTTTCTACAACAACTCGATGCGTCATCTCTTCTTGCACTGGTTGTTTCACTGCTGGCGGTTCAATATTTTGTTTTTGCTCAGTCACATTGTGTGAGGGAGCCGGTTGTGATGGCATTACTACACGGCGCTTTTCTTCTAACATCCGTTTATCTTGCTTCAACATCACTACATTAAACGGAACGAAACGTTTCTTCTCGCGGTTTGGTTCTTTCGTTGCATCTACTTTGGACTGCTCTGTTTTTACTTTAGTCTGCTCAGCAACTGCATTTTGTTTTTCCTCTGTTTCTCCTATTAATGTGTTTGCAAAGCTTTGTACAGCTTGCTGTGTTTGTTCTTCACTTTGTTCATGAACGAAATTTTCAGTTACTATTGCTTCCGCTTCAAGTACTTCTTCTTGTATATTGGATTCTTCCATTTCTGAAGATAACTCTACTGCTTCCACTTCCTTAGATTCAAGCGGTACTTCTGTTATTGAAGCTTCAAGTACTTCCTCTTGTATATTGGACTCTTCCATTTCTGAAGATAACTCTACTGCTTCCGCTTCCTTAGCTTCAAGCGGTTCTTCTATTATTGAAAATGCTTCCTTGAACTCTTCAGCCTCAAGTACTTCTTCTTGTGTATTGGATTCTTCCGTTTTTGAAGATACTTCCACTACTTCTATTTCCTTAGATTCTTCAACTTCAAATGTTTCTTCTTGTACATCCGATTCTTCCGTCTCTGAAGATAACTCTACTTCTTCTGTTTCCTTAGGCTCTTCAGATTCTTGTGCTTCTTCTTGTATATCCGATTCTTTTATCTCTGAAGATACTTCCACTACTTCTATTTCCTTAGGCTCTTCAGATTCTTGTGCTTCTTCTTGTATATCCGATTCTTCCATTTCTGAAGATACTTCCACTACTTCTATTTCCTTAGGCTCTTCAGATTCTTGTACTTCTTCTTGTATAACGGATTCTTTTATCTCTAAAGATACTTCCACTACTTCTATTTCCTTAGGCTCTTCAGATTCTTGTACTTCTTCTTGCATAACGGATTCTTTTATCTCTGAAGATACTTCCACTACTTCTATTTCTTTAGGCTCTTCAGATTCTTGTGTTTCTTCTTGTATATCCGATTCTTCTGTCTCTGAAGATAACTCTACTTCTTCTATTTCCTTAGGCTCTTCAGATTCTTGTACTTCTTCTTGCATAACGGATTCTTTTATCTCTGAAGATACTTCCACTACTTCTATTTCCTTAGGCTCTTCAGATTCTTTTGCTTCTTCTTGCATAACGGATTCTTCTATCTCTGAAGATACTTCCACTACTTCTATTTCATTAGGCTCTTCAACTTCAAATGTTTCTTCTTGTACATCCGATTCTTCCGTCTCTGAAGATACTTCCACTACTTCTATTTCCTTAGGCTCTTCAGATTCTTGTGTTTCTTCTTGTACATCCGATTCTTCTGTCTCTGAAGATAACTCTATTTCTTCTGTTTCCTTAGACTCTTCAGATTCTTTTGCTTCTTCTTTCATTTCAAATTCTGTCTTCACAGCAATAGGTTCAGGTAATTCATTTTCACCTTGAGACGCAGCTGTTTCACTTTCAAATGAATAAATTTGCTGACTAGAATCTTCCTTTAACACAACAGCATCTTCGGACATATTTGCCTGTTCTGTATCACGATTATGTAGCACCGTTTCATCGAATGTTGTTTCATTTTTCTCTAACCATGTATCAACAACAGACTTCTTAACTACCGATCCCTCTTGCATTGCATCGGCTTCGATTTGTGTAGATTCTACTTGATTTTGTTCTGGTAGAACATCTTGTGATAAACCGTAAACTGCATAGCCATTCTTCTCAAACCACGCATCAACAACTGCTTTTCCTTCTATTGATATCTCAATATCTTCTTGTTGTTGTTTCTTACTTTCAGTATGTTCTTGTCCCCCTACTTCTGGGCGTTTATATCCAAAAATCGGAGAAATCATTTCTGTTGGACGAAACGGTCTTCGGTGACTTTCTTCTCCAGAAGTAGACTTTGCTTTCGTTACCTCTTGAATAATCGGTTCAATCTGTGTCTCTTCTATCAGTTCAATCTGTGTCTCTTCTACTCGTCTTGATTGGCGTCGTTCTCTAATCGGTATTTCTTGTATAACGCGCTCCTCTCTCCGAGGCGATTTCATTGTGTTCTCCTCAAGTCCTCCGTCAGGAATTAATGGAAAACGAAAATTCCCACTTGAATATGGCTTGGACACTTGCCGCTCATCTTCTCGTTTATCAGAGTAGTAGTTTACACGAGGAATGTGAGAAGTAACCTTTGTCTCTACAGAATTTTCTGCTTCTATCCATGTTGTTGCTTCATTTTCTTCCTCTTTTTTAAAAAGCTTTTTCATCCAATCTAGCATGCTTACCACTCTTTCTACTAAATAGTAACACCCTTTATTGTATCAGCATTCGGCAAAAAGTGCAGATGAAATTGCTTTCATTTTATTTACAGAAAAGTGAAAAATATTACGAGATAAAAACTGTTTCAATCGAAAAAGGAGAATCACTACATTAGATATCAAAATAAAAAACTCATACATAAAAAAAGTCCGTCTACCGGACCACTTCAATACATTTTTATACAAGTTCTCTCCATATGTTTACGTTTAGAATTAAATTCAACCTCCCATACCTCCCATGTTCCTGTATCGTGATTATAATATTCACAGTGTTGTAAAATACGATTGTCCTTTCGATGCTTAACGTATATATATGTTACGTTCTGCTCGTCCTTAAATACAACCTTCGTAATGGTTCCTTCAATGCAGTCAGTATTCCGTTTCATGTTATATGTTGATTCTATAGAAAGAATCTCATCTTTTTTATATCCCTTCTTTTCTAAATACAACCTTGTATCTCTCTCCATTACATATTTACTAATAGGATTACCGTTAAAAGCAACGTAAAACAAAACAGCGATAGCAGCAACGATACTAAGAAGTGATATGACAATTATTTTTTTCATACAATCCCCTACCCTTAAAGTGTAATTTTACACTTTATAATATTGTACGGAGGATATGTATATTCCTTTTTTAATGAAATTCTTTACGAAGAAAATATATAACCATAAAAAAATAGCCTCATTAACAATGAGACTATTTTTCATCCCGCTCTAACGGGCCATATATTTAAAATTTAAACTCTTGTCCAACTTCGTAGCTGTCTTCAAGTACAAGAATTCCTTTTTCTTGTGGAGCATCTGGAAGCTCTAATTCACGTGCTGAGCAAATCATACCTGAAGATGGAATACCACGAAGCTCTGCTGGTTTAATTAACATACCGCTTGGCATTACCGCACCGATTTTCGCAACAACTACTTTTTGACCTGCGTCAACGTTTGGCGCACCGCATACGATTTGTAATGTTTCTGTCCCAACTTCTACTTTACATACATTTAATTTATCCGCATTTGGATGTTTTTCTTTTTCTGCTACGTAACCAACAACAAATTTTGGAGAAAGATCCGCTTCTACTTTTTCTGTAAAATCGTTCTTTGCTAAAATTTCATTGATTTTTTCAACAAGCTCTTTCGTTAATGTAAGATTGCCTGTTTCTGTTACTTCCATATAAGAAGAAGCATTAAAAATGTTGAATCCTGCTGTTACATTACTTTCACGATCGAAAACGCGCGCTACATCTCCTTTACGCTCAAATGTACGGTTTTCTAATGTAATATCTTGCAGGGCAACAATTAATGTATCCCCAATACCTTCAAGGTTATAAAAAACGTTCACTTTGTTCATCCTTTCTCTTTTTCACTTCGTTCCTTCCGATTTTTCGCCAAAATAAAGATTGGTTCGAAATTACCATCTTCATATACGAATGAAAGTGATGTAATCGGAACATGACCTTCTGCAAAAAACTTCATTGTCATTTGTGCAATAATATCATAACCGATTTTGTTCTCGATATCAGCAACAATTAATACATCTTGGTGTGGAACCGCAACAACCATATCACCTGAAATTTGTTTACGCATCTCTCGTAATAATGAATCGTTTAAAATACGGCTTGCGTCATAGCCGTCATTTGTATTTAAGAAATAAAACGTATTTCCAGCGACTTCGTCTCGCTTAAAATCAGCACTTAAAGAACGAACGTTGAACAATGCCATTTCACGCACTTGTTCTTCTGTCATTCCAAGTTTTTGCAACAAACGCTGATCAATAAGGCGATATGTTTTATCTGAATCTAATGCATAGTAAATACGTGTTTCTGCTGTATGCTCTGTCATGACAAACGGATTTCCTTTTTCCGCTTCTTTCGGAAAGGACGTTGAACGAATGACCGGCAAAACTTTCGCCGTACTTTTTACTTCTTTATGCATCGCAACAAGTGCTTCTTCTATGTAATATACAACTTCGTCAATTGCCTTCTCTTTCTTTACCTCCCACTTCGCTACGATACCCGGAAGAGAAACCGTGATTCCCTTTTCCGTATCTGTCTGTTCAATGCGAAGTGTCTCCTTTTCACTATCGTACTGAAAACTCCACTCTGCTCTTTCAAGGCGCTTCATGAGCTCGTCTTTCATCTTTTTACTCGTCATTTTCATATGATGTACCTCCCTTCCGAAAAAAACAACCTCCACATGTGAAGATAGAGGTTGTTTTTCGCATTGTAATTGGCTGGAAACAGCTTATCCCGCTATTCGCGGGAGTAAGACCCCTACCTCAAGATTCAAAGAGAAACGAGGAAAATAGGGAGGATAACTACCCGTAAAAGCCCAATTGGTTCAACTAACCATCAACGGGGGAACCCCCCACTGACGGAAGTTTCACTTTATTTTAACCCTTCAATAAACTCTTCAATTTGCTCTTGTGTTTTACGATCTTTGTTAACGTAACGACCAATTTCTTCTCCCTTATTGTAAGCGACAAAGCTTGGAATACCAAATACGTCTAATTTGATGCATAGATCGATATATTCATCACGGTCTACATAATAGAAAGAGAACTCGCTATATTTTTCTTCTACTTCCGGCATAAATGGATCAATAAAACGGCAATCCGGGCACCAGTCTGCTGAGAATAAAAAGATCACTTTCTCTTCGTTTTTCAATTCTTGAAATTGCTCCATGCTTTCTAATGATTTCATCTATTATTCCTCCCTAAAAAGAAGTGTATATTTACTAATCTAATCTTAATTTATATATAAATCCATTTTGATTTATCAACATATAAGTCGCTGCTATGCAGATTAAAACATGACCTGCACTCGCTTTCCACCTTTGTTTTAACCCTTGCATGTGGCAGGAAAAGGCCCTGACCGCTTCTATGCATGGCCAGATGCTCTCGCCCCCCTAAAAAGAAAGAGGGTTTTTATGTCGTTTTTTTAATTTGTATTTATATACTACCATACATGAAGTACGGTGCAAGGTTTATGCTTCATTTCTGTCATACATATATTGTCCAACTAATAGCTTCACAACATGCACAAACAAATCCGTTCGATCTACGTAATTGTTTGTAAAAATGCCGATTGCTCCTTCATGGCTGCGAATGTCATGCCGCTTTGTATAGTCATCCATCACTTCACTTAATTCTTTTCCTTCTTCAAGAGGCTGAATAAATTCATCTGGCAGTCTCATACGTGCTCCGCCTGCGGTAAATAGCTTTCCTTCTTTCGTTGCTAAAGCACCCCAGTTACACATAAACAAGCCGTGTTCTGTGTGCATCACACCGCCTTCTAAACCAATTCCAATATCTGCTTTTCCTTCTGCTAATGCTAATTTTGCCCGGTTACTTGCCCCTTGCAGCGTTTCTTCATCAGAAAACGGCTGCGCTGACACATGAGATGGTACAGACAATGAAATCATTTCAGCATCTGGTAACACTTGCTGAGCAGCATTTACTTTCGTTTTATTTTTTGATCCGACTGCTACTTTCACTGTTAAACCTCCTAATTTAAAAAGAAAAGGCCGCATTTGGCCTTTTCCATATTAAACATTTTGTTTAATTGTTTCAAATGTTGTTTTATCTGTTGCTTTTACTAAATGAATCAGCAATTCTTTCGCAGCTGCATAATCATCGATATGTAAAATCGAAGCATGTGTATGAATGTAACGAGCACATACACCAATAACAGCTGATGGTACACCAGAGTTACTTGTATGTATGCGTCCTGCATCTGTACCACCTTGTGATACGAAATATTGATACGGAATGTTATGCGTTTCTGCTGTATCTAAAATAAATTCACGAATTCCACGGTGTGTTACCATAGAACGATCATACAAACGAAGCACAGCACCTTTTCCGATTTGACCAAACTGTGTTTTATCTCCTGATGCATCGTTTGCTGGGCCTGCATCTAACGCATAAAAAATATCTGGCTGAATCATATTCGCTGCTGTTTGTGCACCGCGAAGGCCGACTTCTTCTTGTACAGTTGCACCGGAATATAGCGTGTTTGGTAATTTTTCATCTTTTAACTCTTTTAACAATTCAATCGCAAGGCCGCAGCCATAACGGTTATCCCAAGCTTTCGCCATAATTTTCTTTGGATTTGCCATTGGTGTAAACGGACAAATTGGCACAATTTGTTGACCAGGTTTCACGCCAATTTCATGCGCTTCCTCGCGGCTATCTGCACCGATATCAATTAGCATATTTTTTATATCCATTGGTCTCGCACGTTGTTCGTCACTTAATAAGTGAGGAGGAACAGAACCTACTACACCGATAATTGGTCCATTGTCTGTCATAATTTGTACGCGCTGCGCTAGTAACACTTGGCTCCACCAGCCGCCTAATGTTTGAAAACGAACCATTCCGTTTTTCGTAATTTGCGTTACCATAAAGCCAACTTCATCCATATGACCAGCTACAAGAACGCGCGGTCCATTTTCGTCACCCTTTTTTAAGCCGAAGATACTTCCTAAACGATCTTGCACAATCTCATCTGAGTATTTACTCAGTTCTTGCTTCATAAAACGACGCACATCATGCTCAAATCCAGAAGCTCCTTGCAGCTCTGTTAACGTACGAAATAGCTCCATTGTCTCTTTATTCATCGCGTTATCCTTCCTTCAATCCAATAATAGAATCACTCTTTTTATTGTAACGAAATTTTCGAAATCTTTCTAGTTTCTTCTTTTTTCATGTAAATTGATTTATAATTATGAAGATGAACTTTTTATAGGATAGAGGTGAATACATGAACTGGAAAAGCTTATTAGCTGGTGTTGGTATAGGTTTTGCGGCTGGATATGTTGTTGCAAATAAAGTACAAGAACAAGCACACATTTCTTCTGAAAAAGCATTAAAAATGGTGAAACAAGCATTAAGTCATAAAGGTGAAATTACAGGTTCTTGGGTCCATATGGTCCCAGAGACGTTTGAAAAATATGATGTTACTTATGATGTATACCGTGGTGGTATTACAACGTTATTACACGATGTACAAGAACGATTTGAATTTTTAGTAGATGCAAAAACAGGTACAATTTTAGAAGTAAAAGTTGCTTAATTAAAAGGGTGCAGATTCATTTCTGCACCCTTTTAATTATCACATCAATATATCGGCGTTTTTTATGATATATCGACCATTCAACACAACATAACGGCGAGTCGACAATATATGACTTAAATTTACTGTTATATTCTCTCAATAATTGTTGCCGTTGACATCCCGTGTCCAATACAAATCGTAAGCAACCCGTATCTTCCATTTCTTCTTTCCAGTTCATGGAGAAGGGAAGTCATCAATTTCACACCTGTTGCTCCAAGCGGATGCCCTAATGCAATAGCACCGCCATTGACATTCACCTTATGTAAATCTGCTTCCATTTCTTTTTGCCATGCAAGAACAACGGAAGCGAATGCTTCATTAATTTCTACTAAGTCCATATCATGAATCGTTAAGTTTGATTTTTGCAGTACTTTTTTCGTTGCTGGAATAACTCCAGTAAGTCCCATTGTAGGATCTGAGCCAACAACAACTTGATTCACAATTCGCGCCCGTGCTTTATATCCTAGCTCTTTCGCTTTTTCACTGTCCATTAAAAGAATCGCTGCTGCTCCGTCACTAATTTGACTTGCATTTCCTGCTGTAATCGATCCGTTCTCCTTGAACACAGCCTTTAAATTTGCTAGTGCTTCAAGAGAAGTATTCGCCCGCGGCCCTTCATCATTTGTAACTAGTATTGCATTTCCTTCCTTATCTATTCCATTTACAGGTACAATTTCTCGTTTAAAATGACCTGCTTCTATCGCATGTAGTGCGCGTTGATGACTTTCAAAGGCATAGCTATCTAGTTGCTCTCTTGTAATTCCATATTTTTCAGCAATCATTTCTGCTGATACACCTTGATGTACAACTTCATATTTCGCATGAAGACTACTCGGAATTGTATTTGCATTGCCATCGCTTAAAATTGGCACTTTCGTCATATGCTCAACACCAGCAGCAATGGTAATATCCATATCACCAGATTTAATTTCTTGCGCCGCAAAATGGATCGCTTGCTGTCCCGAACCGCAAAGACGGTTAATCGTTACGGCAGGAACTGTAATCGGAAAATTTGCTTCTAGCGCGGCAAGTCTACCAATATTAAAACCTTGCTCCGCAATCGGCGTCACACATCCCATTACAATATCTTCTACGATTCCTTTTTCGATATTTGCACGTTTTGTTACTTCATTCAGTGCAACTGCTCCAAGTTGTACTGGATGAAGTTCACGAAAAGCACCGTTTCTTTTTCCAACTGGAGTACGTACCGCTTCAACAATAACGACTTCTCGATTCATATTTTCTCTCCCACTTTCCCTTTTTGATAATCATAGAACCCTTTTCCCGTTTTCCGGCCAAGATGTCCTGCCTCTACAAGTTTTACAAGTGTTTGCGGAGCGCGGAATCTATCACCAAACGCTTCGCTTAAGCCTTGACTTGCAAATAGCATCGTATCTAATCCAACATAATCCGCTAACTCAAACGGACCCATTGGATAATTCAAGCCGAGTTTAATTGCTTTATCAATTTCCTCTTTACTTCCTACTCCTTCTTCATACATGCGCATACACTCTAACAAATGCACTGCAATTGCTCTTGAAGTGACAAATCCTTGCACATCTTTCACAACAACTGTTTCTTTTCCAATCTCTTCTGCTAATTCTTTCACTGCTTGTATTGTATGTTCCTCTGTATCAACCCCTTTCACAATTTCAATGAGTTTCATAACAGGCGCTGGATTAAACCAATGCATCCCTACTACTTTCTCTGGATGGTTTGTCGCACTTGCAATCGCCGTTACACTTAATTCAGATGTATTTGTCGCAAGAATAGTAGCCTGAGAAGCATAGCTATCTAGCTGTTTAAAAATCTCTTTTTTCAACTGCAAATTTTCAGGTGCAGCTTCAATAACAAGTTCTACATCTTTACATGCTTCATCTAACGTAATCGTAGAAACAATATTAGCTAGAATCTGCTCTTTCTCTTCTTCACCCATACGCCCAGCTTTTACAAAGCGATCTAAACTTGTGGTAATCGCCTTATATGCTTTTTGTAAACTTTCTTCCGATACATCATACATTTTCACACACTTTCCGCCCATCGCTAATGCTTGGACAATACCGCCTCCCATAATTCCGGCACCAATTACTGCAATATTTTGAATCATCGTTTCTCCTCCCATTCCTCTTTCATTACAATCCCATACTTTTCGCGATAATACTTTTCATAATTTCGTTTGTTCCGGCATAGATCGCACTTACTGGAATATCACGGTACCGCCTTGCAATCTCGTATTCTTCCATATATCCATACCCGCCGTGCAGTTGCATGCACTCTGCCGCTACTTTCTTCGCAAGGTCTGTTATCCACCACTTTGCCATCGATACTTTGGTAACGATGTTTTCCCCATGCATATGTGCCCTAATACATTCATCAATAAATGTGCGGCCAATTTCAATTTCTGTATACATTTCTGCGAGTCTGAATTGAACAGTTTGAAAATCACTTATACTCTTTCCGAATGCTTTTCGCCCTTTTACATATTCCTTTGTTAAACGCAGCATCACTTCTGCTGCAGTTATGGCAGCAATCGCGACAACGAGGCGCTCTTGCTGCAATTTGTCCATTAAATAATAAAAACCTTTTCCTTCTTCTCCTAACAAATTAGAGGCAGGAACTTTCACATCTTCAAAAATAAGTTCTGCTGTATCTTGGCTATGTAATCCAACCTTTTCTAATTTTTTCCCTCTTTTAAATCCTTCCATTCCTCTCTCTAAAACAAGCAAACTCATTCCTTTATGAGCTGGCTTTACAGTAGAATCCGTCTTACAAACAACAACGACTAAATCTGCATGAATGCCATTTGTAATGAATGTTTTTTCTCCGTTTACAACATAATGAGCTCCTTCCTTTCGTGCTGTTGTGCGAATACCAGCTAAATCAGAACCTGCTCCCGGCTCTGTCATCGCAATTGCAGTAATGTATTCACCGCTCACACATTTTGGAAGCCAACGTTTCTTTTGCTCTTCTGTTCCATATGCTGTTAAATAAGGAACGACAATATCATTATGGAGACTAATTCCTACTAAACTAGAACCAACCTTTTCTAACTCTTCATTTATCACAGCTGAATATCCAAAATCTGCTCCAGCTCCGCCGTATTTCTCCTCTACCATCGGACAAAGAAAGCCATTTTGGCCCATCTTTTTCCATAAGGAACGCGGAATAATACCGTCTTTCTCCCATTGGTTATAGTGCGGATACGCTTCCTTTTCTAAAAATTTACGGAAGGCATCACGGAAAATGTGATGCTCCTCCTCCAAATACGCATGCTTCATCGTATTCTCTCCTTATTTTTTCACCTCTGCCCTTCACTACGTATAATAAACTTTTGAATTTTCCCGCTCGCATTTCTCGGCAACTGCTCCGTAAATACATACTTGCGCGGGCGTTTATAATCAGCAAGTTTATCGCTTTGTTTACAATATTCATCTAGCATTTCTTCTGTAAGAGACCCGTCCTTCGAAACGACATACGCAACAACCCGCTGTCCCCACAGTTCATCCTTCTCTCCCAGCACCGCAACGTCTAACACACTTTCATGCGTATACAAAAAGTCCTCAACTTCACGCGGATAAATATTCTCACCGCCGCTCACGACCATATCATCAACGCGGTCTGCAACGTATAAATACCCATCGCTATCTACATACCCTAAATCGCCTGAATGATACCACCCTTTATATAAAGCCTTTTCTGTCGCTTCTTTATTGTTGTAATACCCTGCCATTACACACGAACCTCTTATAATAATTTCTCCAATTTCATATGGAAGTAATACATCATCCGGTTCAGACGGTCCATCATCGTTCGGACGGACAATGCGAATTTCATGATTATACCCAGCCTTTCCTGCCGAACCAACTTTTGAAAGCTGCTCATGCTCACGTAAAAACGTAACGGCTGGTCCCATCTCTGTCATTCCGTAAGCTTGTACTAATGAAACATTCAATTTTGCATCGCAAGCTTTCACAAGTGCAGGTGCCATCGACGCCGCTCCATATAAACCGTATTGAAGTGAGGATAAATCATACTGTGACAAATCTTCTTGCAGTATCATATTCCACATTGTCGGTGCCGCAAACATAACAGTCACCTTTTCACTTTGAACTGTCTCTAAGACAAGCTTTGCATCAAAATGATGAAGAATGATATTTGTTGCACCGCTATGTACTCTCGGAATAAAGCAGCAATGCAGCTCCGCGCAATGAAACATCGGCGCTGTTACAAGGCCGCGGCTATTTTCCGTGTAATGTAAATAAGCAACGCCCATCAAACTTTGATCAATAATCTCTCGGTGACGATGAAGCACACCTTTTGGATAACCCGTTGTTCCGCTTGTATACATAATGGAACAAATATCATCTTCTTTTACTTCTATTTTTTCAAAATATGGCGTGGCACTAGATACTTTTTCTTCATAAGAAATAGAAAACGTTGGCTGATCTTGATCAATGTACCAAAACTGAATGTGAGGAAATTGTGTATGAATGCTTTGTACTTGGGAGGATAATTGCTGTTCAAAAAGTACGATTTTAGGAGAAGCGTCTTCTAATATATAAGCAAGTTCTTGCGGCTTTAACCGAAAATTAATTGGATTGAATACAGCCCCAATTTTTGCACAGGCAAAACATGTCGTTGCCAGCGCACTACTATTAAAAAGAAATGTCGAAACGCGGTCACCCTTTCGTATCCCGCTTTGCTGAAGTGCATGGGCAAGTTTGTTTACCTGCTCGTTCCACTCTGCATACGTCCAGCGAACCTGTTTTTCCGGCTCAACAATTGCTTCCTTATTCGGATAACTTCCAACCGTTAATTCCAGCAGCTTCCCAATCGTCATATACACGATACATTTCCCCTCCCCATCCATTAAAACGCTTTCATTTTTTTGTTATCTTCTTATAAAAAATGGAATAGCTTGGGGTTATTATAACAATTTTCAGAATGTTTTAGAGGCGAACATTTCGACAAATAGTTACAACAAAACTTAGAGAAAACGCCTATTGGCCTCGATAATTTAAAAATGCCAAACAAATGCTTGTTTTTTCATATCACAAAAAATACTCAGAGGTGCTTAAGATACTAATGGTTAGGCGTATGTTTATTACTTCCGGGAAGTTTCTTAATGGTGTTCCAAGCTTTAATCGCTTCTTCATGACTTTTTCCTTTATTGTTTGAATCCGCAAAAAAGTCACGAACAAATTGATTATATTCAAATTGAGGAGCAATTTGTTTCTTATATGTTGGATCTTTCTTTCGCTCTTCTTCTTTATACCAGGCAGCTACAGCATCTCCTATTTACAAATCTATAAAAGTAGATATAATTGTTGTTATGGAACCTTCATTAATTTATAAAGCATTATCAAATGATACTAGAAGTCAAATCTTATTATGGCTAAAGAATCCAGAAAAGTTTTTTGACGAAAAACCTTATTTAGAACAAGGAATTAGTTTTCAAGTTGGAGTATGTGTAGGAGATATCCAACTCAAAACTGGCTTAGCCCAATCTGTTGTTTCTAGTTATTTATTAACGATGAAAAAAGCAGGATTATTAGAATCCGAACGAATTGGGAAATGGACGTATTATCGGCGAAATGAAAAAACAATACAAGAATTTTCCGATTACGTCCAAAACGAATTATAGAGTGAAACTTGAATCAGTGGGAGTTTTCTTCACCCCCACTGATTCTTAGTCTTCTCGAATTCTGCTTTTACAGGCCCTCACCATTTTGTGAAAGGAACCTTACTGCCCGTTCATGCAAGACAAATAGAAAGGAGGATTTTTTTTAAGATTTCATATCTAATTATACAGATATCTGTTATTGTATGTTTGGAAATTCCGTACATAAACAAAAGAACGATGACATTTTTAGCGATATCTCCTTGCAACAATATCCAACTATTTTTTATGTTAATGAATTGGATCCCTATAAATTTTAAGCATTTATGTATACAGACTTTTAAAATCAATATAAGAATGGAGATTTTTATAAATGAAAACAGTAAACCATCTACTTATTATTATGCTAGCAGTAGGTGTATTTGGAATTATTACAACAGAGATGAGTATTGTCGGCGTATTACCACAAATCACTCAAAAATTTGGAATTTCAACTGCACAAGCCGGATTATTAGTAAGTATATTTGCTCTAGTTGTTGCGATCTCTGGACCATTTTTAATACTGCTCGTATCTGGGATTAATCGTAAAATACTTTTATTAACAGCAATATCTATTTTTGCTATCTCTAATATGATTTACGCTTATACAACACAATTTGAAGTTATGCTCATTTTTCGTATTCTACCAGCAGCACTTCACCCACTCTTCTTTTCAATCGCTCTTGTAACTGCTGCAAAACTTGTCCCTCCAGAAAAAAGCGGTCAAGCAGTTACAAAAGTTTTTACGGGAATTACTGTTGGATTTGCTTTAGGTGTACCATTGACTTCTTACCTTGCAGAACAGTTTTCATTAGAAATTGCATTCCTATTTGGAGCATTTGTAAATGCTCTCGCATTTATCGGAATATTGATTTTGCTTCCTTCTATGCCCGTTGAAGAAAAAATGTCTTTTGGCAAGCAAATTCGCATATTGCGTAAATCAGCATTATGGTTAAATATCGCAACTGTTACCTTTCTTTTTGCAGCCATGTTTTCAGTATACAGTTACTTTGCCGAGTACCTTGCAAAAGTAACTGACATGAACAGCTCTCTCATCAGTATCATGCTATTCATATTTGGTGTCACTATGATTTTAGGTAATCATTTATTTGGAGTTTTTCTTCAAAAAAGTATAGTAAATACCATAATATTTTTTCCAATTTTATATTCAGTCGTTTATTTATTGGTTTATTATTTAGGGTCTTATCTTGTTCCGATGATTTTTATGGTATTCATTTGGGGAATCGTACATTCCGGCGGTTTAATTGTTGGTCAAGCATGGTTAATAAGTGAAGCAAAAGAAGCTCCGGAATTTGGCAATAGCTTATTCGTCTCGTTTTCCAACCTTGGAATTACTTTAGGAACCTCTATTGGCGGCTGGTTCATTTCTCGATTAGGCATTCACCAGCTTATCTGGAGCGGATTCACATTTACACTGCTTTCGTTTTTATTGATCATCATAAAACTAAAATTTTTCAACTCTAGTAACCAAGCATCGTTATCAAGCTAACATAATCTTATATCCATACAATCATGTAGCTTTGAAATAAAGTTTGATTAAATTAACGCTTTCAACTTTGATATAAGTTCAAATATAAAGAGCATGTTTAGATAAAAGATTAATCAAAACATGCTCTTAACATAAGTATATACAACCTCATTTTATAAAAAAATTTGATTAAAGTTTTACTACTCACGCTTCCGCTGCTAATCGTCTTTCTTTTTTAGGAGAATAACTAATCCCTACAAACACTAGCAAAATCCCAAGAAGCTGATAGACATCAGGATGGTAATTCAAAATAGTAACATCCAGTAAGATTGCAACAATCGGATCAATAAAGACTAAAATAGCAATGGTTTGAGCCTTTAATTCTCGCAAACTACTGAAAAACAAATAAAATACGAATCCTGTATGAATAAATCCTGTAACAAGGATATAGAACCAATTTTCAGTGGTAAGATGCATAAACTTTGACCAATCTACGAATGGAATCAATAATAAAACACCTAAACTCGTTTGAATAACCGTTGTTAACAACGGGCTAAGTGTTTGAATTCCCTTTCCCGTGATTGAAGTAAGTGCATAGAAGAATGCTGCTGCAAACGCCCAGAGAACACCTGTGGACAAAAATCCAGCAACGGTTGTATGTTGATGAATCCCTCCGGCTAACAGTGTTCCTACAAAGCAAACAAAGAAAAATAATAAACCTGTTCCTGTTATTTTTTCTTTAAAGATAAAGGAGCCTAATAAAAGCACAATAACAGGTGCTAAATGATAAATGGATACTGCCACAGTAATAGGCATTACTTCAAAAGAGCGAAAGAAAAAGACCCAGTTTATAACAAGAAATACACCACATAGTAAGGCGAGTAAGTACTCCCGGCGCGGAATAGAATTGTTGTGCTGCTGTTTCGTTGTTAATGCACGAAACCCCCATATTGCTCCTAAAAGAATGCTTGCAGAGAGGCAACGCACAAAAACCAATTCAATCGATGGAAGACCTGTTTCTATTGAAAATAAACCGATTGAACCAAAGATAGCCATAGAGATGGCAAATTTTAATTTTGCATACATCTAATCCCCCCAAAGTAGTTATAGTTATAACGACTTTTGTTTTATGATAAAGTGAAACTTCCATCAGTGGGGGGTTTTTCACCTCCCATTGATGGTTAGTTGAACCAATCGGGCTTTTACGGACAGTTATTCCCCACCTATCTTCCTTGCTTCTCTCAGCCTTAAGGTGGGGGACTTACTGCCCGTTAATGCGGGATAAAAAACAGCTTTACGCTAAGCTGTTTCTTCCCGTCATGACATGAATTAAATCTTCTCGCTTTTTCCATAGCTCATCTAGCTTTTCAGGACCGAACGCAGCTGTAATCTCTTCTACCATAATGTCGTGCCGAATGTATTCAGTAGCGATAAGAACGAGAGCAGGATCAGTTGACTTCACAGCCCACTCTGAACCTCTGTCGCTAAACTTAGCAATTAAGGCTTCTTCTTCATCTCGAATAAGAATGGTCAAATACCCGCCCATACGTTTACTAACAATGTCCGGTGCCATATAGTTGTGATGATACGTGTGTCCTAGCGTCTTATCTTCTGCTCCAAATAAAACTGTAAAAATAGGGATTGATCCTTCTTTCTCTCGAACGGCTTTTTCAATGTCTTTCACAATAGGAGACCAAATGGATAACCAAAGTTCTTTGTTTGCATCTCGAATCATCGAAAGCATTTCTTGAACAATATGTTCATACTGAACAATTCTAGTCACGACATCCACTTTCTGATCACTTTCTAATGTTGTAAGGGACGATTCTAGCACTTCTAATGATGTATTCATCTCTTCTTTAAGACGAGCGAGCAACTGTTTCGGCTCAACAGGTTTATAAACAATGGGATCAGAAGGAACAGTTTGAATTGCTCCTTTATCAAGTAACTTTCCCAATACCTCATAAATCATTGAGCGCGGGACGCCAGAACGCTTACTTAATTCATAGCCAGTGATGGCTGGTGATTTCAATAAACCTATATAGGCCTTACACTCGTATTTTGAAAATCCATGTTTTTGCAATTCAATAATTGCTTTCTCTTCCATAAGTCCTCCCTTATAGTAGTTATTGTATTAACTACTATAAAACATTCATGTGTAAATGTCTATATTTTCAGAATTTTTTCTAATACATAAAAAGTATCGGTCAGTGTAGACCGATACTTTGCATGTACTCATATGAGTTATCTTTTCATTCGCTTCATGTTTACTGATTCAAGTTTTACTCCATTACACTTCGCTCGGTACTTCTACTTCTTTACGTTCTAATTTTTCTACCATATGCCCCTCTTCGTCCCATTTCACCGCACGGTAATATGCATCGTGGTAGAACGTAAACCACGCTTTCTGCTCTGTTCCGTATTTCATCCATTTTTGTTTATTATCAATTGATGTCATTGGATAATCATCATACGCCATGACCCACAATACATTTTGATGCGCATGTGTTGGCAGTAGATCTGCTAAATGCAGCAATGTTTCATTTTGGCTTTGCGCAATGACAACCGCATGTCCATCACTATGTCCGCCTGTATGAACCATTCTGATTTCATCTGTAACATTAACTTCCTCTGTGAAGAGATGTACTTGATGTACAATTGGCTCCCAATTTTCTTTCCAATATGTATTGCGTGAACGGATATTCGGATTTCTCATTTCGTCCCATTCTGTTTGCGATACATATATTTTTGCATTCGGAAACGTCGGGACAAGCTTTTCACCTTCCCATTTCGTTAAACCAGAGGCATGATCAAAATGAAGATGCGTCATAAGAACATACTGAATATCTTCCGCTTTCAAACCGAGCTGAGCGAGCGATTGTTCAACAGATGACTCTTCTGTCACTCCTTGATTTCGTTTCATCTTCTCATTCATTTTGTTATTTCCCATACCTGAATCTATGAGCATATTTCCATCTTTCGTTTGCAGCAACAATGGATCTGTTCGTAAATAAATTTGATTTTTATCGTTATGGCTATATTTACGTGACCAAAGCGCTTTCGGCACAACGCCAAACATCGCTCCGCCATCTAAATGCGTATTTCCTCCTCGCAGCCATGTCACTTGTATATCTCCAATTTGTAGACGTTCCATTTTTGTATGCCCCCTTTTCTTTCATGTTATCATATAATTCAGAAAAAACAGCTTATTAAAGGAAAAGGAAGTTAAAATTTATGGAACAAGAGAGGTCGAAAAGACTGCTCTTGTTTTTTGAAATAGGAAATATTGAGCTTTTAGAATTCTTAAGTATATAAAACTATTAAAATATTTATATTAATTCTATTAATAGTACGTAAATAGTCCAAGCCTTTTCTCTATACTATGAATACTTTACTAGAGGGAATTGATTATATAAACCCCAAATATTTACGGAAAGAAGGTTTTTTATGGGTTCAAATAGTCATCGTTCAAATGACTCTATATGTGACTTATGTAAAGAATTTGGGAAAATCTTAGGTGGATCTGCAACAGTTACTCCAGAAGGGGTCTGCTTAGTACAAAAGTTTCGTGATATTAAAATTACTATTCTTGGACGTAGAACACACTCTCCACTGGTTAACCCACAGTTTTTTTCGTTTGAAGATGTTGATAGTAAAGGAAATGCGTTGAATTTAGGGGAAACAGTTCTTTTACAAGAAGAGGTTAATCCATTATTAACTGAACTTCGAAAAAGAGACATTATCGTTACAGCACTTCATAATCATTGGTTATTTGAAGAACCACGGGCTATGTATATGCATTTTGAATCAGTTGAACCACCATTAGAGTTTGCTAGAAAAATAAGAGCAGCATTTAAAGTATTAAAAAAATAGTTTGATTTTATTTATATCAGGGAGGAATTCTCATCAATCCTCCCTATTTCTGTTTCTATAAGGGCATTTCTAACCTTTTTTACATAATAGCTCTTATATCAGACCGCATCTATTCTCTGAAGCAGGTCGATTCACTCCCTTAACATGAGTTGTATAAAAGTCATAATAATAAATGTGCATTCCATTTCTAAAAGGAATGATTAGTCCTAACGAAGATGCCTTGTTCATCTAACAGCACTGAACCAGTCATTCCGTTTCCCCTCATTGGCTTATGAAATTCTTAAGTATTTGTTTTCTCCTACTAGCTATATCAATTAACCTTTTTTATATGCAACAAAAGAATCGAGACGTAATCGAGAATAAAAAAGCTCATTCACTAACGAGCTTTTATGTGTAAGAAAAAAGATGAATGGGGAATTATAATATCGTTTCCTAATATTTCACCATACATCTAAAAAGGAGTTAATCTATGCATAAGTGGAAGTATATTATAGTTACTTTTTTAGTTGTTGTTATAATTTATGATTTTCCATCGAATTCCTTGATTCAAGCGATGGAGAACCCTTCTTCTCCTAATTACAGTCATTCAACAAATCGTTTATCGCAGCAAGTAAACTGGAAACTAGTTGAGAAAACAATGGGAAAATCAGGTGCGATGAAGCCAGGTGAAGTCTTTTATATCAGCCTTCCACGTAGTGATTTACAAGTAAGTGTAAAGGGAATATCAATCCGAGCAAGTTTAGCCTTGGGGGGCTGGACCGCCTTTAAACAAATGGGTAGTCAAGCGATGGTTATGGGTGATTTAGTTCTTACAGAAAATGAAGTTCAACCTGTCATGGATCAACTTTTCCAACAAGGAATTCAAGTTTCTGCACTACACAATCATTTACTAGGAGAGTCAACACGTATTATGTATTTGCATGTGAAAGGGTATGGTAATCCAGTTCAATTAGCTAAAGGGATTAAATCCGCAATGAAACTAACAACAATACCATGGAACAACAAATTACCGAATGATTCGCATGCCTTTTCCATTGATCAACAGAAGCTTGATAAAATATTTAGACATAAAGGTACAGTTAGTGGTGGTGTTTATCACGTAAGTATTCCACGGTTAGAAAAAATCATGGAAAATGGCATGGAAATTCCTCCTGCTATGGGGGTAGCAACAGCAATCAATTTTCAGCCGACGAAAAATGGAAAAGCAGCCATAACTGGTGATTTTGTGCTTACTGCAGAAGAGATAAATCCTGTTGCAAGTACGTTACGTAAATACGATATTGAAGTAACGGCTGTACATAATCACATGTTAACCGAGAATCCCCGACTGTTTTTTATGCATTTTTGGGCAAATGACGATCCAATCAAATTAGCTAAAGCACTACGTGAAGCCATAGACAAAACTCATAGTATGTAGACTGTTTAGTTCGACTGCTAAATAAGGTAAAAACAAAAGTATTAGACTAAATAGTAGATGTATGACATATGGGAACCCCAAAATTTATTCTGTTTGATACAAATGAATTATTGGTTTACATCTCAATAACAAAGGGAGATGAATTATGTCGCTTATAACAATACCTATATTAGAAGGAACAAACATACTACTGCGTCCAATAGATCCAGAAAAGGATTATAAGCAGTGGTATGAGACCATGAAAGATCCTGAAATGCATCATTGGACAGGAAACACAGTTCCTGTAAATGCTGATGAAATTAAACAATTGCTTCAGAAGTATAAAGACCTAGAAGATATGATTGCTTGGTCTGTTATATTAAAAAGTTCAGGAGAAATGATAGGCACGTATTGGATTACTGTACCAACAGAGGATGAGAATAATCATTTAGTGATTGCTTCAGAAGCTCAGCGAATCGCACGTGAATTTTGGCGACAAGGAATTGCTCGTGAAGCTAGAACTTTAATATATCATTATGTGTTTTCGACATTAAAGGTGGATGAAGTTCATGCACAAGCTTGGAATAATAACATAAATTCATGTAGTTCCATGGAGAACATGGGATTTCAATTAGAAAAACAAATAAAACGGTTGTTTACTAAGTACAACCAAGTTTTTACGGAAAATCACTATGCTCTTTATAAAGAGGATTGGTTAAGCAAAAATAAATGTTGCTAACGGAATTTATAAAAGGGATTTTCCCCTTTTCAGTCTACAACTGAAATTTATCAAACATCGATAAATTCATAAAAAACGCTATTCTCTCTGTATGTTTCCACAAAAGAATAGCGTTTTCCCTTTATACTAAATATAAATTCATCTTAATCTACTAAATCAAAGTATGCCCACCTTCAACATGAAGAACCGTTCCCGTAACAAAACCGTTTTGCATCGCATATAGTACAGCTTTCGCTACATCTTCAGCCTTACCTACTCGCCTTGCAGGAAGTTTGTTTCCTAAGTCAGTATAGAATTTATTACGCGCTTCTTCTGCCATTTTACTGCGTGACGGTGTATCAATAATTCCAGGAGAAACAACATTCACTCGAATAGGAGCTAGTTCTAACGCTAACGTTTGGCCAAGATTAGAAACGGCTGCATTGACTGCACCAAGCGTTGCAGACCCAACCATAGATTTATAAGCAACAACTCCGGAAAATAAAGTGATGGAGCCATTCTCAGCAATCTTTGATGCACCATATTTTGCAGAATAGAATTGTCCCCAAAATTTATTTTCAAACAACTGACGTGCTGCAGCTGTATCTGTGTCAATAAAAGAGCCCCCGGATGTTTCTGCCGCTGTAACAACTAAATGATCCATCGTACCGACTTGTTCAAAAAAGGATTGAACTTGTTGTTCTTGCGTTGTATCCAGCGTATAAACTGTTACGTTTCCTCCTAAATGATCCTTCGCTCTCTGTAACTTTTCCTCAGAACGACTAGCAATGATAACCTCAGCATCTTGCAGGAGTGCAAGTCTCGCTGTTTCTAAACCAATTCCAGAACTTCCACCGATAATTACAATCTTTTTATTACTTAACATGTTCATTTCCCCCAGTTTTTCTTGTTTTGTTTTGCTGAGGTTATTGTATTTCTAATACTTTATTTTTGGAAGTAGTGATATTAAATTCACATAGTTACATTTTAGAAAGTTTCTTTTTTAGCAAGAAATGTACGCACAAAAAATTTATTTTTTATCTCGTTTCAAAGCTCTTTATAATGTTAACCCGAAGCGCTTTAATTCAATAAAAATACTTTCTAATTGTTTTCCTTTCTCTGTTAATTTGTATTCTACCCGCGGAGGAACCTCTGGGTATACCGTTCTTTCCACGATCCCTTGTGCTTCAAGTTCCTTCAAACGAAGTGAGAGGGTTTTCGGGCTGATTCCATCCATTGATTTTTGTAAATCGCTAAATCGCATCGTTCCTTCAATAAGAAGATCTCGAATAATTAAAAAAGTCCACTTTGTTCCGATCACGTCAAGTGTTTTCGCAATGGGACAAACTTGCCCTGGTGTTCCTTTTGTTAATTCAATTGGATCCATGCTACTCATAGAAACACACTCCTAAAAATTTTTTGACTGATTTCCTTTATGCTATCACAATTCTATCCTTACGGTAACTATATGAAATAAATATCACTACTTTCCAAAAGGAATCAACTATACATACAATATCATTAGCGACTAGACGCTATTTTAGAAATAAGGGGGTATTGAAAATGAGGATAGAAAATTATTGAAGATTGGCACTTAGAGGATCATCTTATTCTCATGCAACGACTCGGTATCGTACTTAAAAATAAAACTACTTTGAAAGATTTCGAAGTTTTTAGAATCGCTAACACATTATCGTATAAAGGGGAAAAATAAAGATGAAAAATATACTTATTATAAACGGGCATCAAACATATAGATCAGCGGAAGGAAAACTAAACAAAACATTAACAGACAACATGGTGAATATATTAAGTCCCGAGAATCATGTACAAACAACAGTCATTCAAAACGGATATGATATCGAAGAAGAACAAAATAAGTTTTTATGGGCTGATATTCTAATCTTCCAAACACCTATTTATTGGTTCAATGTTCCAGGATTACTGAAAACATACATGGATGAGGTATATGCTTACGGATTATTTTTCAAAGGCTCTGAGCAATACGGAAGAGGCGGATTATTAACTGATAAACACTATATGTTCTCGACTACATGGAACGCTCCCGAAAAAGCATTTAACGATCCAACACAATTCTTTGGAGGAAAAAGCTTAGAGGACGCACTCAGTCATTTACACCGGATGCAAGAGTTTATCGGTATGAAACCGTTAAAGAGCTTCGCTTGCTATAATGTAATAAAGAACCCTGATGTTGATAAATTTGTATCTGAACTAAATACACATCTAGAAGAAGTATTACCACTTTAATTTACTTTCACATTAGAAAAGCCCCCTTCAGATCTTCTGAAGGGGCTTGCAAATTATACTCAATTTTCATCCGTATCTTAATTACTTAATCGTTCCCATCCCAGCAACTTTTACACTTACCTTGACATTTACATCTCCCTTTGCCAATTCCTTATCCCATTGATTTTGGACTTTTTTCCACTCTGGATATGTGTAAGTTCTTGCATATTTACCAAGTCCAAAAGGATCGATTTCGGCTGCTTGTATTTTCTTTATTAAGTGCTTGAAATCAGCTTCCAGCTTAGTTTCAATAGCTTTTTGCAGCTTTGCTGCGTCCTTTCTTGTATTGAACGGAAAAAGCCGTTCTGTAATGATGATTCTCATCTTTACATCTGTATTAAATATAAAACGACCGTCATATTTTGCCTTTGTCTTTACCTTGATATTTTGAGCAGCAAAGCTGATCCAATCTTTATTACGATCATCCGTTTTCGGCTTGATTGGCAGTGTAAATAGAAACTCACCTTTAGTTTCATGCTGTAAAATACGTAATAATCTGTTTTCATCCGGTGTTAGCGTTAATTTATATCTGCCTTTTTCGTCCAACAAAGCCGTTCCTGTCACCCATACTCTATTCTTTTTTTTCATCTCGGTAATACTCGCTGTCATCCCTTTATCTGTCATTTGTTGATGAAATTTTTGAAGAGTTGTTTTTACCGTAACATTTCTTAAATAGGCGGTATCAACTAATTTTGATAAATACAAAGGGAGCCGAGGCTTATCTTTTGGTCTATAAAAAATTACGTCCGAAACAGGTCCATCTACAGCGACAACCCGTGCAGTAACCGTATTTTTTGGATCACGGTAAAATGGATCAAGGTAATCTTCCCAGTTTTTTCGTTTTAGCAGCCGTTTTCCAACTAAGAAGACTTGAGTTTTGCTTCCCGATGTTAGCGCCATAACCGTAGCATCAAATTTCTGTCTAGACTTTCGAACCGTAACAGACTTTACACCAGAATTTTCTTCCTTTATCTGTGCTTCTTTATTAAACACAGGACTTGACATGTATACCAATAAATTATTATTGCGATCTAAATCAATACCAAGTATAAGAGTAAGAGAAACATCTTCAACATTTGTTTGATCAAAGCATCCCGTCATCGTGAACGTCAATAACAAAATGCAACATAGTACCTTCTTTTTCAATGTATCCCCCTCCGGCTATACTTCTCATATACCCAGCTGTACATCCATAAAATCACAGGTGATATATACGTCAATCCTAATCCAGCATTTGATATTGCCTGTTGCCAAACCTCAGATTGATTCCAAGTAGGATGGGTCAAAAATACGAAACCGATAATGCACAATAATAAAACAATGACGTGAGAGCTATGATCTTCTTTTCCAAGTAATTGACTAGAACAAAATACAGCGCAGTATATGCAAGGGATCCAGGCTGTGGAAACAACAATTAAGTAAACAGCTAATAAAACCATGTCAAAGCGTTCTAAAAAACGAAATTCAATTACTTTAAGTAAATTTAGTACTGGTTGGTTAAATTCTGTAATGCTATCAGGGCTAAAATAGGAAAAGCAAACAAGAGTAGCAAACAGATAGAATAACATCGTCAAAGTATTTGCAATAACGAATCCATGGACCGCGTACTGCTTTTTTTGTAAAAAAGGATACAAAAAGAACGTAATATCAAATCCTAAATATGCAAAAATAGTAGTTGGCACAGCTGTCAATATCGGATTCCATCCATCCTTCAACAATGGAAAGAAAGGCAGCCAACTCCAACCACCTCTTAGCGGTATCAAAAAAAACAGCGGAATCCAAAGCATCATATAAAAAGCGAGTTCGCAGTATCGTCCTATAATACGAAGGCCGTTGCGTGCAACAAGAAAAATAGGAATTGAAAACAAAAATATAATGATATAATCAGGCGTTTTCGGGAGAAGCCACGCCTTAAGATAAAGCATAGCGTTCACAAGAACGATACCGGAATAACAAGCGAAGTATATCGTGTAAATAACAACTAGTGCTTTCCCAACTATTTTTCCAAACAATCGTATAAGAATGTCATAAAGCGTGTCCTCTGGATATCTTGCAGATGTTTTAATTATAAAAATACCGGATATTGTGGAGAATACCCAGCCGATAAGTATAGCTATCCATCCATCTGTTCCAGCTTTTTCTGCAAGCACTCGTGGGAGAGATAAAACTCCAGTTGCCACCTGCATTCCATTAATTATAAAAATATACTGCATAAGAGTGATGTCATTATAGGCATACTTTTTCATAGTTTCACCTTTTATTGTGGTTTTTTCCTTGGCGAATAGATTGAATAGCTCTCGTACCCTTAGGACGACTTCTCATTGCCCATAGAGGAAAGCGTACAAAAGCATCCTTCATATCCGCAAAGCGAAATGGTGCTAACGGAGTCCCATAAGGAGTACCTAACGATTCAAGACTGATGAGATGCGCAATTAATGTCATCCACCCGATAACAATTCCTACAATTCCAAACAAAGCAGCTGATATCATCATAGGAAATCGCAACAATCTGACTGCCGCTCCCATATCATAATTCGGAATGATAAAGGAAGCGATGGCTGTAACAGCAACAACAATAATCATAATGTTGCTTACAATTCCCGCCTGAACAGCCGCCTGTCCAATGATAATCCCCCCTACAATTCCAACTGTTTGACCGATAGGAGTAGGTAGCCGCAAAGCTCCTTCCCTCATCATTTCTAAAGTCATTTCCATAAGCAGTGCTTCCATAACTGGAGAAAATGGTACGCGCGTTCTTGATTCCGCAATAGATAAAAAAAGCTCCACAGGAATGACTTCAAAATTAAAGGAAATAAACGCAACATAACTCGCAGGCAAAAATAGAGCAATCATAAAAGCGATGAAACGAAGTATCCGAATAGACGAGGCAACTAACCAACGTGTCCCGTAATCATCAACTCCTTGAAAAAAGGATATAAAATTTGTCGGAGCAATCAATACATTTGGAGAATGATCTACAACAATCACAAATCTTCCCTGGAGAATGTGAGATACAGCTAAATCAGGTCTTTCAGTTAATATAAATTGAGGAAACGGTGAATACGGATTATCTTCAATGAACTCGATAAGTTCACCCGTACTAATGACAGCGTCCACCATAATATCTTGAATCCGTGTTTCCAATTCTTTCAGCACATCTTCGGAAGCTACATCTTTCAAATATAAAATGGAAATCTTCGTTTTACCCCGCACACCAATTGTAATCTCTTTTAACATTAATTCTCGATGAGGAATGTATCTCCGAATCAATGCGATATTTTGACTTCCAGTTTCTACAAACCCTTGATGAGCACCTTTTAGTGATATTTCATTCCTAGAATCTTCAATATTTCTTTGCGGCCATCCTTTCGTATCTAATTGATGCGCTGTAGTCTGGCCGTGAATAAATAAAACGCTATCTCCTTCCAAAATAGCACTTTCAATTTTGGTCCACGTATCGACGACTTTGACCTGCCCTAATGTAATGGGCAGATCCATGTTAGGATCACGGACGCTATTCATCAAAGGACTTAAAACATGATTTTGAATCGATCGCTTGTCTGTTAAGCCAGACAAATAGACTAAAGCTGCTTCTAATCCATCGACTGTGATTGGAAACGGACGAATGACCAAATCAGGAGATTGACAGAAGAGTTGTTGAAGTTGAGCTATGTTCTTAGATAAATTAACGTCCAAGGGAGAATCTTCTATGTTTTTTTCCTGAAAATGAGTATTATTGTTTATTTGAAAAGACTTTGAATTGCGTTTACCTTTTAATGGTTTCAGAAACTTAAACATAAACTCCATCCCTTTCTGCATTTCATAACTATTTTTTATTATGTATTCTTTAAGGGAAAATATTCTAATTCTTATCTCCATTCATTATTCGCGAGCTGACAAGAGGTAATATCATTTTCTATGAATACAACAAAAAAACACCTCATTTTGGAAATGAGGTGTTTTTTTCGTATGTCGAATATCGTCGAGCGGTCTTTATGTTGTGTCGAAGCGCCGATATATTGTAAAAAACGCCGATAAATGATGCACTTGCGCCGATATATCATGAAAAGCGCCGATATATTCGTCCCAAGCTACTTACTCTATTTTCCGCTATATACCTTCGGACATTCATCTCCAGTCGGTTCGTAAAAACAATGATTCTTATATTGTCCTGCATGAGGTTGATCCCACCACGTAGGAGGACAATTGCCAACTGGACGAAAGAACCAAAGAGAATATACACCTGGCCATATGCGAGCATAATTCAAACATTTTCTTGCCATTTCTTTGTCGCTCTCTCTTGCTCGTTGGTAGAAATACCCTTTCGTCACTGCTTCAAATCCGCCTGGCTGCTGATACACCATTTGTGAAATATTTGTAATTTGTTTAAAATCCAAACAATCGCACATTACACGATTCACACCAACTGTTCCTACTGCCATCATACCTTGTTGCCCTTCACCTTCTGCTTCCGCTCTCATAAGACGAGCAAGTAAATCGACATCACTTTCTGTATAGGCAATTCTAGTCACTTTTATCCCTCCGTTCTCCCTATAACTATATGCAGTAAAGAGCATTTGTTTAAAAAAGACATGTTCTAAATAAAGTGAAACTTCCATCAGTGGGGGTTTTCTTCATCCCCCACTGATGGTTAGTTGAACCAATCGGGCTCTTACGGGCAGTTAGCTCCCACCTATCTTCTTTGTTTTCTCAGAACCTTGAGGTGGGAGTCTTACTGCCCGTTAGTGCGGGATAACAAAAAAACCGAATAGCGACTTGTTAACTTGTCTACTACTCGGGTTATCGTTAATAAATAATCTAATTATTTAACTCTTTGACGAAAGAATAGGATTCTACCTAAAACAAACAATATCATACCTCCAGCAATTGAAATCATCTCCGCTGGTGTTCCTCCTGTTTTAGGAAGTAATACTGTCGTTTTATCATCTTCTTTAGTAGGTGGAACTTTTGAATCGCTATTCGTGTTTGGATTGTCTTTAGGAACTTCGACTGTTCCGTCCTTGATTTCTGTATTCGTGATATCATAACCGTTTACTTCTGATTTGTATCCAGCTACTAGTTGTTCTTTCACTTCATACTTGTATGCTTTGCCGTCTGCATCGTATGCTACTAAATCTTAATAGATTTTGTAATTTTAAAAAGCAGCTTCCATAAGCTGCTTATATATACAACTGTATTTTTGTTTCATCAATACAACGCAATTTACTTACCGGTCTTCCTACCTGCTGATAAACCATTTCATTTTCTAAAACTCCAATTTCAATTAAAAATATGACATACTTTCGAATAGACACCCTTGAGATTCCAACTAATTGCGCCATTTCATCTGTTGTAAATTCGTTTCCACGGAGCGATTCTATTTGTTTCCAAATTAACTGCAATGTTTGTTTTGTTAATCCTTTTGGAAGTTCTTTACTTACGTGAGATTCTACTTTTTCTTTTTGTAAAATCAGTGCATCTAGTTCGGATTGATTAATCTTTTGTTGCGCCTTCATAAATCTAAATTTCTCACGATATGCAGTTAACGCTTCCTTAAAACGTTCAAACGTAAATGGTTTAATTAAATAGTCGACAACTCCATATTGCAGTGCTTTTTTAATACTTGCCATATCATGTACCGCTGAAATCATCATAACATCAGTTTCTTTTTCTTTATTGCGGATATGCAATAACAATTCAAACCCTGTATCACCAGGCATAAAGATATCAAGCAGTATAAAATCTATATGAGATTCCTCTAATATTTGTACTGCTTCGTTTACGGATTTAGCTATATGAACAAGTTCAAATCCTCCAACTTGTTCTAAATAATGCTTATTTAGCATCGCCACCATTGGGTCATCTTCTACAATTAAAACTTTGATCATTTTCCTATCTCATCCCTACTTTTATATGGTATTTCAATTGTGATGGTCGTTCCCTTTCCTAAGACGGAATCGATATATATGTTCCCTTTTATGCGCCTTATACTTTCATTTACAAGATATAAACCATACCCTCGATTTTCACCTTTTGTGGAATATCCTTTGACGAATATTTTATCCACTTCTTCTTTCGGAATTCCATTTCCTGTATCGGTAACTTTAATAATCAATTTATCATGATATTGGACGGAAACATGTACTTGCTTATATTCACAACTCGCCACCGCATCTAGTGCATTATCAATTAAATTTCCTCCAATTGTAATGAGTTCATGAATCAATCTCTCATCATCTGGATCTGGTAAATACGAATCCTCACTTATAGTCAGTTCTATTCCCTTTTCTCTCGCATAGCTAAGCTTGCCAAGCATAAACCCTGCAAACACGGGATTTTTTATTTTCCTCATCACACCGCCAATTTCATATTGATGCTCTGATACCATGCTACTAACATACGTCTCTAATTCTTCATAATTTTTCATATGTGTTAGCCCTAATACAACGTGCATCTTATTCATAAATTCATGAGATTGTGCCCGTAAAGCCTCTGCATATAGTCGAATACCCGTTAACTGCTCTGCTAATTTTCTCATTTCCGTTTTATCACGAAATGTTGCAATGACACCAACAATTTCACCCTTTACGTATAGAGGAACTCGATTCGTAACAATTGTAATCCCATGTAGACTTTGTTCCTCATCGAGCTGCGCTACTCCCGTTTGTAATACTTCTTTTATCCTTGTGTTCGGCATATACTGCTCAATGTCTTTACCAATACACTCTTCTTTGATTCCGCTTTTCTCAATTAACCGTTTCGCTTCGTTATTAATTAAAGTAATCCTCGCATCTTTATCAATCGCAATAATTCCTTCTTTGACGGATTGTAGCATCGTATTCCGCTCTTCTAAAATTTTTGAGATTTCACTAGGTTCGAGGCCAAATAAAATTTTCTTAATATGTCTAGCTAATAAAATAGCACCTATAACACCAACTAAAATTCCAACACTAACACCGATGTAAATAATATGTCTACTCTCCTTAACCCTTTCTTCCACATTATCAGCTGAAATTCCAACAGCAACAACCCCAATTTGTTCTTTCGCTTCAGAAAAAATGGGTACAAATACCCGCATAGATCTCCCTAATGTTCCTTCTGCTTTTGATACATGTTCTTTTCCTTTCATGGCTAAGCCTTCATCGCCCCCAACAAAATGTTGGCCGATCTTCTTAGGATCTGGATGAGACTTTCTTATTCCATTCATATCCATGACTACAATGAATTGAACATCTGTATTTTTTAAAAGTCTATTCGTATACGCTTGAATTTCAGATGCATCTTTTCTTCCCGTTAAAGCATCGATTACGAGCGGTGAATTTGCTGTAATACGTGCAACTGCTTTAGCTTTTTCCATTTGGCTTTCTTCTGTCATACGCTCGACATGATGACTAATTAAAATGTCTGTTACAAGCAAAGACAATATGACAACCGTACATACTAGCAATGTAATCGTTGTCCGTAAACCTAACAAGTTTTTTCTTTTTCTCATCTCTCTATTTTCTCCCTTATTTCTTCTATACCGCATGCAAAATCTATATTTACTTATTCTCTTTAATGAAAACAACACTTTTTATAAGTAAAATCATCTACATTACTTTACTAGTTTTAATACAAATATACTATAGTTCCAAAAGGTCCATACAGATTTCTAGATTTTGGTACAAAAATAGAAAAAAGAGCATAAAGTGAAACTTCCATTCGGAGATGCTTTTCCTCCGAATGGTTAGTTGAACCAATCGGGTACATGCCAGCAGTTACCCCCCATCTATCTTCATCGGATTCCTCACAATCTTGAGGTGGGGGTCTTATTGCCCGCGAATAGCGGGATAAAATTTACTGAAGAGCCACTTGACATCATAGTGAATTATTTTTAAAATAGTGTAAAATTACACTCTAGGAGATTTGACACTATGAAGCAAAAAAACATGTATAGATTATCTCTCGTACAATTACTCGTTTTCGTACTTAACCTATTTATATTCTCCTCGACCATACGATTTTTACCTTGGTTTGTTGAAGATGCTGTAGGTTGGTTTGGGGTCCTTATTACTGCTCCCCTACTATTAATTATTGCTGTAATGATGATATATCTTCAGGAAAGTAAAGGGTATGTGATATCAAGAACGAAAAAAATCATTCCTTTTATTGCATCAATTTTTTCAATCTGTATCGTATTATTAAATATCACAGACTTATCTGTTATAACAGCTCTTATATTTAACTTGGGAATGATCATTATAACTGTTATATTTTTGTTACAAGATTTCTTCACACTTAATAAAAGTTAAGATTTTGAGTATAGATTCAAAAGAATGCGAATTAGAACACTCTATTTCCAAAGATTATACTAGTGGTGATTTTAAACAAACAAAAAAGATATCCATAAGTAGCAATGGATACCTATTTAATTTAACAAGCCAAAAGAACAACAAATTATAAAGTGAAACTTCCATTCAAAGTTTCATTTTATTGTTCTGTAGAATAGTTTGGCATCGTTGTAATTTGCGCCACTCCTGATTGAATAGCTGCTTTTGCTACCGCAGCTGCTACACTTGGTACAACTCTTTTATCCAGTGGATTTGGAATGACGTAATTTGCATTTCGTTCTTCATCCGTAATAATGTTAGCAATTCCGTACGCCGCAGCTAATTTCATTTCCTCTGTAACATCTGTTGCACGGACATCTAATGCACCGCGGAATATACCTGGAAATGCTAATACATTGTTCACTTGGTTCGGATAATCAGAGCGTCCTGTTCCAACAACAGCTGCTCCGGCCTCCAGCGCATCCTCTGGGAATATTTCCGGTACTGGATTCGCCATTGCAAACACAATTGGATTTTCATTCATTGTTTTTACAAGTTCCTTTGTTAATACGTTAGGAGCAGATACACCGATAAAAACGTCTGCACCATCAATCGCTTCTTTTAATGTTCCACGTACAAGTTCACGATTTGTTTCTTTCGCAATCTCGATTTGTGCCGGGTTCATCCATGACTCTCCTTCACAAACAACACCTTCTAAACTTACTAATGTCATATGCTGTGCGCCTGCTTTTAATAATAATTTACCAATTGCAATTCCTGCAGAACCAGCACCATTAATGACAATCTTTACTTCATTCATCGTTTTATTTACAACTTTTAACGCGTTAATAGCCGCAGCTAAAACAACAATTGCTGTTCCGTGCTGATCATCATGAAACACGGGAATATTCGTTTCTTCTTTTAAACGTTTTTCAATTTCAAAACAACGCGGTGCTGCGATATCTTCTAAATTAATCCCTGCAAATGTAGGTTCTAAATTTTTAACAATAGTTACGATTTCATCTACATCTGTCGTTCCAAGACAAAGCGGAAATGCATCGACATTCGCAAACTTTTTAAATAAAATACTTTTTCCTTCCATAACAGGCATAGCTGCTTTCGGTCCAATATCCCCTAATCCAAGCACTGCCGTTCCATCAGATATAACGGCAACCATATTACCGCGTGCAGTATAGTCGTAAGCTGTTTCTTCATCCGCAGCAATGGCCTTACAAGATTCAGCTACGCCTGGTGTATATGTCAAACTTAAATCATCTGCTGAATTCACTTCTACCTTGCTTGTAATCTCAATTTTTCCTACTAATTCTTTATGAAGTAATAACGAACGTTCCTTAATTTGACTCTCTAACATAGAAATAATCTCCTCCTAATTCGACAAGCTAGCTACGTCTTTCCATAGCTAGCTTGTCTGCATACATTACGAAAACATTTTTAATAAAATTGATGCTATTACAACCATCGCTGCTCCGCCTAAGCGCGTTGAAATTTGTGCAAACGGCATTAATTCCATACGGTTTGAAGCTGATAAAATCGCAACGTCTCCTGTTCCACCTAATCCGCTATGACATCCTGTTACAATCGCAGATTCAACTGGATACATCTTCATAATTTTTCCAACAAAATAACCAGAAGCTATCATTGTTACTACTACTGATGCACACACAACAACATATCCAACTGAAAGAACAGCTGCTACATCTTTTAACGGAATGTATAGCAATCCTAAACCAACCATTAATGGCCACGTTAAGCTTGTTGAAATAAATTTATATAAGTGATATGAACCTTGCTCCATTTTTGCTGGCATTAATTTAAAGTATTTTACAAGTGCTGCTGAAAAGATCATAATGATTGCCCCTGGAATACCAATAAATTTAGAAGCAAGTCCACCGAAAATAAAGAACGTACATGCAATTAATAAACCTGCTCCCATTAATGAGAAGTCAATTGGTTTTTCTGTATTTTGTTCTTTTAATAATTCATCTTGATTACCTGTTTTCACCAACATACCATTACCGCTAAGCTCTGGTTTTTTCTCGCCTAATCGCTTCATGTATCCAGCGCCTACAATCGCAAACATATTTCCGATAACCGCTGCTGGAATAAGCTGAGATACAAATGTTGCTGATGATTGATGTAAAATGTCACTGTAAGCTAGAGAAAGTGGTAAAATACCTTCTCCGATACCACCGCTCACAATTGGTACAATGATAAAGAAGAACGTTCTCTTCATTTCAAATCCAAATAATGATCCAACTAATAATCCAACTGCAATAGAAGCAATTGTTCCTACAACTAATGGAATAAACATACGAATAAACCCTTGTACTAACACTTTACGATTCATTCCTAAAACACTGCCGACTACTAAACAAGAAATATATAAATATAAAAAGTTCGATTTTTTCATTAACATATTCACAGCATTCATTGAAGCTGGGCTCATCCAATTAAAGAACACGAGTAACGAAGGAATAAATAATGAAAGAATTGCTGGTCCACCAATGTTTTTTAAAATTGGAATTCTCATTCCGATATCACCTAAGAAAATTCCCATAATCATAATTACTGCAAATCCACCAATCATATCAGCAGGCAACTTATTATATACAGATGCTCCGTAAATAACAGCCGCTAGCACGATATATAAAGGCAACGGTATAACACCAATTTTTATATTCATGATTTTTGAAACAAGTGATTCCTGTTTTGTTTCTACTTCACCTACAGGTGACACCGTTTCCATTTTTTTTTGAATCCCCATAGAGGCACCCCCTTATGTCGTTATTCACAATATTAAAACGCTTTCAATAATAAAAACAGATTTTGTAAGTTTTGTAATTGGTTTTGTAATTAAAAAAACGAGATTGGTAAAAAAACGCTATCCTTTTTATATTTCTACAAAAAGAATAGCGTTTTTTCTACATAAATATGGACTGCTTTTTTTATATATTATTTCACACCTAACTTTTCTTTTGCCTTCACAGGTAATTCATTCATTGTTACCTCTTCATAACTTTGAATTGATTTCGTTTTGTCATCATATTCACCCTCTACATATACACGAAGAAATGCATGTAATTTCAAATTTTTATTTGCAAAAAATTTAACAGTTACTTCCTTACCTTTATCATCATATGCTTTCAATGTATACCAATACAGCGTATACATTTCCCCATCTTCACCTTTCGTAGATTCTTCTTTTCCGTTCTCTGTGATTTGAACATAATATTCTTTTGTTCCCCATTTTTTAATATCTAGTACATCATTCTTTTCAGCAACAGCCAATACTACTACTGAAGATAGTAAAAATAATAAAACACATGTCATAATACCTACTACATATTTCTTCAAATCGTTCACGCCTTTTCCATGAATTTGCAATGTATTATCTTTTTGTATCGTAAAGGTTTTGTGCGTGATTTGTTATCGATTTACGTGACGTAAACATTACATTTCTGTAATGCTTGAATCTTTATCACAGATATTATCCAAAAACCCTAATTGTCGAATTAATAGGAAAATTGTCTATTTTCCGTTGCTTTATTTTATTTTTAGTGTTACACTTACAATCACAAAGAGAGAGTAACTAAAACCCTCTGTATTCCAAGAAGTATAAATATTCATTTTTTCGCTTGTTTAATCCATTTCCACTTGTTTGACATGTATGTGCATTTACCACTCTTTCTTTGCTGTCCTGTCATATCAAACCAAATACCTTAAACTTTTTGAGGTTATTTGGTTTGATATGTATTTTATCTATTATTTAACTAGATTATTAACACAAAGACTTGTATGTTTTTTCAATATCAAAAATCCCTTTAGATTTTTTCTGAAGGGATTTTTTTATGTCTCTTATAAGATTAAAATACACATATTTTTCGCTCTAGATAGGTATATAATTCCAATTGAAAATGCTATAAACAATCAAAAGCTCAAAATACGAACTGTTTTCTGCGTTGCATTTAATTCAATAGTTGCTCCAATTGGCATTGTTACAATAGGATGTGTATGGCAGCAATCAAAATCCGCTAAGATAGGTATATCAAGGTCCCCGATTACTTCGAGTAAAATGTCATATGGCGCTAACCCTGTTCCTTGATCGTCAAACTGTTCATGCTTTCCTAAGATTATGCCGCTAACCTTGTCGAACACACCATTTATTTTTAGGAAACTAAAATGCTTTTCAACGATCGCTGCTGTTTTTTTACAGTCTTCAATCATTAAAATATCCCCCTTATTAATAGCAGGCATATAAGGACTTCCCCATATACTTAACATTGTCGTTAAATTTCCAGCTATTAACCGACCTGTTGCTATACCTTCTTTTACACAAATCCATTCATTCGGATAACTTTTTTTTGGCCTATTTTGTGTCTGCCAATTTAATTGCTCATCTGTCCAAAAAGGATATACAGGATACTCATATGGAAGTGCTTCACTTTTTATTAGCACATCTTCAAATGATAAAAATGTGTCATTTACATACGGAGGAAATTCTCCCAATGAAGAAATCAAGGAAGGTCCATAAAATGTTTGAATACCTGTTTTAGCATAAATACCTAATAAAATTGCTGTAACATCTGAATATCCAACAAAAATTTTAGGGTGTTGTTTTATTGCTTCGTAATCTAAATAGGGAAGTAAAGAATTTGAATTGCTCCCTCCAACAGACGACATAATACACTTAATCGCTGGATTTCGAATGAGTTCATTCAACTCTTGAACACGATCCTTTATACTTCCAGATCGATACCCATCATGTTTTTCAGTAAGACTTCCATCAACTATACGAAATCCTTTACTTTCCATAAACTGTTTGGAGCGTTTGAATCTATTAGGCGATGTATATGTACCTGGCAGTGATGGTGAAAAAATACCTATTTGATCTCCTTTGTCTAACTGAAACAATCCTTTTCACTCCTATGTATTACATGTGATATCCACATTTAATATGACTTAATAATACTTTAGATGGTTCTGATGTAAAGTGAAACTTCCATCAGTGGGGTTTTTTTCATCCCCCACTGATGGTTAGTTGAACCAATCGGGCTTTAACGGGCATTTGCCCCCCACCTATCTTCCTCGCTTCTCTCTAAATCTTGAGGTAGGGGTCTTACTGCCCGTTAATGCGGGATCAATCTGTAAAAATGTCGAATTATAAAGAAAATTGTCTATTTTTTGTTGATTTATTTTATTTTTAATGATAAACTCATAATCATAAAGAAAGAGTAGAAAAAAACACCCTATAAGCTTTATATTTTTCTGAAAATTTAGTTTTTTAAACCGTTTCACTTTCATTGACATTCTTGTGCTTCTCTAACTCTTTCTTTTTTCCAAGAAGCTGTCACAAAGCTAGTACTTTGGGGCGGCTTCTTTATTTTATGCAGCTTCCCTAAAAAAGAAAAAACCTGCGCATTATTGCGCAGGTTCCGTACGATATTTTGCTTCAACGCGGTAAATACGATTTCCCTTGCTTGAGAATTTTGCTTCGTATTCCGTCATAATATTGCCTTCAAAATCACTGTTGTGAAGATCTAAGCTAATATACGGCAGCAGCATGCCATATTCCGCCATACTTGTAAGAGAGTATTCGAATAGAGCTTGGTTATCTGTTTTGAAGTGAATTTCTCCGCCCTTTACAAGTACTGTTTCATAGTTACGTAAAAACGCTTTATACGTTAAACGGCGTTTTTCATGACGATTCTTTGGCCATGGATCAGAGAAGTTTAAATAAACGCGATCAATTTCATTCTCCGCAAAAAATACTGTTAAATCTTCTGCGTCTTTATTAATTAATTTTAAATTCGGCACTGCTTCTTCAATTAGTTTATCAAGTGCATCTACAACCACACTTGTAAACTTCTCAATTCCAATATAGTTTACATCGGGATTTGCTTTTGCCATTTCGTACATGAAGCGACCACGTCCTGTTCCAACTTCAATATGAATTGGGTTGTCGTTACCAAACAACTCTTTCCATTTCCCGTTATGTTCTTCCGGATTTCCAATTACAAACTGCGAATATTCTTTCGTTCGGTCCATTGCATATGGTTTATGTCTTAAGCGCATAGTTCTCTCCCTCTCTGTATTTCAAGATGTGTATATCAAATAAAAAACCAAGTACGTACGAGCACTCGGTCCGTTTCTTTCTAGTATAAGATTTGCTATTTTGATGGAAACTACAAAGTGTATTACATACAACTTCCATCAGCTCTTCGCTGGCGGTGCATTACGCTCGTTTCATTGTTACGATAACAACTGAAAAGGATGTGTCAAAAATGCCACTTAATCATGAACATCAAATGGCAATCTTAAAAGACATCTTAGTCAATCATCAAAGTGATTGTTGTGGAACGGTTTCTGAGTGTGAACAATTAGAACGTCTCATTCAATCATTACTCGTAAATGACAGTGTGAGCAATGAGGTCAAAACGATGTTAAACGATGTATATTACTATAGTCAATCGGGTAAATTGTCTCCTGATTTAGACGGCCATATTTCTGGTCATCAAGAACAACTGTCACAATGGATTACAGGAATGGATAGTTTTTCTTAAATTATTCTGAAGCGAGTAGTTGTATTAAATATTGAAGCCAATATTCTGCTTCTACTTGCTTATTTTTTGCTGTGTACCATTGTACGAAAATCATACATTGCAGTGTAACATACCATTTCATACGGCTTAGCAAAGAATCAGTCAGTTCTAATCCATAATGCTCAAGCCACTCGTGCCATTCATCTCTTGGAATATACCAATGGAGTAGCATTCCAATATCAAGAGCTGGGTCTGCAATAACTGCTCCGTCCCAATCAATCAAGAACAATTCATCATCATCTGTTAATAACCAATTGTTATGATTCACATCGCAATGGCAAACAGCAAGATTATCAAATTCTACATGCTGAAGGGACTTTTGTAAATACTGAAGTCCTTTTTGAATGATTTCATTTTGCTTTACATCCTCTTGCAAAGTGAGAAGCACTTCTTCTAATATATCTTGCGCATGCAAGGGCTGTTTACCAAGCTTTTGAATCATATGCACCAGCGCTTCAGAAGAATGAATTTTTTTCAGCAATGCTGCAACTCGCTTAGATTTCATATCTTCTGGCTCTAACCTTTGTCCTGGCAGCCACTTTTGCGCCGAAATGACATCGCCATTTGTTAATCGCCTTGTCCAAAGTAGCTTCGGAACAATCCCTTCTGCTGACAATACCGCAAGAAAGGGCGATGAATTGCGCTTTAAAAATAGTTTATGTTGTTCATTGTGCGCAATGTAGGCATCTCCTGTCGCCCCTCCGGCTGGTATTACTTTCCACTCTTCTCCTAACAATTGTTCCAACCATTCCATGTTCATTACCCGTTAACAATTCCTTATCTTTTATAGTTATGAAAAGAAACAAACAAGCTGTTCACTCTTTTACTTTATTTTACAAAAACAATAATATATCTGGCAACTTATCTGAATAGCCACCTTTGTCAATTCTACATTTATTATATTCGCATCGTCAAGGGTCGATTTGTCACATTTTCGCCAATATATAGGTACTAATCGGAGCAATAACAAATGTATCTCCATCAAATGAAGAAATTGGACTCTCTGCTGCATTTTTATCATTTGCAAGTACATGCCATACACCGCTATTTGGCAATGAAACAGTTTGCTCTTCTATTCCGTTATGAAAGAACACAACAATTTCTTTCCACGTCCCAAACTGCTGCACATCCTGTAAGTAATACGCGATAACAGAAGGAACCGTATTTAAGAAGGACATATACCGCTTAATCAGCTCAGAAGACGCAAAACGAAATGCTCCGTGTGATTTTCGAATACGAATCATTCCTTTTATATAGGAAACATTTTCTTCTTCTCGCTCTTTTTGATCCCAGTCCATCTGATTGATGCAATCCGGGGCATTATAACTATTTTCATTTCCTTGTTTTGTACGGTAAAATTCTTGACCAGCATGTAAGAACGGAATACCTTGTGCTAATAATGTCATTGTCGTCGCGAGGCGGTGACGACGTTTTTGCAGTTGTTCCTCTTCTTTACTGCTGCTTGCAATCTTATCCCACATTGTCATGTTATCGTGACATTCTACATAATTAATGCTTTGCACAGGCTCTTGAAATAAACTAGACGACTTTAAATAAGGGATACTTCCTGTAAGTAAATATTGGATATGCTCTTTATTTGTTGTTTCACCAAGAGCGTAGCCGCTTTTTTGCACATCAAATGTACTTCCCTTGATTCCATCTCGAAATTGATCATTAAACTGAGCAATAGATGGTATTTGGATTGCATTTTGTAACGTTGCTTTCTTATCAGCAGCAAGCGGTGTTTGCAAATCCCATCCTTCACCTAGTAATACTACATGTTCTTTCACTGCATTTGTTTTTTCACGAATTTCGTTCATTGTATCAACATCTAAAATACCCATTAAGTCGAAACGAAATCCGTCCACATTGTATTCTGTTAACCAATATAATACCGAATCGACAATAAATTTACGGACCATATTACGCTCTGATGCAATATCATTTCCAACACCCGTCCCATTTGACGGCATCCCATTTTCATCGTGCCGAAAGTAATATCCTGGTACAAGCTTCTCAAAAGAAGATGTTTCTCTTTCATACATATGATTATAAACAACATCTATAATAACGCGTAGACCATTTCGATGAAGTGCTTGAATCATTTGTTTACATTCAACAATTCGGTTGTACGGATCAATCGGATTTGTTGCATAACTGCCATTTGGAACGTTGTAATATAACGGGTTATATCCCCAGTTATACGTTGTGAACGGCTGCTTCTCATCTACTCCAGCATAATGATGAATGGGCAATAGTTCGATATGTGTAACTCCTAATTCCTTTATATAAGAAAGAGCTGTGAACGTCCCATCTTTTCCTACTGTTCCTTCTTCCGTTAAACCGAGGTACTTTCCTTTATTGCTCGCACCGCTATCAGGATGAACCGTCATATCACGAATGTGTGCCTCATAAATAATGGCATCCGTCATAGAAGTCATTGGCGGTAACGGTTCATGGTCTTGTACATATGTTTTCGCAAGATTTACGACGATTCCATATGTGCCGTTTAAAGAAACTGATTTTGCATATGGATCAACTGCTTCTCTCCAAATAAGATTGATACAGACAAGAAATGTATATTGCGCACCATCCCAGTCTCCCGACAACTCATAGCACCAAACGCCTTTTTCTTGTCCATTCATTTCATAATCTGTATATACATCGTCGCTTTCATAAATACGAACTTTTGCTTTAGTGGCTGTCGGTGCCCACACTTTAAACTTCGTTTGTACCTTTGAATAAGAAGCTCCTAAATCGCTTCCCTCGTACATATATAACTCATCAAACTTCGCTGTTCTAATGACAGCACCCATCTGCAAATCTGTTTCTACACCGCGCTCATCATATATGATATAACACTGATTCAGTGTAATTGGTTCACTCACTTTACATTCATATTTTATTGCATGTGGAAGAGAGGTGATACGTTCGATCGAGAGCTCCCATTCATTTGCATCTTGTTTTAAATGGAAGATGCTACTCGTTCCGTACGCATGCGGAAGTAAAATTGTGATTTTATCCATTTCATCTAAATATGCTTCAAACGTACGCTGTATGTTTAACATATGTACTCACATCCTCCCAAGAGACATTCCATTTTCTATAGTATATTCAAAAAACCAGAAAACGTTTTCAAGCTTGTGTCTTCTGTAAAGATATTTCATGGATTGCCTCATACTTCGGTACCTGGTCTACATGAGTTTCGTATAAGGTTACTGTTTCGACTTCAAATGTACGCCGCGGTACTACTGAAAGCGGCTTCTCATCAAATTTTTCTTCACCTTTCCATTTACGAGCCATCGTAATGTGAGGGTGATATGGGCGTGTTTCTAATTGAAAACCATTCTGTTCACATATTGTATACACTTGTTTTTGTAAGTCAAACAAAGCCCTTTCTTCTTCCACTCCCACCCAAAAAACACGCGGCTGTTCTTTTCTTCCAAATGTATGACATCCTTGCAATGTAAGTGAAAAACGTGAAATTTTAGCTAGCTGCTGCAAGTCTTGTTTCAGTTTTTTAAGCTGCGCTTCCTCAGCACTTCCTAAAAACGAGAGTGTAATATGATAGTCCTCTTTATGCACCCAAGAACGAAACGGGGCGGTTTCTTCTATCGTTTCTTTCCACTCCGCCAGCACATTCTTTATCTCATTTGGTAATTTCACTGCAATAAAATAATGTCTCGCCATCTTTTCTAACTCCTTTGCCTGTTATTAAACTGTCTAACACAATACATCTCAACAGGACTTTTCACTATTATTAGTGTGAAACGTCTTCTTATTCTCCATACATACAAAAGAAGCCGCTCTCCTTGCAGAGAGCGGTTCATTTATTGTTGCTACTATTTCGCTAATTCATAAATAGCGTGTGCATAGATGGCTGTTGCTTTTAGTAAATCCTCAATTTCAATATACTCATCTTTTTGATGTGCTAATTCTTCTTTTCCTGGGAATAGAGGACCAAACGCAACACCAGCTTCCAATGAACGTGCATATGTACCGCCGCCGATTGCTAATAACTCTGCTTTTTCGCCTGTTTGCTCTTCGTATACACGCTGAAGTGTACGAATTAACACATGATTTTTATCTACGTGATGCGGACGAGAGTCTGACACAATTGTTATAGCAAAGTCCTGTGCACCCACATAATTCATTAATGTTTGCAGCGTTCCTTCTAAGTTTGTTGTAACTGGATAACGAATATTTAATCCAAGTTTACCGCCTTCTTCTTTCGTATATGAAAGAAGACCAACGTTTACTGTTAATGGTCCTGTAATCTCATCTGCATAAGCAATGCCAGCTTTTTTCCCAAGCGTATCATTTGTGAATGTTTCCGCCGCTAGGCTAGCAAATGCTGCGCCTTGCTCATCTAAAGAGATTGTCGTTAAGAAGTTTACAAGTGTTAATCCTGCATTTTCTCCTTGTTCAGGCGTAGAGCCGTGTGCAGAAATACCTTTTACTTGCAGTGTAACTGTATTTCCTTCTACAATTGCTTTTCCATTTTTCTTTGCTTCTTGCACATATTGTTCATACTGACTTGCAAGTTCTGCTGCTTTTTCGCTCGTTACAACAGCTTCTGCAAAATCAGGAACCATATTTAAACGGCGACCAGATGAAAATGATACTAATACATTCTCTCCTGCTGCGTGTTCTTTTTTATTTTGAACAACATATAAATCGCAAATTCCTTTTTCAGCATTAATAATCGGAAAATCTGCATCTGGTGCAAATCCCATCGTTGGCATTTCTTCATGTTTGAAGTAATGATCCACGCACTTCCAATTACTTTCTTCATCTGTTCCTAAAATCATCCGAACGCGTTTAGAAAGCGGCAATCCTAATTCTTTTACAATTTTCATTGCATAGTAAGCTGCCATTGTTGGCCCTTTATCATCAATTGCACCGCGTGCAAAAATTTTACCATCGCGAATATCCGCACTATATGCAGGAGTTGTCCAGCCGTCTCCTTCTGGTACAACATCAACATGACATAAAATACCAAGAAGTTCTTCTCCTTGTCCCATTTCTAAATGACCTGCATATCCTTCTAAATTTTTAGAAAGAAATCCGTCAACTTCTCCCTTATCTAGCATGAAAGATAATGCCTTTGCTACCCCTTCTCCAAATGGTGCGCCTTCTTTTGCCGTCTCTTCTTCCCATACACTTTTAATTTGTAAAAATTGCTGTACGTCTTGAATAAGAGCATCTTTTCGTTTCTCTACTTCTTGCATCCAATTTATATTTTTCATACCTTCACCTTCTTCTCTATTCTCTCTTTCATCATAGCAAACGATTTCTTATTATGCTAGCAAGGAAAGGGGCAATACCGAACAATTTAAATATTTCAGATAATTAAATTTAGTTTTTTCTTATTTTTTTCAAAGTTTTTTGCAGGAATTTGACGTTTTACGTAGAAATTTATAAGATAGTTGATAAAGAGAAACAGAATATCAACAACTTTCTTTCTACAAACTCTAGTATATGTTAAAATTTTGTAAAATTTGAGCAAGTTAGAGCATGATTTTTTTTCATATGGAGTACAATGGAAGTAAGGACCTTCTTTCCTGAATGGGTCAAAAAACTTGTAGAGGAGTGGTTTTTTGATAAAACCTACAACTACTCGTATGCTAACACGCATTAAATCTATCTATATGTACATTAATGAGAAAGGCACCGTAACGACGCAAGACCTTGTAGATGAGTTCGGGATCACACCGCGAACGATACAGCGCGATCTGAATGTGTTGCAATTTAATGAACTCGTGTATAGCCCTTGCCGCGGCAAGTGGACAACAACAGGAAAGAAAGTGAGAATGACCTCGTGACAAATATAACTTGATTTACAATATATATCCCCTTTCTATACAGAGAAAGGGGATTCTTTTTCGTTTTTGGAATCGGTCTTAGGGAAATATATTAAATCAATTATCTAAACCCTCTGTTTGAGAATGATATGACTTCAGCATTTCTACTTCTTCATCTGTTAACTCACGATATTGCCCAAGTTCTAATTCCTCATCTAATACTAAAGGCCCCATCTCTGTACGTTTTAAATACACAACCTTTTTTCCAACTGCTTCAAACATGCGCTTTACTTGATGAAACTTACCTTCTGTAATGACAAGTTCAATTTCAGACACATCATCGCTTTGTAAAATCGTAAGCGCTCCTGGCTTCGTCTCATATCCGTCATCTAAAATAACACCTTTTTTGAACGCAGCAATATCCTCTTCTGTAACTTTCCCAGCTACTCTCGCAAAATATTTTTTCGGCACGTGCTTTTTCGGAGAAAGTAATTGATGCGTTAGCTTTCCGTCATTCGTTAATAAAAGAAAACCTTCTGTATCAATATCAAGTCTTCCTACTGGAAATGGATCAAAAATAGCATCTTCTAGTTCTAATAAATCAACAACCGTTTCATGATTATCATCTTCTGTTGCAGAAATGACGCCTTGAGGTTTATGCATCATTAAATACACAAATTCTTTATACTCCACTACTTCACCGTGAATCATAACCTCTTGTTCTTCCACATTCACATGATATTTCGCATCTTTCACCGGTACGCCATCTATTTTTACGACGCCGTCCTTTAATAACTTCTTCACTTCTTTGCGGCTGCCATAGCCCATATTTGCTAATAATTTATCTAATCTCATCGTTTCACACCTTCTTGTTATACTCAGAAAAAGAGAGGCGTACGATTACGCCCCTTTCGTTTTCACTTTAATTTTCAATCTACTACCAAGTTTACGCTGAATCTTCTCTAAAAATTCACCGCCAAGTACTCGTTCGATTACGCCTGTACGAAGTGCTAAATAGCCATATACAGCCGCACCTCCCATTGCGCAAATACCTACTGTAACCAATGCCGCAAAACGGCTTGTCTCATATGGAAGCATAAACGAAAGAATCCATAATAATAGCTTTACAACAATCACCATCGCAGCTGTTAACACTGCAATTTGGAACGTTCGTTTATAAACAAGTTCAAATGAGAAATGGGCATGTTTTCGAATTTGTTTATTTGTATACCAAATGGATGCGAAGAACCCTACACCTGTTGCTACGACCGCACCTATTGTGCCAAAATAACGAATGAATAGTACATTACATAAGAATTTTAAAATAATTCCCATGCCAAGTGCAACGATTGCATGCCTTTGTTGATTAATTCCTTGCAAAATTGCCGCTGTTACTGTAAATAGTGCAAATAATAATGCGACTGGTGCATACCACATTAATATTTTTCCGCCGAGCGGATCAGCTTCATAAAATGCGGTATAAATTGGATACGCTAAAGTGGAAATTCCAATGACAGCTGGTAATGTTAAAAACATATTCACTTGAAACGTTTGTGTAATTTGCTGGTTTAAATAACGGAACTGTCCTTCTGTAAACGATTTTGTAATCGCTGGTACAAGCGTTAAACTAAACGCCGTTGCAAGCGATACTGGAATCATGATTAACTTATGTGTCCACATCGTAAAAATACCGAAAGCACGCTCTGCAATATCCCCTTGTCCAATTGCTTGCATAATTGAGTTAAATGTTAACGCATCAATTTGCTGATAAAGCGGGATCGTTAATCCAACTACAACGTAAGGAATCGCATAAGCAAACAGCTCTTTAAATAGGTCAAATGTACGAACTGTTGATTCTGGTACGGTTTGATTGATGATGTATTGATCTAAATGATGCTTTCTCTTCATCCAATACCAAATGAGCACAGCTAATGCCCCGACGGCGGAAACAAACGCTGCAAACGTCGCCACACCAACTGCGGTTGCAACCGAACCCTTCAATACTTTTATTACGATAAAACTACCTGCAAGTAAAAATACGATACGAATAATTTGTTCAATAATTTGCGACACTGTTGTAGGTCCCATTGATTGGTGACCTTGGAAGTAGCCGCGAATTAAACTCGCTGCTGGTACAACAATAAGCGCAAAGCTGACCAGACGAATAATCATTGTTACATCTTCTAAGCTGCTATGTAAACTCTGTTTCCCTAGCATTGCCTCAGCAAATAACGGCGCTGACATATACAATACGAAAAAGGAAAGAATTCCGCTCACAATCATCATAATCATACCTGAGCGAAACATTCTTCGGCTCGTTTTATAATCTCCAAGCGCATTATACTTCGAAACAAACTTCGAAACTGCAAGCGGCACTCCTGCCGTTGCGATACTTAAAAAGATTGTATATGGAATATATCCATATGTATACAGCGTCCCGCCTTCTGTGCCAACTAACGCATGAAACGGAAAGACATAGATCATACCGAGGAACTTTACTAAAAATGTCCCAAGTGTCACAATAAGCGTTCCACGTAAAAATTTTGAATCGGACATAAAAAATCCTCCTCCATTATTTAAAACGCTGAACTCAACTTTTGTATTGTACCACAATTTCTCATGTAAACAGTACCTTCCCTCATTTTTCTTTTCTATGAAAACGTGATATTCTTGAATGCAGCAAAATAAGAAAATGAGGTCGATTTATATGCATTATGATGTAATTGTTATCGGAGGAGGTCCTTCTGGATTAATGGCAGCAATCGGAGCTGCAGAAGAAGGTGCACGCGTTTTACTTCTTGATAAAGGCGATAAATTAGGAAGAAAACTTGCCATTTCTGGCGGAGGACGCTGCAACGTAACAAACCGTCTTCCGCTTGATGAAATTGTAAAACATATTCCTGGAAATGGTCGTTTTTTATATAGCGCCTTTTCTATTTTTAATAATGAAGATATTATTCAGTTTTTCGAAAATCTCGGCGTGAAATTAAAAGAGGAAGATCACGGCCGCATGTTCCCAGTATCCAATAAAGCACAGTCAGTAGTCGATGCTTTGTTAATACGCTTAAAGGAACTGCGCGTTACGATTCGTACCAATCTTCCTGTTAAAACAGTAGAGTATGAAAATGGGCAAACAAAAGCGGTTATTCTGCAAAATGGAGAAGTTCTTGAAACAAATCATGTTGTAATCGCTGTTGGGGGTAAATCTGTACCGCATACCGGCTCAACTGGTGATGGCTATGCTTGGGCTGAAAAAGTAGGGCATACAATTACAGAACTATTTCCAACTGAGGTACCAATCCTTTCTAACGAACCATTTATTCGTGACCGTACATTACAAGGCTTAGCACTGCGAGATGTAGAACTAAGCGTGTTAAATCCAAAAGGAAAAGCTGTTATCTCTCATAAAATGGACATGCTCTTTACTCATTTTGGCGTTTCTGGTCCCGCTGCCCTTCGCTGTAGTCAATTTGTTGTGAAAACGATGAAAAAATTCAAAACAAACAAAGTAACAATGAGCATTGATGCACTGCCAGATGAACATAGCGAACAACTCTTCCAGCGCATGATGAAGCAAATAAAAGAAGAGCCGAAGAAAGGATTAAAAAATGTACTGAAAGGTTATGTACCTGAACGTTATTTCTTATTCCTATTAGAAAAAAATGAAATTGACGGTAGTCAGCAATGCGGACAAATTTCTCATGAAAAAATCCGAGCTCTTGCCGCAGACTTCAAAGGATTTACTTTTACCGTAAATGGAACGCAGCCTCTTGAAAAAGCATTTGTAACGGGCGGCGGTGTGTCTGTCAAAGAAATTAATCCGAAAGAAATGTCATCAAAACTTATGAACGGCTTATATTTCTGCGGCGAAGTTCTTGATATTCATGGCTATACAGGCGGATATAATATTACTTCTGCACTCATTACAGGCCGAATTGCTGGAATGACTGCGGGTCAAAATGCTAACATGTAATAGTAAAAAATGTCGGATATTGTAAAATAACCGATATATCAGTATAAAGAAACAAAGGGGAAAACAGATGAGAAAAAAAGTAATGATATCTTTAATGTTAATGACGTTTCTTTCCGCTGTTGAAGGAACGATTGTTAGCACAGCTGTACCTCGCATTACAAGCGAACTGTCAGGTGTAGAACTTGTAAGCTGGGTATATGCGATTTATATGTTAGCAACCGCTGTATCAACACCGATTTACGGAAAGTTAGCAGACTTGTTTGGGCGTAAAAAAGTACTATTAATTGGTGCAACCATCTTTTTAATCGGCTCTACATTATGCGGCCTTGCAACGACAATGGAACAATTAATTCTTTTCCGTGCTCTGCAAGGGTTAGGTGCAGGAGCTGTCATGCCAATTACAATGACCATTATTGGTGACCTATACAGCGAAGCAAAAGACAGAGCAAAAGCACAAGGATGGATGAGTGCTGTTTGGGGTGTATCCGGTGTTATTGGACCGTTAGTTGGCGGTTTTTTAGTCGATTCACTATCTTGGCGTTATATCTTTTTCATAAACATTCCATTTGGAATCCTTGCTTGTGCGATGATCGCCATTTCTTATAAAGAATCCATCACGCCAGCAAAACAGCATATCGATTATCCAGGTGCTGTTATTTTCTCACTTAGTACAATTGCTTTACTTTATGCACTATTAACAGGAAGTCAGCATCAAAACTGGGGAGATATCACAATTATTGGTCTACTGCTATTTGCGATTGTCGCATTTATCATTTTCTTACTCGTAGAAAAAAAATCACCAGAACCATTAATTCCATTAGATCTTTTCTCAAATCGGACTGTATCCATTGTTAACGCATTAACGTTAATTGCTGGTGGTATGATTATTAGTATTACGATGTACCTCCCAATTTGGACCCAAGGCGTATTAGGAAAAAATGCAACAGAAGCCGGTTTGATTCTTATGCCAATTCCAGTCCTTTGGACAGTTGGGGCCATGCTATCTGGTAACTTAGTTGGCCGGTTACAAACAAAACAAATTATTTTACTTGGCGGGAGCATTTTATCCGTTTCTACATTCCTGTTGTTCACATTGTCTACTCACTCGCATCCAGCTCTCATTTACATCGCAATGGGTATGTTCGGTTTAGGAATGGGACTTGTGACACCAATCTATATGGTCACAATTCAAGCTTCTGTCCCTGCAAATAAACGCGGAACAGCGGTCGGTTTAAATACATTTATTAATACATTTAGCCAAACGCTAGGATCAGCTGTATTTGGAACGATCTTCAATATAATGATTCACAGTGCAGGTGAGGGAAATGTAAACTTAGTAACTTCGGAACACGGAAGTACTGCTACAGGATCGCAAGAAGTCTTGGCTTCTAGTGTTCATATTATCTTTAGCGGCACGTTTATATTAGCTGTTATTAGTTTACTTATTTCATGGTTCTTCTTAAAACAAAACCAAGAGGGTGCAGCAGTACCCAAGCAAAAGGCTGTAAATAAGTAAAATTTATATTAGAAAGGCTAGCGAAACGCTAGCCTTTTTTGTTTATCCCGCATTAACGGGCAATAAGACCCCCACCTCAAGATTGAGAGAGAAGCGAGGAAGATAGTTGGAGGATAACTGCCCGTAAAAGCCCGATTGGTGAGAGCTTTCCATCAGTGGGGGATGAAAAAACCCCCGCTGATGGAAGTTTCACTTTATTCTCAGAACCTATTCCTGTCGTGTGTTGTCGAACGGTCTTTATATCGTGTCGAATAGTCGATATATTGAAAAAAGCGCCGATATATTTAATAAACAACGAAAAAGAACGACTTCTCGTCGTCCTTTTTCGTTGTTTTTATTTAAGACCGATATACAACCATCGCTGAAAAACAATAAATTTGACTCTCTTCATCATTATTTGAAACTGATACTTGGTATTTAATATCTACAATTTGCTCTTCATCCATCTTCTTTAAAAAGACATTGATAGCCTCTTCTAAATCTTTTTCATGACTTTCATCAAATATCTTCACTCGAATCACATTAACACCATCCTAAGTCACAACCTTCTACTGCTGGACTGTTATCTCGGCGCGTATCAATGATACGATAAAACTTTCCATCTTCATATAAATAGCCATCTTCTAATACGTACTGCTTCTCTTCAGTATAGACATAAAATTTACCAATCATAAATTTATTAGAGTATAATTCCAAATAATCTGTCTTGAATTTCGCCACTACCTTGTCTGTAATATCAATTTTAATTGTGCGGCTCATCTCCCACCCCTCCTTTCGAAAAAGAACGGATTTGGTTTATTGTATTAAGAATTTTTTATTTTATGAATGAAATTTAAGGGGATATGCTAAGGAAAAAAGAAGAAACCTGAGGTAAACCTATAAACTATAAACAAAATAATCGTTCTCCGTTTTTAATAAAAATTTATAACAATAAATTTTGTAATATATAGAATCCCTGCTTCGTTAATGAGCTTACGGCTTTAATCACGGGAGCGCAATCCCTCTGTATTCATGAGTACAATTCTCCATCCATCAGGGTCTTCTATTGTAATCCCCTTTTCTTTTCAATAAGGATTTTCCGGCTCAACTTCATAATAGCCCATTGTATTTAGTCTATAATTTATTTTTTCAATTTCAATTTTATCAGGAAAATAAAATACAAGTAGGTTATCTTTTGTTGGAGCAGGACATGGACTTCCATTTATATGCCTTGTAAACTCTAAATGATATTCTACACCAGGTTACCCCATCATAGTCTTCATGATTGTGAAACTCGCCTATGCGTTTTAACCCCAATCCTTCTTCGTAAAACTGAATTACTTCTTCAAATTTGTCTGTCGGTCTTGCTATTCTAAACTGAACCCATTTTTTCATATAAATTTCTCCCCCTATGAATTCAAGAGCACTTTCATCTACTACTATAAAATAGCTATACGCTTCTTAAAATCTCCCATTAGAGTTAGAACGAAGTACGACAAAAGGAGTATAAAACAATCTTTAAGAAAACAGCCTTCTTTTCAAAACGATATACAAACTTAACAACACCAAATATCCAAAACTAGTAACCATAATGATAACTGGTATAGGATAAAATTTAGCTGCATATACAAAAAAATCGATTTGCATAATGTCGTGGTAATCTGAAACAGGCCCTTTGAAATAATTCGTAAACTTAGCGGAATATTTCCAGTCAAATGAATCCTCGATTAAATTACTTCCTTCGTACCAACTGATAATTGCTGAAACGATAAAGAATATAAGAGCTACTCCGAATTGAACCATGTATCTTATTTTCACAGAACTCTCCTCTTTCTATATATTGAAACGATAAGTGTTGTGATAATGTAAATAACAGTACCTGTAGTTTTGTAAAAAAGTTTGATACAAAGGGCGAAACTAATTATTATTAGACAACAAACAAAAAGAATCCATAAAAAAAAGATCGAACAAAATGGATTCTACAGTTTTGAATACAGATGGAATTTTCATAAAAAAGTTTGATCAATCTTTACTTGTAATTCTGTTAATTTCTTTAGCAATTGAAGCCTTTTTTCCCCTTCCTTTTTTGTAATTTGTTAATTGAATATGAAAGTAGTTAATATACTCAATTATAGAAAATGCATAAATGAATAATGTTAGGAAAAATACAGGAAATGACATCCGTTCCATCATAGTTATATCAATAAGAAATATGATAGGTGCTATACATATGAGTATAAGATTTATTTTTTTTAGTATGCTAAGTAACTTGTAAAAATTAGGAAGAAGGGGTCTTTTTGTTTTTAATCGTTTCCACTTTACAAACCAGTAAAAACTCCCTTGTAGTAAGACGAAATTTAATATAAAGAATACATATATTAGAGCATAACTACCGTTAGGGTTTAAAGGATAAAAAAAGTACAGAAAAATAAAGGTAATCACTGCGAAGAGTTCCCCTGTAAATAAATACACAAGTCTCTTTTTAAAACTCTTATTCATTCCGTAAATCCTCCCTATCCCATCGAACCTTGTTATAAGTTCCCAACCCTTATTTTAAAACATCTCTTTAGACAAAAATATTCCAAGGGGTTAAACAGTACAACTTTTTTATAAATGATTAATCTTTATTTCAAATCTACAGCACCAACTATTGCAAGAATTGAGCCTTTATATTTTTGGAAAGCACACAAATCTACCTCAATAAACAAATACATAATATCCCATATATTCATAATAAAAGTTAATAGAGTATGATTCAATATTCATTTTATAATAGGGTAACACCGCATACCCATCAAGCTAACATCAATGATTTGAAATTTGATAAAGTGAAACTTCCATCAGTGGGGGGTTTCTTCATCCCCACTGATGGAAAGCTCTCATCAATCGGGCTTTTACGGGCAGTTATCCCCCACCTATCTTCTTTGCTTTTCTCTGCATCTTGAGGTGGGGGTCTTACTGCCCGTTAATGCGGGATAAAAAAAGAGCTTACAGTAATATAAGCTCTTTTTTGGTATTTAATTCTATTAGGTTAATAGCAATATGATTCTATCTCATAATTTTAAGATAGAAGTCCGAGATCCCTTCTATTATTGTACAGATTGTTCCATTTGTTTTTGTTTTAATCGCTGTTCTAAAACGCTAATCATAAAGAGGAAATGATTAGCTTCTCTTAAAACATGATCCGCTAGTAAAGGATTAATTACATTTTTAATTTGACATGTTTGGATGAACTCCAGTCCTGCTTTTTTGAAGTTTCTTAACTCAACAGTCGCATTTTCGCTGTCTTTATTCATTTTACCAATAATAGGATATGTCGGTTGTTTCTTATATAACATGGATTCAACATCTCTAGCTTGATTGAGGAGAACTTCAAAATCGTCACCGAATTTCGACGCAGTATGAACTAAATTTCTTTCTGATTGATCAAGCAGAGATGCAATAAAACGAGAGTGTTCCATCATGATTCGTAACCAAAATACATTTTCACTAATAATTGAATCTTGAATAGGATCCATTTTTCCCTCGTTAAATTTCTGGAGTGTTCTCATAAAATACTCCGCTTCTCGTGCAGTATGGTCCACTAATAGCGGGAAATTAAATCCTTTTGCTTTACAATTAATAATTAAAATTAAAAGATTTCTTTTATAATTACGGAAAGCGTAAACTAGCTCAATACTTTCTTCATTTAATTTCCGAACTGCTTGAACTGTGTGAGGAACAGAAAATGCTTTTTGTAAATGCCGGTCAAACAAATGAAAAAATTGATCTACTTGTTGAATTAAACTTTTCTCATGTCTATCAAACCCTTCACTAAGAAAAAGAGCATGCTCTTTCATAATTCGCAGCCAAAATTGATTTTCAGTTAAGGATCTTTCAATAAATAGTTGTTCTGTTAATGATTCAGGAGGTGCTGCTTTCAGCTCTGGAGGCAACAGCATAGCGCGTTGCGTATCCATAACAAAGTGTTCAGGAACAGGTTTATCTTGAGACATACACTCACTCCTTATTCCTCGAATCTCACTACCATACTATGTATATGGATAATCTAAATACAAGATAACTAGAAGAAATAGTAATTGTTTCAAGGTTTTTAAAATCAAAAACAAGACAAAAAACTACCTCTTAACAGCAAGAATTTTTTCGGATTAACTTTATCCCACACTGATGGAAGTTTCACTTTATTTATCACCCGGGGCGGGCTGATCCACTCCCTTAACATGGTGTTTATGTCCGTCATCTTCCGTCGTATAAAAATCGTAATAATGAACATGCATCCCATTTCCAACTGGGATTGCTGGTCCTGAGTATGCCTTATAATAGTGCGTATGCCCATCTTCGAACAAAACATATCCTTCTGTATAATGTATATGCCCACCCTCTTGCGTCTTAATAGGCGGAGATGTTACATCTAGACATTGATGTACATGTCCGTCCTCAACAGATGTATAATCCACTGACCCATGGTTATGATGTGGTACAAACCCAGAAACAAAATCATTTTTTCTTACCTTTCTCATTCTCTTCATTCCCCTTATACGTAAAGATAGACTCTATAAACTAATATGCTTATACTATCAAGATGATTCCTCTCTCCTTTATTTACACAACCTTATGAAGTGAAACTTGCATCAGTGGAGTTTTTTCATCCCCCACTGATGGAAAGCTCTCACCAAGCTATCTCTGAACAACCCTCCTTAAAAATTAAAAAAGTGTCCCCAAAATCACCACTTAGGAGACACCCTCTTTTACTATCTATGCTGTAACATTGCAAGTAACTTTTCTTGACTATACATCCACACTGTAATAATTAAGCAAGCAAGCGCTACTTCTGATAATGCCATAAATCCAATTGCATAGTGTCCTGTAAATTGGAATAATAATGTTAAAATTAACGGCGGGAAGAAACCGCCAAGTCCCCCAAGTGCCGATACAAGACCGTTTACGATACCAGCTTGTTTCGAGAAATACATTGGTACAAGTTTAAAGATCGTTCCATTTCCAATACCAGCGCAAAAGGCAACTAATAAACAGCCAAATGTATATACGTGCATGCTTGGCATAAAGGATAAAATAATGCCTGATAATGTTAATCCAATAAATACAAAGATTAAAATTTTAAATGGATTAAATTTGTCACCAAGCCAGCCCCCAATTGGACGCATGATTGTTGCTAACACGATAAAACCAGCTGTACGTAATCCAGCGTCTACTTTTTCTAAGCCAAAGTGAGATACAAGGAAGTTCGGTAAATAGACTGTAAATGCGACGAATGAACCGAAAGTTAAGAAATAGAAAATACATAAGAACCAAAGCTTTTCATTTTTATATACACCTTTAATTTGTTCTGTTAACGGTGTATTCACCTTCTTCTCGTTACGATCTCCTAACAGGAAATTGAGCAGTGCAAATGAAGCGAGTAAAATTAAGTACATTTGTACAGTCGTTCTCCAGCCAAATGAAGTTGCAAGTACTGGTGCAAGAAACGATGTAACCGCTGTCCCTGCATTTCCTACTCCATAAATTCCGTTTACAAAACCATGCTTTTCTTTCGGATAATATTTTGGAAGAGCTGTGACCCCAACAGAAAATACAGCACCGCCAACTCCGGCAAATAAACCGCCAATAATTAAATCTAGCATCGATGTTGCTTTACTAATATAGAAAACAGGGAATAATAGAATAATAAAACTAATAAAGAATAATTTTCTTGCTCCGTAACGATTGGTCCAGTAACCAATTGGAATGCGAAGAATAGATCCTAAAATAACTGGTACTGCTGTGACAAGAGAAATCTGCCCTGCTGTTAACGCAATGTCTGCTTTAATAAATGGCATTAAAGAAGATAAAATAACCCATACCATAAAGCCAATTACAAGATTTGAAGTTTGTAATCCTAACTGAAAATTCGTACTTTTCATCAGTCTCTCCTCCAATTTTGTTCAATATTTCACAATTTCTATTACTTCCCTCCTGCCTAATCACGATAGAGCGTGATTAGGCAGGAAAGAATCAGCCTCCGCTTACCGGTGGAATCAATGCGACAACATCACCATCTTGAATGATATCATCTTCATTCGCATATTCTTCATTAATCGCTACCATTGTGTGCTGTGAAAGGGATACATTGTAGTCTTTCGTCACAAGCTCCTTCAATTCTGCGACGGCAAGGTTTTGTACATCGATTTGTAATTGATGCGCTCCAGCTTCTTCTTGTAAATGAGCAAATAATAATACTGTAATCATTTTACATTCCCCTTTCCTGGTTCTCCCTTTGGATACGGTGTTTGCTCTAATTGATCGCCAATCCATTTCTCGCCGTCTTCCCAAAACTCTTTCTTCCAAATTGGCACAATTTGTTTAATGCGCTCCATAATGTACTCATTTGCTTCATACGCTGCTTTTCGGTGCGGCGTCGATACAGCAACAACTACGGCAATATCAGAAATTTGCAGTGTGCCGATGCGGTGCGTAATTGCCACATGTGTTCCTGGCCATTTTTCCTTCGTTTCTTCACCAATTTTGGCAAACATCTTTTCGGCCATCGAACGATACGCAGCATATTCCAGATAAAGCGTACGGCGCCCTTTCGTAAATTCGCGCACTGTACCAGTGAATGTCGTCACAGCGCCGCATTCACGCCGAATCACTTTCTTTGTCACTTCTTCAATGGAAATTGGTGTATCCACTACTTCAAAATACGTATTTGTCATTTTGTATCCCTCATTCTTTGTACGAGCCAATTTATATACTCTGCCTCTTCTGTTATACGAAAAACTTTATAGTTCTCGTGCCATGTTTCCGGAGCCTCATTCCATGTAATGACAGCGATCACATTTTCTACACTTTCTAATAAAGAAGCATCTTCATCTGACCTAAGTAAAACTACTTTCGGGTATTGTTCTTTTTTATATCCTTCAACAATAACAACTTCTGCTTCAAAACATGTATACAAATGAATGATTTTTTGTAAAGACCAATGGCGCTTAGCAGATAAAGACAATAACCCGTCCCCTTCTACTGCACTGACGGTCGCTCCCGCTTGACGATGACGCTCGCTATCTTTTTGCAGCGGCAACTCTGGATATCCTCCGTGTCCATGATGCTTAATCGTCCCTACTCGCACGCCTTCATTCGTTAAAGCTCTAATCAGCTTCTCTGCCAATGTTGTTTTTCCGCTATTTTGATACCCTACGATTTGTAAGACTGGAACGGCTCTTCCCATGGCCACTCACTTCCTTGCTCTGCTTCTAATAAAAATACAGTAACAGTCATACCTGCTTCAAAACCGCGCGTACCACCTGGTAAGACGATAAAAGCATTCGCATCAGCGAGTGAAGACACAGCACTTGATTTATCAAGCCCAACTGGCACTGCTTGCAGTTGTCCGTTTACTATTTCTACTTTCCCCCTAACAAAACGTGTAAATGGATTCGCTTTCGGAAACCCCTTCATTAAAATGGCATCACCGCGGTACATATGAGGCTGCTTCCTATGTAGAAATGTCTGAACAATAGGACGTACAAACAATTCAAATCCAACATAGCAAGCAGACGGATTACCTGATAATCCAAATAATAATTTTCCGTTTACTTCCGCTACCGTCGTTACACTTCCTGGTCTCATCGCTACTTTATTGAACAGTACATGCGCTCCAAGCTTCTCATAAATAGCCGGTAAGTAATCATAATCTCCAACTGACACACCGCCTGTTGTAATGAGAAGATCGACTTCTTCCATTGTTTTTTTTACCATTTCATAGCAAGTATCGAAGTCATCTGCGAATTGTCCATAATACCGGACAGTGCCGCCCGCTCGCATAATTTGCGCAGCAATCATATAAGAGTTACTGTTACGAATTTTTCCCGGTTCAAGAGGCTCATGAACTTCTAGCAATTCACTTCCTGTTGTGACAACTCCAACAACAGGTCTTCTGATAACAGCTACCGTACTATAACCAAACGTTGCAAGAAGCGCTGCCACTCCTGGATTAATCACTGTTCCCTTTTCCACAAGTACATCATGTTGCTTTACATCTTCACCTTTAAATGAAATATTATCGCCTGATTGAAACGGACGCTTCAGTTTCATATATGTCTTCCCGTTTTTTTGGAAGCCTTCTGTAAGCTCTAGCATGACAACCGCGTCACAACCTGTTGGAATAGCTGCGCCTGTCATAATCCGCACCGCTTGAAATGTCTTCACTTCTTCTGTAAAAACAAAACCAGCACCAATTTCTCCAACGACTTCAAATTCAACTGGCTGCTCCTGACTTGCTTTTTTTGTATCTTCTGCACGTATCGCAAAACCGTCGTATGGAGAGCGATCGAAATGAGGAACATCATGATCCGCTACTACGTCCTCACCAAGAATTCGCCCATAACTTTCTGTAAGCGGTACTCGCTCTGTTTCTCCATATCTTGCATATTTCATCACATGTGCCACTGCATCGCTAACAGCAATTGGTATTCGTTTTTCTAGCATCATTTTCACCCCACGTTTGCAAAATATCACATCTTCATTACACTTTTTGTTGTACAATGCTAATCATAATAGTAATTACTTCAAGGAGGAATTTCATGTCTTCATTTACTCATTTTAACGAACAAGGCCGCGCCAAAATGGTCGATATTAGCGATAAGAAGATTACGGTGCGAACAGCTATTGCTCATTCTAGCATCATAGTGACGAAAGAAATTTATGATAAAATCACCCGCAATGAAATTGGAAAAGGCGATGTTCTAGCCGTTGCACAAATCGCTGGTATTATGGCAGCAAAGCGTACTTCTGATATTATTCCGATGTGTCATCCACTACTTCTAAAAGGTGTCGATATTTCCTTTGACTGGCATATTGCAGATGAACAATATCGTTTGCTTATTGAAGTAAAAGTGAAAACAGAGGGCAGCACCGGCGTTGAAATGGAAGCTTTAACTGCAGCTTCCGCTACGGCTCTTACCGTATATGACATGTGCAAAGCTGTCGATAAAGGCATGATCATCGGTGAAACATACCTGCTTGAAAAAACAGGCGGCAAAAGCGGCGATTATACAAGAAATCAGTCTTAAACTCCTTCATCGAATCCAAGGGGGGCGTCCCCTTGGATTCACCCTATATAACGAGCGTATAATCGCTTTGCCACTTGTGTATCATTTGTACCATGAACAAAGGCTCGCCCATCTTGGAATAAAACAAAGCGATATTCATCTACATAAAATGATAATAAGTACGGTGTCCTCTGCATCGTTACGCTCTTTTGTAAGCGCTTTTCTATTTCTTCTAAGTTAAGAAGCTGATTTATGCCTGGGCGAATCTGAACTGTATTTCGACCGCACAGCACTTCTGTTTTCATTTGTGCCTCAAATGTTAAGCTTGGATATGTACGTAATTTACCACAAGATGGGCAATTCTCTTTTTTCTGCCTGTTTACTTTAAAAGCCATATACTGATTGTTCCAAAGATCGAATGTTACCATCGTTTCTCGCAATGCTTCAAAATCTCCAACTAGTATTTTTAAAGCTTCTGCAACTTGATAAGCAACGACCATTTGCACGGCTGGTTGAATAATCCCGGCTGTATCACACGTTGCCCCGCTCGTTGGATGCTCCATTAAACATCGAAAACATGGTGTTTTCCCTGGGATAATCGTATACGTTACACCATAACTCCCCACACAACCACCGTATATCCACGGAACGTTATACTTCTGTGAAATATCGTTAATAAGAAGACGCGTATCGAAGTTGTCTGTTGCATCTATCATTACATCCACATTCTTAACAAGCTGTTCCATTTCTTGCACTGTTACATCTGTTACAACTGGCTCTATATCTACTTCAGAGTTAATCCGACTTAAATGCTGCGCCGCTGCAACTGCTTTCGGTACATAACGATTCGCATCTTCTTCTGTATATAACTGCTGCCTTTGTAAATTGCTCCACTCAACATAATCACGATCGGCAATCGTTAACTTGCCAATTCCCGCCCGGACAAGCGCCTCGGCATTTGCCGTACCAAGCGCACCAGCGCCAATGATTAATACGTGTTTTTCACCTAGATTTCGCTGGCCAGTTTCACCAATCTCTGAAAATAGTATTTGCCGTGAGTACCGCTCTTGCATCTTGACCCCTTCTCTCTTATCCGCCAATGTATGACATCTCAATTTTCGGGCGGTTATTTGCACTTTCTTCCGTTCGTTCATCTGAATAACGATCACTGCGCTTCGTCCACACATCTTGCACAACTTGGAATAATTCATCATCATCTATACCCCTGCGTAGAAGCATTCGTAAATCCGTTCCTGTTGTTGCAAATAAACATGTGTACAACTTACCTTCTGCTGAAATGCGTGCTCTCGTACAAGAAGAACAAAATGATTCAGAAACAGACGTGATAAAGCCGACCTCCGCCTCAGTTCCAACATATCGATACCGCTTTGCCACTTCACCAAAATAATGCGGATCTACCGGCTCAATTGGATACACACGTCCAATCATATCGATTAATTCTTTCTTCGTAATCACTTGTTCAAAATTCCAGCCGTTCGTACTACCAACATCCATAAATTCGATAAAGCGAAGAGGGATGCACTGCTCTTTACAGTAAGCGGCCATCTTCAAAATTTGATTATCGTTCATTCCTTTTTTCACAACCATATTGATTTTCACTTCTAATCCGGCTGCTCTTGCGGCTTCGATCCCTCGCAATATAGGTTTCGTACTTACATTGCGACCATTAATGTTTCGAAATACATCATCATCTAACGCATCTAAGCTAACGTTTACTCGTTGTAAACCAGCTTCTTTTAAAGCCTTCGCCTGCTTCGTTAAATGAATACCGTTCGTCGTTAGCCCAATATCTGTTAAGCCTTCTAATTTCACAAGACGTTCAATAAGCTTTGGTAAATCTTTACGAAGTAACGGTTCGCCGCCAGTTAATCGAATTTTCTTAACACCCATGCGAACAAAAATTTTAGCTAGTCTCTCAATCTCATCAAAAGTAAGCAAAAATTCATCTTTTAAAAACGCATAGTCTGTTCCAAACACTTCAGCTGGCATACAATATGTGCACCGAAAATTACAACGATCAATAACAGAAATGCGTAAATCTTGAAGTGGACGCTGCCATACATCTAAAATCTTCTCAGTCATCTTCACCCCTCCTTCTTGCTGTCTCTATATACCTTTATTCTATTATAATATATTTTTAAACTAGGGTGTTTTTGCTCTTGCGCTTTATCTTTTTTTGGCTGTCTTTCATTTGTCTTCATCATAAAAAAGAACAACAATCTATGTTGTGATATTTCTCACATCGATTTTCTCATTCAAAAATTCTTCACAATTCTGTTCAAAAACTGTTCACAATTAGCCAAAGGAAAAAATCTCTTGCATTTTCACTATATTTACATTCAAAATAAGAAATAGACTGTTCTGAAAAGAAAGGTGATTGCTGTGGCAAACAGTACGGCATTATCAAATGATTTAAAAGAATTGCTCGCATCTGTTGAATATAAAATGAAAGTAAGCAAAGCCAATTATATATTCCAAGAAGGTATGGCGGCAAAAGAACTATACATTATTCACTCTGGAAAAGTGCAAATTAGTAAAATTAGTGCCGATGGTCAAGAATTGACGCTGCGCATTTGTTCGCAAAATGATATTATCGGAGAACTCACATTATTTACAGAGGATGCCAAATATTTGTTAAATGCAAAAGTGCTTGAACATGCAGAAATCGGTGTCATTAAACGAGACGCATTAGAAAAAGCATTGCTGGAAAAGCCCGCTCTTGCGTTTGAATTTATGAGGTGGGTTAGTGAGCATTTACGAAGAATGCAAACGAAGTTTCGTGATTTAGTATTGCACGGCAAAAAAGGAGCGCTCTATTCGACGCTCATTCGCATGACGAATAGTTATGGGATTTTAAAAGAAGATGGTATTCTCATCGATCTTCCATTAACGAATCAAGAGCTTGCAAACTTCTGTGCAACCTCTCGGGAAAGTGTCAATCGCATGTTAAATGATTTAAAAAAACAAGGCATTATTTCCATTTATAAAGGAAAGATTACCATTCATAATTTAAACTTTTTAAAATGTGCAATCGCCTGTGAAGATTGCCCTACCTCTATTTGTAGTATTGAGTAGCGTCTCATTTAGATGCTGCTCTTTTTTTATTCTACATCCTAAACGTGTTTTGTAATGTGCAAAATGTCACACCTTCTCTATTTTCCCCTTACACACTCATGAATTTTTGACAATCTGTTGAACTGTGATAGATATCACATCTCTATTTTGCATGCCCTCTTATAGTGAAAGTAAGCAAGAGAGACGCAATAAAGGAGTGAGCAGTATGAAAAAGAAACTATCACCATTCATGCAACGTTTAAAATATTTTTCTCCAATAGATCGTTACAACGATAATCATACACAAGAAACATACGAAGACCGCGAATGGGAAAACGCTTATAGAAAGCGATGGCAGCATGATAAAGTAATTCGCTCCACACATGGCGTAAACTGCACCGGTTCTTGCAGCTGGAACATTTACGTAAAGGATGGAATTGTAACTTGGGAAGGACAAGAGCTAAATTATCCGTCTACTGGTCCTGATATGCCAGACTTTGAGCCACGCGGATGTCCGCGCGGAGCAAGCTTTTCCTGGTACATTTATAGCCCGCTTCGTGTGAAATATCCATATGTACGCGGCGTCCTTTGGAATATGTGGCAAGAAGAACTGCAAAAACATGAATCACCGTTAGATGCTTGGAAAAGCATTGTTGAAAATCCAGAAAAAGCACGCACATATAAGCAAGCACGCGGAAAAGGCGGCTTCATTCGTGCAAATTGGGATGAGGTATTACAGCTTGTTGCTGCTTCCTTATTATATACAGTAATCAAATACGGTCCAGATCGAAATGTTGGCTTCTCGCCAATTCCTGCGATGTCAATGTTAAGCCACGCAGCTGGAAGCCGCTTTATGCAGCTTATGGGCGGGCCGATGCTCAGCTTCTACGATTGGTACGCTGACTTACCGCCAGCTTCACCGCAAATTTGGGGTGATCAAACAGATGTGCCAGAAAGTAGTGATTGGTACAACGCTGGCTACATTATGACATGGGGCTCCAACGTACCGCTAACGCGGACACCAGATGCCCACTTCTTAGCGGAAGTGCGCTATAAAGGAACGAAAGTCGTTTCTGTTAGCCCTGATTATGCCGAATCAACAAAATTCGCCGATGACTGGATCAGTGTAAAACAAGGAACAGACGGTGCACTTGCAATGGCAATGGGGCACGTCATTTTACAAGAATTCTACGTGGACAAACAAGTAGACTACTTCATAAATTATGCAAAACAATATACAGATTTCCCATTCCTTGTCACGTTAAAGCAGCAAGGAGATCAATTTGTTGCAGATCGCTTCTTAAATGCGGCTGATATTGGCCGTGAAACGCAGCTTGGCGAATGGAAACCTGTTCTTTGGAACGATAACTGTCATGATTTCGCAACGCCGCACGGCACAATGGGATCACGCTGGGATAACGAGAAGAAGTGGAACTTACGTTTAGAAGATGAACAAACGGGTGAAAAAATTGAGCCGCGCCTTTCTTTACTTGGTATGGAGGATGCAATTGGAACTGTACAAATTCCGTACTTTTCTGATGACGGAAATGAAGTATTAGAACGTACCATTCCAGTGAAAAAGATTACAACACCAAACGGAGATCTTTTCATAACAACTGTCTATGATTTAACATTAGCAAACTACGGCGTAGACCGCGGGCTTGGCGGCCAAGAACCGAAGAGCTTTGATGAAGATGTTCCGTTTACGCCAGCATGGCAAGAAAAAATGACAGGTGTAAAAAGAGAACTTATTATTCAAATCGCTCGTGAATTTGCTCAAAATGCTGTTGATACAAATGGACGCTCGATGATTATTGTCGGCGCTGGTATTAACCATTGGTTTAACTCTGATACGATTTACCGCGCTGTTTTAAACCTCGTTCTTCTTGTTGGTGCACAAGGTGTAAACGGCGGCGGCTGGGCTCATTATGTCGGCCAAGAAAAATTACGCCCGGCAGAAGGTTGGCAGACCATCGCAACCGCAAAGGATTGGCAAGGCCCACCGAAACTGCAAAACGGTACATCCTTCTTCTATTTCGTTACAGATCAGTGGCGCTATGAAGATACACCTGTTGGACATTTAGCATCGCCAGTTGTCGGCAATTCACGTTATCAGCATCATGGTGATTATAACGTGTTAGCGGCTCGTCTTGGCTGGCTGCCTTCTTATCCAACGTTCGAAAAGAATGGCATTGAATTATATAAAGAAGCGGTCGCTAGTGGTGCAACAACCCAAGAGGAAATCGGGAAATATGTTGCGCAGAAGCTAAAAGACAAAGAGCTCAAATTTGCGATTGAAGATCCAGATAACAAAAATAACTTCCCGCGCAACTTATTCGTATGGCGCGCGAACCTAATTTCAAGCTCTGGTAAAGGACACGAGTATTTCTTAAAACATTTATTAGGTACAACAAACGGATTAATGAACGACGATAGTGATTCATTACGACCAGAGGAAATAAAGTGGCATGAAGAGGCACCGGAAGGAAAACTTGATTTACTGATTAACTTAGATTTCCGCATGGCTGGGACAGCACTATACTCTGACATCGTTCTTCCTGCTTCCACGTGGTATGAAAAACATGACTTAAGCAGTACAGATATGCACCCGTTCGTACATCCATTTAATCCGGCAATCGGTTCCCCTTGGGAAGCGCGTTCGGATTGGGATATTTTCTGCTCCCTTTCAAAAGCAGTCTCTGATTTGGCACAAAAATTAGACCTTGAGCCAATGAAAGAAGTTGTTGCAACGCCGCTTCTTCACGATACACCACAAGAATTAGCACAGCCGCTTGGACAAATTAAAGATTGGAGTAAAGGGGAATGTGAGCCAATCCCAGGCAAAACAATGCCGCAAATTCATGTTGTAGAACACGACTATAAAACGCTATATGACAAAATGACTGCACTCGGACCAAACGTTGGAAAACAACCAATTGGCACGAAAGGCATCTCTTGGTCTGCGGAAAAAGAATACGAACAATTAAAGAGTAAATTAGGTGTAATTCGCGCTGATTCTATCGCGAAAGGATGCCCTGATATAACAGAAGCAATCAATGCCGCTGAAGCTGTGTTAACCCTTTCTTCTACAACAAACGGTCATATGGCAGTAAAAGCATGGGAAGCGCTTGAAAAACAAACGGACTTACAACTCCGTGATTTAGCAGCAGAGCGTGAAGAAGAATGCTTCACATTCGAACAAATTACAGCACAGCCAAAAACGGTTATTACCTCCCCTGCTTTTAGTGGTTCAGAAAAAGGAGGACGCCGTTACTCACCGTTTACAACAAACGTAGAACGTCTTATTCCTTGGAGAACAATAACAGGGCGTCAATCTTTCTACTTAGATCACGATATGATGAAAGAATTTGGCGAAACAATGGCAACGTTCAAACCAATTTTACAGCATAAACCGTTCCGTAAATCTCGCCCTGAAGTAGAAGGAAAAGAAATTACGCTGAATTATTTAACACCGCATAACAAGTGGTCCATTCATAGTATGTACTTTGATTCACTGCCGATGTTAACACTGTTCCGCGGCGGACCAACAGTATGGATGAATAAAGATGACGCCGCTGAAGCCGGTGTTGCTGATAATGATTGGATTGAATGCTTTAATCGAAACGGTGTCGTTGTTGCACGTGCTGTCGTAACACACCGCATGCCGCGGGGAATGGCCTTTATGCATCATGCACAAGATCGCCACATTAACGTGCCTGGTACGAATTTAACAAGTAACCGCGGAGGAACACACAATAGTCCGACGCGTATTCACGTAAAACCAACACATATGATTGGCGGATACGGTCAATTAAGCTATGGCTTTAACTACTATGGCCCAACCGGAAACCAACGCGACTTAAACGTCGTCATCCGCAAACTGAAGGAGGTAGATTGGCTTGAAGATTAAAGCACAAGTCGGAATGGTAATGAATCTTGATAAATGCATCGGCTGTCACACTTGTAGCGTAACATGCAAAAACACCTGGACGAATCGTCCAGGTGCTGAATACATGTACTTTAACAACGTGGAAACAAAACCGGGTATTGGCTATCCAAAACAATGGGAAGATCAAGAAAAATATAAAGGCGGCTGGGAGCTGAAAAATGGAGACCTTCAGTTGAAATCCGGTTCAAAAATGAAACGTCTCATGAACATTTTCCATAACCCAGATCAACCAACAATTGATGATTACTTTGAGCCTTGGAACTACGACTATGAAACATTAACAAACAGTCCGCAGCGAAAGCACCAACCAGTTGCTCGTCCAAAGTCAGCCATTACAGGTGAATTTATCGATAAAATTGAATGGGGACCAAACTGGGAAGATGATTTAGCCGGCGGGCATGTAACAGGCTTACAAGATCCAAACGTCAAGAAAATGGAAGAAGAAATTAAAACGGATTTCGAAAATGTGTTCATGATGTACTTACCGCGTATTTGCGAACATTGCATCAATCCGCCGTGCGTATCTTCTTGTCCATCTGGCTCTATGTATAAGCGCGATGAAGATGGAATTGTCCTAGTTGATCAAAACGCATGCCGCGCTTGGAGATTCTGTGTCTCTTCTTGTCCATACAAAAAAGTGTATTTCAACTGGCAAACGAATAAAGCTGAAAAATGTACGATGTGTTTCCCGCGTATTGAAGCTGGTATGCCGACAATTTGTTCGGAAACATGTGTTGGACGAATTCGTTACATCGGAGTTATGTTATATGACGCTGATAAAGTAAAAGAAGCCGCATCTGTAGAAGATGAAAAAGACTTATACCATTCTCAGCTTAATGTATTCCTAGATCCAAACGATCCAGAAGTAGCCGCTGAAGCAAAGAAACAAGGTATTCCAGAAGAATGGATCAAAGCTGCTCAGCAATCACCTATCTATAAAATGATTATTGATTGGAAAATTGCTCTTCCACTTCATCCAGAGTATCGTACGTTGCCAATGGTTTGGTACATCCCGCCTTTAAGCCCGATTATGAACATGGTCGAAGGAAAAGGAAGCAACTGGCAGGCAGAAGAAATTTTTCCGACTATTGATAATATGCGTATTCCTATTCAATATTTAGCAAACTTATTAACTGCAGGCGATGAATCTCATATTCGTCTTACATTGAAAAAAATGGCTGTTATGCGTACTCATATGAGAGCATTGCAAATAAATAAAGAACCAAATAAAGATGTATTAACAGAACTGGGCTTAGCAAAAGAAGACATTGAAGATATGTACCGTCTGCTTGCGATTGCGAAATATAAAGATCGTTTCGTAATTCCAACTTCTCACCGCGAACAAGTAGCAGACCTTTATAACGAGCAAGGAAGCTGCGGTCTTTCCTTTGCTGGCGGCCCCGGCTCTTGTATGACAATCTCTTAAAATAAAGGAGGTAACAACTATGAAACAAAGTTTACAAACTGCTTTTTCTTGTTCTTCCTTTCTTCTCTCCTATCCTGAACAGGGTTGGAGAGAAGCACTTCCTCATTTACAAAGTGATATTCAAAGCATCGAACATGAGGAAATTCGCACTACCCTTACAACATTTATCGAACAAGCAAAGCAAAAAACAAACGAGGAATTAATTGAAGCATATGTATATACATTTGATTTTGGCAAAAAAACAAATATGTATCTCACTTATATGAATACTGGTGAACAACGAGAACGAGGGATTGAACTACTAGAATTAAAACAGCACTATCAAAAAGCAGGCTTCGCCGTAACAGATAAAGAACTGCCTGATTATTTACCACTTATGTTAGAGTTTCTCGCAAATGCAGAGGAAGAAGATATTGAGCCTATTATGAAAAAATATGCAAACAATATCGAGGCATTGCATCAACAATTAAAAGACGCAAACAGTATGCACGAACCAATTGTCCGATGCATTCTTACTGCTATTGGTGCATGGCATTATGAAATAGAATAGAAAGGAGTACGGCAAAGATGATAGATCAATTTTTATGGGTACTCTTTCCATATATCATTTTAGTCATTTTTATTGGTGGGCATATTTTTAGATACAACTACGATCAATTTGGCTGGACATCAAAATCTAGTGAACTATTAGAGAAGAAAATGCTCCGAATCGGAAGTTTATTGTTTCATTTTGGTATTATGTTCGTAATTGGCGGGCATGTCATGGGAATTTTAATCCCCGAACCCGTCTACAGTTCCCTCGGCATTTCTGAACATACGTATCATATAATGGCAATCGGTTTCGGCCTTCCGGCAGGTATTGCTTCTGTAATCGGATTATTCATTCTAACGTATCGCCGCTTTACCATAAAACGTATTATTGCAACAAGTACAACAGGAGATTATATCGCTCTCATCTTGTTGCTCATTGTAATGCTCGCAGGACTTTCTTCTACATTTTTAAATATTGATTCAAACGGTTTTGATTATCGAACAACGATTGGCTCGTGGTTCCGCAGCCTCTTTATTTTCCAACCTAAAGCCGAGTATATGGCGGAGGTGCCAATTTGGTTTAAAATTCACATCGTTGCAGCAATGGGACTGTTTGCAGCATGGCCATTTACAAGACTTGTTCATGTCTTTAGCGTTCCCGTGAAATATTTACGACGCAGCTATGTTATTTATCGAAAAAGAAAACCGATAGAGTCTAACGAAATGAAATTTTAATCAGGGAATTTTTCACGAAATAAATATTTCATAAAAATAGAAAAGCATTCCTTTCCTCGGAATGCTTTTTTCTTATTCTACTATACAATCTGTACGCTCCACATTCGGAGCTCCCGGTGAAGCACCAGTCATCCCATTGCTATTCTGAGCTGTCTGTGAAGCATTTGTCATCCCATTTCTATTCGTAGTCCCCTGTGAAGCACATGTCATCCCGCTGCTATTCTGAGCTGTCTGTGAAACATTAGTCATCCCACTACTATTACGAGCTCCCTGTGAAGCATTGGTCATCCCGCTGCTATTCTGAGCCCCCCGGTAAAGCACCTGTCATCCCACTACTACTTGCAGCAGCACCTGTCAAGGTGCTACCTCGTGTAATAGTTGTTGTAATTGTGTCTCCTGGTCGCAAACAAACTTCATTTGTATTTCCGATAACGACTACAACATCCATACATGTCGGTCCTGTTGATCCGGTAAATGTTTTCGTTGCAACAAACGAAGTATCCCGTAAATTATCTCCTGTGAATATATTCCCAGAGTTATTTACGATAACAAATTCTTTAATAGAAACTCCCATCTTCATACAACCTTTCTATTACACTCCTGCTGTTGAACTTATGTTCGCCGAAGTAAATTCAGTATTACCTCGTGGTGCTCCCACTGGCGTTAATTTCCCATTTAACAATCTAGCAGAGCTTGATCCACCAGCTCCACTAAATACCTTCGTCGCAAAAAACGGAGAAAGATTATAACAATTCCCCATATTAATTGGTCCTCTATTGTTTATAATTTTAATTTTTCGAATAAGTGGATTCACCCGTAAGACACCTTCCTTAACAATATCTCGTTCTTTCTACACTGTATGCAAAAGAAAAAAACTTGAAACGGACGCGTTTCAAGTTTTAAAAAAATTATTCCTAACAGGGATCCTGATGGTTAGTTGAACTTTATTTAATTTCACCTTCATACTGCATCATACCGCCAACCATGTTTACTGTTTTATAACCTAGTTCATTTAAATAATGACAAACATTTTCGCTGCGCATACCAGAGCGGCAAATGAAAATATACTCATTTTCTTTATCAAAGAAGTCCACTTTATGCGGAATATCACCCATTTTAATATGAACTGCTTCTGGGATTTTCCCGTATTCTACTTCTTCATCTTCACGCACATCTACTAAAAATAACGTTTCCCCTTTTTCTAAACGTTCTTGTACTTCTTGTGGCATAATTGTTTTAATTTCAGACATGGAACTTCCTCCTTCTTTCAATTCATTCTCAATTTTAGCATGCAACAGCTAGAAAACAAGATATGTATCCAAGTCTCATTAGAGAATATTTGAAATTCGCTGATTCATAAATTGATGTACTTTTTTAGCAAATAAATGCGTCTCTAGCACACCTGCCATATGTCCGTATATACTTTCAATCTCATATACTTCTGCAATTTTTTTATTCTTCCTCAATAACTCAACCATTTCATAATTATAACGAGAAGGCTGTAGTACATCTTGCTTACAAGGAATCATAAGGACGCTCGCTTCTACTTGTCGAAGCGCTTCTTCTAATGAAGAAAATCCGTGAGCAATATCGTGTAATAAAGTTGCTTTTGCGGTGTACATCCATGAATTTGCATCAACAAAGGCGATATTTTGTAATGTTGCTTCATTAATCGTTTTTTCAAATGAAGTGAATGTACAGAAATCTTGATACGGCGCAGATTCTGTACTGTCCCGCGGAAATGTCGTTTCATAATAATGTGCATCAAATGCATTCATAAACATCATTTTAGCTGCTATGTGCAGCCCTTTCACGGGCTGCTGCTCTCCATAATTTCCATCTTTCCAAGCTGGATCTAATTGAATTGAATCGATTGCATTTTGCAAAACATGAATAGACGTTACAACTGGATTTTGCGGATTTGTAATGACACCAATCATTCGTTCCATCATATGCGGATAATGAACCGCCCATTGCTGTGCTATCATGCCTCCAGCTGATGGTCCAACCACAGTATGCAGTCTAGCAATTCCCATTTGCTGTATTAATTCATATTGAATACGAGCCATATCAAGAAACGTAAAGATTGGAAAAGTCATCCCATATTCTGCACCCGTCTCTGGATTTATTGTTTTTGGTCCTGTTGTCACAATATAAGGATTTTTCACTTGTACGTTACAAAGATTATCTGTACAAATAACAAAATATGTATTCGTATCGATTGCTTTTCCTGGCCCGATGAACTCATCCCACCATCCTGGCAAAGGATCTTGCTCTGTATACTTCCCCGCTGCATGGCTCGTTGCACTAAAATAATGACATACTAAAACCGCATTTGACTTCTCACGGTTTAACTTACCGTATGTTTCATAACCGATTTGAATTGGGATTGATGCACCGTTTTCAAATGTGAATTTCTTTAATCGAAATTCTTGTTTTTCTACGTATAACACCATTTCGTCCTCCTTACGTAACACTTTTCTTCATTTTTATCCCGCATTAACGGGCGGTAAGATTCAGAGAAAATCGAGGCGATGACTGCCCGTAAAAGCCCGATTGGTGAGAGCTTTCCATCAGTGAGGGATCAACCCGCCTCCACTGATGGAAGTTTCACTTTATTAACATAAACAAAGCGTGATACTGAAGACAAATTAAAAAGAGAAAACGGCCTTTCTTTGATAACATCTCGAAAAAAGCCGCTGCAAGTATATCCGTTGTTACAAGAATGCGCATACACCATAATCAATTATATTTATTCGTACTATAGGGCATGATTTCCTTCTACCATAGCCCAGCCATTTGTTTCGCTTTTTCCAAACACAAATATGTGCATAATATATAAAAATTCCCACAGACTAAAGTTATCTTATTTGGATAAAGAGGGAATACATATGTTTTTTAAATGGTTTAGTAGAAAAAAGAACAGTACAGATGCAACAAAGAAGGCACAAATGAAAGGCACGCAGCAAACGGAGCAACAGCAAAAACAACAACAAGTTCAAACAAGTAAGCAACAACCGGAACAGCAACAAGCTCAAGCAAGTAAGCAACAGCCGGAACAACAACAAGCTCAAACAAACAAGCAACAGCCGAAACAACAACAAGCTCAAACAAATAAGCAACAGCCAAAACAACAACAAGCTCAAACAAACAAGCAACAGCCGAAACAGCAACAAGCTGAAGCAAATAAGCAACAACCAAATCAACAATCAAGCAAACAATATACTAAACAAAGTAAAAACGGCATTTTCGATTTTAGTAAGCCAGAGCATGAAACAGCTCATTCACTACAAGAACTCTTGCAGAAATTACAAGAATCAAGCGATTTTGTTCACTATCATACTTCTGAAGACCCAGCTAAGCCTTATTGGATTTCGTATTTTCGTACATCAATGGATGGCATGAGATTACAAAATTATTTAATGCCTGCTTTATTACATCATACTGCGCCAACACTAGAAGAAATAAAAGCAATGGTTCCAATAAGCGGCCTTACCATTACAAGTGACGTAAAAAAAATTGAAGAAATGGTCTTAAAAGGGCATGCCATTGTTCAACTGCAGGAGCATGATACTGAATGTCTACTTGCAAACATCGCAATTGAGAAATACAGATTACCGAGTATACCATTAAATGAATCAGCAGTTATTGGGCCGCAAGAAGGATTTGTAGAGGATATCGATACAAACATTAATCTTGTTCGTAAGCGTTTACCAGTCCTGGAATTAAAAACAAAAGAAATGTTGATTGGGGAATTTTCAAAAACAAAAGTCGTTATGATGTATTTGAGTAATTTAGCAGAAGAAGAAAGCATCACATATTTAGAAGATCTCCTGAACAAAATTCAATATGAGCAAATTAATGATAGCTATTATATTCCCCATCTAATGGGCGATACATCTATTTTTCCAACTTTTATTAATACAGAACGCTCTGATCGTGTCAGCAGTGGGCTCGTTGATGGAAAGATCGCTATATTCGTTGATGGCTCACCGAATGTTTTATTAGCGCCTGTATCTCTACTGGATTTCTTCATCTCTCCTGAGGATTACAGCGTGTCTTGGTTTTATGCAACCTTTTCCCGCTTATTACGTTTTGTAGCGGTTACGTTTTCAATTTGTGCAACGTCCCTCTATGTTGCTGCACTTAGTTACCACTATGAATTGATTCCAAGTGATTTGCTAGAGACATTAATTTTATCGCGGGCACAAGTACCATTTCCACCTATAATAGAGGCTATTTTTCTAGAGTTAGCCATTGACCTTCTCCGCGAAGCAGGAGCACGTTTACCAATGAAGGTCGGACAAACGCTCGGTATTGTAGGTGGTATCGTTATTGGGCAAGCATCTGTACAAGCGGGCTTAACAAGTAATATTTTGTTGATCATCGTCGCCTTATCTGCACTAGCATCATTTATTACACCGATTTATAAAATGGGCAATGCCATTCGTTTACTTCGCTTTCCATTTTTAATACTTGCAGAGTTGTGGGGAGTATTAGGAATTTCAATAGGATTTATCTTTCTTTTAACGCGACTTTTTCAATTATCATCCCTTCGAAAACCGTACGGGCTTTTTTATCCATTTCGAAAACAGTCAATAAAAGATTCACTCGTACGAATGCCCTTATCTAAAATAGATACACGCAATGTTCAAGCAAGACCGCAACATGTCGGTCGTTATGTAAAAGAAGTATTTCAAAAACGTATGACAGATTTTGATGAGTAAGAAACGAGGAGAGCATATGAGTACAGTTAAAACAAACTACAAAGTATCTCCCATTTTTGTTTTTTTCTTAATCCATAGTGCACAATTCGGTGTTGGTGTTCTTGGATTTGCACGTATTATTGCAAAAGCTGCTGGATATGATGCATGGATGGGTGTAATTATTGCAGGTGCAGGCATTCATATTCTGATGTGGATGATGTACCGCTTATTAGAAAGTGTAAACGGAAACCTGATTACATTGCATCAAAATATATTCGGAAAATGGATAGGAAATGCATTCAGTCTAATCTATCTTGTATATTTCTTTCTTGTTAGCCTATCCGTTATGCGCGAGTATGTAGAAATTATTCAAGTTTGGATGTTCCCAACAGCATCTACATGGAAATTAACAATCTTTTTATCTCTACTTGGTTATTACATTATCTCATCTGGCTTTCGAGTTATGACTGGTATTTGTGTTGTTTCTGTTGTCGCTACATGCGGATATATCATGATGTTATTTTTAGCAATGAAATACGTTAACTTTGCAAACCTACTACCTATATTCTCTCACTCTTTTGGGGATATTTTAAAATCAGCTCAAGCATCTGTTTATACAATGATTAGTTTCGAAATTATTTTGATGATATATCCATTTATCAAAACCCCGGAGAAATCTCATAAATTTGCACAATATGGTGTTTTATTTTCTAACTTTTTATATTTACTAAGTACAATTCTTGCTTTTACGTTCTTTAGCGAAAAACAATTATCAAAAACAATTTGGTCACAGCTATCCATCTCGCAAGTAATTCGTCTTCCTTTTATTGAGCGTCTAGAATATATTGCTATCAGCGGCTATGCACTCATTGCAATTACAAGTTTCATCCTCCCCTTATGGGCTGCAACAAGAGGATTACATGAACTATTTCGCGTAAAACAAAAATACATCTTAATTTCCTTATTATTCTTAACCGTCATTATTTCACAATTGCTAACAGAACGGTATGATATTAATAATTTTATTAGTCACGTCTCAAAAACAAGTTTTTGGATTGTTTACGTGTACATCCCGGTTTTATTTCTTATAATGTGGGTGAAAAAGAAATGGAAAACATCAAAAAGCAAGTAATATTCCTTTTTAGTTTATGCTTATTTTTTACAACAGCATGTGTACCCAAAAACATCGTTGATGATCTCAGCCTCATTCAAGGTGCTGTTTTTGATGTCGCTTCAGATACAGGCTCAAAGAAGGAAAGAGTAAAAGTGACTTACGTTTGTCCTATTCAAAGAAAAGGGAATAAAGTACAAGTAGTTCAAGGGTATGGGAATACAGTCAAACAAATTAAAGTAACAACTTCTTTAGAATCTGGACAACCTCTTGTCAGCGGACAAATGCGCGTTAATCTTTTCACAGAAAAACTAGCTAAAAAAGGACTCTCTAGTATACTTGATACGCTTATTCGCGATGTAACTATCGGTAACTTATTATATATCGGCGTTCTTGAAGGTGGCGGAAATGGAGAAGGGGAAAAACTGCTCTCAGGCAAATATAACACATCTGCTAACGTAGCAATCTACATAAAAAAAATGTTAGAACATAATATGAAAACAGGCGTATTACCAAAAGATAATTTACACCTTCAGGCTGCTCGATATTATCGTGAAGGGCAAGATACGTATATGCCTATGTTAAAAAAGAAAAAGAACAGCATTAAAATTACAAGTATGGCTCTTTTCAAACAAGATAAGTATGTAGGAAAAGTAGAAGAAAAAGATATGTTTCTTTTTAAATCGCTGCTTGAGAAAAGTGAGATGGATTCACATGAATTTAAAACAAGATTGGGCTATACGATTATTAACAATATTCGTTCTTCTCCTTCTTATCGTGTATATGTAAGCAACGGCAAGCCTTCCTTTTTCATTCATGTAAAAATGACAACTCGCCTTCAAGAGGTTTCGAAGCATGCTAACCTAGAAAACAAAAAAATTGTAGAAACAATACGAAAAGACATTGAAAAGAGCTTAAATAAAGATGGTGTAAAATTAATTAAAAAATTTCAATCTCTTGGTACAGACCCACTCGCTTTAGGTGCCAGATTTAAACAACACTACAGACCTTTTCAATTAAAAGAATGGAAAAAAATGTACAAAGATGTTCCTGTAAAAGTTAAATATGAAGTTGATATTACAAATTCAGGCGTTATTGAATAAAATAGTTGATCCTCTTTCCTAAAGTTAAATTAGAAAGAGGATCTTTTTTGTAAAAACAGAATTTAAACCTCCCTAACGTAAATCATGTTACAATAACAATCGGTAAAGAACGAGAAAGGATGAAACAACATGACAAACGAAAAAGGTTTAGATAAAGGATATGAGCTTGTTGCGAAAATGCATGAAATATTCGGTCACCCTGTTGCTGATATTCCAACAAAATTAACAGAAGAGCGTGCAAAAATTCGTGCAAGCTTTATGCAAGAAGAACTAGAAGAGTTCTTAGAAGCAAACACAGTAGAAGATCAATACGATGCATTAATTGACTTAATTTACTTTGCATTTGGAACGTTTGCAGAAATGGGTGTACGTCCTGATAAAGGTTTTGAGATCGTGAACAATGCAAACATGGCAAAATTATTCCCAGACGGTAAACCACGCTTCCGCGAAGGTGACGGCAAGATTTTAAAACCTGAAGGATGGGAAGCGCCAGAACCACAACTTCGTGCGGAAATTGAACGTCAGCGTCAAGAAGCACTTGAAAAAGTAGGAAAATAAAGTGAAACTTCCATCAGTGGGGGTTTTCTTCATCCCCCACTGATGGTTAGTTGAACCAATCGGGCTTTTCACCTATCTTCTTAGCTCTTCTCTGAATCTTGAGGTGGGGGTCTTACTGCCCGTTAATGCGGGATAACAGTGAAATCATGCCATATATTGTCGAAGGGTCTTTATGTTGTGTCGAAGCGCCGATATATGATGAGAAACGGTCGATATATTATAAAAATCGCCGATATATTGATACTTTGAAAAGGAGCTATCTATACAGATAGCTCCTTTTACGTTACTTCTTCTTCGGTGCTGTCGTTTGACTTTGTTTCCCTTTAGAGAAATTAGATGAATCATCGAAGTTCGGTTGTTTTTGTCCAGCGTTATTGCTTCTGCCTTTACCCATATGTATACACCCCCTTTTTCTTTATCATTCCCAAATAAAAAATCTCCTTGCATAGAAGGAGATTTTCTTTAAGGCACTAACGTCCTATTCATAGTTGTTTAATCTTACATTCTTCTGTTGTTAGCCTTAATGTGGCGTGACATAAGGTTGGCCGTGATGATAACCATGATGAGGATGATAACCATGATGAGGATAATAACCAACATGTTGATAACCATGATGAGGATAGTGATGATATGGATAATGTGGATGATACCCCACATGATGATAGCCATAAGGATATCCTCCATGTGGATATCCTACTTGTGTTGTAGGGAACCCACCCATACCATATGGACTAGGCATTTGTCGTTGTTCATTATAATTCATTTCGTTCACCTCTTCCTCACAATTTAATGTGTCGATGTTATCATATTGCAAAAAGAGAAATAGGTGTTTGTCTGCTCTAAAATTCAGTTTCTTCATCCCAGTTAAAACATAAGGTGAAACTTCCATCAGCGGGGGTTTTACGGACAGTTATCCCCCACCTATCTTCTTCGCTTTTCTCTGCATCTTGAGGTGGGAGTCTTACTATCCGTTAATGCATGACAAAAAGAGCACCTAAAATAGGTGCTCCTTTCCATTAATTCGCTACGATATTCACAAGTTTTCCAGGAACAACAATTACTTTACGAACTGTTTTCCCTTCAATTTGCTCTTTAATTGCCTCAAGTGCAAGTTGTTCCATTTCTTCTTTTGCTGCATCTTTTTTCATTGTTAGCTTCGCACGTACTTTGCCCATGACTTGAACAACGATTTCAACTTCATCTTCTACAAGTTTAGACTCATCAAATGTTGGCCAGCTTACATATGTGATTGTTTCGTTATGTCCAAGCTTGCTCCAAAGCTCTTCCGCTACGTGCGGTGCAACTGGTGCTAATAATTTCACAAAACCTTCTACATATTCTTTTGGAAGTGTTTCTGCTTTATATGCATCATTTACAAACATCATCATTTGAGAAATCGCAGTGTTAAAGCGAAGTTCTGCATAATCTTCTGTAACTTTCTTCACTGTTTGATGATATACTTTTTCAAGATTTTTGTTTGCTGTATCTGTAATCTTCTCGCTTAGTTCACCATTATCTTGAACAAATAGACGCCATACGCGATCTAAGAAACGACGAGCTCCGTCAAGACCATTTTCAGACCAAGCAATAGAAGCATCTAATGGTCCCATGAACATTTCGTATAGACGAAGTGTATCTGCACCGTGGCTTGCTACGATATCATCAGGGTTTACAACGTTACCTTTTGATTTACTCATTTTCTCGTTGTTTTCACCTAGAATCATACCTTGGTTAAATAGTTGTTGGAATGGCTCTTTCGTTGGAACCACGCCTACATCGTATAATACTTTATGCCAGAAGCGTGCATATAGTAAGTGAAGTACCGCATGCTCTGCACCGCCGATGTAAATATCAACCGGAAGCCATTGTTTAATTTTTTCTGGATCAGCAAGTGTTTCGCTGTTTTTCGGATCGATATAACGTAGGTAATACCAGCAGCTGCCTGCCCATTGCGGCATTGTGTTTGTCTCGCGGCGACCTTTTTTACCAGTCACTGGATCAACAACATTTACCCACTCATCAATGTTTGCAAGTGGTGATTCACCTGTACCAGATGGACGGATGTTCTCTGTTTTTGGAAGAACTAATGGTAATTCTTCTTCTTTCACAGCTGACATTGTGCCATCTTCCCAGTGGATAATTGGAATCGGCTCACCCCAGTAACGTTGACGGCTAAATAACCAGTCACGAAGACGGTATGTTACTTTTTGATTTCCTGCACTCGTTACTTCAAGCCATTCAATCATTTTTGCAATTGCTTCTTCTTTATTTAAGCCATCTAAGAATGCAGAATTTACGTGAGCACCATCACCTGTATGTGCTTCTTTCGTAATATCTCCGCCTTCTACAACTTCTTTCATTGGAAGCTCAAATGTTTTCGCAAACTCATAGTCACGCTCATCGTGTGCTGGAACTGCCATAACAGCACCTGTTCCGTAGCTTGCAAGTACATAGTCAGCGATCCAGATTGGTAATTTCTCACCATTTACTGGGTTAATTGCATAAGCACCTGTGAATACACCTGTTTTTTCTTTCGCAAGCTCTGTACGCTCTAAATCACTTTTCGCTTTTACAGAATCAATGTACGCTTCCACTGCTTCTTTTTGATCCGCAGTTGTAATTTCTGCAACAAGTGCGTGTTCTGGAGCAAGTACACAGTACGTTGCACCAAATAGTGTATCAGGACGCGTTGTAAACACTGTAAACTTCTCATCTGTACCGTCGATGTTGAAGTGTACTTCTGCACCTTCAGAACGACCGATCCAGTTGCGCTGCATATCTTTTAAGCTTTCTGGCCAATCAAGTTCATCTAAGTCTTCAAGTAAACGATCTGCATAAGCTGTAATCTTAAGCATCCATTGTCTCATCGGACGGCGCTCAACAGGATGTCCGCCGCGCTCACTCACACCATCGATTACTTCTTCGTTCGCAAGTACAGTACCAAGTGCCGGGCACCAGTTTACTGGTACTTCATCTACATAAGCTAAGCCTTTTTCAAATAATTTTAGGAAGATCCATTGTGTCCATTTGTAATAGCCTGGATCTGTCGTATTTACTTCACGATCCCAATCATAAGAGAAACCTAATGATTTAATTTGATTGCGGAATGTGTTGATGTTTTTCTCTGTAAATTCAGCCGGGCTGTTTCCAGTATCAAGTGCGTATTGCTCCGCTGGAAGACCGAACGCATCCCATCCCATTGGATGAAGTACATTATAGCCTTGCATACGTTTCATACGAGATAAAATATCCGTTGCTGTATATCCTTCTGGATGTCCTACGTGCAGACCTGCGCCTGATGGATATGGGAACATATCTAGTGCGTAAAATTTCGGTTTATCTGTTTCATCTGGCGTACGGAATGTTTTATTCTCTTCCCAATACGCTTGCCACTTCTTCTCAATTTCTTCATGATTGAAGCTCATTAAACACCCTCCATTCAAATTCTACATATTTTCACCGCCAAAAATACAAAAAACCCCTCATCCCATAAAAGGGACGAGAGGTTATATTCCCGCGGTACCACCCTAAATTAATGTCATACATACATTCGCTTAGATCCGTAACGTGGATAGACGGCAAATCGCTACTTTCTTTCACGACTGCAACTCCAAGGCGAGTTCATAACGAAACGTGGATTGACTTGCACCAACCGTCAACTCTCTAAACCAGCTTCCATTACTACTACTCCTTATCACTGTTATTACATATGAGTTATTTAAAATATATTCTAAAACAAGTTACTTGTTCCGTCAAACTAAACTGCAATTTTTTCTTCTACTGCTTCTTCAACCCGTACTCTCTTATCATAAATACTCGTTGCGATAAGTGCTAATACAAGCATTACCATTATCGCTATGAACAATACTTCCATATTATATAGATCTACAATTGCTCCGCCGACAACAGGTCCAAACATTTTCCCAACAGTTGCTGCGCTATTTACAACACCTTGATAAAAACCGAGCTTATCATTTGGTGCAAGGATATTCGCAATCGTTGGAACAGCTGGCCATACAAATAATTCACCGATTGTTAAAGTCACCATCGCCACAAGGAACATTGAAAATTGCTGCGCTTGACTTAATACGATAAACGACACTGCGAAAATACCGATTCCGATCATAATTTGTTGTTTTAAAGAACGTTTCATCGCACGAATAATCATACTTATTAATGGCTGCGCACAAACAATCATCGCTCCGTTGATCGTCCATAATAAACTATAATGACGAAGACTAATATTCAACTCCTGCATATGCGTTGCAATCGCTCCTTGCCACTGTACATATGTAACCCAGCATAAAGCATATGCTACACATACAATAAGAAGCGCCTTGAATCCTGGTGTAAGTAACCAACCTTTTTTCGTATTTTCTTTTACTTCTACACTCTTATCTTTCTTATCTTCCATACCACGGAATCCAATAAAAGCAATTAAGAAGAAAATAAAGTATAAAATAAAGTTTGCTAAGAAAATATAATCAAAACGATAAGAAGCAACTAAACCACCGCACGCTGTTCCAATAGCGATCCCAACGTTTTGCCCTACATACATCGCATTAAATGCTCTCCGTCCGCCTTCTGGCCAAACCGTTCCGACCATCGCATACATCGACGGGAAGACCATTCCAGAACCAAATCCAATTAACGCAAGCCACACAACATAAAATGGCCAACCATGGAAGAATACCAGTCCTAAAATCGCTAATAGTGTAATAACAATACCAACTAAAATGGACTTATATCCGCCCCATTTATCAAATAGTACACCGCCGAGTAAATTACCAATTACTCCTGTTAACGAGTTAATCATTAATACCATTCCGGCCACAGATAATGACTTTCCTAAATGATCATGTAAATAAATTGTATTAAAAGGCCATAAAAAAGAAGCACCTGTGACATTAATAATCATCCCAGCTACTAATAGCCATACTTTCCTTGGCATGCCCTTCCCTCCTATTCTATTATTTTTTCGGTCTTCAATAACAGTAAAATTGTAGTCGTTTTTGAATAGGAAGGCAAATGATTAATAGTTGATGAAATTCAGATAATGAGTTGAAATCGTACTCATATTGGGCGTTATTTTTTCAGTCCACAATATATTTATCCATAAAATGGTATAATGTACTGTGAATCACATACATATCACAATTTTCAAGGGGAATAGAATGGATACAAAAAAGGCACAAAAAGAAATTAAGAAAACGAAAAGAAAAGTAGTAGTTGTATTATTTTCTATATTTATCATTGGAGCTAGTTTTGTATATTGGAAGTTTTTTAGTTTGCAAGGTGTTCCAAAAGGTGAATTGATTCAAGAGGTTAAATCTCCAAATGGTACATATACGTTAAATGCCTATATTACAAATGGAGGAGCAACTACAAGCTTTGCCGTGAGAGGTGAACTTATTTTTAACAAACGTAAGATATTTAAAACAAAAAATATTTATTGGCATTACAAAGAAGACCAAGCCAATATTGAATGGCAAAGTGAAGATACTGTTATTATCAATGGCCATACGTTACACGTACCAGATGAAACATATGACTTTAGAAAAGATTAGAAATATACTTCATTTTTACCTTTGATAGCTATAAAGATGAAAGGTTAGACAAAAGCGTCCAATGAAGGGGAAATGACTATATTTACAAAAGGGGATCGAACTATGAGTGTTATACATCCTCCTGGTGAAAATGCTTTTTATCTTTACGAAGTCAAATAGTAACTGTGCTATGAAAAAAGCTAGGGTAACATTCATGTATTTTATTGAATGCTCACTAGCTTTCATTTATAGAACTGCTTAATCTATATTTGTTATTAAAAAGATAGCACTGTATCTCCTTCTACAATCTTTAAAAATCGGTTATTCCAAATGTTTTCATGATGTTTAATAATGGTTTGCGCTTCTAATACTGTACTCGTTATTGTACTATGGCTATTTTTATAAAGAATGTTATTTTGATAACCTAAGCTATAAGCAGCTCGAATTGTAGTGTCCAAACAAAATTCAGTTTGCGCTCCTGCAAAAATAATTTGCTCAATTTCATTCTCTTTTAGGTAGTTTAATAGCTCTGTTTCATAAAATGAATCCCATTTCGTTTTTTGAATAACTTTATCTGAAGAAGTTTTCACTAACCCCTTATGTAATTGCCACTCATCTTTCCCTTCAAACATTTCATCTGTTTCCTCTGTACTCGTATGTTGAATAAAGATAACTGGGATATTTTTCTCATGAGCTTTTGTGATTAATTCGTTTATATTTGTAACTACATGTTCCTTATCGTACAAAAAATTTTGCGGTTCATTAAAAAAGATCTCTTGCATGTCAATAACAACTAAAGCTTGCTTCATTAGCGTTTCACATCCTATTGGTTTCTCTTTCATTATAGCACGGCACTATTAAGCTAAGTTTCAACGGCTAAAAACCGTTAATCCTTTTACCCATTCTGTATATCAAACAAAAAAACTATCTGCCCCCCCCCCGACTGAGTATCGAGAACTCTTTTTGTTTTTTATGAATGTATTTCCTTTAAAATTTTAGATATATTATCCGTAAACAATATGTAATTTTGTTTTTTCGTTTTAATGAAAATCCGATTCGTTGTACCATATGGTGCACCTATTCGAATTGCATCAGCTTTTTCGCCGCCGTAAGTATCATCTTCGGTAATTTCAATAATTTCTTCCAATAGAATATTGACTGTTGCAAGCTGCCACTTAATAATTAATTCTTTTTCTGTTTTTTTCACATCAATCCCTACCGTAAACATATGATCAGAACCTTCCTATAATTTCTCTTCAATTTCATTATAAAGAGGATTCCTTTATTTATCATTACATGTTTTTATTTCCAATATCTTTTCTCTTTTGCAATGAAAAATCCAAGCACCTTTAGCATGAAAATTAATGATATAGAACTAATAGCTAGAATGATTGATGTGGGTTTGAAATAATTAGCCGTGGTTAAAAATTCAAGATGTCTCGTCACAAGGATTAAAAGGAATAAAAACGAAGAAGCAACACGAATTCTTATCAGATATGGAAAATAACACTTTTATATTTCTAGATTTTCTAACTATATAACGGATGAATAAAGAAACATTTTTTTGAATCGGTCAGTATATTCTAAATATAGGCTCGTTCATGAGCAAGCAATCAGTCGGTAATGGCATCTCAGCAAAAATAAGTAACCTTTTGTGTCGGTACACTAAACTATTGGAGGGATTAAGATGTTAAACAAAAATGTCGTCCTCTACACTATGGAAAATGGTATCGCAAGAATTACACTAAACAGACCGGAAACACTAAATGCGTTAAACCGAGATGTTCTTGAACAACTTTCGTCCGTCTTGGACATGGTTAAAACTGATTCAAGTGTAAAAGCAGTGATAATTATTGGTGCCGGGGGAAAGGCATTTTCCGCAGGTGCTGACATTCAGTTTCTCAATAAAGCCACTCCGCTAGAAGTACGTGATTTAGCTCAGTTAGCTGTTACGGTTACTAATAAAATCGAGTCATTAGGGAAAGTAGTTGTTGCCGCCATCAACGGCTTTGCACTAGGAGGTGGACTTGAATTAGCTGAATCCTGTGCGCTCCGTATTTGTGCTAATCATGCTAGATTAGGACATCCTGAAGTCCGTATTGGAGCTGTTGCCGGTTTTGGAGGAACTACGAGACTGCCCAGACTTATAGGTAAGGGGCGTGCTGCAGAACTGTTGCTCACCGGAAACGCGATAAGCGCAGACGAAGCTTATCGAATAGGACTAGTTAATAGAATTGTTGAACCTGATAAATTACTATCAGAAGCAGAAACGCTTATCCTAGAAATTCTGTCTCAAGCTCCTATCGCAGTGAAGATGACTTGGGAAGCAATTCATCGGGGAGGTAATCTAACTTTAGAAGAGTCCGCACTTCTCGGTGCAGATTATTTCGGTTTGATAGCGTCCACGGAGGACTTCAGAGAAGGAACTAAATCATTTTTAGAAAAGACCCAACCATTATTTAAAGGAAGATAGTTAATCGAACCAATCATTTGTGGATTTAAAATAAAAAGATAGTTTATTAGTAAACTAAACGAACTCATTTTAATTAATCTTTGTTGCAATTCAACAGTTGAAATAAAGTGTAACTTCCATCAGTGGGGGATAAAAAATACCGAGCATCCTATGCTCGGTATTTTTAAAATTCTATTCTTCTTTCGGCAAAACAATCCCTTTATACAATTGAACGGTAATGAAATAATAAATTGCATAAATGACTACGAAGATAACAATTGGAAGCCAAATACGGAAGTACGGATCAAGTAAAATAAAACCGAACATTTTCATTCCAATTAACACGTGTACAATTCCCACAATTGCCGGGAATAAGAACACTAAGAATAACTCTTTGTAAATAGACTTCGTTAATAACTCACGGCGCACACCGATTTTACGAAGCATGTTATAACGTGTAATATCTTTTGAGGCACCAGAAAGAATCTTAAACATTAAGCAACTTGCCATCATTGCTAAGAACGCAATTCCTAAGAAGAAGCCCATAAATACGGTTCCGCTCGCAATACTGTAAAACCCTGTATACATCGCATATTTCGTTGCTAAATCATCAGCTTTAACATCTTTATATTTCGCTAACTCCAATTCATCAAGTTTTTTCCATTCATCTTTATGTGCTATAAAATCATCTGTTTTGCCAATGAAGGCAATTCCTTCTTTTCCTTGTACATCATTGTACATTTTCTGATCTACAATTTTAATCGCTTGATTGCGGTATAGATAAAATGGCTGAATACTACTTAAGGCCTCATCCCATTCTTTTGGAATTGCCACTGCTTGTTCCGCCATTTCCTGACTATTTCTTGAAACAGCACCTACAGGAAGCTCTCCTGAAACGCGTTTAAATTTACCAAAGTTCTCTTTGCCTATGCCAGCCCGCACCAATGGACGATTCTTCTCTAAATCTTCCTTCAAATAGTAAACAAATTTATCATCAACTTTATATCGATATTCATTTTTCTCATTGAATGTAATACCGTCTAAAATTTTCTTTTCTTCTGCTGTTGGATTATGAATGGCTGTATCATAAACCGCAAAACCGTCTACAGTAAGCATAACGTTATTTTTAAAAGCCATACCGCCAGAAATGGCACCCGCACCAAGTGCTACTAGCATCGCTACTGTCGCTAACACTCTCGTTAAGCTGTTAATACGAAAGTTTAGCTGTGCAAATGTAAATGCGTTAACCCCTTTTTCGCTTCTTTTTTTATTACTTTTCAGCTTTTTAATAATAAGCGGAAGAACAGAAGCAAATAACATATACGTTCCTGATGTTGTTGTAATGAGCGCAATGATGATACCAAATTCTCGTAACTTGTCCATATAAATCATAGAAGCATAACCGATTGCTAATAAAATAATCGCAAGAAATGCTACGATACCAGTCATTGTTCCTTTTACAGCAACGCGCTCTGTTTGCGCATCTGCATGCACAAGCTGTAATACTGAAATACGTGATAGTTTAATACTATTCATAATTGCGGATAACACAAATAATGCAAAGAAGAAGATACACGTAACAGTCATCGATGGAACATAAAATGCTTGATAACCACCTGCAGTAAACTCAAGCTGTTTCATAAGCAGCTGCCCAATTCCTTGCGCCAGTCCTACACCGACTGCAATCCCAATCACAAGAGACGCTATTCCTATTACAATTGTTTCTATAAACATAAGCAATGTAATCTTATGTTTTTTTGCTCCTAACATCATATACATCCCAAACTCTTTTTGACGAAGAGATAATAAGAATGAGTTCGCATATAAAATATAGAAGAATGTAATAATAGCTAGTAAAAATGAACCTGCCTGAAAAACAAATGCAATTGATGCAATAACAGAATTCGATTCAAGAAACGCTTTATTTATCGCTAACGTTTGGAACATATAAAAAATAGAAATCGACATAACAAGACCAACAAGTAAGACGATATAGTCTTTTAACTTACTTTTCAGCCCCGACATGGAAAGCTTAAATAACATGCCTAACCCTCCTTTCTTACGCTTTTTGTGTGCCTAAATTAGCAAGCACATCTAAAATTTCTTTATAGAATTCTTCACGTGTACCACCGCGGTGAATTTCTTTATATAACTCTCCGTCTTGAATAAATAAAATACGTCGGCAATAACTTGCACTATACGGATCATGTGTAACCATCATGATAGAAACACCTTGTTCTTCATTTAAGTCTGTCATCGCATCTAAAAGACTTGTTGCGTTTTTAGAATCAAGTGCTCCTGTTGGCTCATCTCCTAAAATAATTGCCGGTTCATGTACAAGTGCACGCGCTGCTGCTGAACGCTGCTTTTGCCCGCCAGAAACTTCTGAAGGGTATTTTTGAAGAATTGCTGAAATCCCTAACATTTCTGCTACCTTCTCTACTTTTGGACCAATCTTTTTAGAAGGAATGCCTTGCAGAGAAAGCGGCAATGCAATATTTTCATAGATTGATAGGTTCTCTAGTAAATTAAAATCTTGGAAAATAAATCCTAGTTTTTGTGAACGGAAATCAGATAGTTCCCCTTGCTTCATTTTCGTAATATCCGTACCAGCAATTTCAACAACGCCATCCGTCGCTTTATCTAATGTTGAAATGACATTTAATAAAGTGGTTTTACCAGAACCAGATGGTCCCATAATCCCAACAAATTCGCCTTCTTGAATGGAAAATGATACGCCTTTTAATGCATGTGATTGGCTCTCACCCTTTTTACCGTATACTTTTTGAACATTTTTCACGTCTACAACTGGTGTTTTCATATGAACCCTCCTGTGCTTTGTTTTCCTATTCCTATTTTGCTCTTTTAAAGCATGATCTGCCATTGATTAAACTTACATTTATCTTACATTTTTGTCATATACAAAAACGGCTCCATATGTTACATGTAAACACGTAGCATATGGAGCCGCTTGTTATTTTAATATATATTTTCATTTCATGTAATAAAGTGACATTACAACCGTGTGATTTTTCTAACGCTCGCACTTGGATCTACATGTAATGTACCGCTATATTCAACTTCATCCACATTGCAGTCTGGACCGATTTTTATATGACGACCAGACACAATTGATACATCTGTTTTACTTAAAGTGATGTCGGTTCCTTTTATCTTTTTACAAGCAATTCTTTTCTTTATGCCTGGGATAAAACTTGTAAGAGATAGAAATTTACGAGATGGCGCTAACGTGATTATATCCCCTTCAACATTTTGCAATTCACTAGGTGCTATAAATCCTATTTCAATCTTTTTTACTTGTAGATTTCCATTTACTCGAACAGCTCCCTGTACTGTAAGTGTTTCGGCACACACATCTTCCTTTATCGATAAAGTACCTGATGAGTGTATATGTTTTGCCTGTATTTTTCCTAATTTACAACTACCGGTGTTTTTTATTTCGTTAATTTGAGATACCCCTTCAATCTTGCATGTACCAGAATTGCTAAAACTTTTAGCAATTAAACTTCCCCGAATTGTGCAGTCCCCGATTATACTAAATTCATTAGCCTGTACATCCTTTTTAAAAGATGCAACACCTTTCACACGGACACTTTCGGCAATAACTGGTTGTGAAAAAGATTTACTTCCAAATACATTGAGTTTCTCCTGTACATGATTAGCACTTGTCTCCATAGTATTTTTCATCTCTATTTCCTTCCCTTTATTTTTCTCGTCATGTTGTATCCCGCATTAACGGGCAGTAAGACCCCCACCTCAAGATTGAGAGAGAAGCAAAGAAGATAGGTTGGGGATAACTGCCCGTAAAAGCCCGATTGGTGAGAGCTTTCCATCAGTGGGGGATGAAGCCCCCCACTGATGGAAGTTTCACTTTATAAAAACTCAAGCATGTCAATATTTCTCTCCACACTAAATATACCACATATTACCATGTGAAATATAAAAAAGCTGAGCTCATGTAAGTTCAGCTTTTTTCATTTTATCCTTTTAAAACAAACTCATTTCCTTCGTTATCTTTGAAGATTGCAAATGTACCCCATGGCATTTCATTTGGCTCTTGTGTAAATTCTACACCGTTTTTCTTCATTGTTTCATATGTATCCGTCATATTTTCTGTTACAAATACAATCGATGCTTTTAGTTCATTTGTATTTTTCATCATTGCTTTTGGATAAATAACTAAGTGAGAACGCGTATCTTTCGGTCCTACTTCAATCCAGCTTGCATTTGGACCCATTAGATCATTACGGTATACTGCAAATCCTGCTTTCTCTGTCCAAAATTCTAGCGCCTTTTGCTGGTCATCTACGTAAACTGCTACTGTGCCGATATGTGCAATCATGTTTCATTCCTCCGATATGTTATGTTTAATTTTAATTATAATTCATCTCCTCTCAATACGCACATATGTACGTATTAATAAGCAGTCTTTTAATGATCATCATGTAAGAGCAAAAAATAAAACCAGGTCATACTTCGACCTGGCTTACTCAGACTGCTTTGATTTTTGTGGTTGCCCTTTTTTACGATTTCTTTGCTTCGCTTGCACCACTGGATCTAATTCATTTGAAAACTCGGCATTATGTCCGTTTTGCGTTTTTTGCTCTGGGTTATTTTGATCAGAACGTTTTGCCATTTATCTTTCACTCCTTATTAGTGCGGTGTAACGATCATTTGATGCTGCAGCTGTTGAACCGCAAGACGAGCACGATATAACTGATCGCGCTGCTCAGCAGTTGCATAGTGCTCCATTGTTTCCATTTCTGTATAAGCTTTTTCCAATTGGAGCTGCGCATCTGAATAATTCATCTTATTGTAATGTTCTTGTCTCATGCCAAGTTCTAGCTGTTGTTTTGCGTATTCCATCGCTTGTTCTGCTTCATTGATGCATCGTTCAATTGCGTGACGCTCTGCCATCATGTTTCCTCCTTGCCTTTCATTTCTCCATTAGTTTATCCCTTCCATATGAACCTTATGAGTATGTTATAATGATTTTTGCTCATATCATTGAGGAGGCGTAACATGAAAGTTCAAAATCCTTTCCCATATTCAAATGACAATAAACGTTATCATACATGGAACTATCACCTGCGCGGACATTTTGGCGAGAAAATCTTTAAAGTTTCCTTAGATGCTGGCTTCGATTGTCCAAACCGTGACGGCACAGTCGCATACGGCGGCTGTACATTTTGCAGCGCGGCTGGTTCTGGTGACTTTGCTGGTGACCGCCGTGATGATGTTATTACGCAATATCATGAAATGAAAGAAAAAATGCATACAAAATGGAAAGATGGCAAATGTATTGCATATTTCCAAGCTTATACAAATACTCATGCTCCTGTTGAAGTGTTAAAAGAAAAATTCGAACCTCTGCTAAAGGAAGAAGGCGTTGTTGGTTTATCAATCGCTACCCGACCAGACTGCTTACCAGACGATGTTATCGAATATTTAGCAGACTTAAATAAACGGACTTACCTTTGGGTTGAACTTGGCTTACAAACAGTGCATGAACGTACAGCACTTCTTATTAACCGTGCTCATGATTATCCATCTTATGTAGAAGGTGTAAATAAACTTCGTAAGCATAACATTAACGTCTGTTCACATATTATTAACGGTCTTCCGCTTGAAGACTATGACATGATGATGGAAACAGCACGCGAAGTCGCAAAACTTGATATTCAAGGTATTAAAATTCATTTGCTTCATTTATTGAAAGGAACGCCGATGGTGAAACAATATGAAAAAGGACAATTAGAATTCCTTTCTCTTGAAGATTACGTAAATCTTGTTGTTGATCAGCTTGAAATCATTCCATCAGACGTCATCGTACACCGCATCACAGGCGACGGTCCGCCAAATTTAATGATCGGTCCGATGTGGAGCTTAAATAAATGGGAAGTATTAAATGCGATTGACGCTGAATTTGTACGCCGCGGCAGCTGGCAAGGCAAATATGCAAATGAGGTGACGGAAGCATGAAATTAGAACGAATTTTACCTTTTGCTCGCACACTGCTAAAGCGAGCGGTGAAAGAAGGGGATTATGCCGTTGATGCAACGCTTGGCAACGGTCATGATACCTGTTTTTTAGCAGAACTTGTTGGAGAGAACGGAAAAGTATTTGGCTTCGATATTCAAGAAGAGGCAATCACAAATTCAGCCGCGCGTCTACAAGAAAAAGGACTGGCTGAGCGCGCCGTTCTTATTCATGATAGCCACGATACATTAACAGCCGTATTACCAGAGGATGCAAAAGGAAAAGTAACAGGAGCTATCTTTAACTTAGGCTACCTTCCTGGCGGCGATAAAAGCATCGTCACAAAACCGTTCTCAACTCTTTCTGCTATACAGCAGTTATTAGAAGTAATGGCACCGGAAGGAATCATCGTTCTCGTCATCTATCACGGACATCCAGAAGGGCAAGTCGAACGCGATGCTGTTGTGAAATTTGCACAAGAGCTGGATCAAAAAGAAGCGCATGTACTGAAGTACGAATTTATGAACCAACAAAATAACCCGCCGTTTATTATTGCGATTGAGAAAAGATAAAGTGTCTCGTCAATATATCGGCGCTTTTCTCGATATATCGACCACTTCTCGTCATATATCGGCGCTTTTTGAAATATATCGACGCTTCGACACAATATAAAGATCGTTCTACAAAATTCGACGTGAATACACCTACAAAAAGATAGAAGTAAAAAAGCCGCTCTTCATACAACAGTATAAAGAGCGGCTTTTTTATCACTGCGCTATTTTCTTTCGATACATCTTCCCATTCCAATAGAAAAAGCGCGAAGTAAGACCTCCATATTTCACAATACGCCGCGCCATCTGCTGCATTTCTTTTTGCTGCGACACTTTTTGGTCTGATAAATATATACCAAGTAGCCCGCGGCTGATGAGGCGATGAAACTTCATATGCGGCAGTTGTTCCAAACTTTTTTCCGCTTCTATCACAAAATGTTTCAATCTCTCAAGAGTTGCTTCTTTATTCTCATAATAACTACAAAAATTTAAATCTCCGCCAATGCGGTCTTCTTCTTGGTCAATGAAATAATCAAGTAAAATATGCAATCCTTGTACATATGGAAAATATCCTTGCTTAATTTTCATAATATCTTCGTCTGTTAATTCATCGTGGAACGCATACGCTACAAGACAGAAAATACCGAGCGTTGAGCCTGCGCATGCGGAAAATTCAAACCAGCTCATCGGTGGTACATTTTCACGATGCGTTGCAAACCACGTTTTTAAGCGTTCTTCTCTCTCTTCTAGCTTTACATGTTTATGAATTTGCAAGTCACAATAATAACAAGCAAGCTCATGAAGAATTGGTGCAATCTTATCATAATGCTTCGTTTTTGTAAGCACGTCCTGACACGTTTCTACAAGTTCATCTAAATAACCGCCATCATCTTGATCATCACGGTAACGATAATAATTGCTTCCTTCACTTCCTGGCGTTAGCGCCGCAAGCATCGATTCATGAAGCGCCGCAAAATCATTCGGATCAAGCGATGTGCTGCGATCACATAAATTATCCAAGTAATCACTAATCGTTTGATACGCTACAATAAATCGAATACATTCCTCACGATGTTCATGAGCAAGCAGTGCTAAAATCCCACCGCCTTCACAGTGAAACGTTTTATGTTCGATACTCGCTAACGCTTGATTATGAAGTTCATCATTCGGAATATGATAGGCGCGTTCTTTCCACATTGCGAGCTCATGGTGTACGACCGGAAACACATCTCGGTATACTTTCGCCATGAGCGTTATGGGGTTACTCGGTACTTTCACTTCTTTCTTCATCTCCTCTAATGAATATGGTCAAACATGTTCTAAATGTATTACGAATTTCATCTGTTTATTTGTCTTTCTGAATTAAATGTGTTTCTACAAATGATTTTGCATATGCGAAAACGTCATCTTTTTCATACTCATTAAATAGCTCATGATAACAATTCGGCCATTCCTTGTATGCTTTGTCACTAATTTTCAGATTATCAAACCATTTGCGGACACGTGTTTTATCTACAAGTTTATCCTCACATGCCTGCATTAGCAAGAGTGGTACATCTGGAAACTCATCGCGTTTTTCATGTGCGATTTCTATAGCTTTAATTAACTCACTATACCAACGAACTGATACTTTGCGCAAGAACAATGAGTCATTTTCCATCGCATCACGAATTTCATGATTACGCGTTGCCATTTCAACTGTAATATTTGAATTAAACTGCATTTTCGGTGCAACAACATTCAGCACTTTTACAATAGCACGAAGCGGTACTTTAGGATTTGCTACAACCCCTAAACATGGCGAAGTTAAGATTACTCCTTGCATATCCATTTTCGTTTCTTGCAGCACACGAATGACCGTTAAGCCTCCCATACTATGCCCATATAGAAAAATAGGCAAGTAATATTTTCTCGCTTCTTTAATCCATGTCTTTACTTCTTCTATGTATTCATCAAATGAAGTAATATGTCCTCTATTTCTTGAAGTTGTTCCGTGCGCTGGTAAATCACCCATCACAACATGAAATCCAATATGCCGCCACATTTCTGCAAGTGACACATAACGGCCATGATGCTCCATTGCACCGTGTACCATAACTATAACAGCTTTCGCCTCTTCTGCTTCATAATTCCACATAAAACTCCTCCATTTCACTCTGTTTCATAATTTGCTACACTTATATTAGTTTCTAGGAGAGGAAGGCTACTTATATGATTTATCCTTACAAAGACAAAAATCCGAAAATTGCTAATAGCGCGTTTATCGCTGACTATGTCACAATTACAGGTGATGTAACAATTGGTGAAGAATCAAGCATTTGGTTTAACACTGTCATTCGTGGAGATGTTTCTCCAACCATTATTGGAGACCGGGTCAATGTACAAGATCAATGTACACTTCATCAAAGCCCGGCATATCCGCTTATTTTAGAAGATGATGCAACAATTGGACATCAAGTCATTTTACATAGCTGCACAGTGAAAAAAGACGCTTTAATCGGCATGGGGTCCATTATTTTAGACGGAGCTGAAATTGGTGAAGGTGCATTTATTGGTGCTGGCAGTTTAGTACCACAAGGAAAGAAAATCCCGCCAAATACACTTGCATTCGGCCGCCCTGCCAAAGTCATTCGCGAGTTAACGGATGAAGACCGTAAAGATATGGCTCGCATCCGTCGTCAATACGTCGAAAAAGGACAATATTATAAAGGTTTACAAACAAAATAATTTTTTTAGCTGCCACTATACAGGCAGCTTTTTCTTTGCAAAATTCTACGTTTTCTTTACAAAATCTTATTATTCCCTCAATAAAATTTTATTAAAATAAAAGTAAATCTTCAAATATATATGTAGTGAGGAGGAGAATTTTTCATGAAAACTCGTTCCATAAGCTCCTTATATAAAATAGAGTGCTACATCTTCGAAGGAATTAATCGCTATTTTGAACGCAAAACATTAAACATCTTTTTTCGCACCATTACACATATGGGCGGTGCTACCGTTACGATTTCCCTCGTTCTATTCTTACTTTTTTTCACAACCGGAACTTTACACAACGCATCAATTGCAAGTGCTGTTTCCCTTGCGATTAGCCATATACCTGTGCAAATTCTAAAAAAGTTTTATCCAAGAAAACGGCCTTATTTAACAATTCTTAATGCAAAGTATCCAACAAATCCATTAGTAGATCATTCTTTTCCATCAGGACACACGACTGCTATCTTTTCTGTTATTATTCCTTTTTTATTATATGAACCAAGTATGACATTCTTGCTGCTTCCAATAGCGATTAGCGTGGGTATTTCACGCATTTATCTCGGCCTGCACTATCCATCTGATGTACTTGTTGGCACGTGCCTCGGAACAATGTCCGGCATTGTTTCTTATTATCAACTCATTCCACTTTTCATATAAGGTGAAACTTCCATCAGTGTCTCTTTGTTTTCTCTGAACCTTGAGGTGAGGAATCTTACTGCCTGTTAATAGCGGGATAGAAGAAGGAGGGGATTTGATGAAAATTGCCATCTTTACAGATACATTTACACCGCAAGTGAACGGCGTTGCAAAAACACTCGATCGCTTTACACAGTATTTGCAAAAGCAAAATATCTCTTACTCAGTATTTGCACCGCAGCATACAGCGGAAGATAATTTTGTTACGAACGTCAATAAAATAAAAAGTATTCCGCTTAAACTACTATATCCAGAATGCCGATTAGCTTTTCCAAATCCACGTTTCATCAAAAAAGAACTATTTCAATTTCAACCAGATATAATACATGTCGCAACACCGTTTAATATGGGACTTTGCGGCATGTATTACGCCAAAAAACTAAACATCCCTCTTGTCGGTTCGTATCACACAGATTTTGATGCTTATTTGCAATATTATAAAATTGAATTTTTCTCCAATATGTTATGGAACTATTTAAAATGGTTTCATAGCTCCCTGCAAAAAACGTTCGTACCTTCTTTTGAAACGATGCATCAATTACAGAAAAAAGGCTTCCAAGACTTATACTTATGGAGCCGCGGGGTAGATTGCAATCTATTCCATCCTCATTATAACGAGGACGTATTTCGAAAAAAATATAACATTACATCGCCCTATATCCTCTCTTACGTTGGACGTTTAGCTCCTGAAAAAGATATCGAAACATTGCTGGCATTAATCCAAAAAACAACGAAAGAACGAAAAAACGATATTCATTGGCTGATTGTCGGAGATGGCCCTCTCGCTAGTGAAGTAAAAGAAACAAAAACAGAGAACATAACATTTACTGGGTATTTAAAAGGAGAAGAGTTAGCTAAAGCATATGCTTGTTCAGATGTTATGGTATTCCCTTCTGCAACAGAAACATTCGGAAATGTCGTCTTAGAATCCCTCGCATGCGGCACACCAGTGATTGGCGCAAACGCAGGTGGTGTGAAAGGCATTATTACGCACGGAACAACAGGATTTCTTTGTAAGCCGAAACAAACGGACTCTTTTTTATCTTCTATTTACACATTGCTTGATCAGAAAGAGCAACGTGAATACATGGGGCAACAAGGTAGAAACTATGCTTTAACACAAAGCTGGGATGAAATTTTCAGTGACCTCGTGATGCATTATGAAGATGTCATTCAAAATCGAAAAGCAGACATGCTGGCTTAAAGTGAAACGTCCCTCAGTGGAGGTTAGTTGAACCAATCGGACTCTTCCCCCCCACCTAGCTTCTTCGCTTTCTCTACATCTTGAGGTGAGGGTCTTACTGCCCGTTAGTGCGGGATAAACTCAGCTTATGTATCATCAATTTACAAGTAAAACTGCTTGTACAAAATAAGAAGAGAGGTCATCCTTCATAGTATGACCTCTCTTTCTCTTGCATTTTCATTTAGCGGCTAAGTCGTTACATAAACTTCACATAGATATAATGAATAAAATTCGAGCTTATTTGTCTTTACCTTTTGTTTGAGTCGCATCGAACGTCCAGTTCAATTTCAACGTATCTCCTTGGAATACGTTTTGATCTTCTCCATTATCTACAAATGTAAATTTCACATAGAAAGTATCATCATTGCCTGGAGCAAGTCCGTTTCCTTCCCAGTTTACGATACCTTTTTCTACAAGATCAGGAAAGTTACCATCAGCAGTAGCTTGTTTCAATTCAGACAAAGTAGTTTCCCATACAGGAACTGTGTTCTTGTCTATGTTCCATAAGAATTCCACTTTAATATGATCACCGAAATCTGCATCTCCGTTATCACCTTTTGCATCTGTTACAATGTAGTCAGTAAGAAGATGAACGTCCTTGATTTTCAAAGTGCCGTTGTTGATTAAGTGGAAATCGCGTTCCACTTGGTCACCTGGTTTGATATTGTCAACATCGATGATAACTTGTGGATCAATGCTCAAATCTAATGTACCAGCCGCAAACGTGTTTGCTGATACTTCTTTATCACTGAAGTACGCAAACGTTCCGCCTCCAATTAAAGATAAACCAAGAACTGCGGATGCAACACCCATACCAAGTTTTTTCTTAAGACTCATTTTCATAATCCCCCTAATTTTATAATATTTAAAAGCCAATAAGCCCATATGAAGTAAAACAAAATCACATAGTTTGTTCTCTTGAAGTTCTTAATAAAGAACCGTTATTGTTATTCAAGAGCGACTATCGATATTTGCAGAAGATGAAATTTCCCCCTCTTTTATCAACAGCCGCTCCTAAGACGACTTCTTTTTTATGTTTATTTCTTCGGCTCTAGACCGATAAGGCGTAAGAAGTCTGCCAGACCTTTTTTGCCAATGGTTTCTTTTGGCTTGACCACCTCTGGAACGCCAACTTCTTTTTGTAAGAAGTTTTTCTCAACGAAGCGGACATCTGTCTCGTCTACGACACCGTCTTGATTAATGTCTTGCGGCAAGATAGATGCATCTTTCTTACCGTATACATCGACTACACTTTGCATATCACGAATATCAATCAATCTATCATCATTCACGTCTCCTGCAAGACCTTTTAGGGCAGCAAATCTAAAGTTTTGCCCACGCTGTTCACCGTTTACCAAATATCCAGGAATAAACTTCTTCATTGCTTTTAGATGTCCTGGAACCTCAGCAACAACTGTGAATACTTCACCAGAAGCTGGGATACCGGTGATACGGTATTCTCCTTGTTTATCAATGGTTCCCTTATATTTTTTACCGCTCGGAGACAGCGCATATACTTGGGCACCGATTTTTGTATAATCTCCCTGTTTCAAATAACCGCCTGCTGTCAAAAATGCTTCCGGCCCTATATAGCCTGTCACAGTCGAATGCTTCGTAATGATGTTAACATTTTGCGTATTGTAAAAAGGAATGGCAGTAGCTGCCGCTTGTCCCACTTTCATATAAGATGCCTGTTTTACATCCATAAAGATATCGCCAGAATACGATTCATCATGTACTACTTTGAACGTGACATCAAGGAAAGGCATATCTCCGTCCAGACCGCTGAATGCATTCCCTTTCATAGATGCGCCAACCTTTACCGTACTAAAGTAATCGCCATCCGCCACCACAGGCTCTTGTAGTGATACCTCCAAGCCATTTTCCTTTACATACTCGTTTGCCGCATTGTTCAGCTTCACATTCTCAAACTTAAACAGATCTTTGATGAACTCTACCTGGAATTCCCCAGATACAAGCTGCTTCACATTATTCAAGCTCAGTGTCATTGTTACGGTATCACCGACTTTTACGTCTTTCTTATCGTAACTAGAAGTCGTATACTCTGTACCTTCTTTCATGAAGATATAGTCTTGTCTACCAACGGCCGTTGCCATATCAAACGTAGTCAACTTAAATTTTAAAGGTTGTGTTGCAATATCGCTTTCCTCAATTCCAAATTTTACATCTCCGTTTGCTTGGATCGGGAAGAATGCCTCTATGAATCCAGAGTTTCCATAGTAAGCCATTGTATTGGACGATTGATCATAGTTCAACCCTTTGGATTTTAATAGATTTACTGTCGCATCCTTGGCTGTTCCATGCAGCCATACTGCTTTTTGTCCATCCTCTACTGTAAACATGGAGTCATTAATCTCGATTACACCCGGTTTTTTATCCATGTTCACTTCCGGTGCTGTATTGTCCACAATCATCGGATTGCCTACAACATATGATTTTCCTTCCTCATCATGCCCAATCATTTCAATTGTATAGTCTCCTTCTGGAAGTTTTACAGGGACATCTCCAATTGGCTTGGAAGGATCATTTGTAAATGGATAGACATAGCTATTGAACAATATGCCACCATACTCTCTATCTGTCATCATGTTGCTGCCATCTATCGTTCCGGTCAATCCTACGGCTTTCCCCGATTTGCTGTCCTTGACAACTATATCGATTGTTTTCATTGGGCTATTCAACTTCATTTTTCCAAGGATGAATGGCCTCATGTATTGCCAGAAAGGCGTATTAGTTGTTACCGATGGTCGTTCCGTTTCCATATAGGCAAATCCCTTTTCCGTCACCATGACAGCGAATGGAATTTGATACGTTTCGGCCGAATTATTCGCATTCGTTACATGAATATATCCTTCATATCTGCCTGCCGCTGCGCTAGCAGGAATCGTAATTTTCGGCTCTAGCTCCTGCGATTGTCCACTTGCTACTGTGATGGACGCCGGTACCGCAACTTGTACACCGTTCTTCACCGCATCTTGGATACCTGTACGCTCGCCATGGTACTCCACTTCCACTTTAAAGGATTTTTCTTCCTTACTATGGTTTTGAACAGCCACTTTTTTGCTCACTTCAATTGGTTTATCACCTTGCTTATAATGTCTGCCAAACACGATAGATCCCGTTTGTTCATCAATTTCCACAACGTTTCCGTTCTCTACATTTTGTGTTTTATCTAATACTTTGATGGATGTGTCTGTATGAACAGCTTGATATGCATCGATGCGCCCAGCACCTGCTTCGTATACAGAATAGTCCCCATTCAAATCATCAGATGTATTCATAAGAGCCGCTTTTACATCAAAAGGTGTATATTCCGGATGCTCCTGCAAAATCAATGCCGCTGCACCTGCCACATGAGGAGTAGCCATAGACGTGCCAGACAAGCGTACATATGCATTGCTGTAATTAGTGCCGTCCTGCGGATCGTTGATATACTCCGGTGCAGTAGAGAAAATTGATACACCAGGAGCGACTACATCCGGCTTAATATCGTAGTTTCCGTTTACCGGTCCGCGTGAGCTGAAATCAGCTAAGTGATCGCCTTCCGTTTTTGTATTGCTCAGTGTTTCAAATTTGAAAGATACTTCGCCTAGCCCCTTTAACCGTTCGCCATCCGCTTTTGAGAGGCGGAAAGATGGAATAAGACCTACACCCTCACCTAAGTAGGCAGGTATTTGTCCGTCGACATTGTTATACACGATAACCGCTTTTGCCCCGGCTTTTTTGGCGTTTTTGATTTTTTCATCAAACGTAATTTCCCCGCGCTGAATCAACGCAATTTTTCCGTTTAAATCTTTCCCCGCAAAATCAGATTCTTTCCCAAGTCCCGCAAATACAATTGGTAAGGATTGTCCTTGTAAATCTTCTAACTTATCAGGAAAATCTTTGCCTAATAACTGCATGTTTTCAAACTTTTCATTGGATACACTTGCACTGAATGTAGGAATAGACATGGAAACATCGCTTGCCCCTACTGAAATACCAAGAGCTGCCGCTCCTGGGGAACCGAGAGTTTTTTCATTCGGTCCGGAGTTTCCTGCGGCAACAACAGTCACCACACCTGAAAGCATGGCGTTATTCGTCGCGACGGAAGTAGCATATAACGGATCATTTGTCTGGGCACCTAGCGACATATTGATGACGTCCATACCATCTTCAATCGCTTTATCGATTCCAGCAAGGATTCCCTCTGTATATCCAGCTCCCCATGGTCCTAAAACTCTGTAAGAATATAAATCTACTTCAGGTGCCACACCTTTCACAGCATAATCCGCATTGTTTTTCTTTTGAGCTGCAATCGTTCCAGCTACATGTGTACCATGATTTGTATAATATACATAGCCTGGATATTCCGGTTTACCAGCTTGTATCCAATCCTCGTATGTTGTTTCCATCGGATCTGCATCGTTATCTACAAAATCATATCCGCCTTTATAAGCATCTTTTAAATCAGGATGATTGTAGTCAACACCTGTATCAAGAACGCCGACTTTAACCCCTTTACCCATAATGTTCTCTGCATGAAGCTTGTCCACACCAATTTGCGGAATGCTGTCCGCCATTTTTGGCTCGATTGTTTCTTTTGTTTCTACTGGAGGTTCTACTTTTACCTCGTAATCTTTAAAGACACGTTTTACTACTCCAGATTGCAGCAAATCCTGCACTGCAACACCAGGTAAAGTCATCGCTACGCCGTTGATCGCATTTTTGTATTCGCGTGTAACCTTCATTTTTTTCGTATCGTACGTGCCGGCATCCTTCTTCGATTTCAAGGATTCGACATGTTGCTTAAACACTTTATGTTCTTCATCCACTTTTGCTTGCGCAGCACTAGAAGATATTTTCTTTCCTTTTGCCGCTTGTTTCATCACTTCAATTTTCGCTGGAGCCTGATTGAATTCCACGATAACTTTGACTAATTCAGGACTATTAGAATCAATATCAGGCGAAATCGTAAAGTTAGGATTTACATCTAATTGCTCTAAAGCCTTTCTTTGATCCGCAGACAGGCTCGTCAAGACTTTCTCCGCATTATCAACTGGATTCAATGCAACCGGGCTTTCTGCCAATACGTTATACGGAATGCCTTGTGACAATAGCATGCCTACAGCTAACGTTCCTATAAGAAGCTTCCCTTTTTTTCTTCTCTTCATAGCGCATCTCCTTTTCCTCATATAATTGTTTTACAAACAATCCGCGAAACTAGTAAACTAAGATGCCATTCTGAAAATCAAACAAAAGAAGTAACCTTTAAAGCTATCGATCTCACTTTGTGTAAAAATATAGTGGATAAAATCTATCATTAGATTAAGTTAGAAATCATTAGTGAGGGATGAAGAAAATCCCCCACTAATGGAAATTTCACTTTATCCCGCATTAACGGGCAGTAAGACCCCCACCTCAAGATTCAGAGGAAAGCGTGGAAGATAGGTGGGGATAACTGCCCGTAAAAGCCCGATTGGTTCAACTAACCATCAGTGGGGGATGAAACCCCCCCACTGATGGAAGTTTCACTTTATTATTTCGATTTCGGCTCCAAACCGATCTGGCGCAGGAAATCTTCCAGTCCTTTTTTACCGATTGTTTCTTTTGGCTTAACCGCTTCTGGAACGCCGACTTCTTTTTGCAAGAAGTTTTTCTCAATGAAGCGGACATCTGTCTCGTCTACGACACCGTCTTGATTGATGTCTTGCGGCACGATGGATGCCTCCTTCTTACCGTATACATCAACTACACTTTGCATATCGCGAATATCAATTAATCTATCACCATTCACGTCCCCTGCAAGATTTTTAACACCTATTCTAACATGTTGCCCGCGCATCTCACCGTTTACAGAATATCCAGGAATGAATTTCTTCATCGCTTTGAGATGTCCCGGAACATCAATAACAACTGTGTATGCTTCATTAGAAGCTGGGATACCATAAATGGTGTAGAATCCTGTATTATCAATTGTTCCCTTATATTTTTTACCGCTTGGGGACATCGCATATACTTGAGCACCGATTTTTGTATAATCCGCTTTTCTCAAATACTGAGAACCCTCATTCCCAATAAAAAATGCTTCCGGTCCGATAGAACCCTGCACTCTCGAATGCGTTGGAATGATGTTAAAACTTTCCGTATTATAAAAAGGAATAGCAGTAGCTGCTGTTTGTCCCGCTTTCATATAAGACCCCTGCTTTACATCAAATCCGATAACATTATCGAAAAATGCATCACTTACTAATTTGAACGTGACATCAAGGAAAGGCATATCTCCATCCATACCGCTGAATGCATTCCCTTTCATAGATGCGCCAACTTTCACCGTATTCTTGTAAGTTCCTTCTGTCACCACAGGTTCTTGCAGTGATACCTCCAGGCCTTTTTCCTTTACATACTCGTTTGCCGCATTGTTCAGTTTCACATTCTCAAACTTAAACAAATCTTTCTTGAATTCGACCTGAAATTCCCCAGATACAAGCTGCTTTACATTATTGAGGCTGAGTGTCATCGTAACTGTATCGTCAACTTTTACATCTTTCTTATCATAACTAGAAGTCGTATATTCCGTACCTTCTTTTACGAAGACATAGTTTTGTTGAACCATTGCCGTTGCAATATCAAACGTAGTCAACTTCAAAGGTAACGGTTTTGTTGCAATATCACTTTCCTCAATTCCGAATTTTACATCTCCATTCGCTTGGATTGGAAAGTACCCATCATCTATGAACGGAGGGTTTACAGAGTAAAGCATGCTGTTGGAAGACTGATCATAGTTTAAACCTTTTGATTTTAATACGTCCACTGTCTCATCCTTGGCTGTTCCATGCACCCATACCGCTTTTTGTCCATCCTCTACTGTAAACATGGAGTCATTAATCTCAATTACACCCGGTTTTTTATCCATGTTCACTTCCGGTGCTGTATTGTCCACAATAAGCGGATTGTCTGCAACATATGATTTCCCTTCCTCATCATGCGCAATCATTTCCAGTATATAATCGCCTGCTGGAAGCTTCACAGGAAGATCGCCAATCGGCTTGGAAGGATCATTTGTAAATGGATAGACAGTACCACTGAATGCTCCTATAAGAAAAGTTTCTGTGTCTGTCAGTAATTTGCTGGTATTCGCTGTTCCTATAAAACCTACAGCTTTTCCTGTTTTACTGTCTTTGACAACTATATCGATTGTTTGCATCGGACTATTCAACTTCATTACTCCGTGGACCACAGGACCTAAATATTGCCAGAAAGGTGTCGTGTTTGTTACGGATGGTTTAGTCGTTTTTATATATTCAAATCCTTTTTCCGTCACCATGACAGCGAATGGGATTTGATACGTTTCGGCTGGATTGTTCGCATTCATCACATGGATATATCCTTCATATCTGCCTGTCGCTGCGCTAGAAGGAATCGTAATTTTTGGCTCCAGCTCCTGTGATTGTCCGCTTGCCACTGTAATGGATGCCGGTACCTCAACTTTTACACCGTTCTTCACTGCATCTTGAATACCTGTACGCTCGCCGTGATACTCCACTTCCACTTTAAAGGATTTTTCTTCCTTGCTGTGGTTTTGGAAATTCACTTTTTTGCTCGCTTCAATTGGTTTATCACCTTGCTTAAAATGTCTGCCGAACATGATAGAGCCTGTTTGTTCGTCAATTTCAACAATATTTCCGTTCTCGATATTTTTTGTTTTGTCTAATACTTTGATGGAAGTGTCCGTATGAACAGCTTGATACGCATCAATGCGTCCCGCACCCACTTCGTATACAGAATACTTCCCATTCAAATCATCAGATGTGTTCATAAGAGCTGCTTTTACATCGAAAGGAGTGTAATCCGGATGCTCCTGCAGAATCAATGCTGCTGTACCTGTCACGTGAGGAGTCGCCATGGACGTTCCTGATAAGCGTACATATGCATTGCTGTAATTCACACCGTCCTGCGGATCATTGATATATTCCGGTGCAGTAGAGAAAATTGACACACCAGGAGCGACTACATCTGGCTTAATATCGTAGTTTCCGTTTACCGGCCCACGTGAGCTGAAATCAGCTAAGTGATCGCCCTCCGTTTTTGTATTGCTTAACGTTTCAAATTTGAAAGATACTTCGCCTAGTCCCTTTAACCGTTCGCCATCCGCTTTTGATAGGCGGAAAGATGGAATGAAATCCACACCCTCGCCTAAGTAGGCTGGTATTTGTCCGTCGACATTGTTATACACGATAACAGCTTTTGCTCCGGCCTTTTTGGCGTTTTTGATTTTTTCATCAAACGTAATTTCTCCGCGCTGAATTAACGCAATTTTTCCGTTTAAATCTTTCCCCGTAAAATCAGCTGGTTTACCAAGTCCCGCAAATACAATTGGTAACGATTGTCCTTGTAAATCTTCTAACTTATCAGGAAAATCTTTCCCTAATAACTGCATGTTTTCAAACTTTTCGCTCGCTGCACTTGCGCTGAATGTAGGAATGGACATGGAAACATCACTTGCCCCTACTGAAATACCAAGAGCTGCCGCTCCCGGGGAACCGAGTGTTTTTTCGTTCGGTCCAGAGTTACCTGCGGCAACAACTGTTACCACACCTGAAAGCATGGCGTTATTTGTCGCGACAGAAGTAGCATATAACGGATCGTTCTTCTGAGCACCAAGTGACATATTGATAACGTCCATACCATCTGCAATCGCTTTATCGATTCCAGCAAGAATTCCCGCTGTATTACCTCCGCCCCAAGGGCCTAATACTCTATACGCATATAAATCTACTTCAGGTGCCACACCTTTCACAGCATAATCCGCATTATTTTTCTTTTGAGCTGCAATCGTCCCCGCTACGTGTGTACCATGGTTTGTGTAATATACATAGCCTGGATATTCCGGCTTACCAGCATTGATCCAATCCTCGTATGTTGTTTCCATCGGATCTGCATCGTTATCTACAAAATCATATCCGCCTTTATAAGCATCTTTTAAATCAGGATGATTATAGTCAACACCTGTATCAAGAACGCCGACTTTAATCCCTTTACCCATAATGTTTTCTGCATGGAGCTTGTCCACGCCAATTTGCGGAATGCTGTCCGCCATTTTTGGCTGGATTTCTTTTTGCGTTTCTACCGGAGGTTCCACTTTTACCTCGTAATCTTTAAAGACACGTTTTACTACTCCGGATTGCAGTAATTCCTGCACTGCAACACCAGGTAAAGTCATGGCTACACCGTTGATCGCATTCTTGTATTCACGTGTGATCTTCATTTTTTGCGCATCGTACGTGCCGGCATCCTTCTTCGATTTCAAGGATTCGACATGTTGTTTGAACACTTTATGTTCTTCATCCACTTTTGCTTGCGCAGTAGTAGAAGCTATTTTCTTTCCTTTTGCCGCTTGTTTCATCACTTCAATTTTTGCCGGAGCCTGATTGAATTCCACAATAACGTTGACTAATTCAGGACTATTCGAATCAATATCAGGTGAAATTGTAAAATTAGGACTTACATCTAACTGTTCCAACGCTTTTCTTTGTTCTGGAGACAGATTCATTAATACCTGTTCCGCATTATCAACTGGATTCAGTTCAACCGCGCTTTCTGCCAATACATTATACGGAATACCTTGTGACAATAGCATGCCAGCAACTAACGTTCCTGTAAGAACCCTCCCAAATTTCCCTCTCTTCATACAAGTTCCCCCATCATTTCTTTTTATTTGTAGTCAATGTATAACATAAATTTACGAAGCTATTAGACTACGATTCTACTTCCTTATTGTAATAAAATAAAACTTTTCTGAAAATTAGCAAAAAGGAATATTTTTTATAGTTATAAGTTCTATACCGTATAGTACAAAAGAACTACTTTATGATTTAAAAGAAAATGAAAAAGTTGAAGTAGTACGTCCTTTTAATGGCACAATGCGACGAACAAGAAAAGACCCAAGTGAATAATCCTCACTTGGGTCTTGATTTAGTCATGTTAGCGATTTTATTCGCTGATAGGAAAGTATTTCACTTTCCTATCAGTCATAAGTGTAACTACACCTCTGTCTTCACTCTTAGGAGCCCGCCAATCGGCGAGTTTTCTCTATGATTGTTGACGAACCGTGACTTGCTTAGGTTCTGTTGTAACTTTAAAACCGTCTTTTGTAACCACATCAGCTGAGATCGTATACGTTCCATTTGGAAGATCCGCATTAGGTACCCATTGTGTTTTCAGTGTATGTTCATTTTTCACTTCAAACGAATCGACTATCTTTCCACTTGCATCTTTAACATTAATCGTCCAGTCTACTCTAGCATAAGCCCAGGCACTAATATTTGCAGGTTTGCTTTTGTTAATATTTGCAGTCGGAGTTATACTGATCGTTTGTACAGCCATAGTATATTTAATATAGTTCGGATCTCCCCAAACTTTGTACGATTGATTTCCTGCATAATCAATGGCTAGAATAATAATACTTTTCGGTTCTGTATTAACTAAGAAAGATTTTTGCTCAAGACCTAGTGAATAATATTGTCCATTCACCCATACAACAGCAGAATTAAAGTCACTTGCATTGTCTTGCGGATTGAAGGAAATTTCATATTTTCCGTTCTTTGGCGTTACTGTAATATCTGAAACGGTCGGAGCGATGGAATCTACCGTAATTGGCATTTTAACAATCTGCGGCTTTGCGTTTGGATAATCTAATGTTGTTTTAATAACATATTGGTAAACACCATCAGGCACATATTGTCCGGATGAGTCTTTCATATCCCATTTATATCCGTCATACTTTGTATCCCCATATGACATTATATTTTTTCTAAATTTCCATGGAGTACCAGTATATTCACTAAAGTCACCTAAATTTTTAATGAGATTTCCAGATTGATCTTCAATATACATTTCAGTTTTGTCTAAATTACGTAAGGATTGGAATGACGGATAGATACCATCGAGTATATAGTTTTTCGAGAATGCAATATGGTTAAGACTGAACCTTCCAGTATATGGGTTATACCCTAATGGATACCTTTCTGAATTCTCATCCCAAAGGGCCGTATATCCTACAAACGCATCCTTCTCCCATGCAGGTGCGTCGATATTTCGTGGTTCATCCCATTTTCCATAGAAGCCCATATATGGAACAGTTAAAGGAACAGCTTTATCCTGGTCTTTAGCAACCGGAACGAGACGAACAAATCCTTCTACAAAACTATTTTTCTTTAAGGAATCTGGTAAAGTTACATTAACAGTCAGCATTTTTGTTTGACCTGGTTTGATTTTAACTAATGCTCCTTCTGTTTCTGTAACTGTATTATCATTGACAGTGACTGTCGCACCATTAATACGTTCACTAGTTAATGTTAAATACTCTTTTGAATCCAATTGCCCATCACTATCTAAATCAAATTCCTTCATTTCCGTCTTATCTTTTAATACATCTACATAAACTTTATATTCAATATCCTCACTACTATTTTTACCTTTAGGAGCGTCGAATGCTTCCATGTTTAATTTGAAACTTGTATTTTGACCTATTTCCTTTAAAGCAACCGCTCCAGCTTGTTCTAAAGGCGCATTTCTATTTGTCACAATGACTGGTGTATGAATGGCATTTTGAATTTGCATTAGACCTGATCCTTGTACACGTGGTGAATATGGAACTTCTCCATTGGTCCTTGGATCCATGGCAAGATTAGCTGTATTCATTAAAGCAAGTTTTGCTTTTAAAACTGTATCTTCTGAATGGGTTAATCCTTTTTGATAAAGGGCCTGCAATAACAATGCCGAACCGCCTGCAACATGAGGTGCTGCCATGGATGTACCGCTCATCATTTCATAATCATTACCTGGTATAGTGGAATAAATATTTCCACCAGGGGCAGAAATTTCTGGCTTAAAATCTAATGTATGTGGAGTACCCATCGATGAAAAACTAGACATACTATCTTTTGCTGGGTTATCAACGAGAGTATCGCCTGCGAATTTCATACTTACATATTGACCGCTTGGCAGACTATTCATTTTACTCAGTAATGCTTCACCTGCAGCTTTACTTGTTGACGCCGTTGGTGTTGCAGTTGGCGTTACTGGTAGAGTAGCATAATCTGACCAATTTGCAGGTGGTATCATAATAATCGCCTTTGCTCCTGCACTCTTTGCTGTCCACTGAATGGATGAAACAGTACTATATGAATTTAATAGTTTAACTACTGCAATGTAGCCAGTTTTGCCTTTAGGATAATCTGATGCATTCTTTCCTTCCCCAACATATACCAAATCATAAGGTACATCTGGTGAAAGAACCTTAGAGACTTTAAAATTATACGATGCTGGAAATTGTGTTTGGTCTTTGAACGGCACCGAAAAACCACTTGCATCTGCTAATGCATTTAAATGAAGTTTAGTATTTTCATAGGAAGCAACCGATAACGCATATGGACTTACACCCGGTGCACCAACTGTTCCAATATCAGGATTTTCTGCATATGGTCTTAATGAAGAGGGAATGATATTATTTTTCGTACTGTAGGCTGAATTACCGGCTGCCACTACAACAAGAGTGCCTTGTTCTGTCGCAACTCGAATTGCTTTTTGGATCGGATCAAATTCTTCATCTACATAGCCTGCATCGGCACCTAAGCTCATGTTTATTACATCTGCATCCAATGTAATGGCATGCTCAATACCCGCTATAATATCATCCTCATAGGCACCACCGCCATTATCAGAAAATACCTTCTCAGCTAATAGTTGAACACCTGGTGCAATACCCTCGACACCGCCATTCGTTTCATCGCCATTTGCTCCAATTGTACCAGCCACGTGTGTACCATGCGGGCTGCCTTTTGTTCCCGGAATGACATTGGTATCATTGTCTGCCCAATCATATCCTGTTGGAATTTTATCGGAATACCAAATTTCGTTTACATCTGTCTCAACAAATTTTTGATTAATTTTATCTTGAGTCCATTTTTCTTTCGCTTTGGCTGTGTCAGATAGTTTCATATCTTTATGCGTATAATCAATCCCGGAGTCTACGACCGCTACTACTAATCCTTCACCTTTATAACCATATTGTTCCCATACTTTTTGAGCTTGTACTAATTCTTTACTTGCCCCCATCGTTTCCTGGTATGTTCTAGCAACATGGACATTCGTAACCCCTGGAATAGACTGGATACCTTTAATATTTTGAAACTCTGTTTCTACACTGAATCCGTTAAACCCTTCGAAAAAACGATGCTTCACTTTAATAGAAGCATTTGATTTAGAATTTTTTTCTTTTGAGATTTGTTCGATTACTTTGTCTTGCTTTTGTTTATATAAAGCTTTTTTGCTTTTGGCTGTTTGCTCAATTTCTGTTGGTTGTTCAACTTCTACAATTAAGCGAACAGTATCATTCGGTTTATATGCTGTAGCCAAACCTTCTTTTTTAACGTCTTTATATAGTGAATCATCTTGACCTGTTTCGATCTTATCCTTATCAAAAAATAATTGCCCTCTTTGTTCCACAATTTCTTCAACCATTTGCGACTCAGCAGGCGTAACATCACCTTCTGCAAAAACTGTAATTGATGAAAAGAATAATGATGTTATAGCTGCCGTGACCATTACCTTAAATGCTTTCATTTTTCTTATCTCCTTTTTTATTATTAAATGAACATCTTTCTTTTGTAACAAAACGTAATGATTACGTTTTTCATTACCAACTCAGTATAATACATCTTTGAAAATGTTGCAATAAATAATAATGATT
>NZ_CAKJTI010000001.1 GCF_917563915.1 Bacillus rhizoplanae | reverse complement strand
ATTTTATTCTGAATTAACTTTCTCTTTTAGAGGTAACACCAATCTTTTTTTATAAACAGTTAAACTTTATTTGAAATCCATATGAAGGAACTAGTGTATATTTTAATTATAATGCGTGTGTGAAACAGATTAATAGAAAAGCCGATTATCCTTTAGAGCATAGGAAATCGGCTTTTTCGTTGTGGAGTTTTACTTTGTGTACGAATTTCGCTATTGATTGATGTAATTCCTATGAAATTTAATAAATTTGGATATATTGAAGAAGTTAATCCATATCTCATGATGAATGGAAAATCAATGTTTGTTTCACTATAAAATAGAATAACATTTACTTATATAGGTTAATCATAAAAAAGAACTCCGTATTTCTTCAAACACACTTAATGTTTAAAAGGAGGATATTCATTTTGAGTACAGCAGAAAATACACTATCCATTTTTGCTTTAGGCGGCATAAATGAAATAGGAAAAAATATGTATGTTATCCAGTATGCAAATGACATTGTGATCATTGATTGTGGTTCAAAGTTTCCCGATGAAAGTTTATTAGGAATTGATTTGATTATTCCTGATATTACATACTTAAAGGAAAATCAAGATAAGATTCGGGCTTTAGTTGTTACACACGGACATGAAGATCATATTGGAGGTATTCCATATATATTAAAACAATTGAATGTACCAATTTATGCAACACGTTTAACGTTAGGTTTAATTGAAGTTAAATTAAAAGAACATAAACTTCAAAATGTAACAGATCTATTTGTAATTGACTCTGAATCGTTAATTGAACTTGGACAAATTAGTCTTACTTTTTTCAAAACGAATCATAGTATTCCGGACTGTCTTGGTATTGCTTTTCATACACCAGAAGGTACAGTAGTACATACAGGTGACTTCAAGTTTGATTTGACCCCTGTAAATAATCAATATCCAGATATCCATAAAATGGCCAAAATCGGAAGTAATGGTGTTTTAGCTTTACTCTCTGAAAGTACAAATGCGGAACGTTCTGGATTTACTCCGTCAGAACGAATTGTAGGTGAACATATTGAAGAAGCATTTCTCAAGGCCCGTAGAAAAGTTATTCTTTCCACTTTTGCTTCTAATGTTAATCGCGTACAGCAAGTAGTAGATGCTGCACGTAAAACAAATCGAAAACTCGCTTTGCTTGGAAGAAGTATGGTGAATGTAGTATCTGTTGCATTGGAGCGAGGATATTTGAATATTCCAGAGGGAATGCTGATAGAAGCACATGAAATCAACCAAATGGATCCAGAAAAGGTAACTATTCTTTGTACTGGTAGTCAAGGTGAGCCAATGGCTGCTTTAGCTCGTTTAGCTAGTGGAAACTATAGACAGGTAGATATCCTGCCTGAAGATACTGTTATTATAGCTGCAACCCCTATACCAGGAAATGAAAGAAATGTTTCGCGTATTGTAGATAATTTATTTTTATTAGGAGCTAATGTGATTTATGGAACGGGAAGTTCAACGGGTATGCACGTTTCTGGACATGCTTATAAAGAAGAACTAAAATTAATGCTTACTTTAATGAAACCCAAATACTTCATTCCTATTCATGGTGAATTTAGAATGTTACATCATCATCGTCTTTTAGCAGAGTCCGTTGGTGTTAAGAAAGATAATATTTTTGTTATGAATAATGGTGATGTTGTGGATATAAAAAACCAAGTTGCTTATCAATCTAGACGAATACCTGCAGGAGATGTATATGTAGACGGATTGGGTATTGGTGATGTTGGAAATATTATTTTACGTGACCGTAAACAGCTTGCAGAGGATGGTATGCTTGTCATAGTCATAACTCTTAGTAAAACAGATGGGAAAATGATTTCTGGTCCAGACACAATTTCTCGTGGATTTGTATATGTGCGCGATTCAGAAGATTTTTTAAAGAAAATTAATCAACTGGTTGTAACAATTGTTAATAATCCACAAAAAGCGAATATTAGCCAATGGAATGTTCTTAAAAAAAACATAAAAGAAACACTTGGACAATTTGTATATGAACATACAAAAAGAAAACCAATGATACTTCCTATAATAATTGAAGTTTAAAAAGAATACTTTTTTGTCTTACAGTAAGCATATATTTAAATTTGAATTAACAAGCTCCTTATTAAACTAAATCCATTTAGTTTAATAAGGAGAACTTTATAAATATCTATAGCTAATGTTGATAATTTATTTACATCTAACAAGTGAAAAATATCCTTTTGTGTAATGTGTTTGCAACGGTCTAGCTAATCAAACAAAGTTTCAACTATAAAAAAACCCCAATTGGAGGGGGTTTTTGGGAGGCGTTTTTACACAACGCTTAAAAATCAATGGATTCTCATATTGAATTTTAAATATTGAACCTTGATAGGAAAGTTAAATTATTTTTTTATAAAATATTTAATTTAACTAATAAAGCTAGTAAAATTTGAAGAAGGATTTGAATATTTACTGCTATATCAGTATCTGTAGTAGTTACTGAGACGTTTCGAGAATTTCTAATAATAGTGCGTTGTCTATTAACTTGTGTAATAGCTGATTTTTGAAAAAGTTCTTGTGCTATTTTATCAGCTTTTTCACTATCTGCAATGGATATACTTAAAATAACAGTAATTGCTGCTTGTAATGCTGCTTGAATCGATAGTGCTACTTTTGTATCTGTGGTAGTAACTTGAACGTCAGCGGAGTCAACAATCGAAATATATTCTTCAGACAATTGATACATTTTATTTTTTTGCTCAGCTTCTTCTGAGATTGTTGGATCGTAGAATGATGGATGAGGCTTTGAAGAATCTAGTGCGTTCCACTTTTTATCTTCGTTTGGATACCAAACTCCAGACATAAACTCTCTCCTTTTAGTCTAAAATGTTATTAATTTGATTTTGTAATTCAGTAAAGATTTTTTTGATTTGTGCTTTTTTCTTTTGGGGTAATTTTTTTAGAGATGAATCTGTTATACCATTTCTATTTAAAATATCTGAAAGTACTGTATTGAGTATTTCGTTCTTTTGATTTCCATTAAGTGTTGAAGAAATCATTTTTTTTAAATCATCCATTCCAATATCCCTCCAAATTGGGTTTAAATTATTAGTTAGTATTATCTAACTAGAATCATTATATGAAATAGAATAGATATGGTTTGGACAAGTATCATTTAAAAAAAGTTTCTACAATATTTTTTTAGTAAATAATAGATTACGTTGGTCTTAATAGCCGAACAAGATTATTTAAAAGTAAACGTAAAGTAACTCCAAAATATACAATAAAAGTTGATTTTGGAGTTATTTTTTGTTTACTTCATTTTTTTCGGTACTCTGCAACTAGATGGTAAATCTATTGACCACGGTAAGACTTTATCAATTTCTTCTTTATTGTTTAAATCGATATTGGATAGCGTTTCAAACAAATAACGAAGATAATGATAGGGACTTAAATTATTCTCTTTTGCGGTTTCACAGATTTTCTAATATCTGTGATAATCTAGAGTTTCTATTTGAAGCCATCTCTTTTTCCGCATCTCGTAACGACTTAAGATAAGTTGTTTTTAAGTTACAAAGCTTTCTAAATTATAGAGTTTTAATGAGCTCACTTCAATTTCATTCTTTATAGGATTTGCGCCTTTATTACTTAGATTAGGCTCAAAAAATCAGATATTAATTCTGTTTTACTTGCATAATTAACAACATAATAAAGGAAAGTAAAACAATTGAAAGAACCCATAGCCAGGCCATCTTCATATTTCCAGAATCAATAGCTAGATAAATCGCTGTTGGAACTGTCTGGGTCTTTCCTGGAATATTACCTGCAAACATTAATGTTGCGCCAAATTCACCGAGAATCCTGGCAAAACTTAAGATACTTCCTGAGACAATAGCCTTTAAAGATAAAGGGATAGAAATAAAGAAAAAGACTTGCCATTCATTAGCCCCACACACTCGAGCTGCATCTTCAATATCATGATCTATCCCTTGGAAACCATTCTTTGCTGATTGATACATAAGTGGGAAGGCTACAACAATCGACGCAAGAACAGCTGCCCACCATGTAAAAATAACAGGTTGCTTAAAAATCCATTCAATAACTTTTCCAAGTATACTTTGCTTACCAAAGATAATAATCAAAAAGAATCCCACAACAGTAGGAGGGAGAACTAAAGGAAGCATTAGGATAGTTTCTACTATTACTTTTCCTTTAAATGACTTTTGAGATAATACTCGCCCCACCACAGTTCCTAAAATAATAACAACGAGTCCAGATATGATGGCGATTTTAAAGGATAACTGCAGCGGTGTTAGGAATTCTTGAATCATTTAATCCCCTCAATTCGATGTAAAACCATATTTCTCTAAAGTCTTCATAGCATATTTACTTTGAAGAAACTTGTAAAACTCCTTCGCTTCCGTACGATGTTTCGTATCCTTAATGATACCAACAGGATAAATGATAGGTGTGTGAGTTTGTTTATCTGCTGTTGCTACAATGTTAACTTTATTCGAAGAAAGAGCATCTGTTTTATAAACGACTCCAGCATCTACATTTCCTGTTTCTACATATGAAAGAACCTGACGTACATCTTTTGCGTATACAACCTTTGATTCAATGCCCGTCCATATTTTCGTATTTTTAAACGACTCTTTTGCATACTGACCAGCGGGTACTGATTCAGGCGTCCCAATTGAAATCCTTTTAACTTCTTTTTTTGTTAAATCCCCAAAATTTTTCACACCAGAAGCTGTATCCTTAGGAACGACTAACACAAGCTCATTTCCAACTAAATCAACACCATCTTCTTTAGAAATTAATCCCTCCTTAACTAGCGCATCAAATTTATCTTTTGCAGCTGAAAAAAATAAATCTACTGGTGCTCCCTGTGCAATTTGTTGTTGCAATGCTCCGGAAGATCCAAAATTAAACTTTAACTTTATATTGGAATGATCTTTTTCAAACGTTTTTTGAAGTTCTATAAGAGCGTCTTGCAAGCTCGTAGCAGCAGATATAGTTAACTCTACTTTTTCTTTTTTCTCTCCAGTAACTTTTTGATTATTTGACTTACTGCTTGTATCTAAATTACCAGAACAACCAACAACGATCGCGACTGCAGCTACCAAAAAAAACACTGTTGTAAGTAACCTTTTGAATCCCTTTTTCATTTCTTTCACCTACTTTTAGTTATAACATGTCATATTAACTATATAAGATCTCACGATTAAACTAACCAAAGAAGTTTCTCTCAATAATTTTGGCATCAAATTGAAAAACAACGATTAATCCTAGATATAAAGCAAATAAATTCAAAAACCAATCTTTATTATTATTCCTCGTAGCCAGGCACTTAAATATTTCCTGAAATTGTTTTCGTTCATCTGAAGTAACAATAGGGCGTACTTCAAAATATTTCAAAACAAGATCAAATTTAAGATGAACGGCCAACGATAGCATATCTTTTAAAATCTCAATATACCATTCAATATCTTTTTCATTATAGAGTTTTACCAATTTATCATGTAGCTCAGGAACAAATGACTCTGCATCAATTCCTTTTGTCTCTATTGTATCTATCATCTTTTTGATATCCATGGGATTCACCCTTTCCGAAAAGCTAACTAAAGAAAACGCAAGTTAAATACTGCTGTTAATTCTATTGATTAACTTATAAGTAACATTAATTGTTCATTTCTTTTCTCCCGCTCTTCTTTAGATGCTAGGTCGTACTTTTTTAAAAGGTGAAATAGTTCATTTAATATTTGCTGTGAATGATTGCTCTTTAAAAATTCATGTAAGTCTTTAACCAAAAATTCGGATAAAAAGCATTGCTGAGTTTCAAGTTTATTGATTACATCTTCAGAAGAATGATCTACATTACACATTCCCATTAAAATCCCTCCTTATCTCTATCTCTTTTACAAGTTCTGTTCCTGCTCTTTTTCATTGCTTCTTTCATTAAAAAATCTATATACAAATCATCATCTTCTAGCTGAAAAACCTGATAATGCTTGAGTCCCTTACTTTCCAATTTCACATGACTTATTACACACCGGACATTAACTAGTGAATTAAGTAATGAAAGATCGTCCTCATCTCGGATTAAAACAACTTTGGGATAAGGATTTTTCTTATATCCCTCTACGAAAATGACATCTACAGAAAAAAAATGATATAACTTAATCATTTCCTCGAGATTCCAATTATCAAACTTAGCACGTAGCTGTAAGACCCCATCTCCTTCCACACTAGAAACTACAGCACCTGCTTCATGATGACGCATACTGTCTTTGGAGCTTAATTCATTATCTGGGGTTCCTCCATGACCATGATGTTTGATTGATGCAGCCTTTAATCCGTCTTTACTAGCTCTAAAAATTAATCTTTCCGTGAGCGTTGTTTTGCCACTGTTTTGGAATCCTACAATCTGCAGGATAGGACAATTTTTCCCCACAGTCATTCACTTCCTTATATTTCTGTTTTCGTTTTATCTTCATAAGAAATAATTACCAATCCCATTCATAAGAGACGAAGAGTTATTTTAGCTAACTAGAAGATTGGCATAAAGAAATTTCCTACTATTTTTATGCCAGCCTTTTAGTTAGCTGAAAAATTATCCTTTGTAGATAAGATCTTGAGCTAAAGATGTAAACATCTCCCCAACAAGCGAATCTTCGTCATATACGGACGAACCTTTATTTTCTTCAGGCTTTGCTAAAGGTATTTGTGCTATCACTTCTGTTTGCAGTTGTTCTGCTAACATTTCGCCGCCACCTTTCCCAAAGAGATAGTTCCTTGAACCATCTTGTTCCTCATAATATGCCATATTCTCAACGATACCTAAAATATCGTGTTTTGTATGCTTTGCCATTACCCCTACTCTGGAAGCAACAAACGAAGCTACATTATGAGGAGTAGTAACTATAATTTCCTTCGCATGAGGAATCATCGCAGCCACATCAATCGCAACATCTCCTGTACCAGGAGGCAAATCAAGAAGAAGATAATCTAATTCTCCCCAGTGAGTGTTGGCAAGGAAATTTTGAATCCATTTGTTTAGCATTGGTCCTCGCCACATAACTGGGTTATTACCCTCTGTAAAAAATCCCATTGACATGATTTTAACGCCGTGACTAACGACCGGAATCGCTGTCTGATCTATCATTGTTGGCTTTTGATTAGCTTCCATCATAGCTGGGATACTGAATCCATATATATCTGCATCTAAAATCCCAACCTTTTTCCCCATACGGGCTAAAGCAGTAGCAAGGTTAATTGTCACAGTTGATTTCCCTACTCCACCTTTTCCACTTGTCACAACAATAAAACGTACCCCTGAATCAGGTTGCAGCATACTAGGCATGCCGGTTTCCGTTCTAGAGTTTTTCTTTAAAGTCTGTGTTAATGCAGCTCGTTCTTCCGGTGTCATGGAGCCGAAGGCCAAAGAAACCTTAGAGGCCCCAATGTTTCGAAGAGAGTCTTCAATATCTTGTTGAATTTTTGCCTTTAAAGGACAACCTTGAATAGTTAAAACAACTTCAAGTTGAATCTGTGTACCATCTATTTGAATATTTCTTACCATGTTTAATTCCACAATACTTTTGTGCAACTCTGGATCTTGAACATGGTTTAGAGCATTCATAATTTGTTCATGAGTAAGCATAAATCTCAGTCCTTCTTATTTTTATTTGATAATTTTTAGTACAAATAAAGTGAAACTTCCATCAGTGGGGGTTTTCTTCATCCCCCGCTGATGGTTAGTTGAACCAATCAGGCTTTTACGAGCAGTTATCCCCCACCTATCTTCTTCGCTTCTCTCTCATTCTTGAGGTGGGGGTCTTACTGCCCATTAATGCGGGATAAAATTATCCGTTTATTCAACGCCTCATATTTAGTACCGGAGATGGATTAGTACATATTTCTTGCCTCCTGTCTTAATTTGTAAACAAAAAAACCACCATGAGTACCCGAACCTAATTAAATAGGCTTGTGTACTCATGGTGGAATAGATTACTAGCAATACTTACTAATATACCAATCCAACCATTTGTAACATAAATAAAAAGTGATAAAATGATAACAATTCATTATTACCATTCCATCTATTATAATCATAAGTATAGGGTTAACTTTAATAACAAACAACACCAATTAAAGATTTTGTCGAAAATGGCTTTCCTCGTTTATCCTTGAGTTGTTAATGTATGAAAAAAATCTCCGCTTTTACCACCCGTTTTTTGAACCAAATATGTTTCTTTAATGACCATTGTTTTATCAACGGCTTTACACATATCATAAAAGGTAAGAGCAGCGATGGAAACAGCGGTCAACGCCTCCATTTCTACCCCTGTTTTACCACTACATTTTACTGTAGCTTGTATAATTAAATCATATCCATTGATTTTCTTTTCATAATTGAACGTAAAGTCTGTTCCTTGTATTAATATGGGGTGACACATAGGAATTACATCAGCTGTTTTTTTAGCACCCATAATTCCAGCAACTTGTGCTACTTGAAGTGGATCGCCTTTTTTCAGTACTCCACTTTGAATAGCTTGAAATAATTCATCAGATAAAGAAATTGTACTCTGTGCAACAGCTGTCCGTATTGAAATATCCTTTTGAGAGATATCAACCATTTTGGGCCTCCCCTCTTCGTTCCAGTGCGAGAAATTACTCATGGTTTACCTCCTTAATGTACTGAGTTTATTATAAATGCCTTTGAAAGATGCGATATTTGAGACAAAATGACTTGATACTACTTCTATATCCGTTTTTTATCTATATTTAAGCCAGTCTTCCTGGCTATTAATGTTTGTAAATATATCATCGTTAGAAGAAAAAGGAACGTTCAACACGTGCATTTCTCTTAACAATAATCGAATCTTTTTTTTATTTTCAGCTATAAGCTGCTCCATTTTTCTAAGGCTTCGGCGATGATAAAACGCCAAAAGCGGATGTATAGTTTCATCAAACAACATTATCCTCCACTTACAGGAGGGATAAACGCAACTGTATCTTCATCTTTTACAATATCCTCGTCAATTGCAAATTCTTCGTTGATAGCCGTCATGACTTGATCCAAAGATTGTAAACGGTAGCTATCCTTGAGCCATTCTTTTAATTGATGAACCCTTATCTCTTTTTTTTCTATTATTAATAATTGGTCTGAGCCGACTTCCTCTCGCAAATTTGCGAACAATAAAATTGTAATCATCTTCTCACTCTTCCTTCTTTGGTTCCCCTTCCGGGTACGGCGTATTTTCGAGCTGATCTCCAATCCACATTGTTCCATCTTCCCAAAATTCTTTTTTCCAAATTGGGACGATTTGCTTAATTCGTTCAATTGCGTATTCATTCGCTTCGTAGGCCACTTTACGATGTGGCGACGAAACTGCAATTACAACTGCAATATCCATTATTTCTAGTCGTCCCACCCGGTGTGTAATTGCTATTTTTGCATCCGGCCACTTTTTCTTGATTTCTTCACCAATTTGAGTAAGCATTTTTACTGCCATTGATTCGTATGCTTGGTACTCTAGATGTAAAGTTCGTTTTCCTTTTGTCAATTCTCTTACTGTTCCAATAAAGGTTGTAATGGCACCTGCTTCTCTTCTTGCTACCTTATTCGTTACTTCTTCGACTAAAATAGGAGTATCTACAATTTCAAATAATACTTGTCCCATCAAAATTCCTCACTATCTCAATAAAGTGACACTTCCGTTAGTGGGGGTTTTCTTCATCCCCCACTGACAGTTAGTTGAACCAATCGGCCCGTTAATGCGGGATAAAAAAATGAATTCATTTTTTATCCTCTGCTAACTTGAATAGCTAATATCATTTCTTTTTTTCACAGCTCTTGTAATTTATTTTCCCATCAACATTATCTTCCCGTTGTTTTAAAACTCTGTTGTTTATAAGATGGAATAATATTACTCCAAGGCCATTCACTTCCTTGGTTATCTTCTAATAATAGAATATCTACAAACATCCCTTTTTTATATCCTCTTGTACCGCCTGGGAGTACGATAAAAGCGTTTGATTCTGCTAATGAAGAAACCGCACTAGACTTATCAAATCCTGATGGATAGACGATTAATTGTCCTTCGTTATATATGAGCTTTGCTCGTACAAATCTTGTAAATGGATTAGGTTTTAAAAAATTTTCTCCCAGTAATGCTTTTTCTCTTTTTAAATGTGGCTTTTCACTAAACATATAGTTACGAATGCTAGGTCTTACGAATAACTCAAAGCCTACATAACAAGCAGAGGGATTACCTGATAATCCAAATAATAATTTTTTATTTAATTGTGCTACGGTCGTGACGCTGCCCGGCCGCATTGCAACTTTGTTAAAAAGAACCGATGCCCCTAGTTTTTCGTAGATAGCTGGCAAGTAATCATAATCCCCTACCGAAACACCACCGGTTGTGATTAACATATCCACTTGACTTAATGCTTCTTTTACGGCTGTGAAGCACGTATCAAAATCGTCACTAAACTTCCCAAAGTATTTCACTCTTCCCCCTGCTCTTCGAATTTGGGACAATATCATGTACATATTACTATTTCGAATTTTACCGGGTTTTAGCGATTCATTTACATCAAGAAGCTCACTCCCAGTCGCTAATACTCCAATCATAGGTTTTTTAGCAACTGGCACTTCGCTGTAACCAAATGTAGCAAGGAGAGCTGAAATACCTGGATTAATGTAAACTCCTCTCTTCGCAAGAATCGTCCCTTTACGTGTATCTTCACCTTGAAAGGAAATATTTTCTCCTTTTTTGAATGAGCGTTTCACTTCCATATAGATTTTACCGACATCCTCATATTGACGGGTCAGTTCCAGCATCACAACCGCGTTACATCCTTCCGGAATTTGTGCCCCCGTCATGATTCGAACCGCTTGAAATGGCCCTACCTCTTGAGGAAATATGGAGCCTGCCCCAATTTCGCCGATTACTTCGAATATAGTTGGATTCTCATAACTTGCCCAGGCAGTATCTTCTGCTCTAATAGCAAATCCATCATAAGGTGAGCGATCGAAGGAGGGAACATCATGATCAGCTACTAAATCCTCGGCTAATATACGTCCGTAAGCTAATTCAAGTGATACCAGCTCTTTTAAACCATGGCTGGCAAATTCCATTACTTTATGGATGGCCTCTCCAATTGCAATCGGTATTCGTTTTTCTATCATTTTCCTCACTCCTTCTGTTACCCTAATAAACGATAGTATATTTTTTTCGCTTTTTGAATTTCATTTGTCCCGTGGATAAATACACGACCATCCTGAAACATGACCAAACGATAATCATCTAGTTGGCAAGATAACAAATACGGGTTCCGATCTACTTTCCCATGTTTTTTTAGTTGTTTTTCTAAATGGTCAAGATTGTAACGACTATTATGCGGCGGTCTAATTTGAACCGTATTTCTCCCACATAAAACAGCTGTCTTTGTTTGGTTTTCATAAGATAAATAAGGATAAGTTCTATGTGTTCCGCACGAAGGACAATTGTCCGTTTTAATTTTTTCTAGTTTGACAGAATGGTGTTGATTACTCCATATATCAAACATTAAAAAGGTGTTTCTAATTGCTGAAAAATCTTCCACTAGAATTTTGAATGCTTCCACTACTTGATACGCTGCCACCATTTGGACAGCTGGACTAATGATTCCAACTGTGTCACACGTCGCTCCTGTAACTGGAACACTTTTAAGTACACAATGTAAGCACGGTGTTTTCCTTGGAATAATGGTATAGCTCATGCCATATCCCCCCACACAAGAACCATAAATCCAGGGAATATCATATTTTTGTGATAGATCATTTATCACAAATCGAATATCAAAATTATCTGTTGCATCAATGATTATATCGACGTCGCCTAACAAAGCTTCCATATTCTCTATTCTTGCATCCATCACTAAAGCATCAATCTGTACCTCTGAATTGATTTGTTTTAAACGATTCTGAGCTGCAATTGCTTTTGGTAATTTTTCTGTTGCATCTTGTTCAACGTAAAGTTGTTGTCGCTGTAAATTACTCCATTCTACGTAATCACGATCAATGATCGTTAACTTTCCGATACCTGCACGAACCAACGCTTCTGCGCTTGCACTTCCTAATGCACCTGCCCCCACAATCAACACATGCTTATTTCTAATCTTCTCTTGTCCTTTACTCCCAATAGGAATGAACAACTGTTGTCGTGAATACCGCTCTATCATTAGAAAGCCTTCCTTTCTTTTAGATAATTCTTGTTCTAAAACACCCCATTAATTAAAAAAATCTGCTTCATATGAGGTTTTTTTTACTCTTTCTCTATATGGCTTTGTTTCTGATAACAAGAAAAGTAAGCAAATCCAACAAACCCAGCTCCACCAATTACATTTCCTATAAAAACAGGAACAAAATTCTCTGCAAGATCTATCCACGAAAGGTGACCCGCAAAAATAGCTGCTGAGATTACAAACATATTTGCTACCACTTGCTGAAATCCAATTACCACAAATGTCATAATAGGAATCCAAATTCCGATAATTTTCCCAACAAAATCGTTAGTTCCATGAGCCAACCAAATTGCAAGACAAACAAGCCAGTTACAACCGATTGCTGAAATTAATGTTTTCCCAAACGGTTCATGTAATTTCTCTTGGGCTATTTCTACTGTTTTATTTAAATATTCCCCCTCCGTCAATCCTCCAAGATGACCGAAAAAATAAGCTACGAAAAGTGCACCAACAAAATTACTTAAAGTTATCCAAATCCAATTATTTAACACACTTTTCAATGAGATTTTTCGTGCATACAGGGCCATAGACACTGACATCATGTTTCCCGTAATTAATTCTCCTCCTGCCAGGACAACGAGCATAAGCCCTATAGGAAAAACTGCTCCTCCCAAAAAATTTACTAGACTTCCCCATTGCTCCGGTAAATTACCAAGAACTCGAATATTAAGCAAAAACCCTAACGAAATGAATGCTCCTCCTAAAAAACCAAGAATAAGCATGGCGGATAGCGATTGCCTTACCTTTTGAACACCGGCTTCAATCACAAGCTCAGCGATTTTTTCCGGTTTATGAAATGCCATAACCAATTCCTCCATTTTTTCAAATAAAAAACAGCTTCAAGAAACCCTTAACATAGTAAGGATTTTTGAATGCTGTTTTAATCTCCCTGCACTTCTCTTACAGAGATATCAATCATCATTTTTACTATAAAATAGAAAATCTACAGGACTTGCACACTTTCCACTTCGTATATTCAAGCATTATCTGCTATAACAAAAAGAAGCTACTAATAACCTTTTTTCATAGTGTTTTGAAAGTCATCCTAACATATTATTTATTCCTCAACCACCAATATGCGACATTTCAATTTTTGGAAGTGTTTTTTTATTTGTATTGCTCAACCGTTCATCTGAATAGCGATCTGAACGATTATTCCAAATGTCACGAATAACATCGGTAATCTCCTCATCGGTATACCCAGAACGAAGCAATTCTCTAAGATCATTTCCTTTGGAAGTAAACAAACAAGTATATAGCTTTCCTTCCGCGGAAATACGAGCTCTTGTACATGATGAACAAAAAGAATCTGTTACAGATGAAATAATTCCTATTTCCTCATCGCTATCGATATAACGATAGCGAGTGGCGACTTCGCCGGGATAGTTTGCTTCAATTCGTTCAAGCGGCATAACTTTATTAATAGTTTCTAATATCTCTTGTTTAGAGATTACTTCGTCTAATTCCCAGCCGTTAAAATTCCCGACATCCATATATTCAATAAACCGAAGAATATGCTTATTCTCTTTAAAGTATTGCGCCATCTGAATGATGTCCTGTTCATTTTTTCCTTTTTGGACAACCATGTTCATTTTGATTTTCATCCCGACTTCCGCTGCAGCCTGTATTCCTCCAAGAACCGTTTTCACTTTACTTCTATTACCATTTAAATAAGCAAAACGCTCTTCTTCCAAAGAATCCAAACTAACTGTCACACGTGATAAACCCGCCTTATATAAATCACCAGCAAACTTCTTGAGTAAGGACCCATTTGTAGTTAAACCAATATCCTCTACTCCATCAATTTTGTTAAGTCGCTCGATTAGCTCAGGAAGGTTTTTCCGAAGTAAAGGCTCTCCCCCAGTAATACGCAACTTTCTTACACCTAAAGAAACGAAAATACGTGTTACCCTTTCAATTTCATCAAAAGATAAAATTTTATCATTAGGCAAAAAAGAATAGTCAGGACCAAATATTTCCTCTGGCATACAATATCGACAGCGAAAATTACAGCGATCGGTAACAGAGATACGCAAATCCCTTAAAGGACGGTGCAATTTGTCCAATGTGACAGATTTCATGTTTATTGCCTCACTTCTGCATATTTTGTGATTCCGTACAAATTTTATTTAAAACACCTATTGTATATTACTCAACAAACGGTCGGCCGACGTGCTGACCAGTTTGCATTTATTTAATATTTACAACCCGCTCTGGGTGAGTATATACATTTAAAGATTCATTACGAATAAAACCTACTGTAGTAATCCCTAATTGTTCTGCTAGCTGCAATGCTAACTCAGTTGGAGCGGATTTTGACAATATTACTTCGCAGCCAATTTTCGCAACTTTTAATAGAATTTCAGATGATATACGGCCACTAAAAACAATAATTTTATCACTAATAGAAATGTTGTTTTTTAAACAATAGCCGAAAATTTTATCTAAAGCATTATGTCTTCCTATATCCATTCGGCTTAAAATAATTCCATTCACATCGCATAAGGCTGCATTATGAACCCCGCCTGTATGCTGAAAAGTAGCCGCAGATTGCTGCATATCATTCATTAATCGAAAACAATCCTGGGCAGAGATTGTTACGCGAATATCATTCATCTTCTTCGCGGTCAGTGCATCGTTTACGAAAACAAATCCTTGTCTACTCATTCCACAGCATGAAGTAATATAACGCTTATTTTGGATGTCACGATAATAAGGATTGATTTTTGTCGTTGTTACGTGTACATATCCTTCTTTATCCTGCACCCATATTTCATCAATGTCTTCATACTTTCGGATAATACCTTCAGATGCTAAAAAGCCTATCACCATATCTTCAATATACTCTGGAGTACTAACCATTGTAACAAACTCCTGTCCGTTAATTTTAACTGTAACTGGAAACTCTGTTACAATGCTGTCCTCTATATGTTTAAACTCCTCTTGCTCATAACGGAAAATTTCCCGTTCCACCTGTATCGATTTCACGATCAGTATCCTTCTCTCACGTTATATTTTTATCAAAGACAAACACTGAAACTGCAATATCTTCGTCCACTTTCATATCCGAAAACAGATGAACTAATTTCGCCCCAACAAGTTCCTCCAAACGTTCACGAGAATTAACTGCATAAACCTCCTGAATCATTTTCGTTCTAGCCATATGAACCATTTCCGCACCATCCATAGTTCCCGAAATGAATTTCTCAGTAGGTGTCAAATTTCCATAAAGTGTGGCAATAGCCATATTCTCAGCAAATACAGTATGAATTCGTTCCGGCCCTTTACCGAACAAATCCTTTCGAAGCTTTCGTATCATATCATTAAATTCATGTACCATTTTTGACATTCTCTCATTCCTCCCCAGTTAATCAATAATATTTTTTCGAATACTACTTCATCATACACATTTTAACAAAATGACCTTCTCGTCTAAATTATTCCACTCAAATAATTAGACGAAAAGGCTCATCTTTTAGAATTATTTCAAACATGCATACAACGTATGAAATAATATTATTGTTGCTTACCTATTCGTCTTTTAACCCTTTACCCATACCTTTTAAGAAATGAAGACCGAATCCGATAGCACGGTTAATATCTGGATCCTTAAGCACTTTCATAAGGTCCAGTATTCCTACTTTTTTATTACTTTGCAGATGTTGGTTTCCTTCATCCATACCTGTTAATACACTACTTACTAGTTTTTTAGTAAGTTCCGGATCAAGTTCTGTTAAAGCTCCTGCAGCGCCCATCATATTATTAATTAAATTCGTAACTGGTTCACGAGTGACTTGACCTAGAACAATTTTTGCAATTGGTTCTTTCGCTTTAAGCATCGAATTTGCAGCTTCTAGCATCCCAATGTCATTCAGTTCACCTACAATATTAAACATTTGATTTAAAGCTTCTTCATTATTAGCTAGAAGTGCTTTTAAATCTTCTAGCTTTTGTTGTCGTTGTTCTTCCTCAGTTAGCTCCTGCTTTTGGATCGCTTTAATAGGTGCTGCCATATTCCTTTCTCCTCCCTAGTTATCCGTTAAGTGTACGTATCCTGGACGAGCCCACTTACGATTTACCTCAATCCCATTTTGAGGGTGACGCTTTTTGTTACGTGGATTCGCTTTTGGCATCGGATTTTCACCTTCTACTTGTAACACTTCCATACGAACCTTCGTTTGTTTATATGCAGGTGTATTCGTACGTTGATCGACCGCAGGACCAGTTAAGAAATTAATCGCCGATTCTTTGTCCGTCGAGTTCATCGGTAAATAAAGCTCATTTGCTTTTACACGATCCGTTACAAGCGCACGTAATTTAAGTGCTCCAAAAGGAGAAACAAGGCGCACTAACGAACCAGTTTTAACTCCACGTTCTTGTGCAAGTTCTGGAGAAACTTCAACGAAGACACCAGGCACTTTAGCTTGAATACCAGTTGATTTATTTGTCATGTTACCTTCATGGAAATGTTCAAGCATACGACCATTATTAATGTGAAGATCATATTCCTCTGGGAATTCAGCAGGACGTACCCAGTCAGCTATGGCGAAACGAGCTTTTTTATCTGGGAAGTTAAATCCATCTTGGAAAAGAAGCGGCGTATTCGTTCCGTCAAAGCTTCCCCAATGGAAACTGTTCCAACCTTTAAGCACTTCATAGTTTGCTTTTGCGAAAAGTGGCGATAAACTTGCCATTTCAGCAAAGATTTCACTTGGATGACTATAGTTCCAGTTTGCACCTAATTTATTTGCAATCGCTTGTACGATCCACCAGTCTGGTTTCGCATCTCCGAGCGTAGGAAGTACTTGATATAGTCTTTGTACACGACGTTCTGTATTTGTAAAAGTACCTTCTTTTTCAAGAGATGGCGCCGCTGGTAACACTACATCGGCATATTGAGCAGTTTTAGAAAGGAATACATCTTGAACGACAAAGAAATCAAGGCTTGATAGAACTTCATGTACATGATTTGCGTTAGAGTCTACAAGAGCCATATCCTCTCCAACAAGATACATTGCTTTCATTTTTCCTTCTTCAATTGCGTGAAGCATTTGAATGTTGTTAAGACCTGGTTTGTTATCAATTTTCACCCCGTAAGCTTGTTCAAATTTCGCACGTTCTACATCGTCGGTAACGTGCTGATATCCTGGAAGCCAGCCTGGGAGAGTTCCCATATCACAAGCACCTTGTACGTTGTTATGACCTCGAAGCGGATATGCACCAGCACCTGGGCGACGATAATTTCCTGTTGCAAGAAGTAAATTTGAAATCGCAGCGGAAGTATCTGAACCACCCGTATTTTGAGTTACCCCCATTCCCCAAAGAATACAAGTACCATCTGCATCACGAATCATTTCGGCCATTTGAACGAGAGTTTCTTTTGAAATGCCTGTAATCTCTTCTGCATATTCAAGCGTATACTCTGCAAGACTATCTTTGAAATCTTCAAAGAAGTTTACATTCTCGTCGATGAACTGTTGATCATGCCAACCTTGGTCAATCATATATTTCGTAACAGCCATTAACCATACTTGGTCTGTTCCTTGCTTTGGACTAATAAAGATATCTGAACGCTCTGCCATTTCGGTTTTACGAAGATCTGCAACAATTAATTTTTGACCGTGAAGTTTATGCGCACGTTTCACACGAGTCGCTAATACCGGGTGACCTTCTGTTGGGTTACAACCAACGATAATAACAAGACCTGATTGCGCAATATCTTTAATCGTTCCCGCATCTCCGCCCATACCAATTGTACGGAACAATCCATCTGTTGCTGGTGATTGACAATAACGAGAGCAGTTATCAACATTGTTTGTTTCAAACACTTGTCGAGCTAATTTTTGAATGACATAGTTGTCTTCATTCGTAATTTTAGAAGAAGAAATAAAGCCTACAGATCCTTTACCGTATTGTTCTTTAATGGATCCTAATTTATTTGCCACTAAATCAAGCGCTTCTTCCCAAGTTGATTCAACAAATGTTCCATGTTTACGAATTAAAGGCTTAGTGAGTCGTTCTTCAGAATTTACGAAATCCCAACCAAATTTCCCTTTTACGCAAGTAGAAATTGCATTAACTGGTGCCTCAGAAGTTGGTTGTACTTTAAGAATTTTACGTCCCTTCGTCCACACTTCAAATGAGCATCCTACACCACAAAACGTACATACTGTTTTCGTCTTCTTTGTACGAGTTTCGCGCATGGCAGCTTCTACTTCTGATATAGCGAAAATACCGCTGTATCCAGGTTCAACTTCTTTTATAAGATCAACCATCGGCTCAAGAATGTCCGGCTTCAGCCCAGTCATAAATCCAGCTTCACCAAGCATCGATTTTTCCATCAAAGCATTACAAGGACAAATAGTTACACATTGACCGCAGCTTACACATGAAGAATCATTAATAGCCGCTCCATCATCCCAAATAACACGAGGACGCTCTGCCTCCCAATCAATAGATAACGTTTCATTTACTTGCAAGTTTTGACAAACCTCTACACATTGACCACACGCGATACACTGATTAGGGTCATAGCGATAAAATGGATGTGACATGTCAACCTCACTCACATCTACTTTTGGTTTGTAAGGATATTTTTGATGCTCAATTTCCATTAATTCTGCCGTATTATGCAATTTACAGTTCCCATTATTGTTGTCACAGACCGTACAATAAAGTAAATGGTTTTCCAATAAGCGGTCCATCGCCTCAGTTTGTGCTGCCTTCGCACTAATAGAGGACAACTCAATATTCATACCGTTCGTTGCTACTGTTGAGCAGGATCGCACAAGTTTTCCATCAATTTCTACAATACAAGTATCACACGTTTGGATAGGATCCACTTCAGGCACGTGACAGATTTGTGGATGTTCAATCCCGTTTTGATTAATGATATCCAATATAGTTGAACCGGGCTCAGCACTATATTCTTTGCCGTCAATTGTAATATGAACCATGCTGTCGTTCATGGTCTTTCCCCCTTTTTGAGAATAAAAAAACTCCACCACGAAAATATACGCACCGAATTAATAGGTACGCTATCATCATGGTGGAGTAGTTCATTAGCACATCTTGCTAAAATACCAATCCATTTATTTGTAAATAAAATGATAGATTCATAACAGGTCATATCACGATTCCATCTTTAACACTATCATTATAGCGTTTACTCCAAAAATATACAATATAAAAATTATAAAAAAGTCACAGCACTTAATGCTCTGACTTTTTTGGATATATTCGTTTAATCACGAAGCCATGCATTGACAAGCATAATTGCACTATCTGCCGCTGATCTTTCGGATAATTAACTTTGCAGCCTCCAGCTGTTGAAATGATTACCTATTGTCGTAAGAAGAAACACGGTCATAGGGATAAGTCTGTCCAAAACCTTCTGGTTGAAACCTCAAAAGAGAACAATTTAAGTCCCTATCATTATCTTCTTTATTTGTTTGAAACACTCTCCAATATCGATTTAAACAATAAAGAAGAAATTGATAAAGTCTTGCCATGGTCAACGGATTTACCGTCTAGATGCGGAGTGCCGAAAAAAAGTAACTCCAAAATCAACTTTTATTGTATATTTTGGAGTTACTTTACGTTTACTTTTAGAATGTAATAAAAATTTAAAATGCTCACGCTACGCTGCGATAATTTTCTTGTTTTTCTTTTTGCTGATTAGGTGGTTGAATGAAAATAGCGATGATAAATGACACGACACACAGTACGCCAATCACCATAAAAGTTGGTTTAAATCCACCTAGAATTACACCGATAAAGGAACCTGCGAGTGCTCCCAAACCAAAGCCTTGATACACGATTCCGTAGTTTTTACTATGATTTTTTAGACCGAAGAAATCACCAACAATGGCTGGAAAAATAGTGATATTTCCACCAAAACAAAAAGCAACACTTGCTACACAGGCTAAATAAATGCCATAATTTAAATCCACAAAACTAAGTACAAAGACAGACGTAGCTATAACGACAAACGTTGCAGTAACAATTTTCAAACGGCCGATTTTATCTGATAACGGTCCCAAAATGATTCGGCCAACCGTATTAAAGATCGCAACTATAGCGACAGCATTAGCTGCTGTTGCTGCGCTAAGCCCTACGAGTTGAACACCAATATCCTTTACCATGCCAATTAAGTATAAGCCACTCATACATGATGTAAATAACATAATAAATAACAGATAAACTTGTTTTGTACCTAGCATTTCTCTTGTTGTATAGTCACGACTTTTTGTTTCATGAACTGTATCTTGTTCAGCGGCTTGATGGATAAGACAAGCGCCTACCACTATCATAACTGTAACAATTAGGCCCCAATATAAAAACGCTTGTGATACACCAACTGAATCAATGAACTTTGCGTTAATGTATTTAAAAATTAGGCTACCTGTGCCATATGCGGAGACAGATATACCAGCAATTAAACCTTTACGCTCTGGAAACCACTTTAGTAAATTGGATAGTGAAGTAATATAGGCTGTACCATCTGCGTAACCTACAACAACTCCTGCTAGTACATAAAGCATTACTAATGAGGAAACTTGCGAACTAAGCATCAAGCCAATTCCTAAGGCTACTCCGGAAATCATAATAAGTTTACGAAGTCCCAATTTCTCTTGTAATTTACCCGCAAACAAAGTTGAAAATGCTAAAGAAAAGCTAGTGATTGAGAAAGTTATAGCAACAGCGTTAAGACTCCAGCCGTATTTACTCACTAAAGGTTGATTGAATAAACTCCATGTATATATCGTTCCAAGTCCCATTTGTACAATGACTGTACCGAGGACAACAAGCCATGGATTAACAGATGATTGTTTCATATCATCCTTCCACCTCTTTCGATTTGATGCCTTTATTGTATAGGATGTAAACGATTCCGTAAGCACTTACAACACAGAGCGTCAAATATATGAAATCAGTTACAGAAAAAGAAGAATGAAATGCAAAAAGCTGCTTGTTAAATACGAAGCAGCTTCTTTAATTCTTTTGCATAGGTACGGCTTACAGGTACTTTTGAATCCTCTTTCATAATTAAATTATACGTAGAGTTAAACCACGGCTGGATTTCAGAAATATGATTTACATTTACGATAAAACTGCGATGCACACGCAGAAAATTCATTTGTGGCAATTTCTTTTCTAATATGGCAAGCGTATCGTACGTCACATACGTATCACAAATCGTTTTCACAATTACTTTTCCATCTAACACTCCAGCATATACGATATCTTCTATATTCACTAATACAATCGATTCATCAATCGGCAGCGCTAATTTTTTCATTCTGCTAGATACATCTGACGCATGTACTTCTTGCTTCTCCTCCATTTCATGCTGTTTTCGTTTTTTAAATTTCTTAATCGCTTGGACAATGCGCTCTTCGTCAAACGGCTTTAAAATATAATCTAAAGCATCTACTTCAAATGCCTGAATGGCATATTGATCATAGGCCGTTGCAAATACAATAGCAGGTGGATTTTTCATCTTCTTTAGTATATTAGCAATCTCAAATCCATTATCATCCGACAGCTGAATATCTAAAAAAACAAGATCCGGTTTACTTTCTATCAACTTCTCTAACGCTTCTTCTACACTGTCTGCCTCATCAATAATATCGACCTCTTTCGTTCGATATAATAAATATTTTAATTCGTCACGCGCCAACATTTCATCATCGACTACTAATATTTTCAATATCGCTGCCTCCTTTTCTTTGAATTGGAATCGTGAAGGAAATCTCCGTCCCTGTTTCCAGTTCACTGACGATATGAAGCGTTGTACCTTTTCCAAACAGCCCCATTAACCGTTCATTAATATTATATAATGCTGTTCCCGTCCCTTTTTTTGACGATACAATTGCTTTTCCTAACCGCTCTAATCGCTCCGGCTCAATCCCTTGACCGTTATCTTTTACTTTGAAATGCACGCTGTTTTTCTTGGCATAAACATGAATTTCAACTTGGCATAGAGGCTGTTTTTTAGGAAATGCATGACGAAGAGCATTTTCCACTAATAGTTGCAACACAAACGGTGGAAGCAAAATATTATGCAGCTCGTCTTCAATGTACATTTTTACCTCATATTTGTTCGGAAATCTTGCTTGTTCTAACGACAAATACGCATGCACATGATTCAATTCTTGTTCTAACGGAATGAGAAGCTGCCTTGCACCTTGTAAATTGCAGCGAAAATACACGCTTAGCTGTAACAATAATTTCCTTGCTTTCTCTACATCTGTGCGACATAAAGCAGAGACTGTATTAATCGCATTAAAAAGAAAATGAGGGTTAATTTGTGCTTGCAGCGCCTTTATTTCCGCATCTTGCAACAATTTACTTTGCAGTTCTGCTTCTCCAAGCTCAAGCTGCGTTGAAAAGATTTTTGCTAATCCTTCTGCCAGCTCTTCCTCTACGGGGCTTAATGAATTGGGATTTTTAAAATAAAGCTTTAACGTACCGATGGTCTTTCCACGAGATGTGAGCGGAATCACGATTGCCGCTTGTAATAAACACCCTTCATGCTGACAATTAATCTCTTCGCGCGACTTTGCTTTCATAATTTTCCCGGTCTTTAACACCTCTTTTGACAATTCAGTAATTAAGCTATGAGAAGGAATATGATGATCAGATCCTAATCCAACATGTGCTAATATTTTTTCTGTATCTGTTAAAGATACTGCATCTGTTCCTGTAAAGCGGTGGATAATTTGTGCCACATGCGTACATGATTCTTCCGTTAATCCTTGGCGGAAATACGGAAGCGTTTTATCAGCAATGCGCAATACTTTATGCGTTTGTAATGCCTTCGCATGTTCTTCTTGTCGTAAAATGGACTGAATCATTGACAATAGAATAAAACTTCCAAAACCATTTACGATAATCATTGGGAGTGCAATTGTTTTCACAATACTCCAGCCGTCATCGACTATGAAAAGAATCATAATCATTTCCAGCGATACCATACAGATGCTAAGCACTGCAGAAAACTTAGGGGTCACAACGCGATTCCGTTTTTGATATAAATAGCCAATATAACCTGTCACAATCCCAGCTAAAATAGAAGAGATTGCACAGCTTAATGCAGTCGTTCCCCCTAGCACATAACGATGAATGCCAGCTATAAATCCTACTCCTATTCCAACAATTGGACCTCCAAGTAACCCGCTAATCCCAATTCCCATAATACGCGTATTCGCAATCGTACTAGAAGAAGAGACGCCCCGCAGCCAGTTATCATTCATAATCGTATTACCAGAAATCTCAATCCCTGTGTAGTTGCTTACAATTGTAAATAATGAAAATATGCCAATTAACATAAAGCTACCTTTATAGCCATCTTGCTTATGCAGCAGCCAACGGAACGCCTTAATATGTGAAAGTAAAAATCCTAAAATGACAATTAAACCAACGCGTTCAATCATCATCAATAATAAATCTCCCATTTTATGTCCATCCTTCATGTATTCACTTCATTTCATTCAATATATTACTTCATTATGTCTATACCGTAAATGTTAATAAAATCCCAAAAATACCATGAAGATTGATTTTAGAGTTACCTTTTGTTTACTTTACTTTTTTCGGCCTTTGCAACTAGATGGTAAATCCATTGACTACAGCAAGACTTTATCAATTTCCTCTTTATTATTTAAATCGATATTAGGGAGCGTTTCAAACAAATAACGAAGATAATGATAGGAACTTAAATTGTTCTCTTTTGCGGTTTCAACCACACTATACATGATGGCACTTCCTCTAGCACCTCGTGGTGTATTTGAAAACATCCAATTTTTTCTCCCACCAATTTTTCGTTAAACAAATCGGACGCTTTTCTCTGATTAAACTTTCATTTTTCACAGCGGATTACCATTTAAATTAACAGGCTAATTAACGACGTTATCGGTAAAGAAAAAAACGCTTAGAGTATAAAAAAACTCTGAGCGTTTCTTTTTATCGATTTATTCAACATAAACACCCTTTATGCGAATAGGGAAAACTTTGATTGTTCTAATGTTCGATGTTTGTTTTAAAAAATTCCTTCTTCACATAAATTGTATAAACTAACACAATAATTGATCAAACCAAATTCCCTATGAATGGCTGATGTGATTGATTAGTTATCAACAAGGAACTGACTATTCCAACAAGAACTGAGTAGGTTATCATTAGCCAAAAACCCCATTTTTTCATTCTTATATAACCGTAGACCATTCCCAATGTGAATAAAGCCACCATTACAAATACTTTATTATTAACAAATTACGGATAACTAACAAAAAGCATGACATAAAATTGTCATGCTTTTTCGCTATTAAAAAATTCTTCTCTTACAGTATTATTTTTTTAATATATTAACGTAAAAACTCATTCATTCAGTGGTACTTTTCATTCTTTATAATAACTTTCAACAGTACAAACCATTTTCATTACCCAGTAGCGAACTTTTTCCCTTTAGACAGCACCCTACATCACCCGCTTAAACATCTTCTCCAGTTCATAAGTCGAATGATGCACAATAATCGGTCTGCCATGCGGACATGTATAAGGATTTGTTGTTGTTCGCAGCTCTTCTAATAAGGCGAAGATTTGATCGTTCGTTAAATATTGATTTGCTTTAATAGATGCTTTGCAGCTCATCATAATAGCTGCTTCTTCACGCAGTTTTTTGATATCGACTTTTTTCAATTTCAATACTTGCTGCATCATTTCATCAATGATCTCCATTTCTTGTCCTTTTGGAAACCATGTTGGATGTGAACGTACAATGAATGATTGATGGCCGAAGTGCTCTAAGAATAATCCTACTTTTTTCAGTTCTTCTAATTGTTCTTCTACTCGTAAAAATTCATTGAGTGATAAATCAATTCTATATGGAACGAGTAATTCTTGTACCTCTGGTGCAACTTGTCCTACTCTATCACGGAAATATTCATAATTGATACGCTCCTGAGCGGCATGCTGATCAATCATATATAACCCTTTATCGTTTTGAGCAAAAATGTACGTGCCGTGCATTTGTCCAATTGGATACAGTGGCGGTAAATCGTTTCCGTTCATTTGAATTTCTTGTATTTCTTCCTGTTCTTCTAACTCAAAATCTTCCTCATTCTCTTGTGGAAGCGGTTCTTCTACAATTACCTTGGATGGTTGCCAATTGTTTTCTTCTCTTACAAGAGACTCTGATGGCTGCCATTCCTGCTTTGGTGGATTCCAAAGCGGTGACTGTTGCTTTGGCTTTTCTTCTTCTTGCTCATCCATTCCGGTCGGTAAAACAATATTGGGCATCGATGGTTCTTTCGGTTTTGCATGCTCAAACTGAAACTGCTCCTGAACACTTTCATCTTTTTCTTTTTTCTTTGTTGTAACACCGGCATCAGGAATGAGTCGAATCTTTTTAAAAGCATCTTGCAATGCTGTTTCAATAAGCTGTAATAGCTCCTGCTCTTTACTAAAGCGAACCTCTAGTTTTGCTGGATGAACGTTCACATCAACTAACATCGGATCCATTTCAATTGATAAAAAGCCAATTGGGTAACGTCCAACCGGTAGCAATGTATGATAGCCTTGCTGCACAGCTTTCATTAAGACATAGTTCCGAACGTAACGACCATTTACAATCGTTGACATATAGTTACGAGATGCACGCGTTACTTCTGGCAACGTCACATAACCACGAATCGTAAAGTCTAACGATTCTGCTTCAATCGGAATTAGTTTTTTTGCAACTTGGATGCTGTAAATTGCCGCAAGAACTTGTCTTACATCACCATTTCCTGATGTATGAAGCAGTTTTTTCTCATTGTGAAACAAACGCAGAGAGACTTCTGGATGTGATAGAGCAATGCGGTATACAATATCCGTAATGTTTCCAAGCTCTGTATGAATCGTTTTCATATATTTTAAACGTGCTGGTGTATTAAAAAACAGGTTTTGAACCGTAATATCTGTTCCTTTACGGCTCGCTGTTTTTTCTTGTTTCAAAATCTCGCCACCTTTAATAACAAGGTGTGTTCCTGGCACATCCCCTGTGCTCGTTACTAACTCTAATTCACTAACAGATGCAATACTTGGCAATGCTTCACCGCGAAAACCAAGCGTCCGAATACGAAACAAATCATTTTCATCTTTAATTTTACTTGTTGCATGTCGTTCAAAAGCAACGATACAGTCTTCTTCAGCAATTCCATCTCCATTATCGATGATGCGAATTTTCGATAATCCAGCTTCTTCTAAGTGGATTTCAATAGATGTACTATTCGCATCGATGGAATTTTCGACAAGTTCTTTTACAACTGAAGCAGGTCGTTCTACTACTTCTCCCGCTGCAATTAAGTTAGAAAGTTGATCATCGAGTTTGCGAATTTTCCCCATCTACTTACTCATCCTTTCTTCAACTTTTTCTGTAAACGGTACAGTTCGTTTAATGCTTCTAGCGGTGTCATATCCAGTAAATCTATTTTTTTGATTTGCGTTAATACAGCAGTTTCTTTTGAATCAAGTACAATCTTGTCTTCTTTTTCCACTGTTTGTTCCGCCGCAAAGAAGGATAGCTGCGATTCTTCTTTCACTTCTTCTTGCGACAATGCTTCTTCTTTCACGACTACAGGTTCTTGTACGATTTCTTCCGGAACTTTGACTTCTGTTCGTTTCGGAATCGTAATCTCCTCTTGACCTTCAAGCTGCGCTAATACTTCTTTCGCGCGAGCGATTAAGCTATCTGGCAGCTCTGCAAGCTGAGCAACGTGAATACCGTAACTCTTATCTGCTGCCCCTTCTTGAATTTTATGCAAGAAGACAACTTTTCCGTTTTCCTCAATTGCTGAAACATGTACATTTTTTAGTTGATCTAAACTTTCCTCTAGCACTGTTAATTCATGATAGTGTGTTGAAAATAACGTTTTCGCACCAATTTGATCATGAATATGCTCAATGATTGCTTGCGCTAATGCCATACCGTCATACGTAGATGTACCACGACCAATTTCATCAAATAAAATTAAGCTTCTTTCCGATGCATTCGCAATCGCATTTTTTGCTTCTAACATCTCAACCATAAACGTACTTTGGCCTGAAATTAAGTCATCTGCTGCCCCAATTCTCGTAAAGATTTGGTCAAACACAGGGAGTACAGCTTCTGCTGCTGGTACAAAGCAACCGATTTGCGACATAACAGTAATAAGTGCTAATTGACGCATATACGTACTTTTACCGGACATATTTGGACCAGTAATTAAAAAGACATCCATATTTTCAGGCATTATACAATCATTTGGAACATACAACTTGCCGTTTAATACTTTTTCAACGACCGGATGACGGCCATCTTTAATAAAGATTTCTCGTTTACTCGTTAATATTGGTTTTACAAATTGTTCTTCTTCACTTACAGTTGCAAAGCTTTGAAGGACATCTAGTTCACTAATAATTTTCGCTAATTGCTGTAACTTCGGAATAAACACTTTCACTTCTTCACGAAGAGCCGTGAATAAATCATATTCTAACTGAACGATTTTTTCTTCTGCTTCTAAAATCAATGTTTCTTTTTCTTTTAATTCGTCTGTAATAAAACGCTCTGCATTCGCAAGTGTTTGTTTTCGTTCATAGCGTCCTTCTGGAAGTGCGGTAAGGTTTGCTTTTGTAACTTCAATATAATAACCAAAAATACGGTTGTAACCAATCTTTAATGATTTAATTCCTGTTATATCACGCTCACGTTTTTCAAGCTCTGCAATCCATGTTTTTCCGTTTTTACTTACGTAGCGATATTGATCTAATTTCTCACTATAACCGTCTTTTATAATGTCACCATCTTTTATAGAAAGTGGCGGATTTTCTTGAATACTTCTCTCTAATAACGCCGTTAAGCTTTCACAAGGATCAGCACCTTGAATTAAGTTTGCAGCATAAGAATTATCTAAAAGACTAACTGCCTCTAAAATAGCCGGAACTTGCATTAAGGAACGCTTTAATTGCAGTAAATCACGCGCATTGACATTTCCATATGAAACTTTTCCTGCTAACCGTTCTAAGTCGTATACTTCTTTTAATTTTTCTTTTAAATCTTCACGTAAGAAATAATCGTTCACAAACGTTTCAACCATCTCTAAACGTTCTTCAATTTTTTCTTTTTGAATGAGTGGACGTTCCATCCACTGTTTTAACATTCGTCCACCCATCGCTGTTTTCGTTTTATCTAACAACCATAATAGGGAGCCTGTTTTTTCTTTTGTTCGAATGGTTTCTGTTAGCTCCAAATTACGTTTAGAGTGAACATCAATCTTCATAAATTGATTTGTATAATAAATTTCAACCGGTTGCAAGTGATCTAGCGAACGTTTTTGTGTTCGTAAAACATAGTTAAATAAACGTCCAACTGCTGCAATTAATTTTGTTTGCGTTACATTTTGAACGAGATGCATAAGACTCTCTGGAATTTTCGTTTCTTCCTCATACGAAACTGTCATTTTTAATGTTGCTAACATCTTGTCCAATTCTTCCTTAGAGAACGTGGAAGATACGACAATCTCTTTCGCACCCGTTGCATATACTTCTAGTAATACATCTTCAAGTGTTCCAGTTAACAATGTTACTGTATTTTGACCTGTTGTTAAGTCATTACATGCTAATGCATAGGAACCATCTTCAAAATGTGCTAGTGCTGCGAGAAAATTATTTTCCTTTTCATCTATTGTACGACCTTCCATCATCGTTCCTGGCGTAATTAACTGAACAACTTCACGGCGCACAACACCTTTTGCTGTTTTTGGATCTTCAACTTGTTCACAAATTGCTACTTTATATCCTTTTTCAATCAGTTGTTCAATGTAGTTTTTCGCAGCGTGATACGGTACACCGCACATTGGAATCCGTTCGCTCCCGCCCCCATCGCGACTCGTCAATGTAATTTCAAGTTCATGTGCTGCTTTTACAGCATCCTCAAAAAACATCTCATAAAAATCGCCTAATCGAAAAAATAAAAAGGCATCTTGATAATCTGCCTTGATCTTTAAATATTGCTGCATCATCGGCGTGTACTGTGCCATTTTGATCCCCCATACATCTTTCTTTTTCACTTTAAAAATATATTATAACACAATTATACACGAATGATTTTGTTCCATCATCTGAAACATATACAAAAAGCTAGGAAGAGATTCTCCCTAGCTTCAACTTATTCTTCTTCTTCTTCCGTTTCTATGATAAAGTTCGGATCAAGTTCTTCAAACTCATTATCATCCACTTCAGCTTCAACTTCAAATTGCTGATCATCTTCTTGACAGCCATCCGGATTCACACTCACACAAATTTTTGTTTCACCCACGACTTCGGTTACAAATTCCCGTTCCACAGTGACAGCCATTTTGTTTCCATTTGGTGAAATAACAGCTTCTAAACAATTTGGATGTTGCATGACACGTGCAACAATTTCTAAATCTTCCCCTGAAAAGTTCTTATCACGATAACCAATGTTCACATCATCTGTGTAATTCACACGTTCTGTCACGACTTCTGTTTTCGTATTTTCTTCATACGAATACCATGTGTTAATATCGTAGAATCCTTCGATTTCTACATACTTTCCATTTTTCTTTGCTTCATATGCATGGTTAATAACCCAACACCCCAAAATACTTGTCGGCGGGTGATTCGGTGTAACAGTGTGAGTTGTTTTCATATACTTACGCCCTTTCCCCACAACTGCTTTCGTAATAATTTCTCTAAACTCAGACATACGAACCCCTCCTCAATGAATGTTCAATTCATTATATGCGGGACAAATGCGGAATGTGTTATTCTTTTTTGAAAATGCTCTGTCCTGCTCATTATGTAACGTGAAACTTCTACTTTCTAGAAGGAGATAATACCTTATTGCCTATTAAAATGAAACAAAAAGAGATGTCGAATTCGACATCTCTTTTAACAGCCACATGTGCCTTTTTTATTTGCTACTTCAGCACCTGTTTCTCCTTTTAATACATCGCCGTCAGTTGAAATTAAAATTTCATCTGTGACCGTGTTTGAAATTGTACTTGCGACAAGCTGCAATAAATCATTTACATATGTTTGAGAAGATTTGAACTGCTGTACAACTGGAATTTCATCTAGTTTATCTTGCAACGCATCAATTTCTGATTCTACTTTTTTTAGCGCTTCCCATTTCCCATAATGTTGTAGATTCACTGCTTGTTTTTGCAAAGCTTTAATTTCATCAATCGTGCGTTTTACATTCTCATTTTTATGAATTTGCGCTTCTGCACGTTTAAAGAAATCAACTTCTTCTGTTTCAGAAATCATTTTTGCTAATTCTTTCGCTTGCTCTACAATTTCATCTTTTGTAAAAATTTTCATCTATTATTTCACCTCGATCGGCTCCTCAACCAATTCCCCGTTTAGAGACCAAGTTTTTGCTTTTGTTATTTTCACTTTTACAAGCTGACCGATTACAGATTTTGGAGCTACGAAGTTTACAAGTTTATTGGCACGTGTATAACCTGCAAGTACATCAGGATTATTTTTACTTTCTCCATCAACAAGCACTTCAACAGTTTGTCCTTCATACGCTTTATTCTTCTTCGCAGAAAATTCATTTACTAACGCATTTAAACGTTGCAAACGTTCTTTTTTCACTTCCATTGGTACATTATCTTGCATTTTTGCAGCTGGTGTACCTTCACGTGGTGAATAAATAAATGTATATGCACTATCAAAGCCTACTTCATGATATAACGACATCGTTTCTTCAAATTGTTCATCTGTTTCATTTGGGAAACCGACGATAATATCAGTCGTTAGTACTACATTTGGAATCGCTTCTTTAATTTTACGTACAAGTTCTAAATAATGCTCACGTGAGTATTTACGTGCCATAATTTTCAACATATCCGTACTTCCAGATTGTACTGGTAAGTGAATGTGTTCGACTAAATTGCCGCCTTTTCCAAGTATTTCAATTAAACGATCATCAAAGTCGCGCGGATGGCTTGTTGTAAAACGAATACGTGCTACGTCAATCTTACGAAGTTCATCCATAAGATCTCCTAAACCATATTCCATATCTTCAAAGTCTTTTCCGTATGCATTTACGTTTTGACCAAGTAGCGTAATTTCTTTATAACCATTTGCTGCTAAATGACGTACTTCTTTAATAATGTCCCCTGGACGACGGCTACGCTCTTTACCGCGAGTATACGGTACAATACAATATGTGCAGAATTTGTCACATCCGTACATAATGTTTACCCACGCTTTAATATCCCCACGGCGTACTTTCGGAAGATTCTCAATGACATCTCCTTCTTTTGACCATACTTCAACAACTGTCGCTTTCGAGAACATAGCATCTTTTAAAATGTATGGTAAACGGTGAATGTTATGTGTACCAAATACCATATCTACATGCTGATGTTTTTGCATAATTTTGTTTACGACAGATTCCTCTTGTGACATACAACCGCATACACCGACTAAAAGATCAGGATTTCTTTGTTTTAAAGATTTTAAATGACCAAGTTCCCCGAATACTTTATTTTCAGCATTTTCACGAATTGCACATGTATTTAATAGAATCACATCTGCATCTTCTGTAGAGAATGTTGGTTCGTATCCAAGAGCTGTAAAGATACCAGCCATTACTTCTGTGTCATGCTCATTCATTTGACATCCATAAGTACGGATATAAAACTTTCTTCCTGCACCAAAATTACGAAACTCTTCAGGTAAGCCAAAATCACGCTCAATTTTAATTTCTTCTTTTCCGCGTTTTTTCGCATCCTTTAAAGAAGGTGGCTGATATACATTTTCAAAATATTTACTGTAATCTTTTTCTGCTTTTTTAGTAGTTGAAGTTGCTTGTTGATCTGCTAATCGTTGCTCTTCGTTCATGAATAATCTCCTTTCAACCTCACATATACACAGTTTTGACTTTTAGTTGTTGTTTATTTTGTCCTTATAAAAAAGCCTATCGCTTCATTCTTATACACATTATTATAGTATAAAGCGTTCAGTCAAATTAAACAATAGAGAGGCCTTGCATTCACGAACGATTTTACTTGATACTAAAGGGAAGAGAAGAGCTCGTATATAATGTAACTCTTGTTTATTATTTTATCATTCTGAATTTTCTTAGTAAAGAAAGTACATCCCATCACAAAAATACTTTATCATAAATTTTCATTAGAAAAGGCTATCGAAATTTCGATAGCCTTTCATATATTACATAAATTCTGCTACAAGTTCATCAAACATTTTTTGGTCCATTTGCAAATCAGCATGAACTAATGATTTTTCACTATACCCTTTTACAAGCTCTTGGTAAGAAGGTTGCTCTGTATTTTGATAAATCAAACCTGTTACTAAACCTTTGTTTTCCATTAATGTTTGCATAGCAACCATGCGATTAGATGGATCATATCCTTCTACTTCGCTAAGCTTTGTTAAATTCTCTTTAAACCAATCATACGTATTTACCTTATTGTATGTTACACATGGACTATATACATTAATTAAAGAGAACCCTTTATGATTAATACCAGCTTCGATCAGCTGTGTTAATTCTTTTAAGTCACTAGAGAAACTTTGTGCTACAAACGTTGCTCCAGCAGTTAATGCCATCTCCATTACAGATAACGCTGGCTCAATCGACCCTTGCGGCGTACTTTTCGTTTTAAAGCCCGCTTCACTACGAGGAGAAGTTTGGCCCTTTGTTAAACCGTAAATTTGGTTATCCATAACAATGTACGTAATATCAATATTACGACGAATAGAATGAATAGTATGACCCATACCGATTGCAAAGCCGTCACCGTCACCACCAGAGGCAATAACTGTTAAATCACGATTTGCCATTTTTACACCTTGTGCAATTGGAAGGGCACGTCCATGAATACTATGAACACCGTAAGAGTTAATATAACCAGAGATACGACCGGAACATCCGATACCAGAAATAACCGCTAATTCATCAGGATTCAAGCCTACATTTGCAGCCGCACGTTGAATTGCCGCTTGCACTGAGAAGTCCCCACAACCTGGACACCAGTTTGGCTTTACACTATTACGAAAGTCCTTAAATGTTGCCATTTAAAACAACCCCTTTTTTGCATTCGTTGTAAATTTCTTTCGGTAAGAATGGATTTCCGTCATACTTTAACAGACTAGAAATTTTCTCGCCATAGCCAAGATTCATCTTCATAATATTAGCAAGCTGTCCAGTTGCATTGTTTTCTACAACGACAACACGTTTTGCACTCTTCACAAGTGGCAACATTTCAGCTGTTGGGAACGGATGAATTAGGCGAACATGAGCATGGTTTACTTTTAATCCTTCTTGCTCTAAACGTTCCATCGCTTCTTCAATTGCACCACGAGTTGAGTTAAAGCCTACTAATAATACATCAGCTTCATCATATTTAGCATTTTTGTAAACAGGGGTATTGAATTTAATGTTTTCCATTTTACGGAAACGTTTGTCCATTTGTGCACTGCGGTTAAGTGCTGACTCTGATGGCTTACCTGTTTCATCGTGCTCTACGCCTGTTACATGGTGAATACCATTTTTCATACCAGGTACAACACGTGGTGAAATGCCATCTTCTGTTACTTCATAACGTTTGAAGTATGCTTTATTTTCACGATCTGGTAACTCCGCATGTAAATCAAGTTTACCACGGCGAATTTCAACCTTTTCTAATTGAAGTGGTTCTACTGTTTGTTTGCCTAAAGAAAGTTGTAAATCCGTTAAAAAGATTACAGGAACTTGATATTCTTCCGCTAAGTTAAATGCTTCTACAATATCATAGAACGCTTCTTCAGCAGTACTTGGTGCCATGACGATTTTCGGAATCTCGCCATGCGTACCGTAAATCATTGCCATTAAATCAGATTGTTCTTGTTTTGTTGGCAAACCAGTACTTGGTCCACCACGTTGTGTATCAACGATAACAAGAGGTGTTTCTGTAATCCCAGCTAAACCAATTGCTTCCATCATTAGAGATAAACCAGGACCTGCTGACGCTGTTAATGTACGTACACCAGCATAGTTTGCACCGATTGCCATCGTACAAGCAGCAATCTCATCCTCAGTTTGAATAACAGTTCCTCCTACTTTTGGAAGCTTCTTAATTAAGTATTCCATAATCTCAGAAGCAGGCGTAATTGGATAAGCAGACATAAAACGAGCACCACCAGCTACTGCGCCAAATGCGATTGCATCGTTTCCTATCATAAACATCCGTTTTTTTTCATCTGCTTTTTCAAGTTGCATCATATTTACTTTTTCGCCTAGTAATTCTTTCATATATTGAGAGCCGCGTTTAATTGCCTCCATGTTTTTCTCAACAACTTGCTCTCCTTTACGACCAAAAATCTCATCAACAACTTCTAAATATACATTTTCGTCTAACCCTAATACAGCACTAGACGCTCCTACTGCAACCATGTTTTTCATTAAAGATGTACCAAGTTCAGAAGCAATATCCGTAAACGGAATCGCATATAAAATTGCATCTGTTCCCTCTGGAATGCTTGGATTGAATTTTGCATCTGCAACAACAATCCCACCTGGACGTAGTTCGTGGAAGTTAAAGTCAATTGTTTCTTGATCAAACGCAATTAAGATATCTAAATCATCTGATATTGCGCGTACTTCTGTTGTACTTACGCGAATTTTATTGTTTGTATGACCACCTTTAATTCGTGATGAAAAGTGGCGATAACCATATAGATAATAACCTAATCGGTTTAATGCAATACAAAAGATTTCTCCTGTACTTTCAATTCCTTCACCTTGTTGTCCTCCAACTTTCCATGAAAGTTGACTAATCATCTCCTACACCCCTTTAGCTTCATACATTGTAGTGTATTTTTTTACAGTACTAGTTTAGTACTAGTTTAGCACTTTTTGAGCCAAGAAACTACAATGGACACAAATTATACCTCTTCTGATTTCAGTAAATGTTTTGCATAATCTTAATTCGTTTACAATTCTAGCTCTACCACTGTAAAAATGCAAGAATTTGATACAATTTCATTGAATATTTTTTAAATTTTCTAATATTTAATTTTCCTCTATAATAGCCTCTTGTATAAGAATAACTTAGAATGAAATGTGGTGTATAAAATTACGATATGTAAAATTGTTTACTTGTTCTTCTTTATATCGTTTTAATAGTTCATTTATGACATATTCATAATGTTCATACCGTTCTACATGTACCACTGTTTCTGTTATTCCATCAAAATCTGATCCAAATCCAACATTCTTTTCTCCACCAAGCATACATACATGCTCAACATGGCGCAATATATCATCCATACAAACAGACTTATTTGCAGCTAAAAACATCGGTACAAATGTTATCCCAATCATTCCATCTTTTTGGATTAATGCTTTTATTTGTTCATCCGTTAAGTTTCTTGGATGCTGACATAACTCGTAGCTATTCGAATGAGAAGCAATGAGATGATTTGCAAGTTCTATCACATCCCAAAATCCTTTCTCTGACAGATGTGAAACATCTGTCCATACTTTGTAACGGTTTAACTCGTCCACTGCTTTTTTTCCAAACAGTGTTAGACCACCGCCTCGAGACTCTAATGCTCCGTCAGCAACTAAATTCGCATAGTTCCAAGTAAGTCCAACAGAACGAACACCAAGATAATACAACGTTTTCAGCTTCTCTAATTCATTTCCAATTGCATCGCATCCTTCTAAAGTTAAAAGCGCTCCAATTTCATCTTTTCCTAATCGCTGAATATCTTCTTTTGTCCTGATCCATTTTATATTCGGCAGTGCCAAGATTTGTTCATGAAATATATTTGTCATCTCTAATGCAACTGCAAATCGCTGTCCATATGGCACTTCTTCCGGCACATAAATCGCAAAACATTGAACACTACCGCCATTTTGTTTTAACTGATCGTACGTAATATGTAAAGATGAATCATTTTGAAAAGATTTTTTTCCTTTTCCCATCCATAACTGCCATAATACATCACAATGCGCATCAAAAATTTTCAACGTTCTTCATCCCTTCTTCTAGAACCAGCCTCATTTACTATTCAGTTTGAAGCTAAGCTCTTCTTACAGAAAATGATAAAGTGAAACTTAATCAGTGAGGATTTTTTCATCCTCCACTGATTATTAGTTAAATCAATCAGGCGCATGCCAGCAGTTATCCCCCACCTATCTTCTTCGCTTCTCGCTGAATCTTGAGCTGGGATCTTACTGCCCGTTAATGCGGGATAAAAATGACCTGTTTGCAAATGCAAACAGGTCATCCGATTTAACGAGGTTCTACAATTAATTTAATCGCTGTGCGTTCTTCACCATCAATCATAATATCTGTGAAAGCTGGGATACAAATCAAGTCCACACCACTCGGCGCTACAAATCCTCTCGCAATTGCTACTGCCTTCACGGCTTGATTCAATGCACCAGCACCGATTGCTTGCATTTCTGCTGAACCACGCTCACGAATAACTCCAGCAAGTGCACCAGCTACAGAGTTAGGTACCGAAGTTGCTTTAACTTTTAATATTTCCATTGCTCGTTTCCTCCTCGTTTCTTAAAAAAAGTATTAGCGATTGAATTCACTTTTAACTTATATTCACGAGCAATGATTCATATTCCTGCTAAAATTCTGTAATTTTTCTAAAAATTGAAATATATTTTCTTTTCTAACCTTTGTGTTTTTTATTCAAAAAATGGCTGGTCATCATTAATTAAAATACGATCAATTTTCTTAGCTTTTCCTGTATTTGGATCCACATCAATTAACACAGCACTTAACTGTGTTCTTCCATTCGTTACTTCAAATCGTATTGGAAGATTCGTTAAAAACTTCTTCAATACCGCTTCGCGATCCATCCCTAAAATCCCATCATATGGACCTGTCATACCAACATCCGTAATATAAGCTGTTCCCTTTGGTAAAATACGATTATCCGCAGTTGGAACATGCGTATGCGTTCCAACAACCGCTGTAGCGCGTCCATCTACATACCAGCCAAGCGCTTGCTTTTCACTCGTTGTTTCAGCATGAAAATCAATAAAAATAATATTCGTACGCTTTTTCGCAACCTTAATCAATTCATCCACTTTACGGAATGGACAATCAATTGGTGGTAGGAATGTGCGACCTTGTAAATTAATCACTGCAACTTCTATACCATTACAATTTACAAAAATAAGTCCTTTTCCTGGTGTTCCTTCCGGGAAATTTGCTGGTCTTGCAAGGTACTTTGCATCATCGATAAATTCAAAAATTTCGCGGTTATCCCATGCATGGTTTCCAAGTGTAACTGCCTGTGCACCGCACTCTAAGAAGTTACGATAAATTTTCTCTGTAATTCCACGTCCACCTGCAGCATTTTCTCCATTAATAATCGTAACTGTAGGTGTATATTTTTTCTTTAATGCAGGCACGTAATCTTGAATCATACTTCTTCCTGGCGAGCCTACTACATCCCCAACAAATAAAATTCTCATTGTGTTTACCCTTTCCATCTATACTTTTCTCGTAGTTTAGTTTTATAAGTAGCAATCTCTACTTATGAAAAATACGAATTTACTTACATTATTCTATTTCATGAATCGTTTCCGATTCTACATGCTTTTCTATATTGTGTCCATTCCCGGCACAAAAAAATAAAGTGGTGTAACACCACCACTTTATTTTGCGTATTCAACTGCACGTGTTTCACGAATAACAGTAACTTTAATATGACCTGGATAATCAAGTTCACTTTCAATACGTTTTCGAATATCACGCGCTAAACGATGAGCCTCTAAATCATCAATTGTATCTGGTTTCACTAAGATACGAACTTCACGTCCAGCTTGAATTGCATAGGATTTCTCAACACCTTCATAAGACTCAGAAATCTCTTCAAGCTTTTCAAGACGACGAATATAATTTTCCAGCGTCTCACTTCGTGCTCCAGGCCTTGCTGCTGACAGTGCATCTGCCGCTGCCACAAGAACTGCGATGATAGAAGTCGGTTCCGTATCGCCATGGTGAGATGCAATACTATTGATAACAACAGGATGCTCTTTATATTTTGTCGCCAGCTCGACACCAATTTCAACGTGGCTGCCTTCAACCTCATGGTCGATTGCTTTTCCGATGTCATGTAATAAGCCAGCACGACGAGCAAGTTTTTCGTCTTCACCAAGTTCAGCTGCCATTAGCCCAGCTAAATAAGCAACTTCCATAGAGTGCTTTAAAACATTTTGACCGTAGCTTGTTCTAAATTTCAAACGACCTAAAATCTTAATTAAATCTGGATGTAACCCGTGTACTCCTACTTCAAAAGTCGTTTGTTCTCCAACTTCACGAATATACTCATCCACTTCACGTCTTGATTTTTCAACCATTTCTTCAATACGTGCTGGGTGAATACGTCCGTCTTGTACAAGTTTATCAAGAGCAATACGAGCAGTTTCACGACGAATTGGGTCAAAGCCTGATAAAATTACTGCTTCTGGTGTATCATCGATGATTAAATCAATACCTGTTAACGTTTCTAGTGTACGAATATTACGACCTTCACGTCCGATAATACGTCCCTTCATCTCGTCATTTGGAAGATTTACAACTGAAACCGTAGTTTCAGCAACGTGATCAGCAGCACATCTTTGCATAGCTAAAGATAAAATCTCTTTCGCTTTCTTATCTGCTTCTTCTTTTGCACGTATTTCAGTTTCTTTTACCATAACAGCGATTTCATGCGAAATTTCATTTTCAACTTTTTCTAGGATAATGGCTCTTGCTTGCTCACGCGTTAGGCTAGAAATACGCTCTAATTCATCTTGCTGTTTTTGTACTAACTCTCCCACTTTGCTTTCCAAATCTTCAATCTGCTGTTGTCTTACTACAAGAGATTCCTCTTTCTTCTCTAACAATTGCTGACTTTTCTCAAGCGATTCGTCTTTTCGATCAAGGTTCTCTTCTTTTTGCATTAAACGATTTTCTTGTTTTTGTAACTCGTTTCTTCGGTCACGAATTTCTAATTCCGCTTCTGTACGAAGTGTATGAATTTCATCCTTTGCTTCTAACAGCGCTTCTTTTTTCAGTGCTTCTGCTTGACGATTTGCATCTTCTACAATACGCTTCGCTTCATTGGCCGCACCGTTAATCTTCGCTTCTGCAATGGACTTTCGAACAAAAAATCCAACAACTGCACTGACGATGGCCAGCAAAATGGAGATGAGTAGCCAAACTACATTACTCATAATTTCACCTCCTCTTGCTATGAATGAAAAAAGACTGCATGGATGTACATTGTTTGCGCTTGCAACGTACAGCAATGACTGTCGTCCCGCCTTTTCAAGGGACTTTCTTCATTTCACAATTAAAATAGACATATGCTTATTTCGGAAAGTATCAGTCCTATCCGAATGTTACTTCTCTTCTTGAGAAGAGTGTATCGTATATAATATAAGAAAAAATATACATTATTATTGTATCTACCGCTATTTTCATTGTCAAGCGTTGTCTACTTTTACTTTCTTTACCTCTGATGAAAAATAAAAGACACGAAACCGTGTCTTTTAATCATCAAGAAGATTCATATCTTCTCCACTTCCAGATACCGCTTCTTCACCAATGCCATGATGCTCACGAATAAAGAATGCAATTTCATCTGTAACTTCTGGATTTTCTTTTAGGAATTGCTTCGCATTTTCACGCCCTTGTCCTAAGCGTTCTTCATTATAAGAATACCAAGCTCCGCTCTTTTGAACGATATCAAGTTCAGAAGCCATATCTAAAATTTCGCCTTCTCTTGAAATCCCTTCTCCGTACATAATATCAACTTCTGCAACGCGGAAAGGAGGTGCTACTTTATTTTTTACTACTTTCACTTTTGTTTTATTACCAACAATATCGTTACCTTGCTTTAACTGCTCAGCACGACGCACTTCTAAACGCACTGTTGAATAGAATTTCAACGCACGACCACCTGGAGTTGTTTCTGGATTTCCAAACATAACCCCAACTTTTTCACGAATTTGGTTAATAAAGATTGCGATTGTTTTTGACTTATTAATTGCACCAGATAATTTACGAAGAGCTTGTGACATTAAACGTGCTTGTAAACCGACGTGAGAGTCACCCATTTCTCCTTCAATCTCTGCTTTTGGAACAAGTGCTGCTACAGAGTCAATAACAATAATATCAATTGCACCGCTTCGTACTAATGCCTCTGCAATTTCTAATCCTTGTTCTCCTGTGTCTGGCTGAGATAATAGTAATTCATCAATGTTAACACCTAATTTTTGGGCATATACAGGATCCATTGCATGTTCTGCATCAATAAACGCCGCTTGTCCGCCTTGACGTTGTACTTCTGCAATCGCATGTAAGGAAACCGTTGTTTTACCTGAACTTTCAGGTCCGTAAATTTCAATAACACGGCCACGTGGATAACCACCAACTCCAAGGGCAACATCAAGTGCTAACGAACCACTTGATATAGTAGAAATCTTTCGTTCCGCTTGCTCTCCTAGTTTCATAATAGAGCCTTTACCGAATTGTTTTTCTATTTGTTTTAACGCCATATCTAAAGCCGCTTGACGATCACTCATTCAAAAATTCCTCCTTAACTTAAATGCTAATCTTATTATAATAGTTTCTTTCCATTATGCCAACAAAAATCGAACGTTTATTCGTTTTTTTATTTTCCAGTAGATCAAAACCTTTATTTTTCTATATAATGTGAAACTTCCATCAGTGGAGTTTTTCTTCATCTCCCACTGATGGAAAGCCTGCCCAATCGGGCTTTTACGGACAGTTATTCCACAACTATCTTCTTCGCTTTCTCTGAATCTTGAGGTGGGGTCTTACTTCCCGTGAATGCGGGATAAAATAATAGAAGCTAGAAGAGATTTAAATCTCTTCTAGCTTCTTATACAGATGATAAAATCCATATTTGACAGTTCGTTCACGAATTTGCTGCCGACTTCCACTTAATGCAAGCGGAATAACAATCGTCGGCTGTTCATCTATTGCTAATCCAATAAATACTGTCCCTGGCTCTTTCTCCTCGGAAGCATCTGGCCCAGCTACTCCAGTAAAACTAATTCCGATATTGGCTTGCATAAGTTTTTTCACATTTTCTGCAAGATAGCGAGCACAGGCTTCACTAACGGCTCCATCCGTTTGTAAAATCTCTTTTGGAACATGTAAAATATGTTGCTTTACATCGTTGCTATAACAAATTATGCCGCCTGTAAACACAGAAGACACACCAGCAACTTCGGTAATACGATCACCAAATAATCCGCCTGTTAAACTTTCAGCACATGCAATCATCAAACATTTTTGTTTTAACAAGGCTATTACTTTGTTATGAAGAAGATCTTGATTATATCCGTAAAAAAATTGTCCTACTCTTTGTAAAATCAATTCTTCTATATCATTTATTAGCGTTTCAGCCTCTTTTGCATCATGGTGCTTTGCAGTCAGACGAAGCGTTACTTCTCCTTCAGAAGCAAGAGGAGCAATCGTTGGGTTCGTTTGAGCATCTATTAAGTCTTGAATCATTGTCTCTAATTGTGATTCTCCAATTCCAAAGAATCGAAGAGTACGAGAATATAGATTCTCACCCGATGTAAAAGGGAGTAGCCAAGTCTCTCCATAACTTGCATACATTGGATTCATTTCCTTAGGTGGTCCCGGAAGTAAAATATACACCTTGTTATCTTTACATACCCCCATCCCTGGAGCCATACCATGATCATTGGCGAACACAGTTGAACCCTTTAAAACAAGAGCTTGTTTTTTATTATTTTCCGTAAACTCTCTTCCTGTTCGTTTATAATAGTCAGCGATTGAAGCGAGCGCTATTTCATCATATACAAGCTCTTCCTGCAAAGAAGAAGCAATTGTTTCTTTCGTTAAATCATCTTTTGTCGGTCCTAATCCACCCGTAAAAATCAATATATCTGCACGTTTTTGAGCAATTTCAATCGCTTGACGCAAGCGATTATTGTTATCTCCTACAACAGTGTGATAGTATACATCGATTCCGATAGATGCCAGCTTTTCTGATAAAAATTTGGCATTCGTGTTCGCAATTTGTCCAAGCAATAACTCTGTACCAACCGCGATAATCTCTGCATTCATCTTCCATTCCCCCGTAAGCCGTTATTTCGAATTGACAAAAACCTCTCTATTTTTCCAGAAATAATCCCATCCTGAAATAACCGTAAAAATAAGTGCAATCCATATTGAAATTTCCGCGATTGGAATATGAATTAAATTGAATGGAACGTCATGCAATAAGTACGCAGAAATTGCAATAACTTGCATCCACATTTTAATTTTCCCAGGCATCTTTGCAGCCGCTACTTCCCCTGTACCAGCTAATACGAGACGCAAGCCTGTCACAGCAAATTCTCGGCTAATAATAACAACAGCTATCCAAGTTGATACAAAATGTAAATCTACAAGCGTAATTAATGCTGCAGATACCAATAATTTATCCGCCAAAGGATCTAAAAATTTCCCTAGATTTGTTACTTGATTATGTTTTCTTGCATAATGGCCATCAATCCAATCTGTAGCAGAAGCAATAATAAAAACGATAGCTCCAGCTAAGTGCTGAATCGGTAATTCTACATTTCCAATTGTGTATGCCCCCCAATCAAATGGAACAAGCATAATAATTAAAAATATAGGAATTAAACAAATTCTTGATACAGTAATTTTATTTGGTAAATTCACAGCTATTCCTCCATCATGTCAAAAACGGTTTGTGCATTGAAAAAAGTCATCGGAACGATGACTATTATTGCGCAGGTTGTTCTCCTAAGTTTTTAATCACCCAAATTTGATGATACATTTCTTCTGGATTAACTGGGAAAGCAACAGTTTGCCCATTAATTTTAATTTCAACATTTGGCGCACTACCAATGTTTAACCGCACAACATTTTTTGACCCTAAATCCTGTTGTTGTGTTTGCCCTTCTGTTAAAGTACCCGTATAGAGTACATTATTATTTTCGTCTTTAATATCTACATAACTTGTACCTTTTGCAATAACTTCTAATTTGAACTCTTTGTTATTCCGAATTTCCAATGTAGATACGTTCTTTTTTGTCTCAACAAATTTAACATCTTCTTGAGATGCAGTTGGTTGTGACTGTGGTTGTTGAGGTGCTTCTTCTTTTTTATCTTCTTTTTTATCTTCTTTCTTTTGATCAAGAGGCGAATTTTTCGCTTTCTCTACTTCTGTTTGTGCACTTTCTGTTTGCTTTACTTGGCCGCCATCTTTCCCTAGCAAAAATTGAAAAACAAACCAAATTGCAACACCAATCGCAATAATAAGCACTGTAATTAAAATTTTAGGCATATGATCTGCAATCGGTGATGAAGTTGCTCTTTGTACAGTTTCCTGCGTTTTTTGTCCTGTTGAAATTTGCGGAACATCTTGAGAAACTGACTGCGGTATCTCATGTTTATACTCTTCTAATACTGCCTCTCCATTAAGACCAACCGCTTCTGCATATTGCTTTATAAAGGCACGTGCATAAAAATCCCCAGGCAATATGCTGTAATTCCCTTCTTCGATACTAATCAAATAGCGTTTTTGAATTTTCGTAACCTCTTGCAGCTGATCGATGGAAAAACCTTTCATTTCTCGTGCTACTTTCAGCTTTTGTCCTAATTCCGTCAATGCTAACACCTCAATATTTCTTTAAAAGTCGAACATAGAAAAATTATTATGATTTCCTTGTTCAATTTCATCTACTAGATTGTATTGAATTTCTTCATCGTAATCATTTCGCAATTCAATAATGTAATCAAAATCATCAAGTGTATATTCTGACTGACTCACAAATATATCTGGATGCTCTACAACCTTTGTCGCTGGCAATCTCATAATTTCGCGAACAAGCTGCCAGTGTCGTTCATTTGCGCGCTTCGTTGAAACAATTCCATCTAAAATAAAGATATTATTATCATTATATTCATCTTCAATTAATTGACTACGCACCGTTTGTTTAATAAGAGTCGACGATACAAAAAGCCACCGTTTGTTTGCACAAACACTCGCAGCAACGATAGATTCTGTTTTTCCGACGCGCGGCATTCCGCGAATTCCAATTAATTTATGACCTTCTTTTTTCATGAGTTCCGCCATAAAATCCACAAGCAAGCCTAATTCATTACGAACGAAACGAAATGTTTTCTTATCATCCGCATCCCGCTGTATGTACCTTCCATGTCGAACTGCTAACCGATCACGAAGCTTCGGTGCACGATATTTCGTTACGGTTATATTATCCATCGTATTTAGAATTGATTCAAGTCTAGAAATTTGTTCTTGATTATCGCACATTAACAATAGTCCACGCCGAGCATTATCTACCCCATTAATTGTTATGATATTAATACCAAGCATACCGATCAACGAAGAAACGTCGCCAAGCAAGCCAGGTCGGTTTTTATGTATTTCATACTCAAAATACCATTCAATCATTTGATGACACTCCCCTTGCTTACTTTACACCTACGTACTATATTATATGATTTTCCCCTAATAGGAAAGCGAAATGTATAATAGAACTTAATTTAATCTAGAGATTTTCAAAATCGACAAAAAAGGGAGGATTCCTCCTCCCTTTTTCTTACTTATGGTTGACCATTTTCACCATTAAGTTTGCGATTATGTGTTGCTCTTGTTCATCTGCAACTTTCCAAAGCTCTGCCAATAATTTTTCTTGATCATTACGCGCTTCTACTTCATTTGCTAAATAATCACCAATGCGATAAGCCATATCAGAAATCGCACCGCCATCTAGCCCTTTTCCTTGCGCTTGCTCTAAACGCTCTCCTAAAAAGCCTTTCCATTGTTCAAAGTTTTCTAACACTGACATTGTTAAGCACCTCACTATAAAGTAATGGAGTCATGTTTACTATTTGCTATTATGTCCTTTTTTATGTATGAACAGAAAACAAAATACAATGCTCCTTACTTTAAGCGGTTAACAATGCCAGCCCCCATTAACCCCAATGATTTGACCTGTTATATAAGATGCTTGAGGAGAAACTATAAATGCCACTGTATTTGCAACTTCCTCTGCCATTCCTAATCGTCCAAGTGGAATTTCTTCTGCAATATCTTGCTTTTCTTCATGTGAAAATACACGTAGCATCTCTGTTTCAATTGCGCCGGGAGCAACAGCATTCACTCGTACACCGCTTAATGCAACTTCTTTTGCCAAAGCTTTTACGTACGAATTTTGCGCTCCTTTTACCATAGAATATAACACTTCACATGAAGCACCTATTTGTCCCCATATGGAGGAGATAATGACAATATTTCCATGTCGATTTCGAATCATTGAGGGCAGTGCAGATGAAACAAGTTTATATACATTTTTTACTTGCAGCTCCACCATCTCATTTAATTGTTCATCTGTAATGTCTGTCGTTAATCCAAAGATACTTTTTCCAGCTGTATATACTACAGTATCAATTGGATGATGAATTTGAGACCATAGACGCTCAGCACTATCCGCTTCTGATAAATTAGCTTGAACTGGAATAATACCTTCTAGTTCAAGCTGTAACTCCAAAACTTTCTTTTCACTTCGGTTATAATGGACATATACCGTATACCCATCTTTCACTAGCCGTCTTACAACGGCAGAACCGATTCCTCCACTTCCCCCGGTAACTAATGCGTATTTCTTCATCCTCTTCCTCTCTCTACTACATTATTTCTTTGGAAGAACTTGACAAACACTTACTCTTTCTTCTTTTAAAAAGCTCTTCGCGACTGTTTGTAAATCTTCAATTGATAAACTTTCCAAAACGGATAATGCATCAAACAAACTAGAACCGTTAAATGCATATCGTGTGAATTGATTCGCAATATATTCTGATGAATTTAACGAACGTAAAAAACCACCTATTTTCTTCTTTTTCACACGCTCTAATGTTTCACCGCATAACTCATCATAATTTGTTTGCAATAAAATATCAGTTATTTGCTTCGCTAGCTTATCCGGTTGTTTCGTATCTCCGCCAATCATTGCAAAACCGAAACTGCTTTCTTCTGTATAATCGTACGAAAACGTATCATCAATTAAACCTTCATTATATAATGCCTCATAATGAGTAGAACCTTTTCCAAATAAATAATCTAACAGAAGGGTTAAGGCAATTTCTTGTTTTAGCAGGTCTTTTCCTTCTTTCTTTAAGTCCTGTGTTTTCACACCAACTAAACATTTTGGTGTTTGTACTGGCATTGTAATAACCATTTTTTTCTCGTTTACTTGTTCTGGTTCTTCATCAAAAGACCGAACAATTTCAGATTGAGCGGTATAATTTTTCTTCGCTTGATTTTCACGTACTAAATTCATTGTCTTCTCTGGGTCAATAGAGCCAACAATAAATAATAACATATTGCTTGGGTGATAAAATGTGTGATAGCATTCATACAGTAAATCTTTCGTAATTTTGCTAATAGAATCAATTGTTCCAGCGATATCAATCTTTACAGGATGTTTCCTATATAAGCTGTCAATTAATCCAAAATATAAACGCCAATCAGCATTATCTTGGTACATTTGAATTTCTTGACCGATAATTCCCTTCTCTTTCTCAACCGTTTGTTCAGAAAAGTACGGCTCTTGCACGAAATCCAACAATGTTTCTAAGTTTGTTTCAACGTTTGATGTGCAAGAAAATAAATATGCAGTTCTTGTAAAAGATGTAAATGCATTTGAAGAAGCTCCTTGTTTACTAAATAATTGAAACGCATCATGATCCTCTTTTTCAAATAATTTATGCTCTAAAAAGTGTGCAATCCCATCCGGTACACGGAGCATCTCACCTTTTTCAAGCGGCACAAACGCATTATCAATCGAACCATACTTTGTCGTAAATGTTGCATACGTTTTATTAAAGCCTTGCTTCGGAAGAATATATACTTCTAAACCATTCGAAAATTTCTCGTAATATAGCGTTTCTTTTAATTGTTCGTACACGATTCTTTCCATCTTAAACACCCTCCGTCCCGTGTAAGAAGTAAATTGTATCTAGCTGGATATCATTAGCCACTTTCACGATTGCATCTTTCGTTACCCGTTCAATCCCTGTTAACCATTCGCCTACAGGGCGATTATAATTTGCAATTATTTCATGATACAGAAGTTCTACAAGGCCGCGCGGCGTATCAATTGTTTCTAAGATTTGATTTTTAATTACACTTTTTGTTTGTACGATTTCCTCATCAGTAAAATCACCATTTTGCATCGCTGTCATTTGTTCTTTAATAATCGTAACAGCTTTTTCATAATTTTTGCCCTCAATTCCAGACATCACGAACAGAAGTCCTTTATGACTTTCATAACGAGAAGCAGCATAATATGCCAAACTGTTTTTCTCACGTACATTAACAAATAATTTTGAATGTGAAAAGCCACCAAACAAACCATTAAATAACTGCAAAGCAAAATAGTCTTCGTCACGATACGTAATATATGTGCGGTATCCAATATTTAATTTACTTTGTTTTAATTCTTGTTTTTCTACAACTTCTTGCTCTTCTTCATTTTTCTTATGCAACATTATATTACTTTCTTTCACCTCACGTTTAGAAACAGAAAAATATTGTTTCACAAGGTCAAGAGCCCCCGCTTCAATATCACCTATAATATATAAATCCATTTCATCTTCTTCTAAGACTTTTTTATAGTATTGATACAGCGTTTCGCTTGTAATAGCAGAAACACGCTCTTTTTGACCATTTGCACTTAAGCGATATGGCTCTACTTTACACATTTCTTCGATGAGGCGTTCATTAGCATAACGCATTTTATCATCAAACGTAGATTCAATACGCTGCACAAGCGCACGTTTCTCACTTTCCACAACCGTTTGTAAAAAACCATTACCTTCTGTTGCTGGTCTTAGTAAAATATCAGCAAGCATAGCAAGCGCTTTTTCAAAGAGCGGAGGCGCTTCTTGTAAATACGTTTCATTAGCAACATCTATATAAATAGAAATAATATGATCTTCACCTTTTTTACTTACGTCTACAGCTAATGAAGAGCCATATAACTCCTCTAAATATTGACGAATACGAATAACAGATGGGTGTGTTTCTGTAGCACTTTGTAATACATAAGGAAGTAATCCCCGTTCTGTTACTGTTTCTTCACATAACGGTGCCTTCAAGCGCAATACAAATGTATTCGTTTTATATTTTTCTGTTGGAATAATATGTAGGCGTAATCCACCTAATTCATGTGTTTCTTGTTTTATAAGCTCCATTGGTAAACCTCCTCTAAAAAGGAATTTTCTTCTTCAATATACAGTTTTCACAAAAGAAATTGCAACTTTTCTCATGTATTAACGTTATTGTATGTAAAAAAACCCGCACTAATGTGCGAGCTTTTTAGCTTTTAGCGTTTTCCTTTTTCATATGGTGTTCCAAGCGCTTTCGGAGCTTCGGAACGCCCAACAAAACCGACAAGTGCAAAAATTGTTAATACATATGGTAATATCGTTAAAAAGACACTTGGAATTTGATTTAAAACAGGAATTGTACCACCTGCAACGCCTAGTGACTGTGCAAATCCAAAAAATAACGCTGCACCTAGAGCCCCAATTGGATGCCATTTCCCAAAAATCATTGCTGCTAACGCTAAAAACCCTTGGCCTGTAATTGTAGCGCCAGAAAAGTTATTTGAAATAGATGTTGAAAATACAGCACCGCCGACACCTGCAAACATGCCTGATAAACAAACAGCAATATAGCGCATTTTATAAACATTAATACCCATTGTATCAGCTGCCATCGGATGTTCTCCAACAGCACGTAATCGTAAGCCAAATGGTGTTTTATAAATCACATACCAAACTACAAATGCTAAAATGATTGCAATATAAGAGGTTAATGGTACATCAGAGAAAAACACTTTTCCAATAACAGGAATATCAGAAAGACCAGGGATATCAATTTTTTCAATACGATATTGGATAAAATCAGTTTGACCTTTTCCAAAAATCTTTTTAATCGCAAACACTGTTAATCCTAACGCTAAAAAGTTAATCGCTACTCCGCTGACAACTTGATCAGCGCGGAATGTAATTGATGCAACCGCATGAAGAAGTGCAAATAACCCCCCGCCAATCGCCGCAAAAATAAGCGCAATCCACGGCGTCATCGCTCCCCATGTATCCCCCATTAATAAAGTTGTAACAACTCCAATAAACGCACCAAACAACATTAAACCTTCTAATGCAATGTTAACAACACCAGAACGTTCACTAAACACGCCTCCAAGTGCTGTAAAAATAAGCGGTGCTGCTGTATATAACGTACCCGTGACAAGAATGGCTACAATATCTAGGAAACTCATTTATTTCCCCTCCTTGCTAAAACGAGAAAGTGCCCATCGTAAAACGTAGCTGCATGCTACAAAGAAAATAATACAAGCAACAATAACATTAATTAGTTCAGATGGAACATTCGCTTCAAAGTTCATTTGCGGTCCTGCACTTTTCAGACCGCCAAATAAAAGTGCTGCTAATAAAATACCAAATGCATTATTTGCACCAAGAAGAGCAACAGCAATACCATCAAATCCTATTCCTGTAAAAGAAGACATCGCTGTCATACTTTGGAACGTTCCAAGCCCTTCCATCGCACCGCCAATTCCAGCAAACGCACCAGCAATTGTCATTGACAATATAATATTACGCGACACTTTCATCCCTGCATATTTGGAGGCATGTTGATTAAATCCAACTGATTTGAGCTCGTAACCTAATGTTGTTCGTTCTAATAAAAACCACATAATAATCGCCATAATAATTACTACAATAATTCCCCAGTGCAGGCGAGAACCTCCTGTTAAAGATGATAACCAAGAAGAAGCTAGAGACGCACTCGCTTGTATATCATACGATTTTTCATTTCCTTCATGTAAAAAACGTTTAATAATATCATAAGTTACGTAAAGCGCGATATAGTTCATCATAATTGTAACGATAACTTCGTTTACCTTGAATTTCCCTTTTAAATATCCAGGAATAAATCCCCATAGTCCGCCAGCAAGGGCTGCAACTAATATCGATAATGGAATATGGAGAAAGGCTGGTAGAGAAACAGCATAACCGAACCAAACAGCAGCGAGCCACCCAACTAATAATTGTCCTTCTACCCCGATATTAAACAAACCTGTACGGAACGCAAATGCTACCGATAAACCAGCAAGAGCAAGTGGAATCATCGTTCGAAGTGTTTCCCCTACCGCACGTGGATTTCCAACCATTCCATCCCATAATGCAGCATAGCCGGCGATTGGATCGTATCCGCTCGTAATCATAACAATGGCTCCAACAAGTAAACCAAAAATAACGGATAATACAGGTACTACCATATTAATTGTTCGCTCCGTTAAAAACTTTTTAGCCATTTGTATTCACCTTCTCTTTCTTCTTTCCCCCAGCCATTAATAGACCTAGTTGTTGTTCATTTGTTTCTTTTGCATTCACAATGTCCACAATTTTCCCTTCATAAATAACAGCGATACGGTCACTTACATTTAAAATTTCCTCAAGCTCTAGCGAAAGTAGTAGAACTGCTTTTCCTTTATCACGCTGTTCAATTAGCTTTTTATGAATAAATTCAATTGCCCCGACATCTAAACCACGTGTTGGCTGTGCAGCAATCAATAAATCCGGATCACGGTCCACTTCACGAGCAATAATTGCCTTTTGCTGGTTTCCCCCAGATAACGCCCGCGCCGGTGTATGCTCACTCGGTGTACGAACATCAAACTGTTGAATTAACGACTTTGCTTTTTCATATACTTTCGAAAAATTCAAAATACCTTTTTTAGAATACGGATTTTTATAATATGTTTGAAGTACCATATTATCTCCAATAGAAAAATCAAGAACGAGCCCATGTTTATGACGATCTTCTGGAATATGCCCAACGCCTTCTTCTGTAATGCGTCTAACTGGCCAATTCGTCACGTCCTTCTCTCTTAACGTAATAGAGCCTGACTCAACTTTTCGTAAACCAGTAATCGCTTCTATTAATTCACTTTGTCCATTTCCATCGATTCCTGCAATACCAACAATCTCTCCTCCACGAACAGTTAAGTCAAGTCCTTTTACGGTAGGTAACTGACGTGCATCGTGCACAACAAGATTAGAAATCGCAAGTACATTTTCACATGGTTTGGCGTCTGACTTTTCAGTTTTAAAATTCACTTGACGTCCGACCATTAATTCTGCAAGCTTGTTTTCATCTGTATTTGCAACGTCTACCGTACCAATTCCTTTTCCTTTACGAATAATTGTACAACGATTACATACTTCCATAATTTCTTTCAACTTATGTGTAATAAGAATAATAGATTTCCCTTCTTGTACAAGCTTTTTCATAATATGAATAAGCTCTTGAATCTCCTGCGGTGTTAATACAGCTGTAGGTTCATCAAAAATTAAAATCTCCGCCCCGCGATAGAGCGTTTTCAAAATTTCTACACGTTGTTGCGTTCCAACAGAAATATCTTCTATTTTCGCATATGGGTCTACCGCTAGTCCGTATTGCTCAGATAATTTTTTAATTTTTCCCGCTGCTTCATCAATAGCAATTTTACCGTTTTTCTTCGGTTCATTTCCTAGAATAATATTTTCCGTGACTGTAAAATTATGAACAAGCATAAAGTGCTGATGTACCATACCAATTCCAAGATCATTCGCTACATTCGGATTCGTAATTTTCACAGGCTGCCCTTTAATTTTAATTTCTCCTTGTTCTGGTTGATACAATCCAAACAAAACATTCATAAGTGTCGATTTTCCAGCACCGTTTTCTCCAAGTAAAGCATGAATTTCTCCCTGTTTCACTTGCAGCGTAATATTATCATTCGCTACAATCCCCGGGAATACTTTTGTAATATTGTTCATCTCAATTACGTATTCCATGTTATTCCTCCTTGACAGGACAAAGTTCTTTATATATACAAAGGTTAGTTCTAAGAACTAACCTTTGCTATTTCTCTAACATTATTTTTTAAGAGAAGCCTCATATGTTTTGTACTCATCTGGAGTAGATGGCACTTTAATTTCACCGTTTATGATTTTCTTTTTATAATCTTCTACTTTTGTTAAAATCTCTGGATTTACTTTTTTCACGTTATCAGTTGTTTTTGCAATCCCAACACCATCATCTTTTAAACCAAACTCTTCTGTTTTACCGCCTTGTAATTTACCATCTTTTGCTTCTTGTGAAACTTTTTCCACTGCAACATCAACACGTTTTACCATTGAAGTTAATGTTACATTCTCTGGCATACCTTCTTGGGTTTGATCACGGTCAACACCGATTACCCAAACATTTTCACCTTTTTTCTTACGGTTTTTCGCTTCTGTAAACACACCGTTACCCGTTGCACCAGATGCATGATAAATTACGTCAACGCCTTGGCCATACATAGCAGAAGCTAATACAGAACCTTTTTCTGGCTTATCAAATGCTTCAGCATATTGAGATACAATTTCAATGTTCGGATTTACTGCTTTTACCCCAGCTTTAAAACCAGATTCAAATTTTTCAATTAATGGACTCTTTACACCGCCGATAAAGCCAACTTTATTTGACTTCGTTGTCATTGCTGCCACTACACCAACAAGGAAAGAACCTTCATGGTCTTTAAATGTAATACTTGTTACGTTCGGTTTATTTACTACAGCATCTACAAGTGCGAATTGACTTTTTGGGAATTGATCCGCTACTTTTTCAATCGATTTTTGCATTAAGAATCCAATTCCGAATGTCAAATTATAATTTGTTTCTGCGAATTTTGTTAAGTTAGGAATATAGTCTGCTTCCTTAGTAGATTGAAGGTAACGATATCCCTCGTTTTCTTTAAACTTATTCTCTTTACCAAATGCAGTTAAACCTTCCCAAGCAGATTGGTTAAATGATTTATCATCTACTCCACCAACGTCTGTAACCATACCAACCTTAAAGTTATTATTTTCTTTTCCCTCTTTTTTGTCACTTTCCTTATTAGTGTTACCGCAAGCTCCTAAAATCGTGCTTGCCGCTAACGTTAATGATAATAATATCCCCGCTTTTTTCTTCATACTAGAAACCCCTCCTAAAATATGTATCATTCTACCTATATGACCATGTCCCCGTTTTCTTGCTGTCACCCCCCTAAAAAGGGAACATTTTACATCCGTTTTCTTAACACGTGAAAGCTAAATTTATCTGCTCGAAAATAGTTAATAGAATATAAAATTGGTTCATCATTTTGATCATAATGCATTTGCTTTAATACAAGTAGTGCTGTTTCTGGCTCACACTCTAGAATCGGTGATATCTTCGGATGATAACCGAGCGGTTCAATATGAGCAACAGCATACGTAATGCGTTTATTTGTGTTTTTATGAATGACAGTAAGTAATGATTCTTCTTTGTATTCTGACAAATCAGGAAGAACTTCTTTTGGTAACTTATCAACACAATATACAACAGGTTCCCCGTCTGCTGTACGAACGCGTTCAATCATAAGTGTTTCAAAATCATCTTCACTATGAAACTTCTCTTTTTCTTCTTCTGTTAAATTGCCTATTGATGATGATAAAAACACTGTACCTGGCGTTTTCCCTGCACTAGCAATCATATCTGTAATACTAGATAATTGTTCAATTCCTGAAGAAAACAAAGGTTTTGCATTTACAAACGTCCCTACACCGTGTCTGCGAATAACAACGTTTTCTTCTTCTAAGATTCGAAGTGCTTCTCGCAATGTCGCTCTACTGACGCCTAACTCTTTTGCTAGATCAAATTCGGATGGTAGCTTTTGTTTCTCTTTATACACCCCGTTTTTAATCTTTTCTTTAATGTGGTCAATCACTCGTAAATACAAATGTCGACTATCTGACTTTACTGACATAAGACTCCCCTCACACTTCACTTATTCGACCTCTGATGTAAGACCTCTTTTCTCTTTTTTCCACAATTAATATACCATGGATGCCCCTGGATAAAAATAAGAAAATTGCAATTCGTCGAATAAATGCTAATAATTTTTTTAGGTTAAATTTTCTTTCTTTAAACTATAAAAAAAACTTTGTACCCCTACATTTCTCATATGCTGAAAAAGTTAGGGACAAAGTTATGATACACCTTGTATTTACACTTTTTCCTCATAGTCTAGCTAATTTATGGTTGCTAGGTAGAAACTTATGGACCTTATTTCCAAGATTATATGAGGTTTATTTTGATTTCGAAGTAATCGTACCACTTGATATGATTACTGTCAATACAATCCAACAAAAAAATCGAACGTTGAAATAAAAAAATATATAACCATTCGTATTCTCATCGAAACACAACGCTAGTAAGCGTTGTCATTTTTATTTAATAAAGAAACCGGCTAGAAGTGTTTCTAACCGGCTTCTTTATCTCACATGAACAGGCAATCCCCATTCATGGAAGTTTCACTTTATCCCGCACTAACGGGCAGTAAGCCCCCACCTCAAGATTTAGAGAAAGCTAAGAAGATAGATGGGGAATAACTGCCCATAAGAGCCCGATTGGTTCAACTAACCATCAGCGGGGAATAAAGCCTCCCCGACTGATGGAAGTTTCACTTTATTACGAACTTTTCTCTTGAATATCTTTTATTAATACTTCACGGGGCTTACTTCCTTCATACGGTCCAACAACACCATTTATTTCCATCGCATCGATTAAACGTGCCGCCCGCGTATACCCAATACGGAACCTCCGCTGCAACATAGAAACTGACGCTGTCTGCATATCGACAACAAGCTGAACTGCTTCATCATATAAGCTATCCTCTACTTCTTGCGTCGTTTCTGGTACATCTTGCGGAATCATATCCTCTTGATACTGTGCTTTTTGCTGCGTAACAACATATTCTACTACTTTCTCTACTTCCTCATCTGATAGAAATGCTCCTTGCACACGAACTGGTTTAGAAGCACCAATTGGTACAAACAGCATATCACCGCGTCCTAATAATTTCTCTGCTCCCCCTGTATCAAGAATAGTTCTTGAATCAATTTGAGAAGAAACTGCAAAGGCAATTCGCGATGGAATATTCGCTTTAATAACACCAGTAATAACATCCACAGATGGACGCTGCGTTGCAATAATTAAATGAATACCAGCTGCACGTGCCATTTGTGCAAGACGCATAATTGCATCCTCTACATCGGAAGAAGCAACCATCATTAAATCTGCCAACTCGTCCACTATAACAACAATATAAGGAAGTTCGGGTTGCTTCGCTTCAGAATGTTCGTTATGTTGCTTTATATACTCGTTATATCCTTCAATATTACGCGTTCCACTATGAGCAAACAATTCATAGCGACGTTCCATTTCATTGACAACTTTTTTTAACGCCTGTGATGCTTTCTTTGGATCTGTTACAACAGGCGTTAATAAATGCGGAACACCATTGTATACATTTAACTCTACCATTTTCGGATCAATCATCATTAGTTTCACCTCGTGCGGCTTAGCGCGCATTAAGATACTTGTGATAATTCCGTTTATACATACACTCTTTCCGCTACCAGTTGCTCCTGCTACAAGTAAATGAGGCATTTTATTCAGACGGGCTAATACAGCTTCTCCTGTAATGTCACGCCCAAGTCCAATTAATAACTTTTCTTCTGGATGATTATTTGCTTTCGAATCTAACACTTCTCTTAACGTAACGATTGCAACTTCTGAATTCGGCACTTCAATCCCGATAGCTGATTTCCCCGGAATTGGGGCTTCAATTCGAATATCTTTTGCCGCTAAAGCTAATGCCAAATCATCACTTAAACTAACAATTTTACTTACTTTAACTCCCATGTCAGGATACACTTCATATTTTGTAACAGCTGGCCCTCTATGAACCTTTGTTACTTTCGCTTTCACACCGAAGCTTTGGAATGTTCGTTCCAACTTACGTGCATTTTCATAAATCGTTTCATTTTCATTGGTCACTTGCTTATTCTTCGGAAACTTTAATAGCTCTAAAGAAGGCAATTTATAATCTTTATTTTCAACATCTGAAAAATGCATTGGCGGCGCTGCTGTCTCTCCAGCAAGAGATTCAACAATTTTCCCGCCCTTCTTCGGCTTCAGCTGCTCCTCTTGCATAGGCAGAGATTCTTCTTGATGTGTTTCAGAAATAAGCGATTCATTTCTTATTGGATCTGGTGCTGCATAGTTTTCAGTAAAGTTTGATATAATCGGCGGCACTACATCAACCTCTTCTACTCTCTCTTCTACACTCTCTTCTAACTCCGGCACTTCTTGCACATGACGTTCACTTCGCGTACGAGCAGTCTTTTTCTTTTCCGTTTTCTCAGCAGCACGTTTTGTTTGCCACTCTTTGTAATCGCCTTGCATCACTTCAAATTGCCCTCTAAGTATACGCCCAATCGGTGCAAGCACCTCGCCTATATGTTTATTTGTAATACATAGTACACCAAGTAAAATGAGAATCATTCCAATTATGTATGCGCCAACTTCATCAAATAAAAAGTAACATGTCGCAAACATAATAGCCCCAAACATTCCCCCGCCTAAATGAACCGTGTCGACTCCTTTTTTCATTTCATGAAAAAACAAATCTTTCGTAGTCACAATAACAGATGAACTTTGTACCGCTCCATCTTTTGTTAGAAGATTGACTAATGTAATATGACTAAACATGAGCACGGTTAATACGATTAAATATATACCAATCAATCGTTTGTGCAATAAATTCGGCCACTCTCGTTTTATAACAAATGCTATAGAAAGAGCAATAACTCCGAGTACTCCAAGTATGTACCATTCCCCAAAGAAAAAGCGAAAAAATAGCACGAATGCTTTTCCGACAACACCTAGCTGCATAATTGTAATGATGGAGAGCGCAAAAAGAGTCAAACCGACGATTTCGTAGTACAAAGTTGGCTTTATGGTACGTCTTGCTTTTGTTTTCGTCCCTCTTTGCTTTTGTTTTGCCATTTCTTCACCTCAAATTCCAATTCAAAAATATAACTTTCGTACAACAAGTGTAGTTTCCATCCCGCTCTAATGGTAGTAAATTTCTTTACGTTATCTTACCAGTAGATAATTTAGAGCCGAATACGAATAAAGTAAAACCTCCATGAATGCAGGGTTTTCATCCCTCACATCGTTAGCCCGACCAATCAAGATTTTACGGGAAATTATCCCGCTCCTATCTTCTTTGTTTTCTTAGAATCTTGAGGCAGGTGATAACTTCCCGCGAATAGCGGGATAAATTGAAGAAAGCAGCCTATACACGGCTGCTCCACCTTCTTGTTTTTTATATTATACCATAGCTCATAAACAAAATCCTGCTTTTACGAAAAGGATATTTTCTGCCCCGGTTCATATTGTAAAAAATGCTGGGGATTTGTACTTAATACTCGTACAACAGAATAATCATTTTCATTCCCCATTTCAACAACCATATCAATACCATCTACATGTACAATTTTCTGCCTTGCAAATTCTGTATGATCCATCGGATACACGAGTTGCTCTGGCATAATGGTATATAAAATCATTGTAATAACGCCCCGCTTTGTTCAGTTGATGCTTTTGCGCCAATTAATTCATTTAATTTTTTGACCGCTTGACCAATCCCTCCAACATCATCAATTAAACCATATTTCACCGCATCTCCACCTACAACATTTGTACCAATATCTCGTGTTAAATTCCCTTTTGCAAACATTAGCTCCTTAAAACGATCTTCTGTTACTTTTGAATGCTTTGTTACAAAACGAATGACACGCTCTTGCATCTTATCTAAATACTCAAATGTTTGCGGAACACCTATCACAAGACCTGTAAGACGAATAGGGTGAATCGTCATTGTTGCTGTTTCTGCAATGAATGAATAATCTGTTGACACAGCAATCGGCACACCAATTGAATGACCTCCACCAAGAACAATCGATACTGTTGGTTTCGAAAGCGAGGCAATCATTTCAGAAATTGCAAGCCCAGCTTCTACATCTCCTCCAACTGTATTTAACAAAATTAATAACCCTTCAATTTTAGGATTTTGTTCAATTGCTACAATTTGAGGAATAACATGTTCATATTTCGTTGTTTTATTTTGCGGCGGTAATTGTACATGCCCTTCAATTTGCCCTACAATCGTTAAACAATGAATACGCGATTCATTAAATTGCGGGACATTCGTCTGTCCAAGCTGCTGAATTTTCTCTAGCACAGAAGCTTCTTTCGTTTCTTCCTTTGTCTCGGCCTCTTTTTCTTCATTTTTCATTTCATCACGCTCTACCATATCGTATCCCCTTTCTTACGTATACAACTATTATTTGTTAAGTTATAAATTTCATTCGAAAGAGGATAAAAGAAAAAGCCGCCTACAAATGGGCAGCCATCTCTTATACTTCCATGATAATTGGTAAAATCATCGGTTTTCTCTTTGTTTTTTCAAATAAAAATTGTCCAAGTAACTCACGAATATTTTGTTTTAACGTTGACCATTCAATAGAATATTCTTTAATAGATTGTTCTACAATTGTGCGTACAATATCAGTTGATTTTTCAATTAACGCTTCTGATTCACGAACATAAACAAATCCTCGTGAAATGATTTCTGGTCCAGAAATAATCTTTTTCTCATCTTTTCCAAGCGTTACAACAACGACTAAAATACCATCTTGTGATAACATTTTACGATCACGCAAAACGATATTTCCAACATCGCCAACGCCTAATCCATCAATCAATACATTTCCCGCAGGAACCTTACCGGCAGGCTTTGCTTCTCCATCTGTGAAGGAAATCACTTCACCTTTTTCCGTGATAAAAATACGATCTGCGTGAATGCCAACATCCTGAGCTAAACGGGCATGCGCCTTTTGCATACGGAATTCACCATGTACAGGCAGAAAATATTTCGGTCTCATTAAGTTTAACATTAGTTTCAATTCTTCTTGACTACCATGCCCGGAAACATGGACTTTCTTTTCTCCGTAATATACGACATCCGCACCTGCTCTAAACAATAAATCAATTGTCCTTGAAACAGATGTTTCATTCCCTGGAATTGGCGATGCAGCAATAATGACTGTATCACCTTTACGAATTGAAATTTGTTTATGGGCTTGTCTTGCCATTCTAGAAAGAGCAGCCATTGGCTCACCTTGGCTACCAGTCGTTAAAATTGTCACCTTTTTCTCAGGATAATTATCAACATCGTGTAGTGAAATTATCATACCGTCTGGAATATTTAAATATCCTAGTTTATACGCAATATCAACAACTTTTACCATACTTCGTCCAACTACCGCTACCTTACGCCCAGTTTCATACGCTGCATCAAAAACTTGTTGAATACGGTGAACGTTAGAAGCAAATGAAGCCACAATAATACGACCTTCTGAATTATAAAATACCTTAGAAATCTCCAAACCGACTTCTCTCTCAGATCCTGTATAGCCAGGGCGCTCTGCATTTGTACTATCAGATAGTAAGCAAAGCACACCTTCATTTCCGATTTGTGCCATTTTTCCAATATCTGAACCAGTATTCCCAATTGGAGTTTGGTCAAATTTAAAATCACCAGTATATACAATTGCACCTTGTGAAGTATGGAAGCAAACCCCTACTGCATCTGGAATACTGTGTGTTGTTTTAAAGAAGGAAACAGTTGTTGTATCGAATTCTACCGTAGTATTAGAATCAATCGTTTTTAAATCAACGCGACCTAACATACCCGCTTCTCCTAATTTTTCTTTCACAAGACCATTCGTTAGCTTCGTTCCATAAACTGGAATATCTAATTTTCTTAACACATAGACAATACCACCAATATGATCTTCATGGCCATGTGTTAAAAATAGTCCTTTTACTCGCTCTTTATTTTCTACTAAATATGTGATGTCAGGAATAACAATATCTATTCCAAACATCTCTTCTTCTGGAAACATAAGTCCCGCATCCACAATAAAAATTTCAGAGTCAATTTCAACGCAGTACATATTTTTTCCAATTTCGCCCACTCCACCGAGAGCGAATACTTTTACAGTACCTATCTCTTTTTTCTTCATGTTGTTGCCTGGTTTAAAAATGTTGTAAAAACTGATCCCACTAACATTGTAGAGAAACCAGGGGAAACTCCACCATCATTTTTCAGCATCTAAAACGAAGGTCTTATCGCTATGCGATATCACGTTTTTTCGTTTTTAAACCAGGTTCCACCTCTCTTTCATTATATAAATCAAATGTTTTATGTAAATTAATACAAAATCCGATAATCCGTAAAGTTTTCCCATTTTTGCTAAGCATACCCGTACTAAGCTACTTAGCCATATTATAACTGATACAAGAAATAGAACACAAGTTAAATTATAAGAAAGGAAAAAGAAGAATATGTACACGATGATAAACCGGATTCATTTCACCACTTCATCTAAGTAATAAAGTGAAACTTCCATCCATGGGGATTTACTTTGTAGATAGGGGTCTTACTGCCCGTTAATGCGGGATACAGTACGAAACACAAAAAAGTGACTTAGTATAACACTAAGCCACTTTTCTTTTCTATTAACGAGGAATTGATTGTATAACTTCAAGTAATTGCATTCTTTCTGCCTCAGTTAATGGTAGAAGGGGTAAACGAACAGAACCAACATCTAACCCTACGATTTGCAGTGCTGTTTTGACAGGAGTTGGACTCGGTGCCATAAATAGTGCATTCGTCACTCTTACTAACAATTGATGAAGCGTTTGTGCTGTTTTCATATCACCAGTTTGGAATGCTGCAATCATGTCTTGCATTTCGTTACCAATAACATGAGAAGCAACAGATACAATACCTTTCGCTCCAATTGCCATCGCTGGCAATGTTAAGCCATCATCACCGCTGTATACAGCAAAATTATCATCTGTTTTTTCAATGATTTCTGTCATTGTTAATACATCGCCGCCTGCATCCTTGATTGCAACAATGTTTGGAATTTGTGATAAACGAACAACTGTATCAACAGAAATTTGTACAATAGATCGGCCTGGAACGTTATATAACATAACCGGCAGTTTTGTACTTTCAGCAATTGTTTTAAAGTGCTGATACATACCTTCTTGACTTGGTTTATTATAATACGGTGCAACTAGCATAATCGCATCTACACCTACTTCTTCTGCTTTTTGCGTAAGCTCCGTAGAAGCATGTGTATTATTGCTACCAGTTCCAGCAATTACAGGCACTCTTTTATCGACAACAGATACGACATGGCGATATAACGCTACTTTTTCTTCAGATGTTAATGTAGGAGACTCACCTGTTGTTCCCCCTACAACGATTGCTGTTGTACCGTTATCAATTAAATAATTTACCAATTTTGTTGTCTTTACAAAGTCGATATTTCCATTCTTATCAAATGGTGTGACCATCGCCGTTGCAATTATCCCAAAATCTATCATGGTCTCACTCCTTATAATTCCAGTTGCTTTTCTTTTGAAAGCTCAAATGCACGATGAAGCGCATTTACAGCATCTACCAGTTTCTCTTCTTTAACAAGCACCCATATTGTTGTATGGCTATCTGCAGATTGTAATATTTGAACACCATTTTCAGCTAACGCCGTTACAATTTTTGCAGTAACACCCGGAACACCTGCGATACCAGCTCCAACAATGGATACTTTCGCGCAGTGCTCAGTTACAATTGGATGATATCCAAGTTTATGCAGTACTTCGACAGCTCGGCCTGCAACCTCATCACTAACTGTGTATGCTACACCAGTAGGAGAAATGTTAATTAAATCTACGCTAATCTTTTCATTTGCCATTTCTTTGAACACTTCTGTTTGTAAATCGTATGCCCCATCCTTGGCCAACACTTTAATTTGCGTTACATTGGAAACATGAGCAATACCAGTTACAGGACGCTCTTGTACATCGCGACCTTTTGTTGCACCATCATACGCTGCAATCAGAGTTCCTTCGCTATCAGAATATGTTGAACGCACACGCAGTGGCACTTTTGCATGCATCGCAATTTCAACTGCACGCGGATGAACAACTTTTGCACCTTGATATGCCATATTACAAATTTCATTATATGTTACATTTTGAAGGTGACGCGCATCTTTTACAATACGTGGATCAGCAGTCATCACACCTTCTACATCTGTAAAAATATCGATATACTCAGCATGAAGTGCAACACCTAACGCTGACGCTGATGTATCACTACCCCCGCGCCCAAGTGTAGTCGTATCGCCCTCGTTCGTTTGCCCTTGGAAACCCGTTACGACGACTACATCAACTTCTTCTAATTCCTTCAAAATACGCTGACAATCCATTTCAATAATCTTTGCATTTGTAAAGTCATCATTTGTAATGAATCCAGCTTGTGCACCGTTAAACGCTGCAGCCTTTACACCCTTTTCATTTAACATATTTGAAAACACAATTGCCGAAATTAACTCCCCGCAAGATAATAGTAAGTCTTGTTCACGTTTTGAAATGAACGATTGTTTTTCATTTACAAGGCTTAATAATGTATCCGTCGCATAAGGCTCACCTTTGCGGCCCATCGCAGATACAACAACTACAGTTTTATAGCCTTCTTTCAATGATTTTTGAATGTGATGAAGGGCATGCTTTCGACCATTTTCATCACGCACAGATGTACCACCGAATTTTTGGACAATAATTTTCATTTTTGCACCTTCTTTTAGCCGTTTACACTAATTGTAATTTCACTAATCGTTCTGCAATTTGAACAGAGTTCCATGCAGCACCTTTTAATAAGTTATCAGATACGACCCAAAGATGGAATCCTTTATCATTGTTTAAATCTTTACGAATACGACCAACGAATACTTCGTTTTTACCAACTGCAGTTGCTGGCATTGGATATACTTGCTCTTCCGGATTATCTTGCAGTATAATTCCTTCTGCATTTGCTAATAGATTACGCAACTCTTCTACTGTTACACCTTCTTTTTCCACTTCAATGTAAACAGATTCAGAGTGACCTGATACAACTGGTAAGCGTACGCATGTTGCCGCTACTTCAAGTTCTGGCATATGCATAATTTTCTTCGTTTCATTAATCATTTTCATTTCTTCAAATGTAAAACCATTATCTTCGAACTTATCAATTTGCGGAATCACATTGAATGCAATTTGATAATGTTTTTTATCACCTTTTACAGGTAAAACATTTGCTTTTACTTCTTCGCCGTTTAAAATGGCTTGTGATTGTTCATGAAGCTCTTCAATTGCAGCAGCCCCTGCACCTGATACAGCTTGATATGTGGAAACGATTACTCGTTTTAAACCAAAGTGCTGACGAACTGGTTCGAGAGCAACTACCATTTGAATTGTAGAACAGTTTGGATTTGCAATGATTCCGTTATGTTCTAATAAATCTTTTTCGTTTACTTCTGGTACAACAAGCGGAACATTTTCTGTCATGCGGAACGCACTAGTATTATCAACGACGATTGCACCGCGCTTTGCTGCTTCTGGTGCTAATTGTTTTGATACAGATCCACCTGCACTAAAGAGTGCAATATCCACTCCTTCAAAGCTTTCAGGAGTAGCTTCTTGTACTGTTACTTCTTCTCCTTTAAATAAAAGCGTTTTGCCTGCAGAACGTTTAGATGAAAGTAACGTTAACTTTCCAATTGGAAAATCTCGTTGCTCTAAAGTATTTAACATTTGTTCACCAACTGCGCCGGTTGCTCCAACTACAGCGACATGAAAAGATTTTTTCTTTTCCATCACTATGCCCCTTTCTAGGTACCAATCCTTCTATAATTAGAATAAAAAGGAGTAACAAATACTCCTTCTAATTCTTAATAGAATTAATTTTATCATATTCTGCGATCAGAATGATGGTTTCATGAAAAAAATTGTCTGTTTTTTGTTTGTTAATTCATGTATCTGAATTTTTCTACAACTACAGGTTGCAGTTGTTTCCCTTCCATTGCTTCAACCATTGTATCTTGCAACAATTCCATACGCGCTACCATAGAATTCGGTTTATTATGCGGTGCATCTTGCCCAAACGGTACAAAATAAATATTTTTCGTTGCCATCAAACGCATCATATTCACTCCGTTTAATCCGAGAGCATCATTTGTTGAAACAGCTAATACAACAGGTTTACCATTTCTTAGTGTCGCTTTCGCTGCCATTAGTACAGGAGAATCTGTCATTGCATTTGCAAATTTACTCATCGTATTGCCTGTTAACGGAGCTATAACCATACAGTCTAGCGGAATTTTCGGACCAAGGGGCTCTGCTTTTACGATAGAGTCAATTACTTTATGACCTGTAATAGTTTCTATCTTTTCAACCCACTCTGCCCCTTCACCAAACCTCGTATTTGTCGTTTGCAATGTATACGATACAATAGGTAACACTTCGGCTCCATCTGCAACAAGCTTCTCTAAATACGGCATGACTTCTGCATACGTACAATGCGAACCTGTTAATCCAAAACCAATTCGTTTGCCTTTTACACTCATTTTTTCTTCTCCTTTCTCACTTCTATATCTGCCATTAATAAATTAGAAAGGACGTTCGCGAGAATTTGCCCTGCCGTTTTTGGTGCAACAATTCCTGGCAGTCCAGGTGCTAACAATGCTTTAATGCCTCGCTTTTCCGCATACCGGAAATCTGTTCCGCCTGGTTTAGAAGCTAAATCGATAATCAATGTATGAGCTGGCATTTTTGAAATTATACTTGCTGTTACAACAAGATACGGAATTGTATTAATTACAATATCGACATCTTGTACCTCTTGCTCTATATCTCGCATTTGAAATGGCGTAAATGTCATCTCTGTGATACGAGCGATATGTTCAGAGCGCCGGGCACCTACCTTCACTTTTGCTCCTAGCGACTGAAATGCTCTCGCTACACTCATTCCAGTTCTCCCAAACCCCAATACCATTACTTTAGAGCCATGAATTGTATAATCTGTATGTTGAATGACCATCATAATGGTCCCTTCAACCGTTGGAATTGAATTATAAATTGCCACATCATCACGATCAAACAATTTGACAAGTTTTCGATTCGTAGAAGAAGCAATTGTATCTAAGTAAGTGTTACTAATACCTGAATATATCGTAAAATGTGCTGGTGTGTTTTCAATTTGTTCTTTCGTAATGATCACTTTTTTATTAGAAAAAATTGTATCGATTTGTCCGTTTGCATCAGTTCCAGCAACCGGCAAAATGATGGCATCTAAAGAAGTAAAATCAAGATTCTGCATACTCTCTTTTGCTGCTCCTGTAAATCCATGATCAAGTTGATCAAAGCCTACTAATGAGAGTTTTGCATCAAGCTCAACTAGCTTACGAATAACTTCAAGCTGCCGTGCATCTCCTCCTATGACAGCAATATGGATATCAGTCAACATCCTTTACTTCACCTTCTTTTTCTCTCATTATAAGAAAAGCGCCTACTTTTTTCGTTTTCCTCCACATCATATGTAATGTACGAGTATAAGGTGATTGAAAAACAAAAAGTAAGGATGATTTACATCTATGGATTCTCACAATAAAAAAAGACAACCGCAATGGTTATCTTTTAAACAGGATCTGAATAATTAGCAAGATCAAAAATAATCATATCCTGCCCTACTTTTTTAATTCTACTCCACTCCACACGCACTTCTTGTTGCCCTCGTTTGAACCCTCCCCATTTCCCAACAGGAATAATGAGCGCTTGAATTTTACCATCTTTCTCATCAATCTCTAAGTCCGCATGTCCAAGTACTCCCATTCTTTCCGCACGCTGTAAATCAACAATTTCTTTCCCGCTCAATTCACTTAATCGCATTCCATCCTCTCCTTATATAACGTTCTAATTAGAAGATTTCTTTTATCCCGCTACTTTTGGGCAGTAAGACCCCACCTCAAGATTAAGAAAAAGCGAAGAAGATAGGTGGGGGATGAAGAAAACCCACACTGATGGAAGTTTCACTTTATATTAAGTACCTATTCTAGTCTTGCAAAAAAAATACCTACAAGTTTTACCCCCTTGTATATAAAAAAACCGTTTCTCCTTAATAAGAAACGGTTTCATAGACATATTTATTTTTTACTTATTCCTTTTGGAAGCTCTCCATTTGGACTAATAAGCGCTGCAGAAAACTCGTCTGTAAACATATTACGAATCAGCGTATCTACATCCGCTTTTGTAACACTGTTTACACTTTCAATAATTTCATCTAAAGAGCGGTGTTTTTTCAGCAGCAACTCATTTTTACCATTGCGGCTCATACGACTATTTGTACTTTCTAAACTTAACATAAGATTTCCTTTTAGTTGCTCTTTACTGTTAAGTAATTCTTTTTCTGTAATTCCTTTATCTTTTAGTATATCTAGTGTTTGCTGAATAGTTTCATACAGCGTATCTAGCTGCTGACTACCCGTTCCTCCGTAAATTGTTAACATCCCTGTATCTTCATAAGAAGAATGATAAGAAAATACAGAGTATGCTAACCCGCGTTGCTCACGCACTTCTTGGAACAGACGGCTACTCATGCTGCCACCTAAAATATTATTTAATACAATTAAATTATAAATACTTTTGTCACCCATCTGTAATCCTTTAAATCCTAAACATAAATGAGCTTGTTCTGTTTCTTTTTTGCGCGCTACTTTATTCGGGTGAAAAACAGGCTTATGTACTTGTTCGCGATTTGTCGTTCCTTCATAATTCCCAAAATATTGTTCGACGATTTGAACAAAGGATTCGTCAATATTACCAGCGACGGAAACAACGACATTTTCTGGCGTATAATGATCTTTTATATATTGACGAAGCGTATCACCTGTAAATGTATCAAGGGTTTGCTCTGTTCCTAAAATCGGATATGCTAGCGGATGCGTTTCATACGTCGCTTTCGTTAACATATCGTGAACAATATCATCTGGTGTATCTTCATACATTTTAATTTCTTCGAACACAACGTTCTTTTCTTTTTTCAATTCTTCTTCAACAAACGTTGAATTAAAGAACATGTCCGCTAAAATATCAAGCGCATATTTCGCATGCTCATCTAATACTTTTGCATAGTAACATGTATATTCCTTTGATGTAAACGCATTAACTTGCCCGCCAATGCTGTCGAAGGATTCTGCAATTTCTCTAGCACTACGTGTTTTCGTTCCTTTAAAAAACATGTGTTCTAAAAAGTGAGAAATCCCATTATTCTTTTCATTTTCATTTCGTGATCCCGCATGAATCCATACTCCAATTGCAACAGAACGTACTGTTGGAATATTCTCCATTACGATTCTTACTCCATTTTTACACGTATATTTTTTGATCAAATGCCTTCCTCCTATTGACAAATTCTCTGTAAAAAGATTCTATTATATAATCATAACAAGTTTAACAGCGAATGTCATGCAAATGTGTTTAATCAATACGCTTTTCGTCTACTAAAGCAGATACATTCCCTACCGTATACCCTCTCTCTTTTAGCTTTGAAATCAATGTATCAAGTGATTCTGCTGAAGAAGAAGTAGGATGCATTAAAATAATGGCACCGGGATGTACTTTACTTAACACTCGCTGTAGCAACACATGTGGTTCTGGTCGTTTCCAATCAATTGTGTCTACCGTCCACATAATGGTTCCCATTTTTAGTTTTGCAGCAGTATGGACAACATCATCACGAAAACTCCCACTTGGCGGTGCAAACCAGCGTACCTTTTGATTCGTCGCTGCTTCAATGACTTGGTTCGTTTTTTGCAATTGTTCATAAATTGCATCAACCGACAAAGTGCTCATATCAGGATGCGTATACGAATGATTTCCCACTTCCTGATTTGCATCTGCAATCATTTTTGCAAAACGTAAATTTTCTTTTACCCATCTTCCTTCTAGAAAAAAAGTTGCTGTAACCTGATGTTTTTGCAGTACTTCTAACATCCGAGAAAGATATTCGTTCCCCCAGGCAACATTAATAGTAAGCGCAACCATTTTTTTACTTGGATTCCCTCTATAAATAGGAGCGGGAGATAAATCTTCTAAATGCACTTGAGGCGATACCTCTCGATATACCAACTGTTTCTCATCAAAACTACCCTTCCTCTTCATGTTATCATAGGAAGCTCTTATATCTACTGCTTTTCCATTGTAACCTGGCGTTGCTTTCCATACTTTATCAATGCATGCATTTTGTGCTGGAATCGTATATACTTTCGCTTTTTCTTCAATCTCTTCGTACAAATGGTCTTTTGCATATGATATATGCGAATAATGCTGAGCTGAGAACAATAATATAACTATAAGTAAAATGATGCGAGTTTTCATAAAAGTACCCTCCAGTAAAATGAAACTTCTATCATTAGGCGTGACTTACATCTACCACTGCTGTTTAGTCCAATCTTACTTCTTCTCTTTCCCTAAATGTTAAAACTGGATTTACAGCTCGTTAAAGCAGAATAATAAAAATCTCCTTTTCTTATCATTGTTAATTTAAACGTTCTCGTTAAAACTATACTCTGTTATATACAAAAAAACCTCGAGATATATCCCAAGGTTTTATACATAATAAAAAAGCCAAGGAGTTCCTTGGCTTTTAGCTTATTCTTGTTCTTGTTCTTGTTCTTGTTTTGCTGCTTCTTTTTCTTGCTCTTCTTTAAGCAGTACTTTTCTAGACAAGTTTACACGACCTTGTTTGTCAATCTCGATAACTTTTACTGAAATCTCATCACCGATTTTCACAACATCTTCTACTTTGCCTACACGCTCAAGTGCTAGTTCAGAGATATGAACAAGACCGTCTTTCCCACTGAATAATTCAACGAAAGCACCGAATTTTTCAATTCGTTTTACTTTTCCTAAGTAAATTTCACCCACTTGTACTTCACGAACGATATCTTCGATAATTTTCTTCGCTTTTTCATTCATTTCTTGATCAATAGATGAAATAAAGACTGTACCATCTTGTTCAATATCAATTTTCACGCCTGTTTCTTCAATAATCTTGTTAATTTGCTTTCCGCTTGGTCCAATAACGTCACGGATTTTATCTGGATTGATTGTCATTGTAACAATCTTAGGAGCATATTGAGATAACTCTGTACGAGGCTCAGCAATAACAGATAACATATGATCTAGAATGTGCATGCGTCCAACTTTCGCTTGTTGCAATGCTTCTTCTAAAATTTCACGAGATAAACCCTCAATTTTAATATCCATTTGAAGTGCTGTTACACCTTTAGCTGTACCTGCTACTTTAAAGTCCATATCACCTAAGTGATCTTCCATACCTTGGATATCTGTTAAAATTGTGTAGTGTTCACCAGACTTCACAAGTCCCATTGCAATACCAGCAACTGGTGCTTTCAGTGGAACACCTGCATCCATCATCGCTAATGTACTTCCGCAAATACTTGCTTGTGAAGTAGAACCATTTGATTCTAATACTTCTGATACGAGACGAACTGTATATGGGAAGTCTTTTTCGGATGGAATAACTGGCTCAAGAGCACGCTCACCTAATGCACCATGACCGATTTCACGACGACCTGGACCACGCATTGGTCTTGTTTCTCCGACACTAAAGGACGGGAAGTTATAATGATGCATAAAGCGTTTTGATTCTTCTACACCAAGACCATCTAAAATTTGTACATCGCCTAATGCACCTAACGTACAAATACTTAGTGCTTGCGTTTGTCCACGTGTAAATAAACCAGAACCATGCGTACGAGATAAAATTCCTACCTCTGATGCTAAAGGACGAATTTCATCAGCTTTACGACCATCCGGACGTACTTTTTCAACTGTAATAAGACGACGTACTTCTTCTTTTACAATTTTATATAAAATCTCACTTACTTGTCCTAATGTTTCTGCATCAGCTTCATTCGCTTCATAATGCTCAATTACACGTTTTTTCACTTCATTAATTGCATCTTCACGTGCATGTTTCTCATGAACTTGGATAGCAGCAAGCATATCTTTTTCTGCCATTTCACGTACATCTTGGTTGATTGTAGCGTCAACTTCATACAGTTTAACTTCTGTTTTCTCTTTACCAACTGCTTGTACAATCTCTTCTTGGAAAGCGATTAAGCGTTTAATCTCATCATGACCGAACATAATTGCTTCTAACATTGTTTCTTCAGGTACTTGATCTGCACCTGCTTCTACCATGTTAATAGCATCTTTTGTTCCAGCAACAACAAGGTGAATATCACTTTTCTCTTGTTGTTCAACTGTTGGATTAATAATAAACTCTCCATCAATACGACCAACTGTCGCACCAGCGATTGGACCTTCAAACGGAACATCTGAAATCGATAACGCTAATGAAGAACCAAGCATAGCTGCCATTTCTGAAGAGCAATCTTGATCCACACTCATAACGATGCTGACAACTTGTACTTCATTACGGAAGCCATCAGCAAAAAGAGGACGAATTGGACGATCGATTAAACGGCTCGCTAAGATTGCTTTTTCACTTGGACGACCTTCACGTTTAATAAAACCGCCTGGAATTTTCCCTACTGCATATAAACGCTCTTCATAGTTTACTGTTAATGGGAAAAAATCTACATTTTTTGCCTCTTTTGATGCAGTTGCTGTAGATAGAACCGCTGTGTCGCCATATCTTACTAATACTGCTCCATTTGCTTGCTTTGCAAGCTGACCTGTTTCAATTGTTAGCTGACGACCAGCCAAATCTATCGAGAAGACTTGCTTTTCGTGACTCATTTAAGTACCCCTCTCAATTTAAAGTATTCAGTTCTTCTATGTAAATGAATAATATATCACAATATTCTTCCTCTAGTATTACCGAAAATTCAGTAAGCTATCAAGAGTCGAAGATATATTTTTACCTAACAAAAAAGCGGGAATATTCCCGCTTTTTCGACTATCGACGTAATCCAAGCTTTGTGATTAGTTCACGGTAGCGAGTAATGTCATTGTTACGAAGGTAAGTAAGTAAGTTACGACGTTTACCAACCATCTTTAAAAGACCGCGACGTGAATGATGATCTTTCTTGTGAGTACGTAAGTGCTCATTTAGAGTGTTAATTTGCTCCGTTAGGACAGCAACTTGAACTTCTGGAGAACCAGTATCAGTCTCATGAGTTCTAAATTGTGCAATGATTTCGTTTTTACGCTCTTGTGTTAAAGCCATCCTATTTCACCTCCTAAGTAATAAATCCCCAGTTACCTAGCAAACGTCGGTGAGTCGTAATGCCAAGCAATGGTTATTGTAAAGTACATAAGATAGAATACTACTTTTCATTAGAAAAAGCAAGTATATTATTTGCACGGCTAAAATAATCTTCTGCTATTCTTTTATCTTTTGCAATTTGTGCAACTAACTCATCAATACCATTGAACTTTTTTTCTTCGCGAATTCGCATATACCACTCTACAACAACAGACTCATCATATATATCACGCTGAAATTCAAAAAGATGCACTTCAATAGAAAGCTGCTTTTCATTTTCCTTAAAAGTCGGTTTATATCCGATATTACATACACCTTCATGCCACTCATCATTTACTTTCATTCGAACAGCGTATACACCAACAGGTGGCAAAAGATATGCATCATTTAAAGCGACATTTGCTGTCGGAAAACCAATTTGGCGTCCTCGCTTATCTCCATGAACAACTATCCCTTCAACAGTATACAGTCTGCCTAAAATAGATGGAATTTGTTCCATTTCTCCGCTACGAATATGTTTTCGCAATAATGTGGAACTTACTTTTTCTTCTTGAAATTCTACTTTTTCAATCACGGTTTGTGTAAACTCCCCTCTTGCATGAAATGGCAAAGTTTCCATCGTCCCTTTTCCTAAACGTCCGTATGAATAATCAAAACCAGCTACAACATGCCTTGCATTCAGCCCAATGATATAATCATCTACAAATTGTTGTGGCAATAGATTTGCAAATGCTTCGTCAAATTTCACAACATATAAAATATCAATTCCTAAACTTGCAATCACTTTTTCTTTGCTTCGTAAAGGCGTAATATACTCCACATGCGCTTCCTTTTTCCCTAATACAACAGACGGATGCGGATGAAAAGTCATAACAGCACTTTTAAACCCTCGTTCTTCCGCCACCTTTTTTGCAGTGCGAATGACACGTTGATGACCTAAGTGAATACCATCAAAATACCCTAATGCCATCACAGTAGGCTCTATTTCCACTTTGTTTAATGCATGAGGATGAGTTAAATGAATGAGTTTCACGCTTGAATTCACCTTTTTCTATAATAATCCTTCTAATTATTCATTATAGCTGTAATTCTTGATTATTCACAAGTACTTTCATTGGTTTCAACATACCTGGAAGTTTTGGATGATGTTCATAAATCGCTAAGCAGCGTTCATTTTCATCAAAGACCGTAATAAATGGCGCTATCAATTGCTCTTTATTCGGTAAGAACATGCCATTCTTCACTTTTTCTGCTTGTTCTTCATCGACAACCACTTTCGGAAACTTATGTAAAGCTTCATCAATGGAAATGAAGATAGACTCTACTGTTCCATTTTGCACGTTTTGCTCAATTTCTTCAAATGATATGCAATCTTCTAAGTTAAACTCTCCTGATGCTGTTCGTACAAGATCTGACATATGCGCTGGAAATCCAAGCTTTTCCCCAATCATCACAGCTAATGTTCTCACGTATGTCCCTTTGCTACAAGTCACTCGAAAACGGAAGGAAACTGTTGCACCCTCAAACACCTCACGGTCATCAAGTAAAGTAAAGTCATGAATTGTAATTGTACGAACTGGACGCTCTACTTCTATTCCCGCCCTTGCATATTCATATAATTTCTTTCCATTCACTTTTACAGCTGAGTACATCGGTGGTACTTGTTCAAGTGTTCCCGTTAACTCTGCTAATACAGATTCTACTTCTTTACGTGTAATAATACGACTTACGTCCTGTTTTTCAACAATTTCACCTGAAGCATCTTCTGTAGTTGTCGAAAAGCCTAGCGTGACTTCACCTTCATATGTTTTTGTTTCACTCGTTAAAAACTGTGCAATTTTTGTAGCACGTCCTACACAAATCGGTAATACACCTGTCACATCCGGGTCTAAAGTTCCTGTATGCCCTATGCGTTTCTCTCTTAATATTTTTCTTAACTTAAATACGCAATCATGCGATGTCATCCCTTTTGGTTTATGTAATAGCAATACACCTTCCATATGTTCACCTCATCATTATACTTTTTTATGTAAAACTTATTTGACATTGAAAAAATGGATAGACAAGTGTCTATCCATTATTCTTCACGTTTACCGTCTTTATTAATTTCGTGTAAAAGCGTATCAATTCGATGACCATATCCAATCGATTCATCAAATTCAAAGGAGATTTCAGGTGTTTTCCGAAGACGAATACGTTGTCCAATTTCAGAACGAATAAAGCCTTTTGCCTTCGCTAAGCCCTTTAACGTATTTTCTTTCTGCTCTTCGTCTCCTAAAACAGAAATATATACTTTGGCAATCTGTAAATCCCCACTTACTTGCACATCTGTTACCGTCACAAAACCGATACGTGGATCTTTAATTTTGCGACTGATAATTTCGCCTAATTCTTTCTTCATTTGCTCGCCCACGCGATTTGCACGTAGCTTCATAACTAATCACCTCATTCAATACCATTCCAATTGTGTTATCGTACGTTCAATCTCAGGAAATGAGTCAATATACGCAAGTACACGATTCATTTCTTTTTCGCAGACAACACGATTTGAGGATACGGAAACGATTGCAATTTCTGTACGTTGCCATACATCCTGGTGTCCAACTTCTGAAACAGATACATTGTACCTTTGTTTCACACGAGTTAAAATACGCTGTAAAATTGCTCGTTTCTCTTTTAAAGAATGCACATCATAAATCATACACTCAAATGAGAGTGAAGCGATAATCATCGCTTCACTTCTTCCATAATGTACGCCTCAATGATGTCCCCTTCTTTAAGATCATTATATCTTTCAATTGTGATACCACACTCATAGTTTTGTGCAACTTCTTTTACGTCATCTTTGAAACGTTTTAACGTATCAAGCTGTCCTTCGAAAATAACTACGCCATCACGAATGATACGTACGCCGCTATCACGTGTGATTTTACCATCAGTTACGTAACAGCCTGCAATTGTTCCAACTTTCGTTACTTTAAACGTTTGACGAACTTCTGCTTGACCAATTACTTTTTCTACGAATTCAGGATCTAGCATACCTTGCATTGCTGCTTCGATTTCTTCGATTACTTTATAAATAATACGGTGCAAACGAATATCAACGTTTTCTAATTCAGCTGTACGTTTCGCATTGACATCAGGACGTACGTTAAATCCGATTACGATTGCATTAGATGCAGAAGCTAAAATAATATCAGATTCTGTAATTGCACCTACGCCAGTATGGATGATTTTCACTTTTACGCCTTCAACATCAATTTTACGAAGTGATGCTGCCATTGCTTCTACAGAACCTTGTACATCTGCTTTCACAATCAAGTTAATTTCTTTTACATCGCCTTCTTGAATTTGTTGGAATAAATCTTCAAGGCTTAATTTAGATTTTTCACCGCGCTGTGCAACCAATGCTTGTTGTGCACGTGATTCACCGATTTGACGCGCTTTCTTCTCATCAGCAAATGCCATAAAGCGATCGCCTGCTTGTGGTACTTCGTTTAAGCCTGTAATTTCAACAGGAGTAGACGGACCAGCAACTTTTACACGACGACCAATATCATTTACCATCGCACGAACACGGCCGAATGATGTACCAACAACGATTGGGTCTCCTACTCGAAGTGTACCGTTTTGAACAAGTAATGTCGCGATTGTTCCTTTACCTTTATCAAGCTGTGCTTCGATTACTGTACCAGTTGCATAGCGATTTGGATTTGCCTTATATTCTTCTACTTCACTTACAAGAAGAATCATTTCTAACAAGTTGTCAATTCCTTCACCTTTAATGGCAGAGATTGGTACGAAGATTGTATCGCCGCCCCAAGCTTCTGGAACTAACTCATATTCAGTTAACTCTTGCATTACACGGTCTGGATTTGCTGATGGTTTATCCATTTTATTCACAGCAACAATAATTGGTACTCCAGCTGCTTTCGCGTGGTTAATCGCTTCAACTGTTTGTGGCATAACACCGTCATCAGCTGCTACAACTAGAATTGTAATATCCGTAACTTGCGCACCGCGTGCACGCATTGTTGTAAATGCTGCGTGACCTGGTGTATCTAGGAACGTAATTTTTTTGTCGTTTACTTCAACTTGGTATGCACCGATATGCTGAGTAATTCCGCCCGCTTCACCAGCAGTTACTTTTGAATTACGAATAGAGTCAAGTAATGTTGTTTTACCATGGTCAACGTGTCCCATAATTGTAACAACAGCCGGACGTTCTTTTAAGTTTTCTTCATCGTCTTGCTCGTCCATAAACGTTTCAAATTCTGTTTCACTAACAATCACTTCTTCTTCTACTTCAATACCGTAATCACTAGCAATTAGCTCAATTGTTTCTTTATCTAAATCTTGGTTAATTGTTGCCATGATTCCAAGCATAAAGAGCTTTTTAATAATTTCGGATGGCTCTTTACTTAATTTTTTTGCCAATTCGCCTACAGCAAGTGTACCAGCGAAAGTGATTTTATCTGGTGTTTCTACCGTTTGCGTTTGTTGTCTTCCAGCAAAGTTTTCTTGACGTTTGTCTTGATTCCCTTTACCTTTTTTCTTATTCTTATTGCTATTCTTTTTACTACGAACAACTTTTTCTTCTACTTCAAACTCATCTGCAACAGAAGTTTTTTCTGCTCCATCATTATATTGATTATCTAACTTGTTTACTACTTCATCATCTAACATCGCCATATGATTCGAAACCTCAATATTCATTTCTTTTAGTTTTGTAATAATATCTTTACTTGAGATATTGTGCTTTTTTGCATATTCATATACTCGAATTTTGCTCATACCTTCACCCCCGGTAAGTTGTATCGAGCATGCTAAGCAGCTTCTTAGCAAAGCCGTCATCTAACACCGCTACAACGACTCGTTCTTCTCTCCCAATCGCATGCCCTAACTCTTGTCGATTTTCGACTTTTCTCATTGGTACGTTGTAGAACGTTGTTTTGTCCGTAATGCGCTTTGTTGTATTCGCTGACGCATCTTCAGAAAGCAATACGAGCCTCGCTTTACCGCCTCGAACTTCTTTTAAAACAAGCTCTTCACCCGATATAATCTTTCGGGCTCGATTAGCTAGCCCTAAAAATGATTTCCAATTGGACACTTACTTCGACTCCTTCTCAACAAGCTCGATTAGCTCTTCATAAAGAGAGTCATTAATTTTCGCTTTTAAGTGATGTTCCAAAATATTCTTCTTTTTCGCCTGGGAAATGCATTCTTTATCTTTTGACAAGTATGCACCGCGTCCTGATTGTTTGCCTGTCAAATCAATAGAAACGTCACCCTCTTTGGAACGAACAATGCGAATGAGCTCGCGTTTTGATTTCATCTCTTGTGTTACAACACATTTTCGTAACGGAACTTTTCGATTGCTCACGTTCATCACCTCTATTCGATTTCGTCTTCAGCAGAATCGAATGCGATCATCATATCTTCTTCTGTTAAAAGTCCTAGTTGTTTCGCATCAGACTCACTTTTAATATCAATTTTCCAGCCAGTTAACTTCGCTGCAAGTCGCGCATTTTGACCACGCTTACCAATCGCTAAAGAAAGCTGATGATCTGGAACAATTACAGTGGTTGCTTTTTCTTCTTCGTTTACAAGCACTTTTACAACTTGTGATGGACTCAATGAATTTGCTACATATTCAACTGGATCATTTGACCAGCGAACAATATCAATTTTTTCACCTTTTAGCTCATCTACAATGCGTTGTACACGTTGTCCTTTCGGCCCTACACAAGAACCTACTGGATCTACATCGATGTTTTCAGAGTACACAGAGATTTTAGAACGATCTCCAGCTTCACGTGCTACAGAACGAATTTCTACAGTTCCATCATAAATCTCTGGCACTTCAATTTCAAACAGACGCTTTAAAAGACCTGGATGTGTACGAGATACATAAATTTGTGGCCCTTTTGTTGTTTTCTCTACTTTTGTAATGAAAACACGAATGCGATCATGCGGTTTATATTGTTCGTTAGGCATTTGCTCACTTACAGGTAAAAGCGCTTCTACTTTTCCTAAACTTACATAAATAAAGCGAGCATCTTGACGTTGTACAATACCAACCATAATGTCTTCTTCACGATCGCTAAACTCAGAATAAATAACGCCACGCTCTGCCTCGCGTACACGTTGCGTCACAACTTGTTTTGCTGTTTGTGCTGCAATACGTCCGAAATCTTTGGGCGTAACTTCAAGTTCTAATACATCGCCCTCTTGATAGTTTGGATTAATTTGTCTCGCTTTTTCAACAGAAATTTCAAGACGTGGATCAAATACATTTTCCACTACATCTTTACGCGCTAATACTTGAATAGTTCCAACTTCAGGGTTGAAGCTAACGCGAACATTTTGCGCTTGGTTAAAATTTCGTTTATAAGCAGAGATTAAAGCTGCTTCAATAGCATCAATAATAATATCTTTGCTTATACCTTTTTCTTGTTCTAATACGAGCAAAGCATCTAACAACTCAGTGCTCATGAGGATCCCCCTTCTTACTAAAACGTAACTGCAAGTCGCGCATTGGCAACTTTATCCATTGGAATTTGGATTTCTTTTTTACGTGTTTTAATTGTTAATAGTAATGTGATTGTTGTTCCATCGTACGCGAGTAGTTTTCCTTCAAACATTTTCTCACCATCGATTGGCTCATATGTTTTAATCGCAACTTGTTTTTCTACTGCTTGATGGAAATCTTTTTCTTTCTTTAATGGACGCTCCGCTCCTGGAGAGGATACATCTAAAAAGTAAAGATGAGGAATCGGATCCTCTTTATCTAAAGCTTCACTTAATCGCTCACTTACCGCACCACATTCCTCAATATCTACTCCTGTATCAGAGTCAATGGATACGCGTAAAAACCAATCTTTTCCTTCTTTCACATACTCTACATCTACAAGCTCAAGACCAAGCTCTTCGACAATTGGCTGCGCAAGTGCTTCAACAACTTCTGTAACTTTCTTATCCATAAACAGCCTCCTTTCTGCCGCCATGTACCGTTTGAAAGATTTCACTCTGCGTACAGTTAACCAACGCAGCTTGTATATTCTTTCTCGTTAGCTAACAAAAGCCCCTGCCAATAAGCAGGGAATATCTGTCTTAGTATTACCAAATTTAAGAAGTAAAACTTGTAACAAAATATGTATATACGACAGAAGCGCCTCATCTATCGTCTTGGCGCAGAAACATAGATAGTAACACGAAAGAGTGGGTTTCCCCACTCTTTTTTTAAAAAAATATACATGACATGGTTATCTCGCTTACTAGTATAGCATAGCAACCATGGTTTTGCAAAGACTTTTCCTACCTATTAGAACAGAGATAGCTGGTTTTGATCCGGTAGTTCTCCTAAACAACCTTGACTGTCTAAATACTCAATAATTGTTTTTGAAATCTTACTGCGCTGCTGTAAATCCTCTTTCGATAAGAACTCGCCATTTTCACGTGCTGCTACGATATTCAACGCAGCATTTGTACCAAGACCAGGTATTGCATTAAATGGTGGAATCAATGTATCCCCATCAATAATAAAATCACTTGCACTAGAGCGATATAAATCAACCTTTTGAAATGAGTAACCACGTTCACACATCTCTAGCGTCATCTCTAATACTGTTAGTAAACTTTTCTCTTTCGGCGATGCATCTAATCCTTTTTGCGTAATTTCATCAATTTTAGCACGGATAGATGCTGAACCTTTTACCATTGCATCTAAATCAAAATCATCTGCACGAACTGTGAAATATGCCGCATAAAACAAGAGCGCAAAATGCACTTTGAAATATGCGATGCGCACAGCCATTAGGACATATGCTGCCGCATGGGCCTTCGGGAACATGTACTTAATCTTTTTACATGAATCAATATACCATCCTGGCACATTATTATTACGCATTTCCTCTTCCCACTCTGGAGGCACACCTTTCCCCTTACGTACAGATTCCATAATTTTAAATGCCAAGGACGGTTCTAAACCTTGGTAAATTAAATACACCATAATATCATCACGACAACCAATTACTTCACTCAGTGTACATGTACCGTCATAGATTAACTCATTTGCGTTTCCGAGCCATACATCTGTGCCGTGTGATAATCCAGAAATTTGAACAAGCTCAGAGAATGTCGTTGGCTTTGTTTCCTCTAACATTTGACGAACGAATTTTGTACCAAATTCCGGGATACCAAGTGTACCTGTTTTACAGTTAATTTGTTCTTCTGTTACGCCGAGCGATTCTGTACCTGAGAAAATTTTCATTACTTCTGGATCATCAGTCGGAATTGTTTTTGGATCCACTCCACTTAAATCTTGAAGCATACGAATAACTGTCGGATCATCGTGTCCAAGTATATCAAGTTTTAATAAATTATCATGAATAGAATGGAAATCAAAATGTGTTGTTCTCCACTCCGCATCTAAAGAATCTGCTGGATATTGAATAGGTGTAAAATCGAAGACATCCATGTAATCTGGGACTACGATAATACCACCTGGATGCTGTCCCGTCGTTCTCTTAACACCTGTACAACCCGCTACAAGGCGATCCACTTCTGCTCCTCGTATCGTTAAATTATGATCTGATGCATAGCCTTTCACATAACCATACGCCGTTTTTTCAGCAACTGTACCAATTGTTCCGGCACGATATACATTATCTTCACCAAACAGCACTTTCGTATAGTTATGAGCGCGAGGTTGATATTCTCCCGAGAAGTTCAAATCAATATCCGGAACCTTATCTCCTTTAAAGCCTAGGAAGGTTTCGAACGGAATATCATGGCCATCTTTTTTATATGCAGTTCCGCAGTTTGGACAATCTTTATCAGGTAAATCAAATCCAGAACCGACTGAACCATCATTAAAAAACTGTGAATGTTTACAATTTGGACAAACATAATGTGGTGGCAAAGGATTTACCTCTGTAATCTCCATCATTGTCGCAACAAATGACGAACCAACCGAACCACGTGAGCCAACAAGATAGCCATCAACAAGAGATTTCTTTACTAACTTATGTGAAATCAAATAAATAACAGCAAATCCATGTCCAATAATACTTTTCAATTCTTTTTCCAAACGGGCTTCTACAATTTCTGGAAGTTCATCCCCGTAAATACTCCGCGCCATTTCGTAACTCATATCCCGCGTTTCATCGTCTGCACCTTCAATTTTTGGAGTGTAAAGGTCATCTTTTACAGGCTTTACTTCACCGATCATCGATGCGATTTTTTTCGTATTGGTTACAACAAGTTCTTTTGCTTTCTCTTCTCCTAAGAAGGAGAAGCAATCTAGCATTTCATCTGTTGTTCTGAAATATACAGGCGGCAATGAATGACGATTTAATGGGTTTGCTCCACCTTGCGAACTTACTAAAATTTTACGATACATTGCATCTTCAGGATTTAGATAATGAACATTCCCGGTTGCAACAACAGGCTTATCTAACGTTTCACCTAACTTTACTAAGTTAGAAATAATTGTTTTCAATTGACCCTCATCACGAACGAACTCAAGCTCCACCAAATGTCGTAACACCTCTGGAGGCATAACCTCGATGTAGTCATAAAACTGTGCAATTTCCTCTACTTCTTCTGGTGCCTTTTGCATCATCGCTTCAAATACTTCGCCTTTATCACAAGCTGTACCAACTAATATACCTTCGCGATACTTCTTTAATAAAGAACGCGGAATACGCGGTACACGGTAGAAGTATTGAAGATGAGCGTAAGAAACAAGTTTATATAAGTTCTTCAGCCCTTCATCCGATGTTGCAAGCAGCGTCACATGACTTGGACGTCCACGTTTATATGCATCACCTTGTCCCATACTGTCATTTAACTGATCGTGATATTCAAATCCTTTTTCGATTACACTTTTTAGCATTTTCACAAGCAAATAACCAGTTGCTTCTGTATCATAAATGGCACGGTGATGTTGTGTTAATTCAATATCAAGCTTTTTACATAACGTATTTAAACGATGATTTTTCATCTCTGGAAATAAGAAACGCGCCAACTCTAACGTATCGATAACTGGGTTTTTCGTTTTTTCTAGACCACTTTTCTTAAATCCAACATTTAAGAACCCCATATCAAAGCTTGCATTATGAGCGACAAGTGTGTGATTACCCATCCACTGTTCAAACTTTTTAAACACTTCTTCTACTTCTGGTGCATCCGTTAACATATCGTCTGTAATACCTGTTAATTCGATGATTGTTGCTGATAAAGGTTGATGTGGATTTGCAAAGGATTCAAAACGATCGATAATTTCTCCACCTTTTACTTTCACAGCAGCAAGCTCAATAACCGTATCATATACAGCTGATAACCCTGTCGTCTCAACGTCGAATACAACATATGTCTCATCAGCAAGTAGTCGATGTTCTTCATTATACGCAATTGGTACACCATCATTAACAAGGTTCGCTTCTACACCAAAAATCACTTTAATTCCTGCTTTTTTCCCAGCAGAATACGCCTCAGGAAAAGCTTGTGCAACAGCATGATCTGTCACCGCTATTGCTTCATGTCCCCATTTTGCCGCTTGACTTACAAGTGTCGATACAGATGTTACAGCATCCATTTGACTCATCGGAGTATGCATATGAAGCTCTACCCTTTTTTCTCCCTCAGGTGCTTTATCTTTCCGAGACGGCCCTGTTATTTCATTAATATCGTTTGCAATCATGACCAAGTCTCGAACAAACGTATCGTTTTGAACGGATCCACGCGCTTTTACCCACATTCCTTTTTTCAATGATTGCAAAAGCGGAATATCTTCTTTATCGCGTGAGAACATTTTAATCATAATGGAATCGGTATAATCAGTTATCTTTAATGTCAATAACGTACGCCCGCTTCGCAGTTCTTTCGTTTCAACATCAAATACATAACCTTGTACTGTTTTTCTTCTTTCCTCATCTTGAATTTCACGAAGTGGTGTAATTTCTTCATCAGGCTTAATCAAGTAGCCAAGAACAATAGGTCCCTCATGCACCATTTCATTTTGTTCTTCCGCTTGTCGTTTTGCCATTTCTTCCATCGCTTGCATTACACGCTGACGATCTTCTTGCTTTGTTTGCTCACGAAATTTTTGAACTTCCTCATCATTTTGCTTTACATTTGTTTCAAGCTGAAAACGCGGAAACCCAAACACCTCATATTGATCTCCAATTGGTTTCGCAAGATTTTTCTTAACCGTCTGTGCTTCTAAATCGTTATTTACATCTAATAATAATTTCACACCATTCGTTTGAGGCGGCTTCTCTTTTAAATAAGCAAACATTGGAGAAAATGTAATTTTATTTGTACAAATTGGCCAATATGCTTGGACATCTGCTTCTGTATAGTTCTTATTTTCTGTTTCTAACATAAACGATGTTTTCGCAATATGTGAAAATGACCTTTGCAATTGCGCTTCTAATAATTCATATACTTGCGCTGGTAAAATACGTGAAACTTGCAAATAAAAACACCAGCTCTTATTCACTTTATCAACAAGTAATTTTTGAATACCGCCACCTTGCAAATATTCATTTACAAGATTTTCAGGAATTTGTAATTGCTCAAGCAAAATTTGAAAACGCTCTTGTTGTTCGTTTGTTAACGACATATGCAGCCTCCTTTCATCATATCAAGAAACTTCCATTGCTCTTCTCATAGCAAGAGAAGGTACCTCATAGCGAGGTACCTCTTCTTATTTTAAAATATTAGCAATGTATGTGTGAAGTTCTTCTACTTTCACTTCTGCAGATTCATTTGTTGCACGTACTTTTACTTCGACAATGCCTTCATCGGCTTTTTTACCAACTGTTACTCGAACTGGAAGACCAAATAAGTCTGCATCAGCAAATTTTACGCCTGCACGTTCTGCACGGTCATCTAATAATACTTCATACCCTTGCTCTTGTAATGAATTGTAGATATTTTCACCGACTTCACGCTGTGCATCAGATTTCATATTTACTGGAATCACATGTACATGGAATGGCGCAACTGCCTTTGGCCAAACTAAGCCGTTCTCATCATTAAATTGCTCAGCGATCGCTGCAACTGTACGAGATACACCAATTCCGTAGCAACCCATAATAATCGGTTGTGTTTTACCATTTTCATCCAAGAATGTCGCATTCATAGATTCACTATAGCGTGTACCAAGTTTAAATACATGTCCCACTTCAATACCGCGAGCAAAGCGAATTGTTCCCTTGCCGTCTGGAGAAAGGTCTCCTTCTTGGATGAAACGTAAATCTGTGTATTGGCTTACTTTAAAGTCACGTTCTGGGTTTACATTCACGTAATGGAAACCTTCTTCATTTGCTCCGCAACATCCATTTACGATAGTTTGTATAGCATGATCAGCAATTACTTCTACTCCTGTTACACCAATTGGACCTAAAGAGCCGACTTCACAGTTTAATAAATCTTTTACTTCTTCATGAGATGCAAGTTCAACAACAGAAGCACCGAATAGGTTTTTCACCTTAACATCGTTTACTTCATGGTCTCCGCGAACAAGAGCAACAATAAATTTCTCGTCTACTTTAAAGACCATAGACTTAATACAATTTGATGCCTCAATATTTAAGAACGCAGATACTTCTTCAATTGATTTTTGATCTGGCGTTGCTACTTTTTCAAGCTCTTTTTCTACTTCATCGCTCTTTTCATAAGAAGCAATAACAGGTGCCATCTCAATATTTGCAGCATAATCAGATGTATCAGAATATGCAATTGTATCTTCTCCTACATCTGATAACACCATAAATTCATGTGTATCTTTTCCGCCCATTGCTCCAGAGTCAGCGATAACAGCACGGAAGTTTAAACCACAACGTGTGAAAATGTTAGAGTACGCTTGGAAAAGACGATTATACACTTCATCTAAACTCTCTTGCGTCGCGTGGAAGGAATATGCATCCTTCATTAAAAACTCTCTTCCGCGTAGCAAACCAAAACGAGGTCGCTGTTCATCACGGAATTTTGTTTGAATTTGATAAAGTGTTAAAGGTAATTTTTTATATGACTTAATTTCATCACGTACAAGATCCGTAATAACTTCTTCATGTGTTGCTCCTAACGCAAACTCACGATTATTCCGATCATTCATACGCATTAATTCTGAACCATATGAATACCAGCGTCCAGATTCTTGCCATAATTCAGCTGCTTGAAGAGCTGGCATTAACAATTCTATTGCACCAGCCTTCTCCATTTCTTCGCGAACAATATGCTCTACTTTATGCAATACTTTCAGACCAAGCGGTAAAAAACTATATATACCCGAAGCATTTTGACGCATAAATCCTGCGCGTAGTAGAAGCTGATGGCTTTTAATTTCCGCATCAGCTGGTACTTCACGCAATGTAGGACTAAATATCATACTTTGTTTCATTTCATAGCACCTCTTTTATAAGAAAAACTTCCGTATATCATTCCATGTCACAACTAACATAAGTAACATTAATAAAGCAAAACCAATAAAGTGAACCATTCCTTCTTTTTGACGATCAATCGGTTTTCCGCGGAGCGCTTCAATTAAGAAGAAGAAAAGGCGTCCCCCGTCTAGTGCAGGAATAGGTAATAAATTAAACAAACCAAGATTTATACTTAAAACAGCTGTTAAACTAAGAACACGAATAGTACCATACTCTACAACTTGACCTGTTAAATTATAAATCCCCACTGGGCCAGATAAATCATTAATAGAGAAATGTCCTGTAATTAGCTGCATAAGGGAACCAAAAATGAGTTTTGTCCATTTATATGTTTCATCAAATCCTGCTTTAATTGAACCAAATAGAGACTTTTCAACAGGCGATTGTACTCCAATTCTACCAACTGTAACGTCCCCTTCTTTTTCAGCAGCAGGAGTAACTTGTATCGTTACTTTTTGACTATCACGTGTTACATTCATCGTAATTTCTTTTCCTGGATTTTCACGAACGATATTCACTACATCTTTCCAACTATTTGTTGATTCATTATTAATGGACGTAACGATGTCATCTTCATGTAATCCAGCTTTCTGCGCCACGCTACCAGATACCACTTTTCCAATCATTGGTTTATCTACAGGAATTCCTTGTACAAAACCAATGATAATAAATATAACGAAAGCAAGAACAAAGTTCATTGCTGGACCAGCAACAATAGCAAGCGCTCGTTGTCCTAACGTTTTTGAGCCAAATTGCCGATTAAACGGCGCAATCTGCGTCTCCTCTCCTGCTGAAACGTAACGAGCTTTCTCGTGAACCCGAAATGTTTGTAAATCTTCTTCATACTCTTCATATCCAGATATGATTAGCTTATGTTCCAAGTCAGCTTGTTCCACTTCAACAACACGAACATTTGGATATTTTTCACGATTATCCAAAACAATTTTCGTAACCTCTTCTTTTTCGTTTAACACAAGTCCAACTTTTGTACCCGGTTTTAGTTCAATTGTTTCTGGATCCTCTCCAGCCATTCGTACATAACCACCAAGTGGAAGTAAACGAACTGTATAAACTGTTTCATTTTTTTCAAACGAGAACAATTTTGGACCAAAACCAATGGCAAATTCACGACACAAAATGCCAGCACGTTTGGCAAAGTACAAATGTCCAAGTTCATGGAAAAACACGAGTGCACCGAAAATTAAAATAAAGGTAATCGCTGTATTCAAGTTCCATAACCACCTTTGCTAAATTTGTTCCATCACAAATCGTCTTGTGGCAGCATCGATTTCCTGAATTTCTTCTAAGCTTGGACGCGCAATGACATTGTGATGGTGCATTGCTTTTTCAATGAGGTCTTCTACTGTTAAGAAACTGATTTTCTTTTGCAGAAAAGCTTCTACAGCGGCTTCATTAGCTGCATTCATCACAGTTGGCATACTTCCTCCCGTTTTCCCAGCTTCATATGCAAATCGAAGGCAACGGAAACGTTCCATATCCATTGTTTGAAAATGTAATGTTCCAATTTCCCATAAATTCAGCTGTTTAGCGTTTGGAAGTGAAAAACGATCAGGGTAAGTAAGTGCATATTGAATTGGAACACGCATATCTGGTGTACCAAGCTGCGCCATTACACTGCGATCTTCAAACTCAACCATTGAGTGAATGATACTTTCTTTATGTAATACAACATCGATTTGCTCATAAGGGATATTAAAAAGCCAATGCGCTTCGATAACCTCTAATCCCTTATTCATCATTGTAGCAGAATCAATTGTAATTTTCGAACCCATAGACCAGTTTGGATGACGAAGTGCATCTTCTACTGTCACATGTTGAAGTTCATTCCTCGTTTTATCTCGGAAACTTCCACCTGATGCTGTCAAAATTAATCGAGAAATACGCTTCTCATTTTCTCCGTTTAAGCATTGGAAAATAGCAGAGTGCTCACTATCTACAGGAAGTAAAGGTACGTTATGCTTTTTTGCAGCTTCCATAACTAAATGTCCTGCTGTTACTAATGTTTCTTTATTTGCAATTGCAATCGTTTTTTTCGCCTCAATTGCTCGTAATGTCGGTAGTAATCCGACACTACCAACAACAGCGTTTACAAGTATTTCTGCATCTGGATGAAGTGCAACTTCAAGCAGCCCTTCATCTCCATATACAATTTTCGTATTTCCACAAACTGTTTGTAATCGCCAAGCATCTTCCTTTTGTTGTACAGACACAATCTCAGGAGAAAACTCTTGAATCATTTGCTGAGCAAACTCAATGTTTCTCCCAACAGAAAAAGCAACGAGACGGAATTGGTCTTGGTGCGAGCGCAATACATCTAATGTTTGCGTTCCAATTGATCCACTTGCACCTAATAAACTAATGGTTTTCATTACTCCAACTCCTCGTTCGTTCATTAAATGAAATGTAAGAAATGTAATAACGGTAATACAAATAACCAGCTGTCAGTTCGATCGAGAATACCACCGTGTCCTGGTAAAATTGTACCTGAATCTTTCACACCATAATGACGTTTAAATGCCGATTCTACTAAGTCTCCAATTTGGCCAAATACCGATATTGCAGTTGTAACTGCAATAAGGACACTTATATTTGAATGAACCGGTAAAAATACATTATACACAAGAGCAACAACAATTCCACATAAAATACCGCCGATAGAACCTTCTATCGTTTTATTTGGACTAATTTCTGGCCAAAGTTTGCGTTTCCCGATTGCTTTTCCAATAAAGTAAGCACCAGAATCCGTTGCCCAAATCACAAACAATGCATAAAATACATATTGAATTCCTGCAATACGAGTTTCATTCAAATAAAAGAACCCCATTGCAACATAAGTTGTTGCCATCAATAAAAATGCAGCATTGTCAAAAGTAAATGTATTCTTAGAAAGGACAGTATATGATAAAAGCAATAAGACAATTACAAATGTAATGTCCACTTTCGTTAAACCAATTGTTTCAAATACGCCCGTTACATTACTTGGAACTAAAATAGTCCACAGCAATAATGCTGCTAAAACTGTTGGCACAGAAATAATCGTTAGCTTATTCATTCGAATTAATTCATATAATCCAACAGAAGCTAATGCATACACTAAAATTGTAAAAGGCACGCCACCGTAAAATACGATGGGAATGAATAGCGCGGCAGCAATCACTCCAGTAATCATTCTCTGTTTCACTACCAAACCCTCTCTTTCTACACGCCTCCAAATCTGCGACCTCTATTTTGGAAGTCAGTAATAGACTGTAATAAATGTTCTTCTGTAAAATCCGGCCAATTTACATCGGTAAACCAAAGTTCTGTATAAGCAATTTGCCACAGCATAAAATTACTAATACGGATTTCACCGCTTGTTCGAATTAGTAAATCAGGATCAGGCAATGTTCTTGTCATTAAATACGAAGAAATAGTATCTTCTGTTATTTCTGCAGAACGAAGTTTTCCTTCTTCACTATCCCTAACCATATTTTGCACAGCAGACACAATTTCATCACGACTTCCATAGTTTAACGCAAAATTTAAGATTAAACCCGTGTTATCTTTCGTATCTTCAATCGCTTTTTCCATCGCCCTGCGCGTATGAGTTGGAAGACGATCCTTTTGTCCTATCACACGTACTTGTACATTTTGTTCATTGAGCTCTGGCAAAAATGTACCTAAAAATTCTTCAGGAAGTTTCATTAAATAATCCACTTCTAATTTCGGTCTTTTCCAGTTCTCTGTAGAAAAGGCGTAAAGGGTCAGTACTTTGACACCGAGCTTACTAGCAAATTTCGTAATTTTCTTTACGACTTGCATTCCTTCATGATGACCTGCAATGCGAGGCATCGCCCTTCTTTTCGCCCATCTTCCATTACCATCCATAATGATTGCAATATGCGCTGGAATTTCTCCTTTTTTTGCTTCTTCTACGAGATGATCAAACGACGCGATCTTATTGCCTTTAAAAAAAGGAAGTTTTTTAAACATCATTCAAACCCTCCAACGAGCAGACATATGCCTAAAAGTGTAAAAAGACCCCCTTAAGAAGAGGGTCATATTTGCGAAAGCTTCGCGATTACACTTCCATAATTTCTTTTTCTTTGTTTTTTGTAATATCGTCAACTTTTGCGATATATTTATCCGTTTCTTTTTGGATATCTTCTGTGTACCCTCTTAAATCATCTTCTGTAATTTCACCGTTTTTCTCAAGTTTTTTCAACTCATCATTTGCATCACGGCGAACGTTACGAACAGCTACTTTTGCATCTTCAGAATATTTTTTCACAACTTTCACAAGTTCACGACGACGTTCTTCTGTTAATGCAGGGAACGCAATACGAATGACAGAACCATCATTAGAAGGATTTAATCCTAAGTCAGCTTTTAAAATTGCTTTTTCAATATCGCCGATAGATGTCTTATCGTATGGCTGAATAACTAGTAAACGTGCTTCTGGCACTGTAATATTTGCTAATTGTACAACAGGTGTTGGTGCACCGTAGTAATCTACTTGTACTTTATCTAATACAGAAGCACTTGCGCGTCCTGCACGAACTGTTGAAAGTTCACGAGAATATGCAGCAGTTGCTTTTTCCATTTTCTCTTTTGCATTGCTTAAAACTTGTTGTCCCATTATTATTTCCCCCTCACAATTGTTCCAATATTTTCGCCGAGAACGGCGCGCTTAATATTTCCTTCTTCCATAATAGAGAATACAATTAATGGAATGTCATTATCCATACATAAAGAAGAAGCTGTAGAATCCATTACACCTAAACCTTCTTTTAAGACATCTAAATATGTAAGTGACTCATATTTTGTTGCTGTTTCATCAACAGTTGGATCTGCACTATATACGCCATCTACATTATTTTTCGCCATTAAAATAACATCTGCCTCAATCTCAGCTGCACGTAGTGCTGCTGTTGTATCAGTAGAGAAGTAAGGGTTTCCTGTACCTGCTGCAAAAATAACAACACGTTTTTTCTCTAAATGACGATTTGCTTTACGGCGAATATATGGTTCCGCCACTTGACGCATTTCAATAGAAGTTTGTACACGTGTTTGAACTCCTAAATTCTCTAAGCTGTCTTGAAGAGCTAAAGAGTTCATTACCGTTGCTAACATTCCCATATAGTCAGCCGTTGCACGATCCATTCCCATTTCGCTACCAATCTTACCGCGCCAAATGTTACCACCGCCAACAACAACTGCTACTTCTACGTCTAACTCAGCAATTTCTTTCACTTGCTCAGCAACCGACTTAATAACAGACGGATTAATTCCAAATCCTTTATCTCCAGCTAAAGCTTCCCCGCTTAGCTTTAATACTACACGATTATATTTTGGCTTACTCATAATGAACCTCCATCGCCTACATCTTTATTTTAAAAAAGGGAACACAATGTGTCCCCCAATCTTTATTAATTGCTGCCTTTTACTTGGTTCATTACTTCTTCAGCAAAGTTGTCTTGACGCTTTTCAATACCTTCACCAACAGCATAGCGAACAAATCCTTTTATTGTGCCGCCTTTAGACTCAACGAACTGACGAACTTTCATATCAGGATTTTTAACGAATGCTTGATCAAGTAAGCAAATCTCTTCGAAGAATTTACCTAGGCGACCTTCAACCATCTTAGCAACGATTTTTTCAGGCTTGCCTTCGTTTAAAGCTTGCTGCGTTAATACTTCACGCTCATGCTCAACTTCTTCAGCTGTTACAGCGTCACGGTCAATGTATTTTGGGTTAACCGCAGCTACGTGCATTGATACATCTTTTGCAGCGTCTTCATCAGTTGTACCTTCAAGAACTGTTAATACGCCGATACGTCCACCCATGTGTAAGTAAGCGCCGAAAGCATCTGCATCAGTTTTTGTTACGATTTCAAAACGACGAAGTGTAAGCTTTTCACCAATTTTAGCGATTGCTTCGTTGATGTACTCTTCTACAGTTTTTCCATTTGCAATTGTTTGAGCCATTGCTTCTTCAATGCTTGCAGGTTTATTAGCTAATAAATGAGCAGCTAATTCTTTTATTAACGTTTGGAATCCTTCGTTTTTCGCTACGAAGTCAGTTTCAGAGTTTAACTCTAAAATAAGTGCATCGTTACCGTTTGTTTCGATATAAGTTAATCCTTCAGCGGCAATGCGATCTGCTTTTTTCGCAGCTTTTGCAATACCTTTCTCACGTAGGAAGTCAACTGCTTTCTCCATGTCACCGTTAGTTTCTGTTAACGCCTTTTTGCAGTCCATCATACCTGCGCCAGTTTTTTCGCGAAGTTCTTTTACCATTTGTGCAGTAATTGCCATACTTTTCATCCTCCTAAAATATGTATATACCTTAAAAAAGGTGATAAAAGGCTTATCCCCTTATCACCTTTCTAAATTTGTTACGCAGTAACAGTTTCTTCACCTTGTTTTGCTTCAAGGATCGCGTCTGCCATTTTAGATGTAAGAAGTTTTACAGCACGAATTGCATCATCGTTTGCTGGGATTACATGATCAATTTCATCTGGATCACAGTTTGTATCAACAATACCGATGATTGGAATGTTTAATTTGCGTGCTTCAGCAACTGCGATACGCTCTTTACGAGGGTCTACTATGAATAATGCATCTGGAAGACCTTTCATATCTTTAATGCCGCCTAAGAATTTTTCAAGACGCTCTAATTCTTTCTTAAGTTGTACAACTTCTTTCTTAGGAAGTACTTCGAAAGTGCCATCTTCTTGCATTCTTTCGATGTCTTTAAGGCGTTTAATACGCTTTTGAATTGTTTGGAAGTTTGTTAACGTACCACCTAACCAACGTTGGTTAACGAAGTACATACCAGCGCGAGTTGCTTCTTCTTTGATAGCATCTTGTGCTTGTTTTTTTGTACCTACGAATAATACGTTACCGCCGTTAGCAGCGATGTCTCTCATTACGTTGAATGCTTCTTCAACTTTTTTCACAGTTTTTTGTAAGTCGATGATATAGATACCGTTACGCTCTGTGAAAATGTAACGTTTCATTTTTGGGTTCCAACGACGAGTTTGATGTCCGAAGTGAACACCAGCTTCAAGCAATTGCTTCATAGAAATTACTGACATAATTTAGTTCCTCCTAAATGGTTTTTGATATCCTCCGTTCACTTCATCTTTAAGCGAAACTACAAGCGTAGCACCAACACTTAAATCAATGAACGTGTGTACTTTGTACTGACACCACTGACAACTATATCACAACAAAATATCACAATCAAGTCGAAAATACATACATTGTGAAACTTTCTTTCTCATCTACTTATTCTTACTGTCGAATCATATTACAGTATTGCCATTCTCCCTTATTTCTAAGCTATTTTAATGATAAAGCGTCTCCCTTATTAGAAATTTTTTCTGCTGAGCACACTAAAAAAGAGCTCTTCTGTACTATACAGAAGAGCTCTTAGTCTTTTGAAATTAGTTTGTTTTTAATTTCGCAAGTTCATGTAAAAATTTATCATTTAATACTTTAATGTATGTTCCTTTCATACCTAAAGAACGAGATTCGATTACACCAGCACTTTCTAACTTACGAAGTGCGTTTACGATTACAGAACGCGTAATACCTACACGATCAGCAATTTTACTTGCAACAAGTAAGCCTTCTGTTCCATTTAATTCTTCGAAAATATGCTCAATTGCTTCTAGTTCACTGTATGATAATGAGCTAATCGCCATTTGTACAACCGCTTTACTACGTGCTTCTTCTTCAATTTCTTCTGCTTTTTCACGTAGAATTTCCATACCTACTACAGTAGAACTGTATTCAGCAAGAATTAAATCATCATCTAAAAATTCTTGACCAAGACGCGCTAATACTAATGTACCTAGACGCTCACCACCGCCAACGATTGGTACGATAGTTGTTAAACCTTGACCAAATAACTCTCTGTTTTCTACAGGGAACGCTGTATACTCACTGTTTACTTCTAGGTTTGGAGATGTTTCAGTTACATTGAATAAGTTCTTTGTATACTCTTCTGGGAATTGACGCTCAGCAAGCATTTGTTTCATGCGCTCATTTTCGATTTGTTGGTGAATTGCATATCCTAATAATTTTCCACGACGACTTACAACAAATACGTTCGCTTCAATTACTTCACACATTGTGTCAGCCATTTCTCTAAAGTTTACTGGTTTTCCTGCTGCGCTCTGTAATAACGCATTCAGCTTTCTTGTTTTTGCTAATAATTCCATTTCAAAATTTCCTCCTACATATTATTCACATACTTTTAATCTCTTGGATACTAGGGCGAGTCACCTGATGATACTATTACAAAATAAACTGGCTCACATCTTTATTTTTAGCAATCGTCGCTAACTTTTCCTCTACATACTGAGGTGTTATCGTTACCTTTTCTAACGTAATTTCAGATGCTTCAAACGATAAATCTTCAAGAAGTTTTTCCATAATGGTATGAAGCCTTCTTGCTCCAATATTATCTGTATCTTGATTGACTTGATAGGCAATCTCGGCAATCTTACGAATAGCTTCGTCAGAAAATTCAATTTCTATACCTTCCGTTTCCAATAATGCTATATATTGTTTTACTAAAGCATTATCTGGCTCTACAAGGATTTTCACAAAATCATCTGCTGACAATTTCGTTAATTCTACTCGAATCGGGAATCTTCCTTGTAGTTCTGGAATTAAATCTGACGGCTTTGACATATGGAAAGCGCCCGCTGCAATAAATAAAACGTAATCCGTTCTTATCGGTCCATACTTTGTCACAACAGTCGATCCTTCCACAATCGGTAAGATATCCCGCTGTACGCCTTCACGTGATACATCAACGCTATTCGATTGTTTACCAGCAATTTTGTCAATCTCATCAATAAAAATAATTCCAAGCTGTTCAGCACGATAAACAGCCTCTTGCGTAACTTCATCCATATCAATTAAGCGCTGTGCCTCTTCATTTGTCAAGACTTTTCTCGCTTCTTTTACAGAAAGTTTACGTTTCTTCGTTTTTTTCGGCATAAAACTTCCAAGCGCATCTTGAAAATTCATGCCCATTTGTTCCATTCCTGTACCTTGAAGCATATCGAACATAGATGATTGTTGTTCTGTCACTTCAATTGTAATCGCTTCATCTTCTAGTAAACCTGCAGCAAGCTGCTTTTCTACTTCTTTTCGTTTCTGCTCAACTTCCCGCTCATCCTGCTGCTCCGATGCTGGAGTTGTGCTTTGATTTTGATATCCGCCAAATAACATTTCTAACGGATTTTTAAACCCCGACTCTTTTTGTTTATGCGGTACTAAGATTTCAACAATCCGCTGGTTCGCTTGCTCTTCCGCTTTATCTTTAACATGAACCATTTTTTCTTCTTTCACAATTCGAACAGAAGTTTCCACAAGATCACGAACCATAGATTCAACATCACGGCCAACATAGCCTACTTCTGTAAATTTTGTCGCCTCTACTTTAATAAAGGGAGCACTGACAAGCTTTGCGATTCGTCTCGCCACTTCTGTTTTCCCGACCCCAGTCGGCCCAATCATTAAGATATTTTTGGGTGCAATTTCATCGCGAAGTCCTTCCGCTAACTTACTGCGGCGATAACGATTTCGGAGCGCCACTGCAACCGCTTTTTTCGCATCTCTTTGACCAATAATATATTGATCTAGCTTCTCTACAATTTGTCGCGGAGTAAAATGTAAATGCATATAAAACGCCTCCCTTACAGTTCTACAATTCTTCCACAATAATATTTTCGTTCGTATATACACAAATATTGCTAGCGATTTCTAAACTTGCTTTCGCAATTTCTCTTGCTGTAAAATGATCACCTGCATGCTGTTTTAAAGCACGCCCTGCTGCAAGTGCATAATGCCCACCAGATCCAATCGCTAAAATACCATCATCAGGTTCAATCACTTCACCTGTCCCTGAAACAAGTAACAACGTATTTTTATCCATAACGATTAACATTGCCTCTAATTGGCGAAGCATTTTATCTCCTCGCCACTGTTTTGCCATTTCTACAGCAGCTCGCTGCAAATTACCGTTGTACTCTTCAAGCTTCCCTTCGAACATCTCAAATAACGTAAAAGCATCTGCGACAGAACCCGCAAAACCAGCTAACACTTTACCGTGAAATAACTTTCGAACTTTACGAGCTGTATGCTTCATAACAACAGCATTTCCAAGCGTAACTTGCCCGTCTCCAGCCATTGCACATGCTCCATTATGGTGAATTGCAAATATCGTTGTAGCATGGAAATTTCCCATAGAAAAAACTCCTTTATTTGTTTTTATAGCTTTTAAAAGCAATTTATGCGCGGGGATGATGCATCATGTAAACAGAACGCAATCTTTCTTTTGAAACATGCGTATAAATTTGTGTTGCCGATAAATTTTCATGCCCTAATAGCTCTTGTACAGTTCGTAAGTCTGCCCCTTCATTTAACATATGAGTCGCAAATGTATGTCTTAACATATGAGGGCTTATATGCATTGTAAGGGAAGTTTTTTTTATTAGTTCATTTAAAATATATCGAACGCCCCGATCTGTTAACGGTGTCCCTTTCGCATTTAAAAACACCATTTGGGAGTGTTTCTCCGATTTTTTCTCCAATCGTTTTCTCCCATTTTCTATGTAAGTTAGTAAAGCATCTTGTGCATAACTCCCAAAGGGAACATAGCGCTGTTTCTTTCCTTTCCCCATCACCAAAATCGTCCCAATTGAAAAATCAATATCGGTAAGTTGAAGCTTCACACATTCACTGACACGAATACCCGTCGCATACATGAGCTCCAATAAAGCCTGATCTCGCTGTCCTAATGGCTTGTCAGTATCAGAAGCTTCAAATAACTGCTCTAATTCTTCAACATACAAAAACTTTGGGATTGACCACTCTTTTTTAGGGAGTGACGCAAGTGCAAATGGATTATCTTCCCGATATCCTTCACGCATCAAAAAACGGTACAAACTTCGTAAACTCGAGATTTTGCGCGCTACTGATTTCCTTGCTAACTTTTCATTATGCAAAGTTGTTAAATATAAACGAACATCAACATACGTAATATCCGCAAAAGAGGAAATATCTTCTCGCTTCATAAATTGTACAAAATGTTCTAAATCATTTTGATAACTTTCAATTGTATATTTTGAATAATTTCTTTCAATTTGTAAATATCCGACGAATAATTGTAACATTTTATTCACATGTTCATCCATACTCTTCACCTCAATAAAGGCTACTAAATCGTATCACAATTTAGTAGCCTTTGCAAGAAATTTGACTAAATATTTACAAAATTTTGAATTGTTTCTAAAGCGCGATTTGCATACGCTTCGTTACGTTCTTGCTTCTTCTTGATTTTCTTTTCTAGCGGTGCAAACAATCCGAAATTCGCGTTCATCGGTTGGAAGTTTTTCACATTTGTCGTTGTGATGTAATTCGCCATACTGCCCATTGCTGTTACTGGCGGTAAAACAACCGGCTCTTCACCTTTCACAAGGCGAGCTGCATTTATACCTGCCCATAAGCCCGAAGCGGCTGATTCTACATATCCCTCTACTCCAGTCATTTGTCCAGCAAAGAATAAATCATTCCGATTTTTATATTGGTATGTCGGACGAAGTAATTTCGGCGAATTAATAAATGTATTACGGTGCATCACACCATAACGTACAATCTCTGCATTTTCTAGTCCAGGAATTAATTGTAACACTTCTTTTTGTGGCCCCCACTTTAAGTGTGTTTGGAAACCAACAATATTGTATAATGTTCCTGCCGCATCATCTTGACGTAATTGAACAACCGCATACGGTGTTTTCCCTGTTTTCGGATCTTCTAATCCAACTGGTTTCATCGGTCCAAATAGTAATGTTTGTCGACCGCGGTTTGCCATTACTTCTACAGGCATACACCCTTCAAAGAAAACTTCCTTCTCGAATTCTTTTAATGGCACTGTTTCCGCAGCAATTAACGCATCATAAAAACGGTTAAATTCTTCTTCTGTCATAGGACAGTTTAAATATGCTGCTTCACCTTTATCATAACGAGATTTTAAATATACTTTCTCCATATCAATGCTTTCTTTTTCCACAATCGGCGCTGCTGCATCATAGAAGTAAAAATAATCCTCACCCGTTAGCTCTTTTAGTTGTGCTGATAGCGCTGGTGAAGTAAGCGGTCCTGTTGCAATTACAGTAGGTCCTTCTGGAATTTCTGTAATTTCCTCATTCATTACCGTTACGTTCGGATGATTTTTCACATATTCCGTTACCTTCGCCGCAAATTCATGACGGTCTACAGCTAAAGCACCGCCCGCTGGTACAGAACACTCATCTGCTGCACGAATAATAACAGAATCCATACGGCGCATCTCTTCTTTAATTACACCAACCGCATTTGTTAATGTATTTGCACGAAGCGAGTTACTACATACAAGCTCAGCAAATTTATCTGTATGATGAGCTGGTGTTTGTTTTACTGGTCTCATTTCATATAATTTTACTTGAACGCCACGTTTTGCGATTTGATAAGCCGCTTCGCTTCCTGCAAGACCTGCACCAATTACGTTTACTACTTGTGTTGTCATTTGTCTCACCTTTCTTTTTTCATTTCCCGAAAAAAATGTGAGCTTGTAGGCTCACATTTGTTGTTCTTCTTCATAATCACAAGAAATACACTGTACTTGAACGCCTTTTTTCAACTTCTTCTCAACAAGCATCCCTTCACACTTAGGACATTTCCGACCAATCGGCTTATCCCAAGAAACGAAGTCGCACTCTGGATATGTACCACAGCCGTAAAAAAGACGTTTCTTTTTATTACTTCGTCGTTCAATAATTTGTCCTTCGTTACACTTCGGACATGTAACACCGATTTCTTTAACAATCGGTTTTGTATTTCGGCAATCTGGGAAATTAGAACAAGCCATAAACTTTCCGAATTTACCCATTTTAAAGACCATTGGGTTACCGCACAGCTCACAATCTTCCCCGGCAGGCTCATCTTTAATTTCTACTTCGCGCATTTCTTTCTCCGCTTTCTCTAAACGCGGTTCAAACTCTTTGTAGAAATCATCAACAATTTGTACCCAATTTGCTTTTCCCTCTTCTACTTCATCAAGATTTTGCTCCATATTAGCTGTAAACTCGATATTAATAATTTCTGGGAAAAACTCTAAAATAAGCTCAATTACAATTTCGCCAAGCTCAGTCGGAATAAATCTCTTATTGTCTAACCCTACATATCCACGTTTTTGAATCGTTTCTAGCGTCGGTACATATGTAGACGGTCTACCAATTCCAAGTTCCTCTAACGTTTTTACTAAACGTGCCTCTGTATAACGTGGTGGCGGCTGAGTGAAATGTTGTTTCGGTTCGACATCTTTAGAAAAGACCGTTTCTCCTATGTCTAACTTAGGTAACATTCTATCCTTCTCTTCTGCTCCATCATCTTTTGTTTCCACATATACTTTCATAAATCCCGGGAATTTCACAACAGATCCATTCGCACGAAATTGAACAGAATTGTTTATCAATGTAGCTGTAACGGTATCCATTATAGCAGATGCCATCTGACTTGCAACAAATCGCTCCCAAATCAGTTTATATAAACGATATTGGTCACGGCTCAAATAGCTTTTTAATTCATCTGGTTTACGCAAGACAGATGAAGGTCGAATCGCTTCATGCGCATCTTGTGCATTTGCCTTTTTCGACTCTTTCTTCTTTTGTGTCCCTATGTAGTCTGCCCCAAACGCTTCTTCAATATAAGAACGTGCTTCTTGTTGCGCTGTTTCTGAAATTCTCGTTGAATCTGTTCTCATATATGTAATTAATCCGACCGTTCCTTGCTTTCCAATATCAATACCTTCATAAAGCTGCTGTGCAAGCATCATCGTTTTCTTTGCTCGCATATTTAATTTTCTCGCAGCTTCTTGTTGCAGAGAAGATGTCGTAAATGGTAATGCAGGATTACGTTTTCGTTCTTTTCTCGTTACACTTTCAACTGAAAATGCATTTTCTTGCATTTTTTCAATGATTTCATTTACTTGTTGTTCATTTGTTAATTCTACTTTTTCCCCATTTATTCCATAGAAGGATGCTTCAAACGTCTCTTTTCCTTTTACAAATTCAGTTTTAATCGTCCAGAATTCTTCTGGTATAAACGCTTGAATTTCTTTTTCGCGATCTATAATTAAGCGTACTGCAACAGACTGCACACGCCCTGCACTTAATCCTTTTTTTACTTTCTTCCATAGTAAAGGACTAATATTATAACCAACAAGTCGGTCAAGCACGCGTCTTGCTTGCTGTGCATCCACTAAATCCATATTAATCGCACGAGGATGTTTAAAGGATTCTTTAATGGCATCTTTTGTAATTTCATTGAATACAACACGGCAATCTGACTCTATATCTACATTCAGCGTATTTGCTAAATGCCAAGCAATCGCTTCTCCCTCACGATCTGGATCGGCTGCGAGATAGACTTTTTTTGCTTTTTTTGCTGCTGTCTTCAAATCTTTTAAAACAGGACCTTTACCACGAATGGTAATATATTTTGGGGTGAAATTGTTTTTAACTTCTATTCCCATTTGGCTTTTAGGTAAATCGCGAACATGGCCCATAGACGCGATTACTTTGTATTTTTTCCCTAAATATTTTTCAATGGTTTTCGCCTTAGAAGGCGACTCCACGATTACAAGGTAATCTGACATGCTAGTGCCTCCTTAAGAGGTGGATTCAAGTCTTCATCTTTTTTCACACAAATGCTCCTTCCTCAAAGCTCTTAAAACTTTTTTGGATGGATTATTGACTAATATTATTGATTTTTCTCGTTTTTGTCAATCAACAATGAATATAACATACAGTGACAATCTACTATTTGTCAATAATTGTTTAATAAAAATATAAAATATACTAGCAATTTGAAAGTTCTTCTATCACATCTTTGGCACATTGAACTAATTTCGCTCCTTGTTGGATGAGCTGATTCGTTCCCGCAGCACTCTCAATATAGCTAGGACCTGGTAAGGCAAATACTTCTCTATTTTGTTCTAAAGCAAAGTCCGCTGTAATAAGAGAACCACTCCGAGCATTCGCCTCTACCACGAGAACACCTTGACAAAGTCCACTTATAATACGGTTTCGCCTCGGAAAATACCATTTTTGCGGCGCATAATGCGGGGGATACTCCGTTACAAGTACGATTTGTTCTTTCCATTTTTCATAAAAAGATTGATTCTTTTTTGGATACATATATTGTAAGCCGTGTCCTAATACTGCAATTGTCGCAAAGCGCTGCTCTACTGCAATTTCATGCGCAATTGAATCGATACCACTTGCAAGCCCACTCACAATTAACCATTCATTTTTCATAAGCGGTTGTAAAATAGATTGTATGCTTCCTTTTCCGTATAAAGACGGATTTCTCGTTCCCACAACGGCTATTTTTTTTGTCCATTGTAGCAATTCTTTTCTTCCCTTTCCATATAAAACAAACGGAGGATCAGGAATTTCGCGCAATAAACTCGGATAGTCATCATCCCATATCGTTATATAAAAAATGTGTTCATCTTGTAATTTTTGAATACAGAAAGAAGGAAGTGTTTTTTGAAGATACGAAACAAGTGCAGAAGCTTTTTGCATAGGCAGCCCAAGATGTTTTTCAATTTGAGGAGCTTGAAAGGAATAAATATCGGTTAACTGAGGGTCGATAGATAGTAAACGCCGGAGTACTTTCCACTGATCCGCCAAATAGTAATGAAGATGTAACAATCTTTCACGTTTCATATTCATTCTCCTTACCCATAATTAATATTATGTAAACAATCGAAGGTATAAAAGACACCCTCTTTGACAGAAGGTGTCTTTCTAAGCTATTAATAATTTTTACAAGTTTCAAATAAACCTTTTTCTTTTAAAACAGAAATTAAAGTTTCACCCATAACAGCTGGTGTTTCAGCAACTTTAATACCACAAGCTTCCATTGTTTTAATTTTTTCAGCAGCTGTACCTTTACCACCAGAAATAATCGCACCAGCATGGCCCATGCGTTTTCCTGGAGGTGCTGTTTGACCGCCAATAAAGCCAACAACAGGTTTCGTCATGTTCGCTTTTACCCACTCAGCAGCTTCTTCTTCAGCTGTTCCACCAATTTCACCAATCATAATAACCGCATGTGTCTCTTCATCTTCATTGAATGCTTTTAATGCATCGATGAAGTTTGTACCATTTACAGGGTCACCACCAATACCAACTGCAGTTGACTGGCCGATTCCTTCTTGTGTTAATTGATGTACAGCTTCATATGTTAACGTACCTGAACGAGATACGATACCAACATGACCTTTTTTATGAATGTATCCTGGCATAATACCAATCTTACACTCATCTGGCGTAATAACACCTGGGCAGTTTGGTCCAAGAAGACGTGTCTTTTTGCCTTGCATATATTTCTTAACATTTACCATATCCAATACAGGGATACCTTCTGTGATACATACTACTAAATCAAGCTCTGCATCAACAGCTTCCATAATTGCATCCGCAGCAAAAGCTGGTGGAACGTATACAACAGAAGCGTTTGCACCTGTTGCTTTTACAGCGTCTTCTACTGTATTAAATACTGGTACACCTTCGATTTCAGTACCACCTTTACCAGGAGTTACACCACCGACGATTTTTGTACCATATTCAATCATTTGCTTTGTGTGGAATAAACCTTGAGAACCTGTAATACCTTGTACAATAACTTTTGTATCTTTATTAACTAATACGCTCATTTTTTCTCCCCCGCTTTCTATTAGCCTACTAGTGAAACAATTTTTTGTGCACCGTCTGCCATAGATTCTGCTGCAACAATATTTAAACCAGATTCATTTAAAATTTTCTTTCCTAACTCTACATTAGTACCTTCAAGACGAACAACAAGTGGTAATTCAAGGCCCACTTGTTTTGTTGCCTCGATAACACCTTCCGCAATTACATCACATTTCATAATTCCACCGAAAATGTTAACAAAAATACCTTTTACATTTTTGTCAGAAAGAATAATTTTGAAAGCTTCTGTAACTTTTTCAGCTGTAGCACCGCCACCAACATCTAAGAAGTTAGCCGGATCGCCGTTATAATGTTTAATAATATCCATCGTTGCCATCGCAAGTCCTGCACCATTTACCATACAACCAATATTTCCATCTAATGAAATATAGTTTAGGTCATATTTAGAAGCTTCCACTTCTTTTGGATCTTCCTCATCAAGATCACGAAGTTCTAAAATATCTTTATGACGATATAAAGCATTAGAATCGAAGTTTAATTTTGCATCTAACGCCATAACTTTTCCGTCACCTGTTGTAACAAGCGGGTTAATTTCTGCAATAGAGCAGTCTTTTTCAATAAACGCACGGTATAAGCCCATCATAAACTTAACAGCTTGTCCAACAAGCTGATTTGGAATATTGATATTAAATGCAATACGACGTGCTTGGAAGCCTTGCAAGCCTACCGCAGGATCAATATATTCTTTAAAGATTTTTTCTGGTGTTTTCTCTGCTACTTCTTCAATTTCTGTGCCGCCTTCTTCAGACGCCATTAACACAACTTGAGAAGTTGCACGATCTAATACAAGACCAATATAATATTCTTTTTTAATGTCGCATCCTTCTTCGATAAGTAAGCGCTTTACTTCTTTACCTTCAGGACCTGTTTGATGAGTTACAAGCGTTTTCCCTAAAATTTCCTCTGCATATGTACGAACTTCATCTAAGTTCTTTGCTACTTTTACACCACCGGCTTTGCCGCGTCCGCCAGCATGAATTTGTGCTTTTACTACACATACACTCGTTCCTAATTCTTTCGCTGCTTCTACAGCTTCTTCTACTGTAAAGGCAACCTTCCCGTTCGGAACGCTTACCCCATAGTTTCTAAGGACTTCTTTCCCCTGATACTCGTGGATATTCATGGTCCCATCCTCCCCTATTTTCCTATTTTACTCGAAAAGTTTTTTAATGTTTTTAAACACTACATTGTCATTGTATAAAATGATTGCCACGCTGTCTACAATAAAGTGTCAGAAAACTGAAATCGCTTTATTCTTTTTTGAAAATAGTAATGTTAATATACAAAAATAAAGAATAAGCTGTAGATTACAGCTTATTCTTTAATCATATCTTTAATTGGAGCAAACGTTTTTCGATGCTCATCTAACACACCATAAGTTTCAATCGCTTGTAAATGCTGTTTCGTTCCATAACCCATATGTTGCTCGAATCCATACTGCGGATATCGTTTTCCAAGCTCCTTCATCATGCGATCACGCGTTACTTTCGCAATTACAGATGCAGCCGAAATAGAAATGCTTTTCGCATCTCCTTTAATAATAGACGTTTGAAGGATTGAAGTCGGAAGTTCCATCGCATCAATTAGCAAATGCTCTGGTGTACAAGATAAATTTGCAACAGCATCCAGCATCGCTTGTTTCGTCGCTTGGTAAATATTTATTTCATCGATTACATTAGGTGGTATAATCCCAATCCCGATTGCTAATGCCTTCTCTTGAATTTCACCATAAAACCGCTCACGCTTCGCCTCACTCAGCTTTTTTGAATCATTTAAACCTGGTATATAGAAATCTTCTGGAAGCACAACAGCAGCAGCAACAACAGGCCCCGCTAACGGTCCTCTTCCCACTTCATCAATACCAGCAATAGATACAATCCCTCTTTGCCGGAGCGCATCTTCATAAATTGACATCTCAATAAATTTTTGTTTTTCTTTTTCTTTATCCCCTTGTTGTTTTTTCCATTTTGTAATGAGTCTTTGCACACCTTTTCGTTCGTCTGCTAATAACATAGCAAAACGTTCGTCGTCTTCTTGTACAATTTCTTGCAATAGCTCTTCTATTTCTTGAATTGTTTGTTTTTTAGACATACACAGTTCCTCCTCCAAATAAGAAAAGGCGTGCAAAAGCGCGCCTTTTTCTTTCCCGTTTAATATTATCTCTGTATTCAGAAGAACGAAAGACACCGGGCTTAAAATAACTACCAGTAAAAATTAAATGAATGAAACGAACCAACTAGAAATCTAGCTTTATCCCGCTATTCGCGGGCAGTAATATCCCCCCGCAAGATTCAGAGAGTGGCGAAGAAGATAAGCTGGAGATATAAGCCCGATTGGTGAGAGCTTTTCATCAGGGGGGAGATAAAGAAAATCCCCCCTGATGAAAATTTCACTTTATGCTTCTTCTATTATTTCTTCTGGTGTTTCAAATGTCATTTTTCCAAGTTTACCACCACGAAGCTCACGAAGAACAAGTTCTGATGTCTTGTCATAATCAACAAGTCCTCCACCCATTAAACAGCCTCTATTCTTTCCAATTGCATCAAATAGTTCCACAATATCTTCTGGGATGTCATTTAACTTATAACGCTCTTTCAAACGTTCTGGATACTGTTTCTCCATAAACCGAAGTGCATATACAGCCACATCTTGTAAATTTAAAATAGAATCTTTAATCGCACCAGTCGTCGCAAGACGAAGCCCAACCATTTCATCTTCAAATTTCGGCCACAAAATACCTGGCGTATCTAGTAATTCCATTTCTTTCCCTACTTTAATCCACTGCTGGGCCGTTGTTACACCTGGACGATCGCCTGTTTTCGCAATATTTTTCTTTGCTAATTTATTAATTAATGTTGATTTTCCAACGTTCGGAATACCAACAATTAAAGCGCGAATTGCTCGCGGTTTAATACCTTTTGCAATCATCTTATCAAACTTTTCTTTCACCAGTTCCTTACATGCTGCTGTAATTTCTTTCATACCTTGTCCAGCTTGCGCGTTAATAGAAATTGCTTTATGACCTTTTCCCTCAAAATACGCAATCCATTCCTTTGTTACACGATCATCTGCCATATCCGCTTTATTTAAAACGACAAGCCTTGGCTTATGCGTAATAATTTCATCAATCATCGGATTTCGTGATGATAATGGCAATCTTGCATCAACAAGTTCAATTACAACATCGATTAATTTTAACTTTTCTGTTACTTGCCGCCTTGCTTTGGCCATATGACCTGGAAACCATTGAATTACCATATTTCCACCTTCTTTTCTACGTTCATTTTACAATACGAGCATCTTTTAATGGCCAATATAACATATTAGCTTTCCCAATCACTTGGTCTATTGAAATTGTTCCAATTGTACGACTATCTTTACTAAAACGGCGATTGTCTCCTAATACAAATAATTCTCCTTCAGGAACCGTTGTCTTCCCTGTAATTTCTTCAAGCTTAAAATCATATGTTAGCGGACCTTCAGAAAGCTGCTTTTTTTCCTCATCTAAATACGGCTCTTCATACGGCTTTCCGTTAATATAGAGTGTGTCGTTTCGATATTCTACCTGATCACCCGGCAAACCAATGACACGTTTAATGTAATCTTTATCTTCCGTTGCTTGAAACACAATAATATCAAAGCGTTTTGGTTCGCTAATGTGGTACCCAATTTTGTTGACAATCATTCGATCACGATCATGAAGAGTTGGTGACATAGATACACCATCTACAAGAATCGGAGCAAAGAAAAACTGTCTAATAATCCAAGCTAAGACAACAGCGATTAAAATGGCTTTTATCCATTCCCAAAGCGTACTTTTTTGTTTCGTCATGCGGTTCCCCTCCACAATTATGTAAGCTGTTTGTATACGAGCAAAAATAAAGCTAGATTGGAAAAAGGGAGCTTGCAAATACAAGCTCCCATACATGTCTTATCGAATTTCTTTAATACGTGCTTTTTTACCGCGAAGGTTGCGTAAGTAGTATAACTTAGCACGACGTACTTTACCACGGCGAAGTACTTCGATTTTCGCGATTCTTGGCGTGTGAACTGGGAATGTACGTTCAACACCTACACCGTAAGAAATCTTACGAACTGTGAATGTTTCGCTAATTCCGCCACCACGACGTTTAATTACAACACCTTCAAAAATCTGAATTCTCTCACGAGTACCCTCTACTACTTTTACGTGTACGCGTAAAGTGTCACCAGGACGGAATGAAGGTAAATCAGTTTTTAATTGATTTTTTGTAATGTCTGCGATTAATTGTTGCATATTCAATTCTCTCCTTCCAAACAGATGCTCTTGCAAAGTCATTTCATAAATTACAGCGGAACACCGTTGTTAACGGCTACTCTCTATAAGTAGCACAAGTGTTATAATAGCATATTGCTCGTTCTGTTGCAATAGCATTTTTTTACTTCTCTTCTTTCAATTCCGCCAACCATTTTTCTTCTTGTTTTGATAAACTACGTTCCTCTAATAAATCAGGGCGGCGCATATACGTACGACGAAGTGATTCTTTATGGCGCCATTCTTCAATATATTTATGATTACCAGACGTAAGTACATCTGGTACTTTCATTCCACGAAAATCCGCTGGTCTTGTATAATGCGGGTGTTCGAGTAAGCCTGTACTAAATGAATCTTCTATTTGTGATTGTTGATTTCCTAGGACATTAGGCAATAGACGGACAACACTATCTGTAATAACCATAGATGCCAGTTCTCCGCCTGTTAATACATAATCTCCTATTGAAATTTCATCTGTTACAAGGTGCTCGCGAACACGCTCATCATACCCTTCATAATGACCACAAACAAAAATTATATGTTCTTCTTGCGCTAACTCTTCAGCTTTCTTTTGCGTAAAACGCTCTCCTTGCGGACACATTAACACAATACGCGGTTTACTCTCTGTTTCTTTCGTTAACTGTTCTACCGCATCAAAAATCGGCTGTGGTGTTAACACCATCCCTGCTCCCCCGCCATACGGGTAGTCATCGACACTATTATGTTTATTGGTTGAATAATCACGGAAGTTGACAACTCTTAGTTGCACAGCTTCCTTTTCTTGTGCTTTTTTTAATATAGAAGAACCAAAAACACCCGTAAACATTTCTGGAAACAATGTTAAAATATCAATTTTCATTACAGTAATCCTTCCATTACTTGAATTGTTACAAGCTTTTCATCAATGTTTACTTGTAAAACAACTTCCTCAATATATGGAATTAAAACATCTTGGCCTTTTGGTTGTTTGATGACCCAAACGTCGTTTGCGCCAGGAGAAAGAATTTCTTTAATCGTACCGATTGTTTCTCCGTCTTCTGTTACAACAGTACAACCAATAATTTCGTGATAATAATACTCTCCTTCAGCCAAGTCTCCAAGCTGCTCCTCTGGGACTTTTAATAAAGAGCCTTTCAATTGCTCTACTTCATTTACATTGTTATAACCTTCAAAAGTCAGTAAATCAAAAGATTTATGCTGACGATGAGAAGTTACCTTTACAGCTAGTGGCTCAGCCTCTTTCTCTTGCCATATGTATAATGTGTTTCCTATTTTATAGCGTTCTTCCGGAAAATCCGTCCGAGAGATTACACGTACCTCTCCTTTAACTCCGTGAGTATTTACAATTTTCCCTACATTAAACCATTTTGTCATAAACAGCACGTCACCCCTGTTTGTTATATGTCGTTAGCATCTCCATTCTCTATGCCGAAGATGCGATTTTATCTTAAAATGTTAAAAAAGGGTGAGGAACAGATCCTCGCCCTTTTTATACTTATTGAATTTCCAGCGTTACTTTCTCATTTTGATGATGTCCCGCTGCATATAAGATCGTTCGAATTGCTTTTGCAACTCGCCCTTGTTTCCCAATGACTTTACCCACATCCTCAGGATGTACGGTTAATCGATACTTCATCTCTCCGTTGTACAGTTCCTGTGTAACCTTTACATCTTCAGGATGATCCACAAGGGGTTTAACAATTGTTTCGATTAACCCTGCCATAGCCATTGTTCGAATTACTTACCTTGTTTAGATAAATGGAATTTCTCCATGATACCTTGTTTAGAGAACAGGTTACGAACTGTATCAGATGGTTTCGCACCGTTTCCTAACCATTTTAATGCTGCTTCTTCGTTGATTTTAACTTCAGCTGGTTGAGCAACTGGATTGTAAGTTCCGATTTCCTCGATGAAACGTCCGTCACGAGGAGAACGAGAATCTGCAACAACTACACGATAGAAAGGAGATTTTTTAGCTCCCATACGTTTTAAACGAATTTTAACTGCCATTTATAAAGCACCTCCGAATATATTTCACACAGATAATAATATTAGCAAAAAGAGTGACCCTTTGTAAAGTATAATTTCTTAACAGAGCCATCTTTTTTTCCTTACATAAATGGAAACTTCAAGCCACCTAGTCCTTTTTTCTTACCTTTTTGCATACCAGACATCGTTTTCATCATCTTTTTCATATCTTCAAATTGTTTCAAAAGACGATTGATCTCTTGTACAGTTGTACCGCTACCTTTAGCGATACGTTTCTTACGACTGGCGTTAATCATTTCCGGTTGTTCACGCTCTAATTTCGTCATTGAGCGGATAATCGCTTCAATGTGTCCAATTTGCTTTTCATCAACTTGAACATTTTTTAATCCTTTAATTTTCCCAGCACCAGGAAGCATATTAAGAAGTTCATCAAGTGGTCCCAATTGACGCACTTGTCCTAATTGCTCTAGAAAATCATCCAACGTAAAGGAAAGTGTACGCATTTTTTGCTCAAGTTCTCTTGCTTTTTCTTCATCTACTGTCGCCTGCGCCTTTTCAATTAACGTCAGAACATCACCCATACCTAAAATACGAGATGCCATACGTTCTGGATGAAATACCTCTAATGCATCTAATTTCTCACCCATACCAGCAAATTTAATCGGTGTGTTTGTAACAGCCTTAATAGATAGTGCTGCACCTCCGCGCGTATCACCATCTAATTTTGTTAACACGACACCTGTTAAACCAAGCTGTTCATGGAAACTTTGAGCCACATTTACCGCATCTTGTCCTGTCATTGCATCAACAACAAGGAAAATTTCATCCGGATTAGCTACTTCTTTAACTTGTGCTAATTCATCCATGAGCTCCTCATCAATATGCAGACGGCCTGCTGTATCAATAAGAACATAATCATGGTGATCTTCTTTAGCTTTCGCAATCGCTTGCTTTGCAATTTCAACAGGACTGACCTTGTCTCCTAAAGAGAAAACCGGCATATCCAATTGCTTACCGAGTGTTTCAAGCTGTTTAATTGCTGCTGGGCGATAAATATCAGCCGCGACCAACATCGGTTTACGATTATGCTTTTTACGAAGCAAATTCGCAAGCTTACCTGTTGTCGTCGTTTTACCTGCACCCTGCAAACCAACCATCATAATAACAGTTGGCGGACGGTTAGAGACAGCAATTTTACTCTGCTCCCCACCCATTAATTCTGTAAGTTCTTCCTGTACTACTTTAATAACTTGCTGTCCAGGTGTTAAACTTTGCATTACATCTTGTCCGACAGCACGTTCAGACACACGCTTAACAAAATCTTTTACTACTTTAAAGTTAACGTCTGCCTCTAAAAGAGCAAGACGAACTTCTCTCATCATTTCTTTTACGTCGGCTTCAGTTACTTTCCCTTTGCCGCGGATTTTTTGCATTGTCTGTTGAAGTCGGTCGGCTAATCCTTCAAATGCCATATTGCCGCCCTCCTAATCTAATTTTTCGATAGCTTCAACAACTTGTTTCACTTGTTCATCTACATGCTCTTCTTCGCTGATTAGCTGCTTTAACTTTGCAACAAGTTGCTGCCTTTCTTGAAACTTTTGAAGTAACAATAACTTTTCTTCATATTCTTCAAGCATCGCTTCTGTCCGTTTAATGTTATCATACACTGCTTGGCGGCTCACTTCAAATTCCTCTGCAATTTCACCAAGCGATAGATCATCAAGATAGTAAAGTGACATATAACTTCTTTGTTTTGGCGTTAACAACGAATGATAAAAATCTAATAAATAATTCATTCTCGTTGTTTTTTCGAGCATGTTGAATCACCCTTTGTTAAGTGAATTACCTTTACATGAATTAGTTTACATGGAGAGTAAAACTGTGTCAAGTTTTTTTCTTAACATCTTATTTAAATTTAAAAAGAAGAAGCGGCACGTACCGCCTCTTCTTTTTTTACCAGAAACATTTTCTACTTATAGTAGCAAATAAAGTCTATCACTAATGAAACCCTTGCTTTATTCTGCTTCTGTTTCTGTTTCTCTTTCTACAAAGTCTGCAAATAATCCATATACATATTGTTCTGGATTGAATTCTTGCAAGTCATCCATTTTTTCTCCAAGGCCGACAAACTTCACCGGTACATCCATCTCATTACGAATTGCTAATACGATTCCACCTTTAGCAGTTCCATCTAATTTCGTTAGTACAATACCTGTTACATTTGTCGCCTCGCGGAATGTCTTCGCTTGACTTAAACCATTTTGTCCTGTTGTTGCATCAATAACAAGTAGTACTTCATGAGGAGCGCCCGGAATTTCACGCTCAATTACTCGTTTTACTTTCTCTAACTCTTTCATTAAATTAACTTTGTTTTGCAAACGGCCTGCTGTATCGCATAACAATACATCAACTTTTCGTGATTTTGCAGCCTGAATTGCATCGTACATAACAGCTGCTGGATCCGAGCCTGATCCTTGTTTAATTACATCTACACCAACACGTTCTCCCCATACTTCTAGTTGTTCAATCGCACCAGCACGGAATGTATCGCCAGCTGCCAATAATACAGACTTGCCGTCTGCTTTAAATTTATGTGCCATTTTTCCAATCGTCGTTGTTTTCCCAACACCGTTTACCCCAACAAATAAAATAACTGTCAATGCGTTATCTTGTACATTTAACTCATTATTAAAGTTACCGTCTCCTTTGTAAATCTCAATTAGTTTTTCAGAGATAACAGCTTGTACTTCTCTTGGGTCCTGGATATTACGACGTTTCACTTCATCTCTTAATTGGTCAATTAATTCCATTACTGTGGACACACCCACATCCGCACCAATTAAAATTTCTTCTAACTCTTCGAAGAAATCTTCGTCAACTTTACGATAACGATATACTAAGTCATTTACCTTTTCAGCAAAAGAATTTCTCGTTTTCTCTAAACCTTGTTTAAACTTCTCAGTTACCGTATCTGTTTGTTTTGAAATTTTTTCTTTTAAATTTTTAAAAAAGCTCATTCTTTCCCATCCTCTCTATTCATTTGTCACAACTTCTGCTCCGTCATCTAAACGAACAGATACAAGTTTGGAAACGCCAGATTCCTGCATCGTTACACCATATAGTACATCTGATTCTTCCATTGTTCCTTTTCGGTGTGTAATGACTATAAATTGTGTTTCATCACTAAACTTTCTCAAGTACTGCGCAAAACGAGCAACGTTCGCTTCATCCAGCGCTGCTTCAACCTCATCAAGTACACAAAACGGTACAGGACGAACTTTTAAAATACTAAACAGCAATGCAATTGCTGTTAATGCTCGTTCTCCTCCAGAAAGAAGACCTAAGTTTTGCAATTTCTTTCCTGGTGGCTGTGCAACAATATCAATTCCTGTATTTAATAAATCTTGCGGGTTTGTCATAACTAAATCCGCGCGCCCTCCGCCAAATAATTCACTAAACACAAACTGGAATTCTGTACGAATTGCTTGGAATGTATAAGAAAAGCGTTTTTTCATTTCCTCATCCATCTCGTCAATTACTTGATGCAGTGTTGTTTTCGCCTCTTCCAAATCATCACGCTGCTCTAATAAGAACGTATGACGCTCAGATACGCGCTCGTATTCATCAATTGAACCTAAGTTAACTGTCCCAAGTTCTTCAATGGATAATTTAATTAATTTCACCTTTTTACGAGCTTCATCACCAGACATTGTCATCGTATACTTTTGTTTCGCTGCTTCAAAAGAAATGGTATACGTTTCTTGTAAGTGCTGCAAGCGGTTTTCTAGCTCCACGTCTAAACGATTTATTTTTACTTCTTCATCTTTTAATACATCAAGCAAGTATTTATGCTGACGTTTCGCTTCTTTTACTTCTAAATCTAAATGTTCTAGTCGCCCTTGTAAATCAAGACGTTGTTCACGGCGAGAGCTAATTAATTCAACAGTTTGATTTCGATCGTGGGTTTTCTTTTGAATCATACTTGTAATTTGCTCTTCACCACTGGAATTCGATGTCATTTCTTGTTTCAAGAATGCTAAATCTTCTTTTGTCTTTATAAGATTCTTTTTCGTCTCATTTTGTTCTTTCGTGAGGCGGTCTACTGTCTCTTGTTGATTTGATAATCGTTGTTGCTTTTCGGCTGCTTGCACTTTTAACTCCGTAATTTCTATCTGCACTTTTTCTTTCGAAGAATGTTGCTCACTCTTTTGCTTTGTTAATTCTTTAATTGTTGTATCAAGCTGCATAATTTTTTCTTGCAGCTCTGTAAGCGTTTCTTCTAGCTCTGTTTTCCGCCCTTGTATTTTCACTTGATCTTGCAAAAATCCTTCTAGCTCTAAATCATAAATAGATAAGCGTTCATTAATGCGATGCTCTTCTAGTTCTAACTGATTAATCTCTTCTTTACATGTTTGTTCATCTACACGCTTTTCATCGACGCTTTGTCGAAGTTCTTTCATCTGCACTTCTTTTTCTTGTATTTCTTGTTTCAGCTCTTTGACATAGTTTTCTAGCTTCGCCGTCTTTTCTTCCATATCTGTCAACTTTTCGTTCCACTCTTCTAACTCACGTTGACGTCCTAATAAAGATGAATTCGTTTGCTTCACAGCACCACCCGTCATTGAACCCCCTGGATTTACAAGATCGCCTTCTAATGTAACAATACGATAACGATATTGTAGCTGCTTTGCTAATTCATTCGCTCCTTTTAAATCATGTGCAACAATTACCGTACCTAATAAATTTGTAATAACATTTTCATATTTATTATTGTACTGCACAAGCTCTGAAGCTACTCCTATAAATGATGAGTGCTGGTTTACAATCCGAAGCTGCTCTGTCCTAAGTGTTCTCCCTTTAATTACACTTTGCGGTAAAAAGGTCGCACGTCCATGGCGATTTTGCTTTAAAAATGCAATTGCTCGGCGCGCATGTTCTTCTGTTTGTACAACAACATGCTGCATTGCTGCCCCAAGCGCAATTTCCATCGCCACTTCATATTTTTTCGGTACAGTAAGAAGTTCTGCAACTGCACCTTCAATACCATGCAACTGGCTATCACGTGCCTTTAATACTTCACGGACGCCTTGATAAAATCCTGAATAATCTTCTTGCATTTCTTCAAGCATTTCTTTACGAGAACGCGCTTGCTGAAGGTATTGATATGCTTGATACAATTTGCTCTCATTTTCACTATATTGTTCTTTACATTTTCCAAGTGCAATGTCCGTTTGCTTCATATTTGACAGCAGATTTGTAATTTTCTCTTTTATATGTTCATATTTTTCAACGAATGTTGATTTTTTCTGTGCAATTTCTATGCGCATCTGCACATATTTTTCATTTTCTTCGTCAAGACGCTGGTTTTTGAAATCTCTTTGTTTAAATTGTTCCTCTAACATAGAAAGTTCATTTCGATAACTTGCCTGTTGATTTAAAAGTTCAATATAATCACCTTTTAAATACTCAATTTGCTCATCTAAATTTTGTACATATGTAGACAATAATCTTTCATTATCATGCAGTTTCTGTTCTAACTCTTTCACATGATTTGCTAATTTCATTAATTCGTCTGTTCCTTGCGCAACACTTCCCTCATATGAAGAAACTTTGTCTGTTAATTCATGAATGAGTGCTTCTAACTGTGCACAATGTGTTGTTGCATTGTGCTTTCTTTCTTTCAGCAGCTCGCGTTGTCCTTCTAATTTTTCAAGTTCTTTACTAGAAAGAAGAAGAACCTCTTGCAAAGATTGAACAGATTCGTCAATGGCTTGTACATTTCCACGCACTTCTTCTAAATCCGCTTCATTTTTTTGAAGATGTGCTGATAATTTCACTTCTTCATCTTTGTTATGTTTAAATTGTTCGCGAAGCGCTTCCCATTTTTCATGTAACTCTTCAATTTCATACACAATTAATGCCGCTTCAACTTTTTCTAATTCTTCTTTTTTCTCAAGATAGTCTTTTGCAATAGAAGCTTGTCTTTCGAGAGGTTCAACTTGAGCACTCAATTCATGAATAATATCTTCTACACGATTTAAATTTTCTTGCGTCTCCGCTAATTTTCCTTCCGCTTTCTTTTTACGGATTTTATATTTCAGCACACCAGCTGCTTCTTCAAAAATACTACGGCGATCTTCCGCTTTACTACTTAAAATCTCTTCTACTTTCCCCTGACTGATAATAGAAAATGCTTCACGTCCCATACCTGAGTCCATGAATAAATCTACAATATCTTTTAAACGACAAGGTTGTTTATTAATAAGAAAATCACTATCTCCTGAACGATATACTCGTCTCGTTACACTTATTTCGTTATATTCAATCGGCAGACGCTGATCCTCATTATTTAATGTTAATGTTACCTCAGCAACATTCAACGCCTTACGTGTATCACTACCCGAAAAAATAATATCTTCCATTTTCGCACCGCGCAGCGACTTTACGGATTGCTCACCAAGTACCCAACGAATGGCATCTGTAATGTTACTTTTTCCGCTTCCATTTGGACCTACTACAGACGTTACACCTGGTACAAAGTCAATCGATACACGTTCTGCAAAAGATTTAAATCCTGCTATCTCTAACCGTTTTAAAAACACGAAAGGCCTTCCCCCTTTATGCACAAGGAATCCCCCTAAGTATAAGGGGGATTCTCTATGAATGCTCTTTTAATTTTTCTAACGCTTCTTGGGCAGCATGCTGCTCTGCCTCTTTCTTAGACTTTCCACTTCCAAGCCCTAATGCTTCGCCGTTTAATGTAACACGCGATACAAACTCTCGATTATGGGCTGGTCCTTTTTCTTGCAAAATTTGATATTCTATATTACCGCTACCATCACGCTGAATTAATTCTTGTAGTTGACTCTTAAAATCCATCACATGAGAAAAAGCACCTTCATTAATTTTCGGATAAACAACTGTTTTTAAAAATCCCCATACCTTGTCTAAACCTTGGTCCAAGTAAAGTGCACCAATAAACGCTTCAAAGACATCCGCTAATAACGCTGGACGTTCGCGACCTCCTGTCATTTCTTCCCCTTTTCCTAAAAGGACAAGATTACCAAATTCCAGCTCATTCGCAAAACGAACGAGAGCAGGTTCACATACAATAGCCGCGCGAAGTTTTGTTAATTCTCCCTCGCTCATTGTCGGATATTTTTGAAACAAATATTGCGAAACCGTCAGTTCTAGTACCGCATCACCAAGAAATTCAAGACGCTCATTATCTTCATGTGGCTTTTTCCGATGCTCATTCACATACGATGAATGCGTAAATGCTTGTATCAACAATTTTTCATTTGTAAATGTAATACCTATTTTCGCTTGAAACTTTTTAAAAGCCTCGCGATATTTCGCTTCATACTTCTTATCTCTATACTTTCTGTACGGCATAGGTCCCTCCAGATATATATGCTGAGAAAGCCCCGTATATAAACGGGACTTCATCAAGCATTATAGATGACTCTCTATGTAAGTCACAGCATCGCCAACAGTAGCAATTTTTTCTGCGTCCTCATCAGAAATTTCCATTTCAAACTCATCTTCTAGTTGCATTACAAGTTCTACTACATCTAGAGAATCAGCACCTAAATCTTCTTTAAAGTTTGCAGCTGTTGTTACCTCTGTTTCGTCTACTCCTAGACGATCTACGATAATTTTCGTTACACGCTCTAAAACGTCTGCCATATTCATTCACCTCCTTTAAAAGTATTGACAAACAATTACTTTTTTAAATTTATCTATAAATTAGATCACTATTTTTCCGATCTTCTCAAGCCATTATATTTAATATTGTACAGAAAAGCTAGATGAAATCAACCCATTTCTGTAGTTTTTCCTTTTACATCACCATGCCGCCGTCAACATGAAGTGTTTGCCCAGTGATATAACGGCTCGCATCTGATGCTAAAAATGCAACCGCATTTGAAATATCTTCTGCTTCTCCAAATTTTGCAATTGGGATTAGTTTTAACATTTCATTCTTCACATCTTCCGCCAATACATCTGTCATATCTGTTACGATAAATCCAGGAGCAATTGCATTTACTGTAATATTACGACTTGCTAGCTCTTTTGCTGAAGTTTTTGTTAATCCAATTACACCTGCTTTTGCTGCAACGTAGTTTGCTTGTCCTGGATTTCCAGTAACACCGACAACAGAAGCGATATTAATAATACGACCGTGGCGTTGACGCATCATATAGCGAGATACAGCTTTTGTACATAAAAAGACACCTTTTAAGTTTGTATTAATAACAGCATCCCATTCTTCTTCTTTCATGCGCATTAATAAATTGTCTTTTGTAATACCAGCGTTATTTACAAGAATATCAATTTGACCAAATGTATCCACAGTTTGTTTTACCATATCAGTCACTTCTTCAGCACTTGAAACATTTGCTTTAACTGCAATTGCTTCTGAACCTAATTTTTTAATCTCATCTACAACTTCATTTGCTTTTAATTCGTTTCCTGCGTAGTTTACAACTACTTTCGCACCTTGTTTTGCTAAATCTAATGCAATTGCACGGCCGATTCCGCGAGATGCTCCCGTTACTAATGCAACTTTATCTTTTAATAACATTAGCCTTCTCCTCTCAGTTTTGAAATGGTATCCTTCATCGTCTCCTCATCATATATCGCATATACTTTCGCAGACGGAGCGATTGATTTCATAAGACCAGCTAAAACTTTCCCAGGCCCAATTTCAATAAATGTATCCACACCAAGCTCTACCATTCGTTCAATAGATGGGTACCATAATACAGGGGAATAAAGTTGTTCAATTAACTTTTCTTGAATGTCCTCTTTACGAGTAATGCAATCTGCTGTTACATTTGCAACAACGGGAATCTTCACATCGTGAATTGAAATTTCATTTAATACACCGCGAAACTTCTCAGCCGCTGGTTTCATAAGCGATGAATGAAACGGACCGCTAACGCGCAGTGGAATTGCACGTTTTGCACCATTTTCTTTCGCTCTTTCTGAAGCCAATTCCACACCTTGCTTTGTACCAGAAATGACAATTTGCTTCGTGCTGTTCATATTCGCAACTTGAACAGCATATCCTTCCTGCGTCACCTCTTCAGTCACCTGCTTTAACATATCCGGATCCGCTCCCAGAATAGCTGCCATTGCACCTTCGCCATTCGGCACAGCTTCTTCCATGTACTCACCGCGTTTTCTTACAGCGTATACACCATCTTCAAATGACATGGCACCCGCTGCTACTAGTGCACTATACTCACCTAAACTATGTCCTGCAACATAGTCAGGTTTAATCTCATATTGCTCCAATGCCTTTAAAATTGCAATACTTGTCGTTAACAATGCTGGTTGTGCATTTGTTGTTAACGTCAACGTTTCTTGAGGTCCCTCAAAAATAAGTGATGAAAGAGAATCTTTTAAAATTTCATCAGCCTGATGAAATACTTGCGCAACCTCTTCATGACTTTCTGCTAATTGTTTTCCCATTCCAACTGCCTGTGAACCTTGTCCTGGAAAAAGAAATGCTAGTTTTCCCATTTCAAATCCTCCTCATTATTGAAGCGGCTCCTCCTCTATTACACTCGTAATAGTAGGAATAACTTCCTTCGCTACCATTTCTCTAGTTTGACGAATCGCGCTAAAAATCGATTGGTCATTGGAAGAACCATGCGCTTTGATGACAGGAGCTTTCAATCCAAATAAAGCAGCTCCTCCATACTCTGAATAATCCATTTTATCTTTTAACACCATAAGCTTTGGTTTTAATACCGCCGCCGCTAGTTTACTTGTAAACGAACTCATTAATTGCTCTTTTAGCATCGAGAATAATGCAAGTGCAGTACCCTCTAACGTTTTAAGGGCAACATTTCCGGTAAATCCATCACAAACAACCACATCAGCTACACCTTGTAATAAGTCTCGTGATTCTACATTTCCAACAAAGTTAATCGGTGCATCTTTTAGCATTGCAAAAACTTGCTTAGAAAGCTCGTTTCCTTTTCCATCCTCAGTTCCAACATTTAAAAGACCTACGCGAGGACTTGCAATTCCTCTCACTTTCTCTGCATATACAGATCCCATTACAGCATATTGGTATAAATGAATTGCTTTTGCATCGACGTTTGCTCCAACATCTAACATAACAAAGCCTTTACAGTCTACTGTTGGCATAGTAGGCGAAAGAGCTGGACGCTCAATCCCGTCTATACGTCCAATTACAAATAATCCAGCTGCCATAAGAGCCCCCGTATTCCCTGCGGAAATACAAGCATCAGCTGCACCTTCTTTTACTTGCTGCGCAGCAAGTACCATCGAAGCTTGTTTTTTGCGACGTACCGCTCGTACCGGCTCATCCGTTCCTTCAATTACTTCATCTGTATGCAGTACAGTAATACGTTCTTCACTTGTTAAATACTTGCGAATTTCGTCTTCTTTTCCTACTAATGTAATATGTAAATCTGAATATTGTTTAATTGCTTTCATTGCTCCGAGTACGACAGATTTTGGCGCATGATCGCCACCCATTGCATCTATTGCGATTCTCATAAGTTGTTACCTTCCTCACCATAATTACTAGATCGATACATTTCAAAAGTGCCTTTAAAAACAAGTTCATCTCCAACAAAACTTTGCACTTTGACAACCGTCCGTCCTTTATCATTCTCCACATCTTCAACACGCGCTTTTGCAACAACACGCTCTCCTAATTTTACAGGACGAATATATCGAATGGTAGACTTCGCAGTTAAAGCTAGTTCTTCATCAATAACAGCAACAGCTAATGAGTTCGCTTGCGCAAATAAATGATGCCCACGAGCAATTTGATTACGTTTAAAGACATGTTCTTCTTTCACTTCAAAAATTGAAATGGCATGTCTATCTAATTCTATATCAATAATTTCTCCTACCACTTCATCAAGGGGCAAGGATTTTACATCTTCTTCATGTTGTTTCGTTGCCACATGTTTAATTCGTTCTCGCAATTCCGGAATTGAAAGTTCCATACGATCGAGACGAATCGTTTGAATACTCACTTGAAATTGTTCAGCTAATTCTTCATCCGTAATAAACGGATTTGCTTCTATTGTTTGTTGTAACAATTCTTGTCTTTCTTTTTTGTTTCTTCTTTTTTTCATTCCGCACCATCCATTTTTATGACTAGGTACTAACAGTAGTATATAAGCATTGAAAACAGAATGCAACATTTTTTTGTTTCTTCCACTTTAATCAAGCTTTTCCCCTTGGAAAACTCCTGATTTTTCCAAAAAAATTCGTAGCATTTCATACTGTTCACTTTTCCAAAATGCAGTCGAATCAACAAGTAAAGCAGCATCCTGCCTAGCAGTTTCTAATGCTCGATAATCATGCACCATATCAGCTACTTTAAATTCAGGCAAACCACTTTGCTTACTTCCAAAGAAATCCCCAGGACCACGCAATTCTAAATCTTTTTCCGATAACACAAAACCATCATTCGTCTCTGTCATGATGCGCATACGTTCTTTTCCTGTTTCTGATTTCGGATCAGCAATTAAAATACAGTACGATTGTTCACTTCCACGCCCCACACGACCACGAAGTTGGTGAAGTTGCGATAATCCAAAACGTTCTGCATCATAGATAACCATCATTGTTGCATTCGGCACGTTCACACCAACTTCTACAACTGTTGTCGAAATGAGAATTTGCACTTTATTTTCGCTAAATTGATGCATTACTTCGTCTTTCTCCTGAGAAGAAAGGCGCCCATGCATCAATCCAACTTGAAATTTCCCTTGATAATGATGGGTCAGCATACTATGCAAATCAATTGCATTTTGTACGTCTAGTTTCTCTGATTCTTCAATTAGCGGACAAATGACATATGCTTGTCGTCCTTTGTTCACTTCTTTCTCGACAAATCCAAGAACACGTTCAAACATATCGTGTTTCGCCCAGTACGTTTCAATCACTTTACGACCTGCTGGCATCTCATCAATGATTGATACATCCATTTCACCAAACGCAGTAATTGCTAATGTACGAGGAATTGGTGTCGCTGTCATAAATAAAACATCTGGACTTTCACCTTTTTCTCTTAAAACGCGACGCTGCGCTACACCAAAACGATGTTGTTCATCCGTAATAACAAGCCCAAGTCTGTGAAATATAACTTCATCTTGAATTAGAGCATGCGTTCCAACGAGAATATCAATTTCTCCTTGTTCTAGCCTAGCTAATACTTCACGGCGACGCGCTCCCTTTACAGAGCTTGTTAATAATTCAATGTTCATATTAAAATAAGAAAATGTAGATACGAGTGATTGATAATGCTGCTCCGCTAAAATTTCTGTCGGTACCATTAATGCCCCTTGATATCCAGCTAATTTCGCAGCATATAAAGCAATTGCGGCAACTATCGTTTTCCCAGAACCTACATCCCCTTGTAATAAGCGATTCATTCGATACGGCGACTGCAAATCTTTCATAATTTCCGAAACAACACGATACTGCGCATTTGTTAACGGAAAGGGCAGCGCTTTTATAAACTCTTCTAGCTGCTCAAGAGAGACATTTTTTGTTACACCCTTTGAACTTTCTCTTTCCATTTTGCGAAGTGCCTGCATCTTTAATTGAAACAAGAAAAATTCTTCATATACAAAACGACGGCGCGCCTGTTTCATATCTTCTTGTCCGCTAGGAAAATGTAGGGCATACAGCGCCTCGTAACGAGATAATAATTTGTAGCGGGACAACAGCCCATCTGGCAGTACTTCTTTCACAAAAGAACCATATTCTTTAAAAGCTTGTGCAATAAAACGACGCATCTGTTTTACCGTCAATTTTCCTTTAACTGAATATACCGGTTCTACTTCTTGCTGACGAACAACTGGTCCAAAGTGAAGTTCAGACACTGAAATCGTTTGACGATGTTGATCCCACTTTCCAGTTATTGTGACTGTTTCATCAATATTTAATTTTTGCTTATAGTACGGTCTGTTAAAGCATACCGCTGTAATTAAATAACGCCCAACGAGAACACGAACAGTGAGACGTGATTTCTTTTTTCCATAATATTGCAAAAGAGGGGCACTATGTACTTTCCCTTCCACCGTTACACGTTCTTCATGCTTAACTTCAGCTAAATCTTTCATTGCATAGTCTTCGTAACGATACGGAAAATGTTCTAACAAATCAGAAACCGTAAAAATCCCCATCTCATTTAATAATACAGCTGTTTCTTCTCCAATCCCTTTCACATCCGTAATAGGAACTTGCACAACTTCACTCAAGATCTTCACGCCCCGTCAAATCTTATTCCTAACCATTCACATACACCAACACATATCTTCTTTCTTCACACATTATATCATAATAATTATATATATTCATTTTCATTTCGAATATGCAATCGCTACCTCTCCTATTCTACCATAGCATTAGTAGAGCGTAGTAGTCGTTTCACCTTTATCTACCCATATATACCAATTCACATTTCATCTAAATAGCTGTTTCTATTTTCCTACCATTTTCTTAATAACAACACTTATTATAAAGTGAAACTTCCACAAGTAGGGGTTTTCATCTCCCTGCTTGTGGCAAACTCTCACCAATCGAGCTTTTTCGGACAGTTATCCCCTACCTATCTTCTTTGCTTCTCTCTCAATCTTGAGGTGGGGGTCTTACTGCCCGCGAATAGCGGGATAAATAAGAAAGAGAGCCTCACTGTATTAGCTAGTAAGGCCCTCTCATCATTTATATTGTCTCACCCTAATACAGAGAGTAATCCCATTTTTCAATAAAGATACGCTACCTGCAAATCTAGAGTGGTGGAACTAACCATCAACAGGGATGAAGTTTCACCTTATTCTACAGAAAAAATGAAAGAATATATAGGTTGATTTCCATTATGAACTTCTACCTCTACATCTTCAAAGTTTTCTGCTACAAATGCTACTAATGCAGCTACTTCTTCTTCCGATGCATCCTCACCTTGTAAAATCGTTAAGATTTCTGCATCTTCATCAAGCATATTTTCTAACAGCTTTTTCGCAGCGTTCAATTTTTCTGTATCTGTTGATACAATTTTCCCGTCTGCAATGCACATAAAATCATCTTTGTGAATTGTCACGCCATCAATCTCTGTATCACGAACCGCATACGTAATTTGACCTGTCTTCACATGAGCAAGCGCTTCGTTCATATTCGCTTCATTTTCTTCAAGCGTTCCTTCTGGATTGAAAGCAAGCATCGCTGCCATACCTTGCGGAACTGTTTTCGAACGAACAACGATTACTTCTTGGTTCACTATAGAAGCAGCTTGTTCTGCAGCCATTACAATATTACCGTTGTTCGGTAATATAATAATTTTTTCTGCATTAGCTTCTTCAATCGCTTTTACAATATCCTCTGTACTTGGGTTCATCGTTTGACCGCCTTCAATAACTACCGTCGCACCGATACTTTCAAACAATTCTTTAATACCAGACCCCATTGCCACCGTTACAATTCCATAAGTCTGCTTTTCTGCAGGTTGTTTCGCTTCTTCATGCATCATTGCAGGCTCATCTAACAAAGCTGTATGTTGTTCACGCATATTTTCTACTTTAATATTAATTAAGCTACCATAACGCTGTCCGTAGTTCATTGCATCTCCAGGATGCTCTGCATGAATGTGAATTTTCACGATTTCATCATCAGCTACAACCAGCAATGAATCACCATATGCACTAATATCTTCACGGAATTTTTGCTCAGAGAAGTTATGTTCTTTCATCTTCTCTTCATCTAGCTTGACCATAAATTCTGTACAGTAGCCATATGTGATATCTTCTGTACTCAATTGGCTTTGTACACTACGGTGATGTTCTGCACGTACCATTTCATTCATAGATGGTTGCACTGGCTCATCAGAAGTAATTGTTTCACCTTTTAAATCAGCTAAAAATCCTTCATACACAACAACAAGGCCTTTACCACCGCTATCTACAACACCAACTTGCTTTAATACAGGTAATAAATCCGGCGTACGATTTAAAGATGCGTTCGCCTCTTTCACAACTTCTTCCATAAACAAAACAAAGTCGCGTTGTTTTTTCGCAACTGTGACTGCATATTCACTCGTTTCTCTTGCAACAGTTAAAATCGTTCCTTCAATCGGTTTCATAACTGCTTTATATGCAGTTCCTACACCAGCTTCTAAAGCATCAGCAAAGTCAACTGTTGTTAACATTTCTTTTTGCTCAATAGATTTTGAGAAACCACGGAAAAGCTGAGATAAAATTACGCCAGAATTCCCACGTGCTCCCATTAATAATCCTTTTGCTAAACTCACTCCGACTTTCCCAGCATGCTCAGAAGGATTTTTCTTTACTTCTCGCGCTCCTGAAGTCATCGATAAATTCATGTTTGTACCGGTATCGCCATCTGGAACTGGAAAAACGTTTAAAGCATCAACTAGCTTGACGTTATTTGTTAAATTATTTGCCCCTTGCAGAATCATTTGGGCTAAACGCTTCCCATCAATTTTTTGAATTGACACAGATTTTCCTCCTTAATGCACATTACAAGTTTGTTACTTTAACTCCTTGTACGTAGATGTTTACAGAATCTACAGCTAGTCCTACTGTTTGATCTAATGTATACTTCACTTTCGTTTGAACATTGTGTGCTACCTCTGAAATTTTTGTACCATAGCTCACGATAATATACATGTCAATATGTACTTCATCGTTCTCTTTACGAACAATAACGCCTCTTGTGAAATTTTCTTTTCGTAAGATTTCTGTTAATCCATCTTTTAATTGATTTTTTGACGCCATACCAACGATGCCGTAGCAATCTACTGCAGCGCCCCCAGCAATTGTTGCAATTACTTCTGTACTAATATCAATTTGACCGTACTTTGTTTTGATTTCAATTGACATCTCTTTTCCCCCTTTAGAAATGGTGAAAGTGAGCTAGACTACTTTAATTACTATCATATAATCTTTTCAAAAAAAATTCCAACGTTCTTTACTTTCGCTCTCGTACTTATAGAATAATATAGCACTTCTTTTTATGATGAGCAAAATAGTCCATTGTTATTATACAACACATACCCCTATGATATGTCAAGTGATTTTTCTTGATTTCGTTTTTCTTACATATAGTGTCAAGTAATTTTTCTTGATTTCTTTCTTATACACTGTTGCATTCTCTTTTTAGTTGTGTTAAATTATAGTAGTGTTTTTAGCATCGCATAAAAGACTAACATTGAAAATTACGTAAGTTACGGTAGTTAAGGGAGGGAAATATAGATGGCTCGTGTTTGTGCTATTACTGGAAGAAAAGCTCGTTCTGGTAACTCTCGTTCTCACGCAATGAACGCTACAAAACGTAAATGGGGCGCTAACCTTCAAAAAGTTCGCGTACGCATTGACGGTAAAGTTCAACGTGTTTACGTTTCTGCTAGAGCATTAAAATCTGGCAAAATCGAACGTGTTTAATAATAAAAAAGAGCCTATTGGCTCTTTTTTTATTATCCTCATGAAAAAAGCACCGGTAACAGGTGCTTTTTTTATTCCTTTTTAAAGGTATTTAACACCGCGCGAACAATTCCACCAAGAAATTTCGGCAACTTAATTGTATAAAATCTCATGGTTTCCCTCCTAATCCCCATTACTCCACTTGTTTACTATATGACGTAGCAACAAAAGTAGTTCTTCAATCAGTGCTTCTTATCACCATTAATATGCCAGAAGTAAATGAAAAAGTACCTTTTTCCGCAACGAGTTCATTACTAATACAAAGTGTCGATCCCCATTTTATCGTTTTATCTGTAAGAGGATATTTAAAACCGCGAAGTGTAATTCCGGTTACTATTTCTGTAACAGGAACAAAAGATATGTAAGGGAATAATGAATTTTCTTCCACTGTATATGTACCCGATTCTTTAACAGAAATTTCATTTTTATAATCTACAATGCTCATGTTTACATTTGCTTGTAAACCTTTTAGTAACATTTGAATGTTGGCTAAACTATGATCTAACCTTCCACCTGTTGCACCAAAAATTCGAATTTGTTCAGACTCTTGCTCTAAAGCCCAGTTAATTGCAATCTCCAAATCCGTTTGATCCTTTTCTTTCGGCACAATATGCAAGTCTCGTTTCTGTTTTTGCATCCATACTAACTCTTCTTCTGTAACAGAATCATAATCACCAAAAGCTACTTGTGGTATTATTCCAAGCTGCATCAAATGATATACTCCTCGATCAACAGCTGCCCATACAACCTCTTCACTCTCATATTTTGAAAAATCTGCACAACACTCTACTGGACCTCCAGCTAAAATATGAATAATCATGTTCTCTCTCCTTCTATAGAAAAAAGGCAATCTACCAATAGCTAGATTACCTTTTTTCTTTAACCAATTTACCTACAAATTCATTTTTATTCCGCATTAACAGGCAGTAAGACCCCCACCTCAAGATTCAGAGAAAAGCAAAGAAGATAGGTGGGGGATGAAGAAAGCCCCCACTGCTGGAAGTTTCACTTTATCCGCGAATAGCTGCAATTGCTGCCCCGCGATCTTTTTGATTGTATACAGCAGATCCTGCAACGAGAACATTCGCTCCTGCTTCTACACATAATTTCGCTGTTTCTACATTAACGCCGCCATCAACTTCAATCTCTACTTGTAAATTGCGTTCACGAACCATGTCAGCAACTTGTTTAATTTTTGGCAATACAGAATGAATGAACTTTTGACCACCAAAGCCTGGGTTTACCGTCATAAGTAGCACCATATCTGTATCTTCTAATACATGCTCAATCATCGAAACTGGTGTATGTGGATTTAAAACAACACCCGCTTTAATACCCTGCGACTTAATTAATTGAATCGTACGATGCAAGTGCGGACACGTTTCTACATGTACTGTAATAATATCCGCTCCCGCTTTCGCAAAAGCAGGAATGTACTGATCCGGATTTTCGATCATAAGATGAACATCTAGTGGTAAAGAAGTAATTGGACGAATTGCTTCTACAATCAACGGACCAATCGTAATGTTTGGAACAAAATGCCCGTCCATTACATCGACATGTATGTAATCTGCTCCACCTTTTTCTACATCTTTAATCTCTTCTCCCAATCTTGAAAAGTCTGCTGATAAAATCGATGGTGCAATTTTAATCATCATTAATACCTCGGCTTTCTATCTCTAATTTCTTCAACGAATTGCATATAGTGCTCATAACGATAGCGTGTAATGCTACCTTCTTCTACAGCATCTTTCACCGCACACTTCGGTTCAGAAAGATGTGTACAACCTCTAAACTTACAGTATTGACTCTGTTCTTTCAACTCCGGAAAACAATATGTGAGATCTTCTACTTCCATATCGATAAAATCCAGCGAACTAAACCCAGGTGTATCCGCAACAAGGCCGCTCCCTACTTCAATTAATTCCACATGCCTTGTCGTATGCTTACCCCGGCCTAAATGAGCTGAAATTCCACTCGTTTTTAACGCTAAATCTGGACGTAGCACGTTTAAAAGAGAAGATTTCCCTACACCAGATTGACCCGCTACAACAGAAACACAACCTTGTAAAAACGGCTTTAACACTTCTATACTCTCTGAAGTTGTTGTTGAAGTAAATACCACATCGTAACCAATTGCAATGTAATCCCGTGCATACGCTTCAATCGTTTCACGTGTTTTCTCATCTATTAAATCCATCTTACTAATACAAATAATTGGTTTAATATTATGAAACTCAATTAAAACTAAAAAACGGTCTAATAACAATGGATTAAACTCTGGTTCTACTGCAGAAAACACAAGCAGCGCTTGATCAACGTTGGCAACCGGTGGGCGCACAAGTTCATTTTTTCGCTCTGATATTTCTAGAACGTATCCTTCACTCGGATTTTCAGCTTGGAATACGACTTGATCGCCAACAAGCGGTGTAATTTTATGTTTACGAAATACACCACGTCCGCGGCACTGCGTTACCCCCTCTTCATGCTGCACATAGTAGAATCCACTTAAAGCTTTTATAATTTTCCCTTCTGGCATACATTCTCTCCTTCATTTATCTTGTTCTAAAGAACATAAAAAGCCAACTTCTTTTCATAGATATTCATACTGAACTTTAGAACGAGATTCGTTCAACTCACCATTTGTAAGCATTCCTAACGGGAGTTTCACTTTATTCTGTTGGATACAGAACATCTTTTTCAATTAACGTCGTTCCGTCACGAACAATTTTATAACGTCCTTTTTTTCCTTCTTCAATAACAAAATCAAGAGAAATTGTCGTAGACTCCGTTATCGTTCTCGTTTCAAACGGCTTATCCATAGTATTCTGCATATCTTCTTTATATATTTCAATTGTTTGTGGTTTTTTCTCTCCAGTTGCCGGTGCTTGGTACTCAATTGGAATATTGTCGACTTTTACAGTTTTCGTCGGCTTTTCTTTCGGTCCTTCAGAGACAACAATTGTTACTTTTGCCCCTTCTTTTAAATTCGTATCTGGCTTTGGTGATTGTGAAATAACAAGCCCTTTATCAACTGTATTTGAATACTCTCTCCTTATTTCTGGCACAAGCTTTTTCTCGTTCAAATAGCTGTTCACACTATTTTCTGTCCAACCGGAAAAATCAACGAGTCGAATTTGTTTCGGACCCTTACTAATCCACACTTTTATTTCCTGCTCTTCCTCTACAATAGATTGTCCTGCTTCAGGAATTTGTTCTACAATTTCATCCTTCGGCTTTTCGCTTTCAATATAATAAGGAACAACACCCTTATATTGAGTCAATTCATCTTTTATCTGACTATATTCTTTCCCAATTAAATTAGGCATTTTTTTCTTTTGTTTCCCACCTGATTGGAAAATCGTAATTTTTGTATTCTCTCTCACAACTCTTCCTGCAGCTGGATTTGTTTTAATGACCTTACCTTCTTCGACTTCATCTGTATATATAACTTGCGGTGCCGTCAATTCGAATCCTTTATCAACAAGTGTATTGACAGCTTTTTCATATGTCATATCAGATACATCAGGCACTTTAACTTCTTTTGGAATAAAGAAACCTGGAATAACTGTCACTGCCAATATTCCACACACAACTAAAAATATGAAAGTCGCAAGTAAAATCTTGAGCCATCGATTGCTTTTCTTTTTTTGTTGTTCTTCTTGTTTTAGTTCATTTTGCTGCTTTTCTTCTTTCGAATTTCCAGATAAAATAATTGTTTCTTCACTATTCGTATTTATCAATTGCTCCTGCTGAATGATAGGAATTGCTTTTGTTGCTTCCATATCTTCAGGTATATGGAAAGGTTGTTCATTTATTCGCTCTGGATATAATGCTGTTTCAATATCACGTTTCATTGCATTTGCAGATTGATAGCGATGAAATGGGTCTTTCGTTGTTGCTTTTAAAATAATATTTTCTACACTTTGTGGAATATCAGGATTCCACCTTTTCGGAGATGGTGTTTCATTTTGCAAATGTTTAAGAGCAATAGAAACAGCAGATTCTCCGGAAAACGGCGGCCTTCCTGTTAATAGTTCAAACATCACAATTCCAAGTGAATAAATATCTGATTGCTTATTGGCAACACCGCCTCTTGCCTGTTCAGGAGATAAATAATGAACAGAACCAAGAACAGAATTTGTATGTGTGATTGTCGTTGCGCTTGTCGCTGTTGCAATACCAAAATCTGTAACCTTCACAACACCGTCACTTCGAATTAAAATATTATGAGGCTTAATATCACGGTGAACAATTTCAAAATGATGCGCATGGGCCATCGCAGCAGTTAATTGTTCCATAATATCAAGTGCTTCTCCTACGGGAAGAAGACCTCGCTGTTGTATGTATTGCTTTAACGTTTGGCCAGGTACATATTCCATAACAAGATAATAAATTCCGTCTTCTTCTCCAACATCATACATATTAACAATATTTGGATGCGACAACGTTGTAACCGATTGCGCTTCTCGATGGAAACGCTTAATAAATTCCTCGTTATTTGAATAATCAAGCCGTAACATCTTTACAGCTACATCGCGATCAAGTATGTCATCATGCGCCAAATATACATTGGCCATTCCCCCGCCACCAATCATTTTAAGCAGCTTGTAACGGTCATTTAGGCGTCTTCCAATCATCACGTTGTAATTCACCTACTTTCGTTCGCCGAATCCGCATAATCAATAATGACAAGAGTAATGTTATCTTCCCCTCCAAGGTCATTTGCAAGCTGCACAAGTTGTTCACTTTTTGTTTGCAAAAGCTCATGAGATTGTAAAATCTCTTTCATACGACTCATTGCAACTTTATTAGATAATCCATCAGAACAGAGCAACAATAGATCTCCCTCTTCTAATACTAAAGTTTTCACATCTAATATAACGGTTTCTTCCGTACCAAGCGCTCTTAGTAAAACATTTTTCCTTGGATGATATTCAGCATCTTCTTTTGAAATTTCTCCATGTCGCACGAGTTCGTTTACAAGGGAATGATCTTCCGTTACAAGTGACATATAATTGTCCGATAATATATAACAGCGACTATCTCCAATATGGGCAATTGTAACAAAAGTAGCTGTGCATAAAGCAACAACGATTGTCGTTCCCATTCCACTACATTCTGGATGCTCTCCAGAATATTTGTATACTCGTTCATTAATAATTTGAGCATGATTATGTAACCATTGTTCTGCTTTTTTAGGCGTATCCATATTGTACGTTTGTTTCCAATAGTCATGGAACAATTGGATTGCCATCGAGCTGGCAACATCGCCTGCTCGATGACCTCCCATTCCATCTGCTACAACCGCTAAAACATCTCCATCTAGATTATGAAACACTCCTGTACTATCTTCATTATGTTGGCGAACTTTTCCTTTATCTGATAGAAACACGGTTTTCATCATTTCACCTCGTCTCTTCTTTGCGCTCCTTTGCACGCAATTGACCGCAGGCTGCATCAATATCATGACCTTGTTCACGACGAATCGTTACATTAACACCACGATCTTTTAATGTTTTTTCAAACAAGAAAATTTGTTCGCGCGGTGTTCTCACATAATCGCGTTCTGGTACATAGTTAACTGGAATTAAGTTAACATGACATTTCACACCTTTTAACAGCTGAGCTAATTCTACAGCATGTTCGACTTGGTCATTTTCTCCTCCAAATAAGCCATATTCAAACGAAACACGACGCCCGGTTTTCTCGATGTAATATTTGATAGCTTCCATTAAATCTGGTAGCTTGTATGCCCGGTTAATTGGCATTAATTTTGAACGCAGCTCTGTATTTGGAGCATGTAAGGAAACCGCAAAGTTAATTTGTATATTTTCTTCAGCAAACTTATAAATTTTCGGGATAATTCCACTTGTTGATACCGTCATATGACGCGCTCCAATGTGAAGTCCTTTTTCATGATTCACGATACGTAAAAACGCCATTAAGCTGTCATAATTATCAAACGGCTCTCCGATTCCCATAACAACAAGAGAGCTTACACGCTCATCTGTAGTATCTAGCTCACGTTGTACTTCGACAACTTGTGCAACAATCTCACCAGCTTCTAAATTACGTTTTAAGCCGCCAAGTGTTGATGCGCAAAACGTACAGCCAATTCGGCAACCAACCTGTGTTGTTACACAAATTGAATTTCCGTAATCATGGCGCATTAATACTGTTTCAATAGAATAGCCATCATGCAGTTGGAATAAAAATTTAATTGTTCCATCTGAAGATGTTTGCTTTACTAATGTTTTTAAAGTTGTAATATCAAAGGAATTCGACAATTTTTCACGCAATCCTTTAGAAAGGTTTGACATATCCTCAAAAGTTGTTACACGTTTTTTATAAAGCCAATCAAAAATTTGACCAGCGCGGAATTTAGGTTCCCCTTGTTCTTTTAACCATTGTTCCATATCATGAAGCTGCAGGGAATAAATAGACGTTTTTTTCGTTTCTAATTCTTTGTTTTGTTTTTTTGCAGTTGTTTCCATGATGCTACACCTTCTTTCTTAAACAAGCGATATAAAATCCATCCGTCGCAAAGTAGTGCGGTAAAATTTGTACTCCACCTTCTACTACATACGGATGCACTGCTTTTGGCAATCGTTCTTTCATTGTTGTATCCCATTCAAATTCAGGATGTGATTGTAAAAACAGCTCTACCACTTGTTCATTTTCTATTTTTTCAATTGTACACGTACTATAAACAAGGCGTCCTCCCTTTTTCAACAAAGGAGCTACCTTTTCTAAAATAGATAGTTGAATATTTGCAAGTCTTTCACTATCTTCTTTTTGTTTTCCAATTTTAATATCTGGTTTACGGCGAATGACACCAAATCCAGAGCACGGAGCATCTACTAATACTTTATCAAAACTCTCTTGTTCAAAATGCTCTTGTACTTTCCGTGCATCGAGGGTTTTCGCTTCTACATTTTCTAATTGAAGACGCTTTGCTTGCTGCTGAATTAAACGCACTTTGTGTGGATGTAAATCAAGAGAAATGACTTTCCCTGTTCCTTGCAAGCGTTCTGCAATATGCGTTGTTTTCCCGCCAGGAGCAGCGCAACTATCAAGGATAGTATCTCCCGCTTCTGGATTAAGTGCACGAGCTACAAGCATAGAACTTTCATCTTGAATAGATAGCAATCCTTCTTGAAATGCTTTTGTATGAGCTACATTTCCTTTTTCAATTTGAACTGCATCTTCTGACAAATCACCATATTTTGCTTGAATTCCTTCTGTTTCTAGCGTTTTAAGCGCCTCTTCTATAGACGCTTTCGCCACATTAACTCGGGCGGTTGGAACTGGTGGAAGTAGGTTTACTTCACACATTTTTTGTGCCGTTTCAATTCCGTATGCCTCTATCCATTCTTTTACAAGCCATTCTGGATGGCTTGTTGCAATTGCAAGTCGCTTTTCAGAACTTTTAATCTCATCTAATGATGGAACGCCTTCACGCTGAATGGAACGGAGTACTCCGTTAACAAGCCCTGCAATTCCTTTATGACCACGGCGTTTTGCAATTTCAACCGCTTCATGAATTACTGCTCGCTCTGGAACACGATCTAAATATAACATTTGATATAAAGATAAGCGAAGTAGAACTTTTACCCACAGTTCAATCTTTTTTCGCAAAAACGGCTGTAAATAATAATCAAGTGTATCACGTCTTTGAATTGTTCCATATACAATTTCTGTTAACAATCCAACATCTTTTTTATCAATATTGCTTTTTTCAATAAGATTGTTCAAAAGCAAATTACTGTATGCACCGCTTTTTTCAACTTGTACTAAACCGTCAAGAGCTAATTCACGAACGTTTTGTTTCATGCGTCTACTCCTAACTTCGTACCAATTTCAGGCTTTGTTCCACGCAAAAATTGTGAACAGCTCATGCGCTTTTTACCAGATGGTTGCAACTCGGTAATTTTAATTGCCGTTTTATTTCCTGTTGCCACAATAAAACCATCTTCTTCAACTGCTATAATTGTTCCCGCTTCGGCTTGCTCTTTTACAGAAACCTTTTCTCCCCACCATACTTTTACAACTTGTCCCGCTAAAGTCGTATAAGCAACTGGCCATGGGTTTAAACCACGAATATGATTGTAAACCTCTTCACCTGTTTTCATCCAATCAATCTTTTCTTGCTCGCGTTTAATATTGTAAGCAAATGTTGCTTCGTCCTCATTTTGTTTAATTGGTTCCAATTTCCCTTGTATTAACAGCGGAACAGTTTTTGATAATAAGTGCGCTCCAGCTTCACTTAATTTATCAAATAATGAACCAGTTGTTTCACGTTCTTCAATTTCTACTTCTACTTGCGTTAAAATATCACCAGCATCTAATTTTTCTGCCATATACATAATGGTAATGCCTGTTTTTTCTTTTCCTTGCATGATGGAATAATGAATAGGTGCACCGCCGCGAAGTTCTGGGAGTAATGAAGCATGAACATTAATACATCCGTACTTCGGTGCTTCTAAAATTTCGTTTGGCACAATTTGCCCGAACGCAGCTGTCACAATTAAATCAGGCTCTAGCGCCAACACCTTTTCATATTCATCTTTTTCACGAATTTTTAAAGGTTGTAACACCGGAATACCATGTTTTTCTGCTTCCACTTTAACAGGTGTTGGTGTCATAATCTTTTTTCTACCTACTGGACGATCCGGCTGTGTCACAGCACCAATCACATCATACCCATCTTCAATAAGACGACGAAGCACCGGCACTGAAAAGTCCGGTGTTCCCATAAATACAACTTTCACCATTCAAAAAACTCTCCTTTTACATCTCTTCTAATTCGTTTTCCTCATAATATCGCGTTACTTTAGATATAAATAATACACCGTGTAAATGATCGATTTCATGTTGAATTGCACGAGCTAAAAACCCGTCTGCTTCTAGTAAAAATACTTTTCCACGGCGATTTTGAGCACGTACTTTAATATACTCGGCACGTGTTACATCACCAAAAAGCCCCGGAAAACTTAAGCAGCCTTCGGGACCTACTTGTTCACCACGTTGCTCTAAAATAACAGGATTAATCAACTCAATTTTCCCGTTATCATCATCAATGTCTACAACAGCAACTTGCAGACTTACGCCAACTTGCGGTGCTGCTAAGCCAACACCATCTGCAATTAACATTGTTTCGTGCATATCTTTTAAAAGCTTCACTAACTTTTTATCAAAATTTATAACACGTTCACACGGCGTTTCTAATACTTCATTTGGATGTTTTACAATTTCTAACATTGCCATTTTTTCCTCCGCTACATTAACATAGTTGGATTAAAATCAATTGAGATTTGCAAGTCTTTCTGCATTTCTGCCTGATAATGTTCATTTACCATTTTGAGCACGTACTTTAAGTTTGGTTCCCGTTTGTATTTTATCACGCATTGGTAGCGATATCTATCTTTTATACGAGGAATTGCCGAAGCAACCGGACCTAAAATCATCGTTTGCTGGGCACAATGTTGCCGTAAAAAACCAACGATCTTCTCCGTTACCTGCACTGCTTTTAATAATTCTGGATGAGATACTGTAACTAATGCGACATAATAATATGGTGGATATTGCCGAATTTTCCTCATATACATCTCGCGTTCAAAGAACATATCATACTGCTGCTGTTTCGCTAATTGTACACTATAATGCTCGGGTGTATACGTTTGAATAACGACTTCACCTGGAAGTTCGTGACGTCCAGCTCGGCCGCTCACTTGCGTTAAAAGCTGATATGTTTTTTCGCTCGCCCTAAAATCCGGCAAATGCAGCATCGTATCTGCTGTTAATACACCTACAAGCGTCACATTTGGAAAATCAAGACCTTTAGCAATCATTTGTGTTCCAAGTAAAATATCTGCCTCTCCTGCACCAAATGACTTCAGGAGCTTTTCATGCATCCCTTTACGACTTGTCGTATCAACATCCATTCGAATGACGCGCGCTTCGGGGAACAGTTTTGTAATTTCTTCTTCAACCTTTTGTGTTCCTGTCCCAAAGAAGCGGATATAGGAACTATTACAAGCAGGACAAGCATTTGGTAAATTTTCCTCATAACTACAATAGTGACATTTCAAGCGATTATTCATCCTGTGATATGTAAGTGAAATATCACAGTGCGGACATTGTACTACATAACCGCAATCACGGCACATGACAAATGTCGAATGACCTCTTCTGTTTAAAAAGAGTACCATTTGTTCCTTTTTCTCTAACCGATCCGCTATTTTCTCATGAAGAAGCTGAGAAAACATAGAACGATTTCCCTCCCGAAGTTCTTCTCTCATATCAATAATCTCAACTGTCGGCAAATCTCTTTTATTCATACGCTTTGTCATTGTAAGCAGCTTATATACACCTTTTTTTGCACGAGCAAATGATTCTAGTGTAGGTGTGGCACTTCCTAGTACAACAGGACAATTGTGATATTCTCCCCGCCAAATTGCAACAGAACGTGCATGATAACGCGGATTGTCCTCTTGTTTGTAACTTGATTCATGCTCTTCATCAATAATAATGATTCCTAAGTTCTCAAATGGTGCAAAAATTGCTGAACGTGCCCCTACAACTACTTTTACTTCTTTTCGCAGAATTTTACGCCATTCATCATATTTTTCCCCAACAGATAGCGCACTATGAAGAACCGCAACTTGCGAACCAAAGCGCCCTTTAAAGCGATCAACCATTTGGGGAGTTAACGAAATTTCCGGTACAAGTACAATCGCTTCTTTTCCTTTTCGCAACACTTCTTCAATTGACTGTAAATACACTTCCGTTTTTCCGCTCCCAGTTACACCGTACAGTAAAAATGTCTCATGTTTCTCTTTTGTAATAGAAGTTAGGATCGGTGCAATAACTTGTTGTTGTTCTTCTGTAAGCGGGAATGGTTTTGTGCGCTCAAAAGCATCGTCATCATACGGATTTCGATATATCTCCACATATTTTTCAGCTAACAGACCCTTTTTCACAAGAGATTTTATCGGAGCATCTGTAATTTGCAATTCTTCCGTTATTATTTTTAACGGTATGGACCGATAATGTTCCATAAAGTAATACAATACATCTTGCTGTTTTTTACTTTTTAGGTTAAAGGCTGCTTCCTCTAATTCTTCATAAGACAAAACAGGTTGGATTATTTTTTGTTTTTTCTTTTGCGCCTTATCTTTTACTTCATAGACAACTTCCACTGTTCCTTTAGCAATTTCTGTTTGGACCGCACGGTATAAATGTGGTCGTTCATCGAGCACACTCCAATCGATACTTTCTTTTCCTTGAAAGAGAATTTTTACATTCTCAGCTATATCTTCAGAACGATGAAGATGTAACTGCTTTTTATATGTCGCTTTAATCGCTGCTGGCAGCATAACTTGGAACGCTGAAATTGTGAAACAAAGTGTTTCTTCCGTAAGCCAATTTCCAAGTTGCAACAATTCTGCATTTAATACAGGTGTTACGTCTAACAATTCATGCAATGTTTTCAACTTATTTACATCTACATCTACTGTATCTTTTATGTCAATAATGAATCCTTGTAATTTTCGTGGTCCAAATGGAACAACAACTCGCATGCCTGTTTGGACAAGATCTTCCCAGCGCTTAGGAATTATATAATCGAATGGCCTATCCGTTTGCCTTGCTGGAACATCAACAATTACGCTTGCAAATTTCATGCGGGATCCTCTTCCAGCATTTTTTCAATTTGTAGTAAAATTTCTCTAGCTACTTCCTGCTTTGTTAGCAGTGGCAATTTAATTATAGCGCCATTTCGTTTATACATCGTAACAATATTTGTATCCGTACCAAACCCTGCACCTTCTGCTTTTACATCATTAGCAACAATCATGTCAGCATTTTTCTCACGTAATTTTTTCGTTGCATACTCTTCAACATTTGTTGTTTCTGCTGCAAAACCAATGAGTAATTGATGTTCTTTTCGCTCACCTAATGTTTTAAGAATATCTATCGTGCGTTCAAGTTCAATAACCATATCGCCATTTTGCTTTTTCATTTTTTCATCAAAAACAATTTTCGGCCGATAATCTGCAACGGCAGCTGTTTTGATCACAACATCCATATTGGAATAATGATGTAAAACCGCCTCTAACATATCTTGCGCTGATTGTACTTGTATTGTTGTTACATTCGCAGGTGGCGTTAGTGCTGTTGGGCCAGAAACAAGAATGACTTCTGCTCCAAGACTTGCCGCAACTTCCGCAAGTGCATAGCCCATTTTGCCAGATGAGAAATTTGTCATAAAACGAACTGGATCAATCTTCTCACGCGTTGGTCCCGCCGTCACTAATATCCGTTTTCCTTGAAGTGGCTTCCCTTGTGAAAAATGTACTTCTAACATCGCTACAATGTTTTCCGGTTCTTCTAATCGACCTTTAGCGACATATCCACAAGCTAAAAATCCTTCACCAGGCTCAATAAATGTATAACCTAATTTTTTTAATGTTTGCATGTTTTTTTGAACAACTGGATTTTCGTACATATGAACATTCATGGCAGGTGCAATCCACACTGGAGCTGTGGTTGCAAGAAGCGTCGTTGAAATCATATCATCTGCAAGACCATTTGCTAATTTACCAATAATGTTTGCTGTCGCTGGTGCAACAAGAACAACATCAGCCCAGTCTGCTAAATCAATATGAGCAATGACTGCTGAATCTTTTTCATCAAATGTATCTGTATATACATCATGACGAGAAAGCGCTTGAAATGTAAGCGGTGCAACAAACTTCATTGCCGACTCACTCATTATTACTTTCACAAGCGCACCTGCTTGTGTTAATTTACTTGTTAACGCAGCTGCTTTAAATACAGCAATGCCTCCTGTAACACATAAAAGTATTTTTTTCCCTTTTAGCATAGGTCTCGTCCTCTTTCTTTCATGAAACTTAGTCCTACTCGAACTTCAAATCATTCACCATCACAACATAAAATACAAGCTGTCGTTATTCTCCATCCTATATGAATTCATTTTGATTTTTCGACATATAGATTGCTGCTATGTAGAAGAACCTGCACTCGCTTTCTCTCTTTGTTTTCACTTCGCATGTGGCAGAAAAAGGCCCTGACCGCTTCTATGCATGGCCAGATGCTCTCGCCCACCTAAAAAGAAAGCTTTTATGTCGTTTTTTTAATGTTGATTTATCTATATCGTAAAAAAATAACAACCTACTTGTAAATAGGTTGTTACTGTTACATAGAAAAGTATAGTATCTATGCCTCTATTTGTCGAAAAGAAAGCTTTATTTATCGTTATTATCTTCACTTGGTTCGTAGTTTAATAATTGTGCATTAATCTCTTCTAATGCTTTTCCTACAAACTTATGAGATACTGGTTGCTCAACACTACAATCGTTATGCTCTTGCATTTCACGAGCGCGCTTTGCAGCTACTGTTACTAGCGTATATTTAGAATCAATTTTTTGTAACAATGCATCAATAGATGGGTTTAACATATTACATTTCCTCCGTCATTTCTTTATAGTATTTTGCTACTCGCTCACGGCGACAATGTTCACCTATCACAATTGCCTTAATACGTTCGCAAGCAAGTTCCACTTCATCATTTTCTACTACGTAGTCATAAGCATCCATCATTTCGATTTCTTCTTTTGCTACTGTTAAACGATTTTGAATTACTTCTTCTGTTTCTGTACCACGACCAACAATGCGGTTTTTTAGTTCCGATAAACTTGGAGGAGCTAAAAAGATAAATACTCCTTCTGGAAAAGCTTTCTTTACTTGAATCGCGCCTTGCACTTCGATTTCTAGAAAAACATCTTTTCCTTGCTGCAATGTCTGCTCTACATAATCAATTGGTGTTCCGTAATAGTTTCCAACAAATTCTGCCCATTCAAGCAGTTTATTGTTACGAATCATCTCTTCAAACTCTTCTCTCGTTTTAAAGAAATAATCAACACCATCTACTTCTCCTTCACGTGGTTTACGCGTTGTTACCGAAATAGAGTACTGCAAATTTGTATCTTCTTGACTGAACAATTCCTTTCGAACCGTTCCTTTTCCAACACCAGAAGGCCCTGAAAGAACAATGAGCAACCCTCTTCTACTTCTCATATATATGTTAAACCTACCCTTCGTCACTTAAATCTTCTTTATTGTTTAATCGATGAGCAATTGTCTCCGGTTGTATTGGACTTAATACAATATGCCCATCATCCATAACAATAACTGCTCGTGTTTTTCGACCATAAGTAGCATCAAGCAGCACATTTTGTTCGCGAGCTTCCTGTACTAACCTTTTAATCGGTGCTGATTCCGGACTTACAATGGAAATAATTCGATGTGCAGATACGATATTTCCATATCCAATATTTAAAAACCGCATGGCCATAATTTGCGCCTCCTAGTAAGTCTATCCGATTTCTCTCTCTCGTATAACTCCGTATACAATTGACAGCTACTCAATATTTTGTACTTGTTCACGAATTTTTTCAAGATTATTTTTCATTTCAACAACATATTTTGAAATTGTTAAGTCATTTGCTTTCGAACCAATTGTATTTATTTCACGATGCATCTCTTGTACAATAAAGTCCATCTTTCTTCCAACTGGTTCTGTACTTTGTAGCGCCTCTTGAAATTGTTCTAAATGACTTTGCAGACGAACTAACTCTTCATGAATATCACAGCGGTCTGTAAACACCGCTATTTCTGTAAGTAATCGTTGCTCCTCTAATTCTTGATTATGTAATTCTTTCAAACGGTTCTCCAAACGCTCACGATATTTTTGAATAACTGACGGCGCATAGGGAACAATGGCATGCACGCACGTGTGAATTTCTTGCAAACGATGCTCCAAATCTTTATGTAGTCGTTCTCCTTCACCGTCACGCATCGTTTTTAACATACTAGCTGCGCGGCGAACCGCTTCATACAAACTATGTTCAAACGTTTCATTTACATTTTCAACTTCTTCAATTGCTGTCACTTCCGGCATTGCAATAAGCTGCTGTAATGTAATCGAATCCTGTAATTGAAATTTCTCTTTCGCTTCTTCCATAATGAGCTTATATTGCTCTAAAAGGGACCAGTCCACACGTAATTTCCGTTCAACGAGCCCTTCCCCTTCAACAATAATCGATACTTCAATACGTCCGCGGCCAACTTGTTCTGCAATTAATTTACGGATTTTATCCTCGAACACCATCATTTGCTTCGGAAGACGAATATTCATCTCTAAAAAGCGATGATTGACCGACTTCATTTCTACTGTAATTTGAAACGCATCACTTTCTACTTTTGCGCGTCCAAACCCTGTCATACTCGAAATCATTTTATCACATCCAAGCCATGATCTTACTCAATGAAAAAGGTAATAGAGACTCTACTCTACTACCTTTTGAAATTATATCATACTTTTATCCCATTTACTATTTCAAGTTTACACCTCTTTTATATACAATTGGTTTCTTCTTTTCAGGCTTCCCGGTTAGTAAAGATCCCACTAATAAGAATGTTGGAATAGAAGAAAGACCAACAATCAAGAGCCAATCTCTCGCTTTAATTGGCATGGTGTTAAAGATCGGTTGCAATGGTGGATAATAAATCACTACTAACATTAGTAAAATCGAAATAAGCACCGCTCCTACTAAGTACATATTTCCAAATGGATTACGGTGAAATACAGAATGCTCACTGCGACAATCAAACACATGAATAAGCTGTGCTAAAACAAGTGTTGCAAAAGCAACTGTTTGCGCATACTTTAATTCATTTGGATTTTGATTGTGTGCAATAATAAACGCTAAGAGTGTCATAGCGCCGATTAAAAAACCGCGGCTAACAATTTTCCATGCAAGTCCTCTCGCAAATACTCCTTCTTTTGGATGGCGCGGTTTCCTACGCATAACATCACCTTCTGGTGCATCAAGTCCGAGTGCCATTGCTGGTAAACCATCCGTTACTAAATTCACCCATAATATTTGAATTGGTACGAGCGGCAATGGTAATGCTAGTATCATCGCAAATAACATAACTAAAATTTCTCCAACATTGGATGCTAATAAATAACGAATAAACTTCCGAATGTTTTCGTAAATATTTCTTCCCTCTTTAATTGCTGCTTTAATAGTAGCAAAGTTATCGTCTAATAACACAAGAGATGATGCCTCTTTTGCGACATCTGTCCCCGTAACTCCCATCGCTACCCCAATATCAGCTGCTTTTATAGCAGGGGCATCATTCACACCATCACCGGTCATCGCCACAATATGATCTTTATTTTGCAGCGCCTTCACAATTTTCAATTTATGTTCCGGAGAAACACGTGCAAAGACATACGTTTCATCCACAATATCTTCTAATTCTTCAACCGACATGTTTGCGAGTTCAATTCCTTCCACAACGCGGCCACCAGGTGGTAAAATCCCAAGCTGCTCAGCGATTGCCATCGCTGTTACTTTATGGTCTCCTGTAATCATAATTGTTTTAATACCCGCATCTTTACATTCTTGCACCGCTTGCTTCACTTCTGGTCTTGGCGGATCAATCATTCCTTGCAATCCAATAAACATTAAATCTTGTTCTGCTTCTCGTTCATTTTGCAGGGGATCTGTTGTTTTTAATGGTTTAAAAGCAATTGCAATTGTACGAAGTGCTTGACTTCCTAAATGATGAATCGCTGTTTGCACTTCGTTTCTATACAATTCTGTTAATGGCTGCTGTTTATTTCCCCATAAAATAGTTTGACTCATTTTTAATAAAACATCAGGTGCTCCCTTTGTTATCACAAATTTTTTCCCTACTTTGTCACGAACAATTACACTCATCATTTTCCGCGTTGAATCGAACGGAAACTCGTGAATAATTTCAAATTGATCCTTTATACCTTCTCTTGAAATACCAGCCTTCATCGCTGCTGCAACGAGTGCCCCTTCTGTCGGGTCACCGTCTAATACATACGTTTTTTTCTTTTTCACAATATTTGCGTTGTTACATAAGCATCCGAATGTGAGGAGCTGATATAAGGAACGAGCCGCTGTTGGATTTATTTTCTTTTCATCTTTTATAAATTCACCTTTTGGTTCATAGCCCTGCCCCGTTACATTCCAGATCTCACCGCTCGACCAGACGTGTGTAACCATCATTTTATTTTGCGTCATTGTCCCTGTTTTGTCTGAACAAATGACAGATGCACATCCCAACGTTTCAACCGCTGGAAGCTTTCTTACAATTGCTTTTTTCTTAATCATACGCTGAACGCCAAGTGAAAGTGCTACTGTCACAATCGCAGGCAATCCTTCCGGAATCGCTGCAACAGCAAGCGAAACACCTGCTAAGAACATATGGTACATTTCATTACCTTGATAAACACCAACTAATACAACAAGTGCCGTTAAAATTAATGCGACGATAATTAATATTTTCCCCAGCTGCTCAAGTCTTCTCTGCAGCGGCGTTTCATTTTGCTCGGCATTTTGCAGCATATTTGCAATTTGTCCCATTGCTGTATTCATTCCTGTGCCAATAACAACTCCAATGCCTGATCCTCTTGTAATCATAGTACCCATAAATGCCATATTTGTTTGATCACCAATTGAAACATCCGAACCATGCAAAACATCAATTTTCTTTTGCACTGGCACGGATTCTCCTGTTAATGCTGATTCTTCAATATATAGACTCGAAGCTTCAATGAGGCGCACATCAGCACCGATACGATCCCCGCTTGAAAATTTAATAATATCTCCAAGCACAAGGCCTTTCGAAGGAATTTTCATCCACTTTCCATTTCGAAGTACAGTTACTTGCGGGGCGGCAAGCTCTTTTAATGCTTCCAACGATTTCTCTGCTTTTCTCTCTTGAAAGAAACCGAGGATTCCATTGATAATGACAATTGCAACAATAGCAATTGCATCAACATATTCTCCTAAAAAAGCAGAAATAATCGTTGCTCCAAACAAAACAAGTACCATAAAATCTTTAAATTGTGCTAAGAACACGACAAGTGCAGAAGGACGTTTTGCTTCTTGGAGTTCATTTGGGCCAAGTTTTTTTAGTCGACCTTGCACCTCTTGCTCTGTCAACCCTGTCTTTACATTTGTATTCGTTCGTTCTTCAACTTCATGTGCACGCAGTTCATACCAATTCATCTCGCCACCTACCTCCTGATTGCAGACATGCTCTAATGAAAGCTTATTCAGCCTCGTCCGAAAAAATGCTATAATTAACTTTTAGTGAGAAAGGAGTGTTCAACGTGGCATTCGATGGATTATTTACTAGAGCGATCACACACGAAATTGCAAATTCTCTTCAAACGGGAAGAATTTCAAAAATATATCAACCGTCAAAATATGAAATTTTGTTACATATTCGGGCAAACGGAAAAAATCAAAAACTACTTCTTTCCGCACACTCAACGTACGCGCGCATGCATCTTACAACACAAAATTACGATTCTCCTGCATTGCCGCCAATGTTTTGCATGCTTCTTCGTAAACATTTAGAAGGTGGATTTATTGAGAAAATTGAACAAATTGATTTAGAACGAATTATTCAAATTACGATTCGTAGTCGCAATGAAATTGGTGATGAATCGTTAAAAACATTAATTATTGAAATAATGGGGCGTCATAGCAATATCATTTTAGTAGACTCCAAAACAAATATAATTTTGGATAGCCTAAAACACGTTTCCTTAGCGGTAAACCGTCACCGCATTGTATATGCTGGAGCTGAATATATTGCACCGCCTGCACAACAGAAAATCAATCCATTGCAAATTGAAACGCAAGAAGAATTTATTCGACCGCTAGACTTTTTAGCAGGAAATATGGATAATCAACTCGTAGGAGCTTTTATGGGGATTTCTCCCCTATTTGCAAAAGAAGTAGTTGCAAAGGCTGGAATGGTGAATGAACATGCATTATCCGAAGTATTTTTCACATTACAAAAACTATTACTAAAACATCAGTATACTCCTTCGATGACCATAGCTAAGGGGAAAGAATTCTTTTATTTATTCCCACTTTCACACTTAAAAGGTGAAGAGAAAGCATTCTCATCTGTAAGCGAATTACTAGATCGTTTCTTCTTCGGGAAAGCAGAGCGGGATCGAGTGAAACAACAAGCCCATGATTTAGAACGTTTTATGCAAAATGAAAAAGCAAAAAACGAAAAAAAATTAATTAAATTGCAAAAAACTTTAGAAGACGCAAGTAAAGCAGATAAATATCAACTATTTGGTGAATTGCTTACAGCCAATATGTATGCAGTAAAAAAAGGCGACAAAGAAGTTGAGGTTATCAATTACTATGATGAAAATAGCGGAACTGTAAAGATCACCTTAGATCCATTACGCACACCGTCAGAAAATGCACAGCGTTATTTCCAAAAATATCAAAAAGCAAAAAATTCTGTAGTAATCGTTGAAGAGCAAATTGAAAAAACAAATGAAGAAATATTTTACTTTGATAGTTTACTACAGCAAATGGAAGTTGCTTCTTCTAAAGATATTGAAGAAATTCGTGAAGAACTAGCCGAAGAAGGATATATGCGTAATCGCAAGTCAAAAAACGCAAAAAAGAAACCATCAAAACCTGTATTAGACAAATATATTGCAAGTGATGGAACAGAAATTTTAGTCGGAAAAAATAACAAACAAAACGACTATTTAACAAATAAACTTGCACGCCGTGATGAATTTTGGCTTCATACGAAAGACATTCCAGGCTCACACGTTGTCATTCGTTCATTAGGGCCAAGCGAAGAAACATTAATTGAAGCGGCAAAGCTCGCTGCTTACTTTAGTAAAGCAAAAAAATCGAGCTCAGTTCCGGTCGATTATACAAAAATTCGTCATGTGAAAAAGCCGAGCGGAGCGAAGCTTGGATTTGTTACGTATGATAACCAGCAAACGGTGTATGTAACACCTGATGCGGATACTGTTATGAAGTTGAAGGCTTAAAGACAAAGAGATGATTACAATATCGTAATCATCTCTTTCAATATGAAGAAGCCTGTTATTTTTGTTCCACACCAACAAGTAATCAGAACCTATTTTCTTTCACTATGACTTAGTGAGAAAAGCTATATTCTTTTGTTTTCTTAAACTGGATAACCTCCACTCGGTGGCGGCCATGCCTCAAATAAACGACGCAGCAATACAATTTCTCCTAAATGGTAACTATTATGTGAAGCAATATTACGTAACGTATCGGCCCGCGTTACATCTGGATAATGTGCTAAAGGCTCATCAAGTTTTGTAGTTTGAGCAATTGTACAAGCAGTATCAATTCCCGCTAGAAATTGTCTTATAATCTCCGCCCATTCTTCTTGATTTTTCGCCATATTTTCAACTGGCCAACTCTCCTTCACGTGCGCTGGAAGTTGTGGTTTTTCTCCATGTAAACCACGTAAGAGGAAATCTTGCCAATACTTCATATGCATCACTAGTTGGTAGATGGAATACGGAATGTTTTCTACTTGTTTTCCTGATAGTTCCCAATCAATATCTGCAATTGCATTTTTAATTGGAATATGCCCGCGTTCTCCTTGTAATGATTTTACTAACGTTCTAGCAAATGATTCATTCAGCAAATGCTTGCTTTCTGTATGCACATCATCCCATCCTTTTCCTTTTCAATTGATTTTTTATAGATTACCAATCTTAATATCGATTACCAAACGTATCACCAATAGGTGCAATCGTATTTAAGTATGCTAGTTCTTCTTTTGTTAAAGTTATTTCAAGAGCCGCTACGTTTTGCTCCAAATACTTCACTCGCTTTGTTCCTGGAATTGGTACGATTTCTTCACCTTGTGCAACGACCCAGGCAAGCGCTAATTGTGCAGGCGTACATTCTTTCTCTAATGCAAGCTGTTTAATTCCTTCAACAATTTTCATATTAGAAGCAAATGCTTCTTCTGAAAAACGTGGATTATAGTATCTCCAATCATCAGGTGTTAATTGATCACGGCTTGTTAAATTACCCGTTAAAAATCCGCGGCCAAGTGGACTATATGGAACAAACCCAACTCCTAATTCACGACAAATCCCTAAAATATCTTTCTCTGGATCGCGAGACCAAAGAGAATATTCTGTTTGAACAGCTGAAATTGGATGAATTGCATGAGCTGTTTTTAATTGCTCACCCGTTACTTCAGACAGTCCGATATAACGTACTTTTCCTTCTTGCACTAACTCTGCCATCGCACCTACAGTTTCTTCAATTGGTGTATTTGGGTCAACGCGATGTAAATAATATAAGTCGATATAGTCTGTCCCTAATCTTCTTAAACTTGCTTCACATGCTTCCTTCACATATTGAGGGGAACCGTTGTATCCTAACGCTTTTGTTGCATTTCGCAGCGCTCCAAACTTTGTTGCAATTTTCACATCATGCCGAAATTTCTGTAACGCTTTCCCTACTAGTTTTTCATTTGTTCCCATTCCCTCTTCATCATATCCATAAATATCCGCTGTATCGAACATTGTAATTCCAAGTTCAAAAGCATGATGAATTGTTTTTGTCGCCTCTATCTCATCTGTCTGACCATAAAATTCAGACATTCCCATACAACCTAATCCCATTTCCGATACTTCTAATCCTTGTGAACCTAACTTCTTCTTTTTCATAAGTTCGCCTTCTTTCGAAAAGATAATGTAAAAAGAGAATAGCATACATCTGAAAACAAGTAAACTTTTTTTACTTTTTTAGTTCAATTAGTTTAATTTGTATAAATTCATAAATTTATTTATAATAAATGAATTGCAAGGAGGGTTGTTATGTTAAATAAAAATATTGATAATCAAGTAGAAATGAGAAAAAAGCTCATATTCAAATTATTACCGATCGTAAAAAAACAAGGAATAAGCCCGTTACGAACAGATGATATTGCTCGTTATATGGATATTAGTAAAGCAACTATGTACAAATACTTCTCATCAAAAGAAGAAATTATCCAATACATCGTCAACATTTATGCCGAATATATTACTAGTATTGATCAAACCATTTTTGAAGAAACAGTTCCGTTTGGAGAACGATTTCAAAAAACATTTGAACAATCATTACTCATTTCTTTTTACATATCTGATGCCTTTCTATCAGATTTAAAACATAATGCTCCAGTACTATATGAACAAATAATACAAGCTCAAAACGAACGAAATAATCAATTAAAAAAATTCTATGAGGAGCATATAGAAAAAGAAGTGTTCAACGCTGTAAATCCAGTACTTATCCTTATCCAAGACGATGTACTACTACGAAAGCTCTTTGAACCTACAATCTTAATTCAAAACAATATGACTTTATATCAAGCACTCTTTGATTATTACATGCTAAAAAAACAGCAAGTCATTCACCATGAATATAGAAATAATGTAGATGATGAAAAAATGAAAGCAACGATACAATACATCGTGCAAAAAGTATCCAATTATATATAGACAGGACACCAACTAACACTTGTTTCGTCTAAAGTGAACTTAAATACACGAAAAAGCAGCTCTATAATTCATACTAAAAATATGAATTATAGAGCTGCTTTCATTTTGTTTTACGCAATACAACAGGAATCTCCTCCTATTACGAGAAATTAGATAAAGTGAAACTTCCATCAGTGGAGGCCTTACTGCCCGCAAATAGCGGGATAAAAGATTGTATTTCATAACAGGGGGATTTCTATGGAAAATTTATTTTTAATTGATAAGATTGACGGATTAAAACACGACAGAGCACGCCTATTCAGTAGAAGCGTGCTCTGATGATTATTGGATTAATATGTTATATTTATTCCCATCATGAATTTAACTTATATGTTTTAGTTGTGTGTCTTCTTTCTTTCTACTCCGTCCTTTAAGTAAAGCCAAACCAATTAAAATTGCTAAAGTTGTAAAACAAACCACTGTTCCGACTGAAATTCCATTACTAAACGTTGAGCCTATGAAAATAACACATAATCCCACGATTCCAATAATAGTCGTAGTTGGAAAAAAACTCACTTTAAAATTAGGCATTGTTGAATAATTAGGACGTAATTTAAGTTGCGCAAAGCAAATACTTAACCAAAGCAATAACATTGTAAATCCTGGAATTGTCATCATTGTTCCAATAATACTATCTGGAGCAAAGAATGCTAGTCCTGCACCTATCAATAATAATAAGCCATTAAAAGAGATTGCAATGATTGGTGCACCTGATTTTGCAGTATGTTTCAATATTTTTGGCGCTTCTCCTTTTTCAGCTAACGCAACCATTGTTCTGGAAGTAGCATAAACTCCTGAATTCGCAGCTGAAAGAACTGCAGTTAATAAAACAAAATTCATGATGTGTGCAACACCTGGGATACCAATGGCATTCATTACTTGTATAAACGGACTTACATTTCCTGCAACCTCATTCCAAGGTATTAATCCCGCAATAATTGTAATAGGTAAGATATAAAATATGATAACGCGCCAAACAACACCCTTTATCACTTTAGGTAAAACCTTTTCAACGTCTTTTGTCTCAGAAATTGCTACCCCTATTAACTCAGATCCTCCGAACGAAAACATTACAATAAAACAAGCACTAAATACCCCTTTAATACCATTTGGAAAGAATCCCCCATGCCCAAGTAAATGTTCCGTTGGTGTCGATGGGGCAAAACTCGTTAGCCCAAATAAGACTGCTCCACCTAAAAGGATGAATAATACAAGTGCCAAAATTTTTATACTAGCAAACCAAAATTCCATTTCGCCATAAAATTTCACTTGAAAACTGTTAATTCCCACAACTATAAGCGCACAAATAGCACTTAGTAACCAAAGAGGTACATTCGAAAACCAAAATTGTAAAAAAGAGCCTGCAGCTAATATTTCTACAATTGTAACAAGTGTCCAGTTAATCCAGTATAGCCATCCAACTACAAATGATACATGAAATCCAAAAGCCTTATGAACTAAATGTTGAACATTATGATTTGGATAAACAACAGCCATTTCAGCTAAAGCCACCATAACAATCATCATTAATAATCCACCAAGTAAGTACGAAATAATTACGCCAGGCCCGGCAATCCCTAGAGTATCTCCACTCCCTTTGAAAATGCCCGTACCAATCATTCCCGCTAACGCTAAAAATTGAACATGTCTAGGTAATAACTCTTTCTTTAAGCCATCCTTCTTCATTCTTTTTTCCTCTTTCTGTTCCTAATTTTTTTAATTGTTTTGCAAGTAATTTTAAATAATAATAGCCATCTTCCATGGCTATTCACCTCCTTTACATCACTATTTTTACTTGGTGAATGAATTGATTTATATGATCAAAATCCATTTTTTAAGAATAAAGGTCTGTAAGCCTCATCCACAATGAAGCCTCCTAAAAACATAATCATCATTCATACATTTAGGTACTTTCACTTTTAAAAACAAATAAAAAATCCCTACTGAAATTAATCAGTAGGGACGATTTTATTCGCGGTACCACCCTAATTATTGACAAACTTTATATGTCAATCTCTTCATTCTCTATAACGGCTCTTCACCGTCTTCCCCTTACAATTCGCTCGAAGAAGATGCTCCTGGACTGTAATTCATGTTGTTCTATGTACTGACTTACACCAACCGTCAGCTCTCTTTAACAGGGAGAACATACACTACTTTATTCCATTCATCGCTTATATATTATTTAGTTGTTATGAAAATACAAAAAATCCCTACTGAAATTAATCAGTAGGGACGATTTTATTCGCGGTACCACCCTAATTATTGACAAACTCTATATGTCAATCTCTTCATTCTTTATAACGGCTCTTCACCGTCTTCCCCTTACAATTCGCTCGAAGAAGATGCTCCTGGATTGTAATTCATGCTGTTCTTTGTACTGACTTACACCAACCGTCAGCTCTCTTTAACAGGGAGAACATACATTACTTTATTCCATTCATCGCTTGTCTTATTTACTTATAAAGTATCCTATAATAAATATAATAAAAAATCAATATTTTTTATTCCTGTAATTTTCTGTTAACTATACCCATATCCTTTACGAAACATCATCTTAACCATTACAAAAATACAGGATTTACTAATTTTTCGTACGAGTATTAGAGAGAGGAATTGTTTCCCCTTCTGATGAAATTAGATTAATAGAACAAAATAAACATCACATAACAATTGCCTTCGCAAATGACATCATGCACCATGATAAACATAATATAGAAGGAATGCAACGTATATTAGCAGTTAATCCCTTGTCAAAAAGCTGGCGAAATACATTTACAAAGCGATTAGAAGGAAAAGAAACGAGTGCAAAAAAACGTTTAACAGGAAAATAATAAATTTATAGAAAAGAGGGCAGCGCATGAGTGAATTTATATTCGTATTATTTGTTTGTCCATTACTTATCTTTATTTTTTCTGTTATTGGTACACGAATTACAAAGACGTATTATATAATGCCTATTATTACGTTTGCGATTTTTCTTATTGTAGCAGTAGCGTTATTTAATCGATCATTTTTCTTTTGGGTAGGGATGTATAGTATTTTTTCGTTTCTTGTTTCTTATGTGACTTTATTATTTGTAAAGAGGGATGAAGCTGTAGAGGGAAAACACTAATATCTTTTCTTTACGAAATTTAACGGTTCTGTTTAAAAATCATATTGGTAATTAGTAAAAACTTAGGACTTCTATTCGGTAGTCCTATTTCTTCGTATACAAGTAATCATCACCCAACGAAATTATTATTTATCCCGCTATTTGCGCCCCACCTCAAAATTCAGCAAAAGCATAGAAGTTAGGCGGGGATAGGGATGCCCGTAAAAGCTCGATTCGTGAAGGCTAATAGTCAGCGAGGGATGAAGAACCCCCCCACTGATTAAAGTTTCACTTTATTAATTAAATAATCTTTCAATAAAAATTTGCCTTCCTTGACATTAAGGACGGCGAATTTTTAAGTTTCCTATTAATTTGGATAATATATCGTCATACTTAATCTAACTAGCGTTTTCCCCGAATTATAATATGTATGTGGTCTATCAGCTTTAAATCTGATTGAATCACCACTTTTTAATTTATACTCACCTTCACTAACACGAATCGTTACTTCTCCATCAAAAACGGTGATAAATTCCTCGGTTCCCTCTCTATGAGAATCCGAACTTAATATCCCTTCTTTTTCAATTTCAACAGAATAAATTTCAAAGCGCTTATCCTCTTGGAAGGGAAAGGAAGGGTATACTCTATACCTTCCATTGTCTTCAGACAATACTTGCATTTCATCCCTAAAAACAACTGTAGTGTCAGGCTGTGGACTATTTATCAGAGAAGTAAAGGAAACCTTTAATCCATTCGCTATTTTCCAAATCGTTGTAAGCGTTGGACTTGACTCTCCTCTTTCAATTTGTCCGATCATCGTTTTGCTTACTCCACTTAATTGAGAGACCTTTTCTAAACTTAATTTTTCCTTCTCTCTGATAGCTTTTAAATTTTTTGCAAGAATAAGCTGAATTTCCTCCATAAAACCCCTCCTATACTGTATACATTATAGCGACCGTTATGTATAATAAAAAGCACAACGTTATATTGTTCATTTTGGACATTATAACATACAATCGTAAAAGGGAGGTCCAAAAATGCCTTTATTTTCATTTTTACTATTTGTTTTTATTAGCAGTTTTACTCCAGGTCCCAATAACATCATGGCAATGACGTTTGCGAATAAACATGGATTAAAGAAAACATTTACGTTTTGTTTAGGAGTCAGTTTTGGATTTTTTGTTCTCACATTATTGTGTAGTTTTTTTAACATCATACTCACAAGTGCTCTGCCAATCATTGAATTTCCTTTGACCATTTTGGGTGTAGGTTATATGTTATATTTGGCTTTTAAAATACTTACCAGTAAAGGAAATACGGGTGGAAATGATGAAGAGAATCGAAATCTTTTCTTGATAGGTATCTTGTTACAATTTGTGAATCCAAAAGGTATTCTTTTTGGGCTTACAGTAGTCGTAACCTTTATTCTCCCCTATTACAATTCTTATTCCAGCTATCTTATTTTCTCATTATTTTTAGGAATGGTCGGTTTAACGAGTACATTTAGTTGGAGTCTATTTGGCTCGATTTTTCAAAAGCTCTTACTACAATATAGACAGCAATTTAATATGGTTATGGCAGTTTTATTGGTATTTAGTGCTGTTTCAATTCTTATCAAATAGCGTAAATAGTAAAACCATATTACCGATAAAAAACTTAAAATTCAATTTTTTTGAATCTATTTCCCTATAAAGAAAAAAACACGACCGAGTTCCCCTCACGGTCGTGTTTTCTTTATCATTACGCCGTAACCCAAGCCTCATTAGCTGGATTTTTGCGCCATTCTTGTAGTTTCTTCGTTTCTGCTTCTCCGATCATACCTTTTTCTGCTGCTACTTCTGTAAGTGCACTGTAGTCGCTTAAAGAGTATGATGCAACGTTTGCTGCTGCTAATTTTTCTTTTCCTGTTTCAAGTTCGTATGTGAAGATTGATACGATTCCTAATACTTCACAGCCAGCTTCGCGAAGTGCCTCTACACAAGTAATTGCACTGCCGCCAGTTGAGATTAAATCTTCTACTACGACAACTTTTTGGCCTTTTTCTGCTTTACCTTCGATTTGGTTTCCTTTTCCATGACCTTTTGCCTTGCTGCGTACATAACACATTGGTAAGTTCATACGATCGCTTACCCAAGCAGCATGTGCAATCCCTGCTGTTGCTGTTCCTGCAATAACCTCTACAGTTGGGAAGTGTGTTTGAATTAATTCTTCTAATCCTGCCGCAATCGCTTGACGTACTTCTGGATATGATAATGTTAAACGATTATCACAATAAATTGGTGATTTCATTCCAGAAGACCATGTAAATGGATCATTTGGTTGTAAGAATACTGCTCCGATATCTAATAAATGAGATGCGATTTGTTTTTTCATACTGTTACACCCTCCCACTGTTCTTTTACAATTTGATACGCTGCGCGCGGATTTTCTGCTTTTGTAATACTACGTCCTACTACGATATAACTAGAGCCTAGTTCACGCGCACGTTTTGGCGTCGCTACGCGAACTTGGTCATTTACATCATCGCTTGCGAGACGAATCCCCGGTGTTACTGTTACGAAAGCATCTCCGCATACTTCACGCAATTTTGGTACTTCCAGCGTTGAACAAACAACGCCGTCCAGACCGATTTCTTTCGTTAATTTCGCATAATGAGCAACCGCTTCTTCTAACGTTTTCTCAATGCCGATCTCTTTTTTCATTACTTCTTCCGATGTACTTGTTAGTTGTGTAACTGCAATACAAATCGGTCTCTCTTTTCCTTCTTTCTTACCTTCCTCTAATCCCTCAAGCGCAGCTTTCATCATACTGCTTCCCCCAGCAGCATGAACGTTTACCATATCCACATCTAGACTAGCTAGGCTGCGCATTGCGCTTTTTACCGTATTCGGAATATCATGAAGCTTCAAATCTAAAAAGATTTGATGTCCTTTTTCTTTTAGGTACGTAATAATAGCAGGTCCCTCTTTGTAAAACAGTTCCATACCAACTTTGACAAATAATTGTTCCCCTTCAAAGTGACTTAAAAACTGTTCTACCTCTGCTTTACCTGGAAAATCCAGTGCAACAATTAAAGATTGTGACATGTTTGCTTCCAGCTCCTTCCTTGACATTCCGAAATGTGTTCAAATCCTAATTCATCTAAAAGTGCTGGTAATTCTTCAATAATTGTTGGACATACAAACGGATCAACAAAGTTTGCTGTTCCAACTGCTACTGCACTTGCACCAGCGTAGAAGAACTCAATTACATCTTCTGCTGATTCAATACCGCCCATTCCGATAATTGGAATGTTCACAGCTTGACTCACTTCGTGCACCATACGAATTGCCACTGGCTTAATCGCTGGTCCAGATAGTCCCCCTGTACGGTTTGCTAAAATTGGTTTTGCTGTTTTTAAATCTAAACGCATGCCAAGCAATGTATTAATCATCGTTAATCCGTCTGCACCAGCGTTTTCGATTGCTTTTGCAATCTCCACAATATTTGCCACGTTCGGTGACAATTTCACATATACCGGTACTTCAGAAACCTCTTTTACTCGCTTCGTTAAATCAGCAGCAATTTCTGGAACTGTACCAAAAGCGATACCGCCTGTTTTTACGTTTGGACAAGAAATATTTAATTCTAGTGCATGAACATTTGGTGCTTTCGAAATTTCCTTTGCTACTGCTACATAATCCTCAGCTTGTGAGCCCGCAACGTTCGCAATAATCGGAAGATCAAATTGTTCTAGCCATGGTAATTCAGACGTCATTACCTTTTCTAACCCTGGGTTTTGAAGCCCAATTGCATTTAGCATTCCGCCTGGTGTTTCCGCAACACGAGGAGTTGGATTTCCATAACGAGGTTGTTCCGTTGTTGCTTTAATCATGATTGATCCAAGTACACTTAAATCGTAGAACTGTGCGTACTCACGACCAAATCCGAAACAACCAGATGCCGGGATAATTGGATTCTTTAATGATAATCCTGGTAATTCAACTTGCAATCTGTTCATAGTACAACCTCCCCGATTGGAAATACTGGCCCGTCGCTGCACACCTTCTTATAAGAATGTCCACTTGAATCTTCTTGCAAGTGGCATACACATGCGAAACACGCTCCAATCCCACAGCCCATACGTTCTTCTAATGAAATGTATGCTTTTTTCTCTTTATAGCGGCCTTCTAATGCACGAAGCATTGCTAAAGGTCCACATGAGTATAAAATGTCAAAGTCAATTCCATACGCATCGATCACATCTGTTACAAATCCTTTTGTACCATGTGTACCATCGACTGTTGCGACATACGTATCACCAAGCTCTGCAAATTTCTCTTCGTAGAAGACAACATCTTTTGTTTGGAAACCTAAGATGTGAATGACACGTACTCCTTTTGTAACAAGGCGTTGTGATAACTCATAAAGTGGTGGCACACCAATTCCGCCTCCTACTAAAAGAGCCGTCTGCCCTGCCTCTGCTTCTTCTACAGGAAATCCATGGCCTAATGGTCCTAATACGTCTACAAGTTCACCTTGTTTTTTCTTTGCTAATGTTTTTGTTCCTTGTCCTTCCGCACGATAGAGCATTGTAAATTCGTTCTTTTCTTGATCAACATTACAAATACTAATTGGGCGGCGCAGCAGAGGCGCAATGCCTTCTGCTACTTTAATGTGTACAAACTGCCCTGGTTCGTTCATTTGCTGTACAAGATCACCTTGAAGCACTAGTTCATAAATATTTTTTGCGATTTCTTTTTGGTTAACGACGATCATATTTTGCTTTTGCATCATGCACGTACCACCTCGTGACGCTCGGTTGGCGCAATTTCTTTCATTGCGTGAGCTGAAAATGTCATAGATTCTAGTACACGTAAGATTGCTCTTGTTGTATCTAGTGATGTTAAGCATGCTACTCCATTTTCTACAGACTCACGGCGAATACGGAAGCCATCACGCGCTGGTTGTTTACCTTTTGTTAAAGTGTTAATTACAAACTGAGCTTTCCCTTGGCGAATAATATCAAGCAAGTTGTAGTCTTCAGAATCGATTTTGTTTACAACTTGAACTGGAATACCTTGGTCTGTTAACGTTTGTGCTGTTCCTGCTGTTGCTAATAAGTTATAGCCAATTTCATGGAAGCGTTTTGCAATTTCCATCGCTTCTTCTTTATCTTTATCCGCCACAGTAATGATTACTGATCCGTGCGTTGGAATGTTAATTCCTGAAGCAACAAGTCCTTTATATAGTGCTTTTTCAAGCGTTAAGTCTTTACCCATTACTTCCCCTGTTGATTTCATTTCAGGCCCTAATGTTGTATCAACTGAACGTAGTTTTGCAAATGAGAATACTGGAGCTTTTACATACACTTCATTCTCTTCTGGGCGATACCCAGTTTCATATCCTTGTTCTACAAGATTTTGACCTAAAATAACTTTTGTTGCGATATTCGCCATCGGTACACCTGTAATTTTACTTAAGAATGGTACTGTACGGCTCGCACGTGGGTTTACTTCAATTACATACACTTCGTCTTTGAATACTACAAACTGGATATTCAGTAATCCAACAATGTTTAATCCTCTTCCAAGTGCAATTGTATTTTCGATAATTTGTTCTTTCAGTTTTGCAGATAAGCTTTGCGGTGGGTATACTCCAATTGAGTCACCAGAGTGAACTCCAGCGCGTTCAATATGTTCCATAATACCTGGAATGAATACATTTTCACCGTCTGAAATTGCATCTACTTCAATTTCTTTACCAACCATGTAACGGTCAATTAATACTGGATGATCTGCATGAACTTTTACTGCATTTTTCATATAGTGCAGTAGTTCTTCTTGACGATATACAATTTCCATCGCACGTCCACCAAGTACGTAAGATGGTCTTACAAGTACCGGATAACCAATTTCTTCAGCGATTGCTACTGCTGCTTCTACTGTTGTTGCTGTTTTACCAACTGGCTGCGGGATACCAAGCTGTGTTAAAGCTGCTTCAAACTTATCACGATCTTCTGCACGGTCTAAATCTTCAAGTGATGTTCCTAAAATTTTCACACCGTGTTCTTCTAATTTAGCAGCTAAGTTAATTGCCGTTTGTCCACCGAACTGAACGATAACACCTTCTGGCTTCTCTAAATCAATGATGTGCATTACATCTTCGATTGTTAATGGTTCAAAGTATAATTTATCAGAAATACTGAAGTCTGTTGAAACTGTTTCTGGGTTGTTATTTACAATAATCGCTTCGTATCCAGCTTCTTTAATTGCCCACACAGAGTGAACTGTTGCATAGTCAAACTCAACACCTTGACCAATACGGATTGGACCAGATCCTAGTACGACTACACTCTTACGATCTGTCACAATTGATTCGTTCTCGTCACCGTATGTGCTGTAGTAGTATGGTGTTGCAGATTCGAACTCTGCCGCACAAGTATCTACCATTTTGAATACTGGTGTCATATTATTTTCTTTACGCATATCGTAAATTTCACGCTCTGTTTTATTCCAAGCAGCTGCAATGTAGTGATCACTGAAGCCCATTTTTTTCGCGTCTTGTAATACTTCCATATTTCCTACATTCGCTTTTACTTCGCGTTCCATGTTTACGATGTTTTCAACTTTTTGTAAGAAGAAGAAGTCCATTTCACACCATGCGTTGATTTCTTCTTTTGTTACACCTTGGCGGATCGCTTCTGCTACAACAAACAGTCGCTCATCATCAGCTTTAATAATGCGTTTTTTCATTGTTTCTTTATCAAGCTCTTTTAAGTGGTCTAACTCTAAGTGATAAATGCCAAGCTCTAGAGAACGAACCGCTTTTAATAATGATTCCTCTAAGTTACGTCCGATTGACATAACTTCACCTGTTGCTTTCATCTGCGTACCAAGCGTTCTGTTTGCTGATTCAAACTTATCAAATGGCCAGCGCGGAATTTTTGAAACAACATAGTCTAATGCCGGCTCGAAGCAAGCGTATGTTTTTTGTGTTACTGGGTTTACAATTTCATCTAATGTTAAGCCGACTGCAATTTTCGCTGCTAACTTCGCAATTGGATATCCAGTTGCTTTAGATGCTAGTGCAGATGAACGACTTACACGTGGGTTTACTTCGATTACATAATATTGGAAGCTATGTGGATCAAGTGCAAGCTGAACGTTACATCCACCTTCAATTCCTAACGCACGAATAATTCTTAATGAAGTGTTACGTAACATTTGATACTCACGATCACTTAATGTTTGGCTCGGCGCTACAACGATAGAATCACCTGTGTGAACACCAACTGGATCAATGTTTTCCATATTACATACTACGATGGCATTATCATTGGAATCACGCATTACTTCATATTCAATTTCCTTGCAACCAGCAATACTTTTTTCTAATAAACATTGTGTTACTGGGCTATGTTTTAAACCACTTGTTACGGTTTCAATTAATTCTTCTTCGTTATGACAAATACCACCGCCAGTTCCTCCTAATGTGAACGCTGGACGAACGATTACTGGATAACCAATTTCTTTTACAAAGTCATATGCTTCATCAAGCGTATGAATGATTTCACTTGGTGGTGTTGGTTCATTTAATTCTTGCATTAATGTACGGAATAGGTCACGATCTTCCGCTTGCTCAATTGCTGATAATTTTGTTCCTAAAATTTCAACTCCGCACTCTTCTAGTACGCCTGATTTTGCAAGTTCAACAGCCATGTTTAATCCTGTTTGTCCGCCAAGTGTCGGCAGGATTGCATCTGGACGTTCTTTACGAATAATACGGCTTACGAATTCTAATGTTAATGGTTCAATATATACTTTATCTGCCGTTGCAGTATCTGTCATAATTGTTGCTGGGTTAGAGTTGACAAGGATTACTTTGTAACCTTCCTCTTTAAGAGATTGACAAGCTTGTGTGCCAGAGTAATCAAACTCCGCTGCTTGCCCAATTACAATTGGTCCTGATCCGATTACTAAAATTGTGTTAATGTCTAGGCGTTTTGGCATAACTCTTCCCCTTCTTTCTTAAAGTTTGCGATCATTGCTAAGAAATCTTCAAATAAATCATTCGCATCTTCTGGTCCTGCTGATGCTTCTGGATGGTATTGTACTGTAAATGCTGGGAACTTCTTATGGCGAAGACCTTCTACTGTTCCATCATTTAAAGCAACATGTGTAACTTCAAGATCTGTATTTTTCACAGACTCTTCTTCTACTGCATAACCGTGGTTTTGAGAAGTAATTGCTACTTTTCCTGTTTCAATATGTTTTACTGGATGGTTTAAGCCACGGTGACCAAATTTGAGCTTGATTGTATTCGCACCAGATGCTAAGGCAAACAATTGATGCCCAAGGCAAATTCCGAATAACGGTACCTTCCCAATGATACCTCGTAACATTTCGATTGCTTCTGGTACATCTTTTGGATCTCCAGGTCCGTTACTTAGCATAATTCCATCTGGGCTTAAACGTAGAATTTCTTCTGCTGATGTATTGTAAGGTACAACGATTACATCACAGTCACGTTTATTTAGTTCGCGCAAAATACCGTGCTTCATTCCGAAGTCAACAAGTACCACGCGGTAGCCACGGCCTGGACTTGGATATGGATCTTTTGTTGATACACGCTTTACATGATCTGTAAAGACTGTTGCTTTTAATTGACTTACAATGTAGTCTACATCTGCATCCATGTTACAAAGGCGTCCGCGCAATGTTCCATATTGACGTATTTTTCGTGTTAACTTTCTTGTATCAATTCCTGCTAAACCAGGAATATTTCTTTCTTTTAAGTATTCATTTAATGAAATTTCATTACGGAAGTTTGAAGGATGATCACAAATTTCATTTACGATTAAACCGTGTACAGATGGTTGAATAGATTCAAAATCATCACGATTAATACCATAGTTTCCGATTAATGGATACGTAAATGTTACGATTTGACCGCAATATGATGGATCAGATAATGTCTCTTGATACCCTGTCATCCCTGTTGTAAATACGACTTCACCTGATTTTTCAATTTCTCCGCCGAAGCCTTTTCCAATTAATACTGTTCCATCTTCTAAGATAAGCTGTCTTTTCATACTAATGCACTCTCCTTTTGCCATGCGATCTTACCGCCAACTAATGTCATAACCGGCCATCCTTGACACTTCCAGCCTGCAAATGGCGTATTTTTTCCTTTTGATAAGAATGTTGCTGGATCAATCTCTTCTTCTTGTTCTAAATCGATAATTGTAATATCAGCGGCTCTTCCTTCTTGCAGGCGGCCTGCTTCTAAACCAAATGTGTCAGCTGGTTTTTCTGTTAAGAATTGAATTAACTGTTCTAATGTGATAATTCCCTTTTTCACAAGGTTTGTATATAGTAGTGGGAATGCTGTTTCAAAACCAGTAATTCCAAATGGTGCTCTTTCAATACCTTGTGCTTTTTCTTCTGCTGCATGCGGTGCATGATCTGTTGCAATTATGTCGATTGTTCCATCTAATAATCCTTCAATTAAAGCCTCATGATCTTCTTTTCCACGAAGCGGTGGATTCATTTTAAAGTTTGGATCCATGCCTGGGATATCATCTTCACATAATACTAAGTGATGCGGTGTTACTTCTGCTGTTACTTTAATTCCAGCACGCTTTGCATCACGAATCACACGTACAGATCCTTTTGTACTTACGTGACATACGTGATAGTGACACCCTGCTGCTTCTGCAAGTAATATGTCCCGGGCAATATGTACGGACTCACATACTGATGGGATACCGTTTAAGCCGTGTTTCTCAGAAAACTTGCCTTCATGTACACACCCTTTATTGATTAGCGTATTTTCTTCGCAGTGTGCAACAACTGCCATATTTAATTTTGCTGCACGCTTCATCGCTGCCAGCATCATGCTTGCATCCTGTACGCCTACTCCATCATCAGTAAACGCGAATGCTCCAAGTTCTTTTAATGTTTCAAAGTCTGTCATTTCAGAACCTGCTTGGCGTACTGTAATCGCTCCATATGGCAGTACATTTACATGTGCTTTTTCTTTAATTCGTTTTTGCAAGTCTTCCATATGCTCTCTGCTGTCTGGTACTGGACGTGTATTTGGCATTGCGCAAATTGTTGTAAATCCACCTTTTGCTGCTGCAAGTGTACCTGTTTCAATTGTTTCTTTATGTTCACCACCTGGTTCGCGAAGATGAACGTGTACATCTACTAATCCAGGTGCAATTAATTTTCCGTTTACATCGATTACTTCAGCATGATCTGCCGTAATATTTTCTGCTACTTTCGCAATTTTACCGTCTTGTACGAGAAGATCTGTTGCTACGATTTTTCCTTCTTCATTCAAATAACGTCCATTTTTAAATAAATAGTTCATGTTTCATTCCTCCTAATACATTTGGTAATGCGCGTTTTAGTACAGCCATTCTTACGTAAACTCCATTTTCCATCTGTTTGAATATGCGTGAACGCTCACACTCGACGAGTTCACTTGCAATTTCTACATCACGGTTTACAGGAGCCGGATGCATAATAATGCTTCCTTGTTTCATACGCTTTTCTCGTTCAATTGTTAATCCGTGCTGCTCATGATACTCTTTCATGATATCTGTTTCATAATGATCATGACGCTCATGTTGCACACGAAGTAACATCATCACATCAACTTCTGGAACAAGTTCATCTAAACTTCTGTATGTTCCAAATGGGTTCGTTTCATCTTTCCACTCTTCAGGGCTAGCAAAGTAAATTGTTGCTCCTAGTTTTGTTAAAGCTTCAGCGTTAGAACGTGCTACTCGGCTATGGCGAACATCTCCAACAATCGCAATCTTTAATCCTTCAAATTTTCCAAACTCTTGTTTAATTGTTAGAAGATCCAGAAGACACTGCGTTGGATGATTTCCACATCCATCACCAGCATTCAAGATTGGAATGTTTACTTGATCCTTTAGCTCATCAAAGTAGCGATCTTGTTGATGGCGGATGACCACTGCTTTTGTTCCAATTGATTCGAGTGTTCTTATCGTATCGTATAGTGTTTCTCCTTTTTGTACGCTAGAAGACTCTGCCGAGAAGTTCAGAACATCGAGCCCTAATCGCTTCTCTGCTACTTCAAAGCTAAAGCGTGTTCTCGTACTGTTCTCAAAGAATAAGTTTGCAACAAACGTTTGCTCTGTCGTTTTTATTCCTTTTCCACTTGCGAAATCTTCTGCATCTTTTAGGATTTCTGAAATCTCCTGCTCCGATAATTCACTCATCGTTAACAAATGGTTCATTGTCATCCCTCATCTTTCTGATTTTTATCATAGCATCTTTGCATATATATAACAATAACTGCATAAAAATACCCTAGTCATGTGAGACTAGGGTGTAACAAATTACACACCCTTTTCGGTCTCACAGGACTGAATTAAAAGGTTGTTTTTATGAAGCAATGTTCTTTGATTGTTGTTGTTTTTGTTTCAGTTTAGGTAGTACTAAGTTTAGGATTACCCCTACAATTGCTGCAAGAGCCATGCCTTCTACTTGGAATGATTGACCGATATGAAGCACTGCACCGCCGATGCCAATTACAAGTATGACTGATGCTATTACTAAGTTTCGTTTATCCCCAAAATCTGTTTTCTCATCTACCATCATGCGTAAACCGCTTGATGCGATAACACCGAATAGTAAGATTGAAACTCCGCCCATAACTGGTGTTGGGATCGAATGAATAAGAGCTGAAATTTTACCAATAAATCCGAACATGATTGCCAATATTGCTGATCCAACGAATAAATATACGCTGTATGCTCTTGTAATTGCAAGCACTCCAATATTTTCACCGTACGTCGTATTTGGCGGTCCTCCAATTGTTGAAGCAATGAATGTTGCAATTCCATCTCCCATAATAGAGCGGTGTAAGCCTGGCTTTTCAATTAAGTCTTTATTTATGACATTTCCAAGTACAATTTGATGTCCAATATGTTCTGAAACTGTAACGATTGCAACAGGTACCATTACTAATACTATTTTCCACGAAAATTCTGGTGTATATGTGACAAATGGTACTACGAAATCCGGTACATCAAACCATTTCGCTTCTATTACTGGTTTCAAATCGACTAAGCCTTGGACGTAAGCAAAGGTATAACCGCCTATGATTCCTATTAAAACTGGTATGATGCTTAAGAATCCTCTTCCAAAGATTGAGCAGATGATTGTAATTGCTAATGTGACAAGTGCAACTGAAAAGTGTGTAAAGCTATATTTTCCATCTGCATTATTCATTGCCATATCTACTGCTGTATGTGCAAGCCCAAGTCCAATTACCATAACAACTGGACCAACTACGATTGGGGGCAAGAGATTCATAATCCAATTAGATCCAGATTTTTTAATCGCAAGTGCAATCAACATATAGACAAGTCCTGCCATCATTCCGCCAAGCATTGCTGCTCCTGGGCCGCCTGCTGCTTTTGCTGTAATAATCGGTGCAATGAATGCAAATGATGATCCAAGGTAAGCTGGAACTTGCCCTTTCGTGATTAACAGAAATGCTAACGTTCCTAGCCCACTCGAGATTAAAGCAACTGCTGGGCTTAATCCTGTTAAAAATGGAACAAGCACTGTCGCTCCAAACATAGCGAATAAATGCTGTATGCTTAACAGTAACCATTTTCCTGGTTTCGGTACTTCATGAATGTCTAACACTGGCTTTTGTTCCATTATTATATCCTCCTCCAATGTTGAAAACTTGCAATAAAAAAACTCTTTGCGCCCTATGCACAAAGAGTCTTATACTTTCGTATGTCAAATTAGACATATGAAAGCCAAGACCCTTTGGCAGCCTCACAGGACTACATTTAAAAGGGCTTTATTTTTCGTATATGCTTACTCGATCTTGTTTGTCTGTTTCTTGAAGTCCTACTTCAATGCGTTCTTCGCTTGATGTTGGAATGTTTTTTCCTACATAATCAGCGCGAATTGGTAGTTCACGGTGACCTCTATCTACAAGAACAGCTAACTGAATTTGCGATGGTCTTCCAATATCCATTAGAGCATCCATTGCAGCTCGCACAGTTCTTCCTGTATATAATACATCATCAACAAGGATAACTTTTTTATTCGTAATATCAACCGGAATATCCGAACCTTTTACAAGCGGTTCTTTATTTTTAGATTGCAGTGTCAAGTCATCACGATATAATGTAATGTCTAATTCACCAACTGCCATCTCTTTTCCTTCAATTTGACTAATTCGTTCTGCTAAACGCTGTGCGATAAAAATACCACGTGTTTTAATCCCAACTAGAACACAATTTTCAACACCCTTATTGCGTTCTACAATTTCATGACTAATGCGTGTTAAAGCGCGGCGAATCATTTGATCATCTAGTACCACTGCTTTTTCTTTCATGCTCTTCACCTCCAAGCTTTTTTCTTGCGTGAGAGGAATGGTATAAAAAAATCCTCTCGTCGTGTGCGAGAGGATTTTTTGAAAAAGGGTATACGTACCCTACGTATTTCAAACCGTTACCTTCTCAACCTCACGGGGCTGTGTTAAAGGACTTATTCAACTGCTGTTATTATGGCAGTTTTTATAACGATTGTCAATATTATTTTCGCAACTCATCTAAAAGATCTACAAAAATTTGTGGAACTGGTGCTTCAAATTCTAAATATTCACCTGTACGCGGGTGAACGAAGCCTAAAATACCCGCATGTAATGCTTGACCATTTATATCAAACGTTTTCTTTGGACCATATTTCGGGTCACCTGCAAGCGGGTACCCAATATATTTCATATGTACACGAATTTGATGCGTACGACCTGTTTCTAGTTGACATTCCACATGAGTGAAATTATTAAAACGTTCTAATACACGGAAATGAGTTACAGCATGTTTTCCCTTTTCCTCAACAGTCATACTTTGACGATCTTGTTTATCACGTCCAATCGGCGCATCAACGGTTCCTTTATCATGCGGAATAACTCCATGAACAATCGCTTGATAGCGTCTTGTTACTGTTTTTGCCACAAGCTGATTTACAAGTGCTTCATGTGCCATATCATTTTTTGCCACCATCAATAATCCAGACGTATCTTTATCAATGCGGTGCACAATTCCTGGGCGCATTACACCGTTAATACCCGATAAATCTTTACAGTGATACATTAAACCATTTACTAACGTACCGCTCGTATGCCCTGGCGCGGGGTGTACAACCATACCACGCGGCTTGTTTACGACAAGTACATCACTATCCTCATAATAAATATCTAAATTCATATCTTCTGGAAGAATATCTAATGACTCTGGTTCTGGAATAGTAACTGTAATTCCGTCATTTGTTTTTACCTTATAGTTCCCTTTGATGTCCTTTCCGTTTACGGTTACAACACCATCTTTAATCCATTGTTGCACTTGTGAACGAGACCATTCACTGTTCACCCCTGCAACAAATTTATCAATCCGTTCGTTTTTTTGCTCTTCTGTAACTGTTACTTGTACTACTTCGCTCATTATTTACTCCTTTGTTTTCTTTCCTTCTAGTAATGTTTGAATAATAATTAACATAACACCAACACATAATGCCGAATCTGCAATGTTAAATACCGGGAAGTTGTATGAGAAAATATACGTATGAATAAAATCAACAACTTCTTTTCGGAATACACGATCAATAAAATTACCAATTGCTCCGCCTAGAATAAGTCCAAGCGAAATGCCGAGAAGCTTGTCTGTCTTTGCATATTTTTGCATATAAATCACAATAAAAATAACAAAGATGACTGTGATAACATAAAAGAACCACATTCTATTTTCTAAAATGCCCCATGCAGCCCCGGTATTACGGTGAGACGTTATATACAGCACATTATCAATAATCGGAATGCTCTCACCTAAATCCATTTCCTTCACGATAATCCATTTTGATACTTGATCAATGGCAATCACAAATAATGCTATTAAATAATATATCATTTTCGTTTCCCCCACAATGACAGTGTACCTCAAAATTTTAGCATAGCTGCTATGTTTTCACAATGAAGCATCGTAAAGGAGCATAAAATAAAATGAATTAGGTAATATAATATTGTTGTCTTTAAATCGTTTTTACTTTTTCATAGAAACATTCATGAACTGTACGTGCTGTTGGCATACCTTTCAATTGTCTAAGTGTCATTCTTTGTCCGGTTTCTTCACAAATTCCATACATGCCTATTTCCATTTTCAAAAGTGCTCGCTCGACATCTTTTAAATCTTCTCTCATATCATGCAATAATAATTTATTTTTCACATCTATTTTGGCTATACCTAGAAACTCCTCTCCAAATTCTACATCATACGTATACGTCTCTTCTTTTGCTAATCGCTCCTGTAGTTCTCGTTGCATTAATTGTAGCTCTTCTTGAATCTCCATGTATGTGTCAGTCACAAGCGCGTCCCTCCCGGCTGGAATGTATCGTTAGTTTATCCGAAAAGCACACGATTACCGCACACACATTTTTCCTTCCAAGGAAGAAAAAAATCGACTGCTTACAAGGCAGTCGATTTTCCTCATTTTATTATTTTACATAATGTTCTTTTACAACTTCTCCGCAGCGTTTACATAACGTTGGATGGTCTGCATTACTTCCTACTGTTTCAGAAACAACCCAGCAACGTTCACACGTTTCACCCGTTGCTTGTGTTACAACGACAGCTGTATGTTCATATTTCGGTGCATCAGCTGGCGCTTCTTCCATTGTTCCACCAAGATGATATTCAGAAACAATAAATAATTGTTTTAAATCTTCGCTAATAGACTCTAACATTTGTTTCATTTCTGCAGTTGGGAATAGGGTAATGCTCGCATTTAACGATTTACCAATCGTTTTTGCATTACGTGCCACTTCTAACGCTTTTAATACATCATCGCGAAGTGTCATAAATGCATCCCATTTTACTTTTAACTCTTCCGCACCTTCTACTTCTACAGCTTCTGGCATATCAGTTAACTGAACGCTTGCTTCTACTACACCAGGAATATATGGCCATACTTCATCCGCTGTATGAGGTAAAATTGGCGTTACAAGTTTTGTTAACGCAACAAGAACATCATACAATACCGTTTGAATTGCACGGCGATCGTGATTATTTTCTGCTTCGATATATAAAATATCTTTTGCAAAATCTAAATAGAATGAACTTAAATCAATTGTACAGAAGTTATGAATCGCATGATATACAGCTGCAAATTCATACGTTTCATAAGCATCTTTTACTTTTGTAATTAAGTCATTTAATTTCACTAACATGTAGCGGTCTACTTCACGAAGTTCTGCAGCAGGTACCACATCTTTACTTGGATCAAAGTCAGCTAAGTTTCCTAATAAGAAGCGGAATGTATTACGAATTTTACGATATACTTCTGCTACTTGTTTTAAGATATCATCAGAAATACGTACATCCGATTGATAATCAACTGATGATACCCATAAACGTAAAATATCGCCGCCTAATTGGTCCATAATTTTCTTCGGTACAACAATATTTCCGATAGACTTACTCATTTTGCGACCTTCACCATCAAGTACGAAGCCGTGACTTAAGACACCTTTATACGGTGCTTTACCCGTTACCGCAACTGCTGTTGATAATGAAGAGTTAAACCAACCGCGATATTGGTCAGATCCTTCTAAATATAAATCAGCTGGACGCTGCAGATCATCACGCTCTTCTAATACAGCTTGATGAGAAGAACCCGAATCAAACCATACATCCATAATGTCTGTTTCTTTACGGAATTCGCCATTTGGGCTAGATGGATGTGTAAAACCTTCTGGTAATAAATCTTTCGCTTCACGTTCAAACCATACGTTCGAACCATGTTCACGGAATAACGCTGCTACATGATTAATCGTTTCATCTGTAATAATTGGATCACCGTTTTCTGCATAGAATACAGGAATCGGAACACCCCACGCACGTTGACGAGAAATACACCAGTCACCGCGGTCACGCACCATGTTATGAAGGCGCGTTTCCCCCCAAGCTGGTACCCATTTTGTTTCCTCTACAGCTTGTAATAATTCACTGCGGAACGCTTCAATAGATGCAAACCATTGTGCAGTTGCACGGAAAATAATTGGTTGTTTCGTTCTCCAGTCGTGTGGATAAGAATGCGTAATAAATGTTAATTTTAATAATGCACCAACCTCTTCTAATTTTTCCGTGATTGGTTTATTTGCTTTATCGTAGAATAACCCTTCAAATCCAGGCGCTTCACTTGTTAATACACCTTTATCATCAACTGGACAAAGAACTTCTAACCCATATTGTTTCCCAACAAGGAAGTCATCTTCCCCGTGTCCTGGTGCTGTATGTACACAACCTGTACCAGCATCTGTTGTAACGTGTTCACCAAGCATAACAAGAGAATCACGGTCATAAAATGGATGCTTAGCCACTGTATACTCAAGTTCGCTACCTTTTACTGTTTTAACAACTTCTGTGTTTTCCCACTCTAATGTTTTTGAAACTGCTTCAAATAGCTCAGAAGCAATGATATATTTTGCATCATCTACTTTTACAATGCTATATTCAAGTTCTGGATGAACAGAAATACCTAAGTTAGCTGGCAATGTCCAAGGTGTTGTTGTCCAAATAATGAACTTCTCGTCGCCTTCTAAAACATTTTTTCCATCTTTAACAGGGAATGCTACGTAAATAGATGCAGATTTTTTATCTTTATATTCTATTTCCGCTTCTGCTAATGCAGATTCACTTGTCGGAGACCAGTAAACAGGTTTTTGTCCTTTATAGATGTAGCCCTTTTTCGCCATTTCACCAAATACTTTAATTTGCTGTGCTTCGTACGCTGGCTTTAATGTAATGTATGGATTATCCCAATCACCACGTACACCTAAACGTTTAAATTGCTCACGCTGACGGCTTACTTGCTCGTATGCGTATTCTTCACAAAGTTTACGGAACTCAGCAACTGTCATTTCTTTACGTTTAACGCCTTTATTTGTTAAAGCTTGTTCAATTGGCAAACCATGTGTATCCCATCCCGGTACATATGGTGCACAGTATCCAGTCATTGATTTGTAACGAACAATAAAATCTTTTAACACTTTATTTAACGCATGTCCCATATGAATGTCACCATTCGCATATGGAGGTCCGTCATGTAGTACAAATAGGGGACGCCCCTTTGTACATTCTTGTACTTTTTCATAAATGTTCATTTCAGCCCATTTTTCTTGCATTACAGGCTCACGTTTCGGTAAATTTCCACGCATTGGAAATTCTGTTTTTGGCATTAATAATGTATCTTTGTACTCCATGCTTAACTCCTCCTTAAATATATAAAAGAAAGGCATTTTTTCTAAATAAATGGAATAAAAAAGAGACCTTCTCATCCCCCAAAAAAGGGACGAGAAGGTCTCCCGCGGTACCACCCTAGTAGACTACTACATATAGCAATCCTCTTTATATTCTTAACGCGAATACACGCCTGCGCTTACTTTATTATTCAGCGAGGAACTCCAGGGTGATATTCCCATTCTCTCCTTATTCTGAGCTTCCACCGTCCTCAGTTCGCTATATAAGGTATGAAAAAAGTACTTATCCCTATCTTCGTTTTTCTAAAAAATTATGTTGTATAGAATTATATGTAATAATGAGAAAAACGTCAAGCTTACACTGTTTCTTCTTTCTTAAGAAGTTCATCTACTTCTTCTTCTAACTCAATTAGCTTGTCCCAATCATCATTGTTTAGCATTTCAAGCTGTGCTTCTATTAGCATACGGAAACGTGTACGGAACACTTTTGCTTGCTTTTTCAATTCTTCAATGTCAAATGCCACTTTTCTTGATTTTACTAACGCTTCGTTAATAATACGGTCCGCATTTTTCTCTGCTTCACGAACAATTAACTTTGCTTCTTTTTGTGCATTACGTTTTACTTCTTCTGCTGCTTCTTGCGCTATAACAATAGATTTATTTAATGTATCTTCAATATTGGAGAAATGTTCTAATTTTCCTTCTAGTTGTGCGACTTTTTCTTCTAACGCTTTCTTCTCACGAATCACTAATTCATAATCTTTAATGACTTGATCAAGAAATTCATTTACTTGATCCTCATCATAGCCGCGAAAGCCACGACTAAATTCTTTATTATGAATATCTAACGGTGTTAACGGCACAAACGCCACCTCCAAGTAGGTTATCTAAAATTTCCTTTTTTTAATTATATCTTTTCTTCGACAAAATGGGAGATTTTCCTTCTAAAAAAAGAAATCATTTTAAGATTCCATACAAAATTCTCCATTTATCGCGTTTTGTTTTTCCATCAACGGTGAGTAATTTACTCCTGCCATAACCTCTGACAGAAAATACATCTCCTGGAAAGCAGTCATACGCAGATTGCTCAACTACTTTCCAATTCACTTTCACAAGACCATTTTTAATAAACGGCTGTGCTTTTTGACGAGATATATGAAACATTTCCGCTATTAATACATCTAATCGAAGCGCCGAAACTGTCCCCGATTTTTCATCCCACTGTTCTTTCATATGTAACACATGATCAGATGAGACAGGTGCTAAAGACACTTTTGTTCTTCCAATTGATTGTAAATTCATTCCTATGTACGAAACAACTTCTTTTGCAACTACTATTTGGGCACGATTTTGCTGGAGCCAAATATCTCCGCATTTTTCTCTCTTTAATCCAAGAGACATAAATGCTCCTAATATTTGACGATGTTCCAGTGTATAAAATTTAGAAGGATAGTCAATTTCTAATACTTCTACTTGAAACTCTTCCTCATTCGGCATAAGATAATTTGGATAAATTAATGCCCGCTTTCTTTCTGCACTCGGAGTAACTCCATAGAATTGAAACGCAGCATCTCCTTGATGTCCAACAATCATAGAAACAATTTGCTGTTCACGTGGGTCAAGAAAATCAGTAAGTTTCACTTGATGATTTTCCTCTGCCGCTTGCTTCCATTCTAACACTTTATCAACGAAAACTGTTTCTTCAGATCTAAAATGTTCATAGATGCTCATGTATATATATCCTCTTACCTCACAAAAAATTCAAATACGCGTATCAATCCTGAACTAGCTAAATTTAGTACAATAATTGCTACAATTGGTGAAATATCAATCATTCCAATTGGCGGGATAAAACGGCGAAACGGTTCCAAATACGGCTCACAAATTCGTGCTAAAAATTCTCCGAATGTTGATTCTCTTGCTCCCGGAAACCAAGATAGTAGGATATAGATAATAAGCGCCCAAGAATAAATTTTTATTACATAGAGCAAAATTTGTAAAATCATCAGCATAGCGCACTACCACCTCTTTATATTTGTATCTTCCTCTTCACCGAACAATTCAGAAATTGCTCCAACAATATCTACATTATCCGGTGTACATATAAATGTTTTTGGACCTAATTTTTGAATGTCTCCGCTGATTGCATATACAGTGCCGCTTAGAAAGTCAACGATACGTAATGCTTGATCTGTAGACATGCGCTGTAAATTAATCACAACCGCACGGCGACCTTTTAAATGATCAGCAATGCCTTGTGCCTCTGAATACGTACGCGGCTCTAATAAAACAACTTTTGAAGGGTGTTTTGCTTTTTCAATACTTACCACGTTTTGTTTCGGTTGTACTTTTGTAAGCGGAATATCCTGTTCTGGTTCCTGCTGTTTTTTCATTTCATTTTGCTCCTTTTCATAAGCATAATGCGCTTCTCGCTCTTCTGGTGTGTCAAAAAAGAAATACTTTACTTTTGACCAACTCATAATAAAATTCTCCTTCCTTCTATTCTTTTCCTACTAAAATCGTTCCCAAACGAATAAATGTAGCGCCTTCTTCAATTGCAATTGTATAATCATTTGACATTCCCATCGATAACTCCGTACACGGAGCATGTGATAAGTGTAAATCTTGTACTTGCTTTTGCAGTTTACGCAACATTTGAAAACAACTACGAATTTGCATTTCATCATCCGTGTAAGGTGCCATTGTCATAAGTCCAACAACTTCAATTTTATCAAATTGCTGTAAATTGCGAATAAACTTAATCGTTTCATCTATAGCTATCCCTTGTTTGGACTCTTCCTCGGAAGTTTTCACTTGTACAAAGCAGCGAATTAATTTAGTTGCTCGTTTTTGAATTTCTTTTGCAAGTGAAAGACGATCAAGTGAATGTAAATAATCAATCTCATTTATAATCTCTTTTACTTTTCTAGATTGCAATGAACCGATAAAATGCCACGTCGCTTTGTTTCCGAAATACTCATATTTCTGTAACAAGCCTTCATTACGATTTTCACCAAGGTGCACAAGCCCAGCTTGCAACACCTCACTTGTTTTTTCAATACCTACTGTTTTGGTAACAGCAACAAGTGTAATTTCATCTAAAGATCTATTCACTCGTTGGCATGCTTGTTCAACTTCTTGTTGAACATATGTTAAATTTCCTTGTACTGTCACTGCTTTCACTCCTCCTTAAAACCGATAAAGCTAAGCATTCTTCCCGTCTTTCCATGATCGCGGCGATGTGAGAAAAATAATTGCGTTTCACAGCTTGTACAAAGAGAGGACATGGCAATATGCTCTTCCTTAATCCCAGCTTGCAAACAGAGCAAACGATTTATTTCTTTTAAATCAATTGCATACTGTCCATCAGAAATCACTTCATATGGAACAGAACTATGAATCACTTGTTTAGCCGCAGATAACACACGTTCATCCACAACGTAACAACACGCACCAATAGACGGACCGATGGCAACATGTATATCATCAAGCGGTATCCCTTCGTCTTTCCACTTTCTAATCATTTCACTCGCAATTCCTTTTACGGTTCCTTTCCAGCCAGCATGTGCAAGTCCAAGCATTTTATAAGATGGCGAATAAAAATATAATGGAACACAATCCGCATAACAAGATGTTAATAACACGTCTGTATCTGTCGTATATATGCCATCTGTATTCGGGATACCATCTTTATAGGAAAAGACTCCTTTTCCCTTCTCTTGCTTTCCTACTTTTGCAACATGATAGTCATGAACCTGTTCAGAACAAATCCACTTTTCTAATGAAACATGTAACTTTTCTGCTAAAAGACGCCGATTTTCATGAACATCTTCCACTTTGTCATGGACGTGTAGCCCTAGATTCATTGTATGAAACGGTCCGGTGCTCACTCCACCTTCTTTTGTAGTAAATCCAGCTATGATGGGTCCAAGTTTTTCCCAAACATGTAAATATAACATACCGTCCTTATATGTAAATGGTTCTCTCATAAAAAGGCTCCTTATAATAAAATAACATAAAAAGTATGGTACTTCTTGTCTATTTTACCATACTTTTATTTTTCCATAATGACAACATAAAAAAAAAAGGAATTTGTAATATTTTTTAAGAAATTGTCGGTGTTTGTATTGTTTCTGTTATTTTATTAATATGATCCGCTCGAACTAAGATAACATCTTCTCCTATTTTTACAATTTGTTTCCAAGGAATTACAAACTCTTCTTCTTTTCCAAATAAACCTAGCATTTTCCCTTGTTTTGTAATAATAACTGCTTGAATTTTTCCCGTCTTCATATCAATATCGATATCTCCAATATTTCCAAGTTTCTTTCCGTCTGACACATCGACAACATCCTTCATTTGAAATTCTGAAATACGTATCATTGCCATCCTCTCCTTTGTTTCATACTTAACTGACAATTATAATTCCACCTCAATGCATAAAGTGAAACTTCCAGCAGTAAGGAATATACCCTTCACGTACAAAATCTTATCTTTATAGCCATTATATGAACCCACCATTCTTCCTATGAGCAGAATCTCTCTTCAAAACTTTAAAAGATCTCATCATAAATGATGAGACCTTAGCCTTGAATTGTTTTATTCATTTGTTTAATTGCTGATTTTTCAAGACGTGACACTTGCGCTTGAGAAATCCCAATTTCCTCCGCTACTTCCATTTGTGTTTTTCCTTGAAAGAAACGCTTGCGAATAATCATCTTTTCTCGTTCATTTAATCGCTTCATTCCCTCTTTTAATGCTAGTTCTTCGACCCATTGCTCGTCCCTTTGTTTATCATCACTTAACTGATCCATCACAAAAATCGGATCTCCACCATCATTGTATATTGGCTCAAATAATGAAACTGGATCTTGAATCGCATCAAGCGCAAACACAATTTCTTCGTGCGTTACATCAAGTACTTTTGCTATATCCATCGCTGTTGGCTCTTTCGAATTTTCAGCAATAAGCTTTTCTCGTACTTGCAATGCTTTATACGCAATATCACGCAATGAACGCGAGACGCGTATTGGGTTATTATCACGCAAATATCTTCGGATTTCTCCAATAATCATGGGTACAGCATATGTTGAAAATTTAACATTTTGGCTTAAGTCAAAGTTATCAATGGATTTCATAAGTCCAATGCAGCCAACTTGAAATAAATCATCAACAAACTCCCCTCTGTTGTTAAATCTTTGGATGACGCTCAGTACAAGACGTAAGTTTCCGTTTACTAGTTTCTCCCTTGCGCTTATATCACCGCTTTGCATTTCTCGAAATAACTGTCGCATTTCCTCATTTTTTAATACTGGAAGTTTAGATGTATCAACACCGCAAATTTCTACTTTGTTTCTCGTCAAAGTGTTCCCTCCTATCGGGAGTTGCTGTACAGTGTAAAGTATCTCCTTTGGAGGGAATTTTATGCATATATTCATTTATCCCGCATTACTAAATGAAACGTTTTCTTTTCTAAAATGAAACTTAAATTACTTATAAAAAAGCAATCGACCAAGCGCCTCAAGTAAAAAATATTCGTTAGAGAATGCTTAACTTCATACCATTTTGTTAAATTCTTTACGAAGCCTTTTAATAATCCGTTTTTCTAAACGCGAAATATAAGACTGTGAGATACCAAGCATATCCGCAACATCCTTTTGCGTTTTTTCTTCTCCGCCATCTAATCCAAAACGAAGTTCCATAATTTGCTTCTCTCGATCATTTAATTGATGCAATGCTTTCATAAGTAAGTGGCGGTCAACAGTTGCTTCCAAATCTTTTGTAATAATATCTTCATCCGTTCCAAGAACATCTGATAGCAATAGTTCATTTCCATCCCAATCAATATTAAGAGGCTCATCAAATGATACTTCTGAACGATTTTTATTATTTCGTCGCAAATGCATCAAAATTTCATTTTCAATACACCTTGAAGCATATGTTGCAAGTTTAATTTTCTTTTCCGGATTAAATGTATTAACCGCTTTGATTAAACCAATGGTTCCAATACTAATCAGGTCTTCAATATTAATTCCTGTATTTTCAAATTTCCTAGCAATGTATACAACAAGACGTAAATTGCGTTCAATTAAAAGCGATCGCGCTGTTTCATCTCCCTTTGGCAGTTTTTTCAGCAATATTTCTTCTTCTTCTTTCGTTAATGGAGGTGGTAACGCTTCACTTCCACCGATATAATAAATTTCATCGGTCTTAATTCCAAGTTTTAGTAATAATTTATACCAAAGATAAGTTAAACGAAATTTTAATTTCAACATAAAATCCCTCCTTTTTTCATTAAGCAATTGTCACTTTGTGAGACAATAACATTTTTGGATGTAAAATACATTGATACTCACCATTTGCTGATAGTTGCTGTGTATTCAAACCAATTAATACTTTATTTACGGTAACTGTAGTACCTTCATGATAAACTCGTACAATGTCAGGTTTAATTGCCCACAAAAATTGTTGATTAACACCTACAGCACGATAAGGAATTAACCTCAAACGTGTTGCCCACTGTGATTCTTCATCTGGTATATATGGAATTGTTGTTTTCATTTGAACTTGTTCTATTAGCCACTTTGGAAGCACATGTTCTAAAGAAGAAACATGTATAATCATAACTGGTGTTTTTGTAAGCGGGTCATACAATTGATTTCCACTATCAATCAATCCATCTAGTTGAATATCATTTATATCAATTTTGATATCTACTTTCACAATTTGCTCATAATGGATTTTTGTCACTTCTACATCTGCAATTCTCTTTTTAGAAAAATAGTACATAATCGGAAAGCCAATCATAACAAACACCCAACTTACAGGATCACCATATGAAATGGATTTTGTAGAAATAAGTCCATTCACCATGTCATTTGTTTGAAGAAAAAAATGTGTTCCAACAAGGCCGCCTCCTACCATAAATGTCACAAAATAAAACGTTAAAACGGTCTGTAGAAATGTCCGAAAACGAATAAAACCAAATGCAGTATAAACAATGAGGAATGAATATAATAATTTCATTACAGGATGTGTCATCACAGATGCTAACGGTGTGAATACAAAAATAACAATTGTTGAACCGATACATGCGCCCAGTACAAGTCTCCATCTTTTTACTTTTCGCTTTAAAACAATTGCTGTTAATAAAAGTAAAAGGAAATCAATGCAGACGTTTAATAACCAAATAATATCGGCGTAAACAACCAAACGGTTCACCTCTTTTTTATAAAGTTTAGACTAGTATAATGCATATCCTATGGAAAAGTGTGTCAATTCACGGAAGGGATTTTTTGTTATTTTGAAGCTTTCAGGCATAATTTGTCATGTTTAAAAACTACCAAATAGTCCTTTTAGCTAGAAGGAAAAGATTATGTAGACATAAAAAAGAAGGCCTAAAAAGGCCTTCTTTTTTATTTAAAAATCAAGATATTTAACTGACTATTAGTCGCGATAAAATTTCAATTCAATTATCGTCTGCGACGGTTACGTAAAAATGCTGGAATGTCAATGTCGTCTACGTCTGCACTACGCTCATTTACAACCGGCTCTTCGCGTTTCACTTCACGCTTTATTTCACGTTGTTTAACTGGTTGTACTGGCTGTTGCACATTTTTAGTAGTCGCTGTAGGACGAATAATTGGCTTTGGTGGCTGCATTGAAATGCTATCATCAAAACCTGTTGCAATTACAGTTACAACAATTTCATCTTTTAAACTCTCATTAATTACAGAACCAAAAATCATATTTACTTCTTGGTCTGAAGCTGAAGCTACAATATCTGCTGCTTCTTGTACTTCATATAAGCTTAGGTTTGTGCCACCTGTAATATTCATAATAACACCTTGTGCACCATCAATAGATGTTTCTAGCAATGGACTAGAAATTGCACGTTTTGCAGCTTCCGCAGCGCGGTTTTCACCAGTCCCCACACCAATACCCATTAATGCAGAACCTTTGTTAGACATAATTGTTTTTACATCTGCAAAGTCTAAGTTAATGAGACCTGGTGTAGCAATTAAATCAGAAATACCTTGAACACCTTGGCGCAATACATTATCAGCCTCACGGAACGCTTCAAGCATCGGTGTATTTTTATCAACGATTTCTAGTAAACGGTCATTGGGAATTACGATTAATGTATCTACATTTTCTTTAAACGATGCGATACCAGACGCAGCTTGCGTTGCACGCTTACGACCTTCAAATGTAAATGGACGTGTTACAACACCAACTGTTAGTGCTCCTAGCTCCTTTGCAACTTGTGCAATAACTGGAGCTGCACCAGTCCCAGTTCCTCCGCCCATACCAGCTGTTACGAAAACCATATCCGCCCCACGAAGTGCTTCTTGGATTTGTTCTTTACTTTCTTCAGCGGCTTTTTTCCCTACCTCAGGGTTTGCACCAGCACCAAGTCCGCGCGTTAATTTTCCACCGATTTGCATTCTTGTTTCAGCTTTTGATAGATTTAAAGCTTGTGCATCTGTGTTTACTGCAATAAAGTCTACACCTTGTACACCATGCTCAATCATACGATTGACAGCATTGTTTCCGCCACCGCCAACACCGATAACTTTTATATTTGCTAATTGATCTTGAGTAGTATCAAACTCTAACATGTCGAAATCCCCCTAGAACCTCATTTTTCGCGCTCAAATCTAATCCCATAAATATCGGAATACACGCTTCACTTTTGACATCATTCGTTCATTATTATTATTGTTATTGTTATTGCTATTACGCGGCTTTTGTTTTACAGGTTGTTGCACTGCAGCAGGTACTGGTGCATGTTGTAATTCATAACTTTCTTGCTTCTCCTGAACACTTTTTCCTCGTAACTTAGCTTTTTGATAGGCATTTTTAATAAGTCCAACACCAATCGTATATTGCGGTTCACGTACACCTATATAATCTGGCGTTGCAATACGAACATTTTGATGTAGAATATCGTAGGCAAGATCAAGAATACCTGACATAGAAACAACACCACCAGTAAGTACATAACCAGCCGGTAACTGTTTCAAACCAAGTTTTTGCACCTCATCTTGTACAAACATAAGAATTTCCTCTACACGAGCTTCAATGATATCTGCTAACTCTACTTGAGAATATTGCTCTGTTTGATCACTGCCCATAATTGAAACAGTAAATAACTCTTCCTCAGATGCCGTATCATAAAAAGCATGTCCATATTTTAGTTTAATTTGGTCGGCATTTTCCGTTGATGTTTTCAATCCAATGGCTATATCTTTTGTAATATGATCTCCGCCAATCGGTAATATGCTTGCTGTTTGTAATTCTCCATCTTGGAAAATTGATAACGTTGTTGAACCTCCACCGATGTCAACGAGAGCAACACCTCGATTTTTCTCATCACTTGACAAAGCAACCGTTGATGCTGCTAATGGTTGAAGGCAAATATCAATTATTTCAAGACCCGCTTTTTCTACACATCGAAGTAAATTATGTAACAATGTTCTCGAGCCTGTAATTAATGTGCCTTCCATTTCTAAACGTACACCAATCATTCCGCGCGGATCATTAATTTCATCAAGACCGTCTACGATAAACTGTCGAGGTACCACATCAATAAATTCACGCTCTGGTGCAATTGACACAACTTGCGCTGCATCAAGTACACGAAGCACATCTTCGTTTCCGATTTCACGATCTTCATTTGAAACAGCGACTACTCCATGACAAGGAAGAAGCTGTACTTGATTTGCGTTTACACCCACAACAACGCGTTCAATGTGTATCCCTACCATGCGTTCTGCTTGTTCAATCGCCTTTTTAATCGATTGCACAGTCTCATCTATGTCAACAATGGAGCCTTTTTTTAAACCATTTGACTTTACATTTCCAACACCAATAATGTTTAAAGCGTCATTGACCATCTCGCCAATAATAACTTTAACATTGGATGTACCGATGTCAAGACTAACGTATATTTCATTGCTGTTCATTCTTTGGCACCTCCTTCTTTATTTATACCACAAAATTCAATATATGGAACAACAATCGTTGTTTTACTATGTTATAAGAAAAATATTCAACGTATTTATGTGTTTCCCTTTTTTAACACTATATTTTTCTTATTTTTGTTTGGCATTCTTTCATTTTTCTAACAGTAAGATGCAAATCACTGCTATATTTTGAAACAACCTTATCCGACTACAAAGATTGCTGCCAAGTATAAGTCTACACCAAGATGTACTCCTAGAAAAGCTAAACTTGCAGCTAAGATTATCTTGAAAAAGAAAATAGAGAAAAATATGACTTAATTACATATTTTCTAAGAGTGAATTCCTATATCTCTTTGAAAAAACTATTTTACAGTTAAAATAGCTGCTTTATTAATCCCTTATTGATTAATTCACATATTCCGTATATGCCCCTACTTCCAAATGAATAATTGCCTTTTTATCTGGTGATAAGTTTTTAATAATAAGAGGATAAGCTTCCATTCGTTTTGCAAAATCTTGAATTACTGTACTTACTTCATATCCCTCATTCATATATAATGTAAGATGATCTGCGTACAAATCTGTTGGCTTGTAATGAATTTCAGAAATAGACCGAAGAACAGTTGGTGTTAATTTTTCTAATTCAGCAATCAATTCTTTCATTTTCTTTTCTTCAAATGGAACGAAAATCGGGGCAGCAATTGGCAATTTCCCATTCGAAAGAGCATCTAGTGATTTTCCATTTTCTAAAAGCGGATACAGTTTTCCTTCTTTATTAATGTAGCCAATTGTCACATATTCCTCAACATCGATAACAATTTGATTTGGAAATTTTTTCTTTACATGAGCCTCTTTAATCTCTTTTTGCTTCTTTAAATTTGTTTCTGCTTGCTGTGTCATTACACGAAAATAGCTTGTTGCATGTGTAATGCCTGCTTGCTCCATTATTTGTTCATCTGTCATATAGTGATTGCCGTGAACCGTAATTTTCTTTATATTGCTAAGCGGAGATCGAAAATAAATTAAAAAAAGCACCAATAAAAATAAAATCGATACATATAAAATTAATCGTTTATTTACCTGTTTCTTCTTCTTTTGATTTTTTAATTTTGGTACACGATCTTGTAGTTTAATAACTTTACTATTTTTCATGTACGATCCCCCTATGTAACATAAAGAACGGCATGTTATGCATGCCGCTCTTCTCTTTCTATTATATCATAAATGACAATGGGTGGGACAAACAACTATTATCTTCCAATAATCTCTACTTCTGTATGCATATTAACATCAAATTGTTCTTTAATCGTTTTCTTCACAAAAGCAATTAAATCAAGAACATCTTGCGCAGAAGCGGTTCCTGTATTAACAATAAAGTTCCCATGCATTTCCGAAATTTTTGCACCGCCAATTTGATAACCACGTAGTCCAGCCTTTTCAACTAAATTACCAGCATAGTTTGGTAGTGGATTCCTAAAAATACTTCCTGCACATGGGTGATTCCAAGGTTGTGTATCACGGCGATAATCTTTATTCTTTTGCATAATCGCGATAATGTCTTCACGATTACCTGCTTTTAATTGTAACTCTGCTTCCAATACAATGCCAGGACGCTTCTTTTGTAAAACAGATGTGCGATAAGAAAATTCTAGCTCTTCTTTCGTTAGCCATTCAATCGTTCCATCTTCAAACATAACACGAGCTCTCGTCAAAATTTCAGACATATCCGATTTATGAGCACCTGCATTCATATAAACAGCTCCGCCTACGCTTCCAGGAATACCACTAGCAAACTCTAATCCTGCTAATCCTTGGCGGCTCAATAAAGTTGACAGTTTAACGAGAGAATACCCTCCACCTACTCGTACAGTAACACCATCTACTTCTAAATGATCTAGTCCTTCTCCTAATCGAATCACAACTCCTTCAATACCTTTATCCGATACAAGAAGGTTGGAACCGCGACCAATTGCAGTCCATTTTGTCCCATGCTTTTTCACAAGCTTTAATGATTTTTCCACATCTTCAACACTACTTGGAACCACTAAAATATCCGCTGGACCACCTATTTTCATAGTTGTATAGCGAGCTAATGGTTCGTTTTTTAGTACTTTTCCTACCTGTGCTTCCATAAGTTCTTTTGCTAATTGTTTCATGATGCTCCCCCCATATTAAGTCTCCGTACTACAGTAGTATGCAGGGCATTCACCTAACGTTATTTTCTACAAGTTTTTTCATAACTTCAAACAACTTGTTTGCTGCATCTGGCATTCCTAACTGCTTTGCAGCTAGTTTCATATTTTGTAATTTTTGTACATCTAGTAAAATTTCATCAATATCACCAATAAGCGTTTCACCTGTTAAATCTTTTTCAAGAAGCATTTTTGCTGCACCTTTATCAACAACAGAAAGAGCATTTTTTTCTTGGTGATTGTTTGTTACATACGGACTCGGAATTAAGATACTTGGTTTCCCTAAAGCTGTCAATTCAGCTAGCGTTGTAGCACCTGCCCGCGAAACAACAAGGTCTACCCCAGTAAGTACTTCTGGCATATTATCAATAAACGGCTTAATAATAACATTTTGCGGATTCCCTTTTTGTTTCACAGCTTCCATTACTTTATCATAATGCACTTCACCTGTAACGTACAATACTTCATAATTTTTATTACCAAATTGTTCAATTGCTTCTAAAAACGCATCATTAATCGGTCTAGCGCCTCGGCTTCCTCCAAAAATTAATACTGATTTTTTTGAAAGAGATAATCCCACAGAATGCTTGCCTTTCATACCATTTTGGTTCATTACTTCCGAAGCACGAGGATTTCCTGTCATCACAACTTTATTTTGCGGGAAATGTTCTGCTGCCGCATCAAAACAAACCGCTACTTTATTCACGTAACGACTCAAAAATTTATTTGTTACACCAGGTACACTATTTTGTTCATGTACAATTGCTGGAATACCAAGTTTGGCAGCTGCATATACAACTGGACCACATACATAACCACCTGTTCCAATTACAACATCTGGATTAAAACGGCGAATATAACGTTTACTATCTTGTACACCTTTTACAAAACGCATCACCGTTTTCACATTATCCATTGATAATTTCCTTTTAAACCCGCTAATAACAATGGATTGAAATGGAATGCCGGCTTTGCGAACAATATTACTTTCCAAACCATTTTCCGTACCAATATATAAAAATCTTGCCTCAGGATGTATTTTTTTGATTTCTCGAATTAACGCAAGAGCTGGATAAATATGCCCACCTGTTCCACCACCGCTGACTAATACTCGCACTGCCTGTTCCTCCGCTTCTTTTTTCTATTATCCCGCTGCTCACGGGCAGTAAAAGTCTAATTGATTCAACTAAACCTTACTGATAGAAGTTACACTTTATGTATGCCATTCATATATCAATCGCTTTGTTTCCGTTTTCACACACGAAAAACCCTGTCATAAAAACAGGGTTTAGTAGCGAGAATGACGACTTATATTTAGTAACACTCCAATCGCCATTAACATAAGGGTCAAGCTAGACCCACCATAGCTTAAAAATGGCAAGGTAATTCCTGTAACCGGCATTAGTCCAGTTACAACACCGATGTTAATCATCACTTGAATCGCAATCATCGCCACAATCCCGACTGCTAAAAAAGTACCGTATAGGTCTGGCGCTCCTAACGCTACACGAATCCCACGCCATAACAACAGACTAAATAATAATAACACAAACGAACCACCAATAAAACCTAATTCTTCGGATAGTATCGCAAAAATAAAGTCTGTTTGTGGCTCTGGTAAGTAAAAAAATTTTTGTCTACTTTGTCCAAGACCGAGCCCAAATAATCCCCCCGGTCCGATTGCAAGTAACGATTGAATAATCTGAAATCCACTTCCTAGCGGATCCGACCATGGATCTAAATATGATGTAATACGCTTTATTCGATACGGTGCTGATGCAATAAGCCCAACAAATCCTGCAACTCCTATCAACCCTAACATTGCAAAATGAAAAATACGTGCTCCCGAAACAAAAATCATAACAACACATGTTCCAACCATTACCGTACCTGTCCCCAAATCGGGTTGTAACATAATCATACCAAATGCAACAAACACGAAACTAAGTGCAGGAAGTAATCCTCGTTTGAAAGACGTAATCATTTTTTGTTTTTCCGATAAAAATTTCGCTAAAAAAATAATCATCGCAAACTTCATAAACTCAGAAGGCTGAATAGAGAATGCACCTATACCAATCCAACTTCGAGCTCCGCCTCGCACCAGTCCAATTCCAGGAATTAAAACTAGAATAAGAAGAACGAAACAGATAAGTAAAATCACCTTGGAGTATGTACGCCACACCCAATAATCAATCTTCATGATAAAAAACATAGCAACGACACCAAGACTAGCAAATAACAATTGACGTTTTGCAAAAAAGAATGAATCTCCCATTTTATACGAAGCCCATACAGCGCTAGCACTGTATACCATCACCATTCCTATCGTCAAAAGTAACAATGTCACAATAATAAGAATAAAATCAGGAGTCTTCTTTGTTGGCAATGAGCATCACCTCTTTGAAAGCAGCTTTTCGTTAGCCCTACTTTTTTCACAAACGAAGCATCATTTATCTCTGGCTACTTGCAGGCAGTATGACTCTCACCTCAAGATTGCAAGAAATCAAAGAAGATAGGTGTGAGATAACTCCCTGTAAGAACCCCATTGGTAAAAGCTTTTCATCAGTGGAAGACGAAGAAAAATCCCGCCAATAGGAGTTTCATTTTATCTACCTATAAAAGAATCATCAGTAGGAACAATCCACTGATGATTCTTTCACTTTATACTAGCTTATGCACAGCTTGTATAAACATGTCTCCTCTTTCTTCAAATGTTTTAAATTGGTCCCAGCTTGCACATGCAGGAGATAAAAGAATTACGTCTCCCTCTTCTGAAAGAGCATATGCTTCTTGTACCGCTTGTTCCACATTATCGACACATTTAATAACTTTCATTCCAGCCTTTTCTGCAGCCTTCACAAGCTTAGGTGCAGTTTGTCCAAATGTAAGCAGTACCTTCACATGCCCAAAGTATGGGATTAAATCATCAAATTCATTACCACGATCTAGCCCACCCGCTAATAAAATTACTGGTTGCGTAAATGCAGACAATGCTTTTTCTGTCGCCAGCATATTTGTTGCTTTTGAATCATTATAAAACTTACGGTTTCCAATCGTCGTTACATATTCTAAACGATGCTTTACACCTGTAAAACGTTTTAAGACTGCTATAATCGCTTCATTAGCAACGCCCATAAGCTTTGCAATACTCATAGCAGCCAGTATATTTTCTAAATTATGTTTACCCGGTAATACAATATCGTAAATATCAATAACTTTTTCACCTTTAAAGTAAAGAGCACCATCTTTTACACAAGCGCCGTCTTCAATAATTTTCGTCGTAGAAAAGTACACTTTTTGTCCTTTACTTTGCTCAGACAACATCATTACATCTTCATCGTCAGCATTAATGACGCTATAGTCATTTTCAGTTTGATTTCTAAAGATATTCGCTTTTGCTAAACCGTACTCTTTCTTCGTACCGTGATAATCTAAGTGTGCTTCAAATAAGTTTAAAAGCACTGCAATCTTCGGTTGAAACGTTTCAATACCCATTAATTGAAAAGAAGAAAGTTCTGTTACAACCACTTCTTGTTCAGTTACATCTTGTGCAACTTCACATGCTACCGTACCGATATTTCCAGCAATAACAGGATGTTTTTCTCCTTCTTTTAACATTTCAAATGTTAATGTTGTTGTCGTTGTTTTCCCATTTGACCCTGTAATCCCAATAAACGGTGCTTCCGAAATGCGATATGCTAATTCTACTTCTGTTACCATCGGAATATTTTTTTCTTTTGTCGCGACAAGTAACGGATTAGAATACGGAATCCCTGGATTTTTCACAACAAGAGAAATATTTTTCTCTAATAATTCTAAGGGATGACCACCACATACAACTTCCACACCTTGACCTTGCAACTCTATCGCTAACGGATTTTCAGCTAGCGGCTTGCTATCATTTACAACTACATTTGCTCCAAGTTTCTTTAATAAAACAGCTGCAGCATAACCGCTTTTTGCCATACCTAATACAAGAATATTTTTATTTTGATAGTCAGTTATCGTTTTCAATTACATCCACACCCCGATATAAATTCCTAACACTGCAAATAAAAGCCCTACTGACCAGAACGTTACAACCACGCGCCATTCTGACCAACCGCATAATTCATAGTGGTGATGAAGCGGACTCATTTTGAATACACGCTTTCCTCTTGTTTTAAACGAAACGACTTGAATAATAACAGAAAGCGTTTCAATAACAAACATCCCACCAATGATGACTAATAATAACTCTGTTTTCGTTAAAATTGAAACAGCAGCTAAAGCACCACCAAGCGCTAAAGATCCTGTATCTCCCATAAATACTTTTGCAGGATGAGCATTAAATACTAAAAACCCTAATACAGCTCCAACAACTGCCATACAAAAAATAGCAATTGTGTACTGCTCCTGAGCAAAAGCAATAATACTATACGCACCAAATGCAATGGCAGCTGTTCCTGCTAATAATCCATCTAGCCCATCAGTTAAGTTAACTGCGTTTGAAGCTCCTATCAACATAAAGAGAACAAGAATAAAGTATGCCCAGTGTAAGTCAAACTTAATTTCTGTTCCTGGAATACTTAAATGTGTATCAAATCCTTGGCCCTTTGCAATGATAAAGAAAGCTACCGCAATAACAAACTGCCCGATTAATTTTTGTTTTGATGTCAAACCCAGATTTCTTTTTTTAACAACTTTAATGTAATCATCAAGAAATCCGATTAAACCATAACCAAATGTAACTAGAAGCAATAAATATGTCTCAGCGCTCTTTTGAAACTTAAACATCATAATAATAGACGTAATCATAATTGAAATAAAAATAACAATTCCGCCCATAGTCGGTGTTCCAGATTTCTTTTGATGTGACTTCGGACCTTCATCACGAATGCTCTGTCCAAACTTTAAACGGCGTAAAAATGGAATAAAAATTGGTGACAACGCAACAGAAATTAAAAATGCCACCCCAACTGTAATTAATAATCCTTGTTCAAGCATATTTAGTCCCCCTCTCTTGCTGTTATTCTTTCATGCTTAAACGTTGTGCAATTGCCTCCCCAGCAACTTCACGATCGTCAAAATGATGTACTTCTGTACCGATAATTTGATATGTTTCATGGCCTTTACCAGCAATTATAATAATATCTCCAGCTTTTGCCTCAGCAACAGCACGAGAAATCGCTTCTTTTCGATCAGCAACCACTTCATAATTATTCCCTTTTACACCTTCTATCATATCATCAAGAATTGCTTTGGGCTGTTCGCTGCGCGGGTTGTCTGATGTATAGATTGCGTACGTTGCATACTTAGATGCGACATTCGCCATAATTGGTCGTTTCGTACGATCTCGATCCCCACCACAACCAACGATACAATACACATTTCCTTTTGCAAATTGTTTCGTTGTCATCAATACGTTTTCTAAACTATCCGGTGTATGCGCATAGTCAACAATGACTGTAAAATCTTGACCTCTATCAACAACTTCAAAACGCCCAGGTACACCTTTTAATTCTTTCACAACATCAATAATCGTTTGCAAAGCTACACCAGAAACGAGACATGCTGCAGTTGCAGCTAGTACATTATAGACATTAAATTTCCCAATTAACTTCATCGTAATCTCGATGCTTTCATTCGGAGTTACCAGTGTAAAAGCCGTACCAGCATTAGTCATCTCAATATTTTTCGCCATTACATCACTTTTCGTATCAATACCATACGTAATTACCGTTGCTGCCGTACTTTTCATAAAATCTATTGCTGCGGCATCGTCATTATTTAATACAGCATATTTTACACGGTTATGAGAATAGCTATTACCAAGCTGTGCAAATAATAAGCCCTTTGCATGTTTGTACTCTTCCATTGTTTTATGATAATCTAAATGATCTTGCGTTAAATTCGTAAACACTGCTACATCGTAATCACATCCATGTACTCTTCCAAGATGCAATGCATGTGAAGATACTTCCATAACAGCACTATTTACATTTTGTTCAATCATTTTATGGAACGTCTTTTGTAATGTTAATGCATCTGGTGTTGTGTTTTTCACTTCAAACGTTTCGTCACCTATTTTCATATTAATTGTTCCAATTAATCCTGTTTTATGTCCATGCGCACGCATAATTTCGTTCATTATATGCGATGTTGTTGTCTTTCCATTTGTACCTGTAATTCCAATTAAATGTAACTTTTGCGTTGGCTGTCCATAAAAATAATCTGCTAACACCGCTAAAGAACGTACTGTATCTTTAACAAGTACAACTGGAACGTCAACATCAATAGGTCTTTCCGCAACAATAGCAGCCGCACCTTGCGCGGCTGCTTGTTTGGCAAATTCATGACTATCAACCGTGAAACCTTTTATACATACAAATAAACTTCCATTTGTCACTTTACGCGAATCCGCTTCAATAGATGTAATTTCCGGATTTTCTTTTGGAACAACCGGAAAATCATGCAAACTTGATACAAGTGTATGCAACTTCATTTCTTTAAACCCTCTCTACTCTTTATTTATCCCTTATAAATGGATAGTTTCAAAGAACTCCATACATAAGAGCATAATTTATTAATTAACAGGCAGTGAGAAACAAGTGTCTCACTGCTAGTTAGCTGAATGTTATTGTATCGTAAATAAGCACTTCATACTTAATTAAAGTATATTCGGACCTTTGATCCTGCTTTTACTTTCGTGCCGGGCTTTGGAGATTGTTCGACCACTTTGTCTCCTTCGCCGCTAGCATCCAATTGTAAATCAACAAGTTGATTTTGTAATTCCTTTCGATCCATGCCTACTACATTAGGAACTTCTATTAAAGGCGTTTCATCCCAAGTTAATTTCTTTTCAACTTGCTCTTTTCTAGGCTCTACTCCCATCACTGGCAATACATCACGAAGAATATTCCCAACAATTGGTGCAGCTACAACTCCGCCAAATTGTGTAATCCCCTTTGGATTATCTACAGCAACATACACAACAACTTGTGGATTATCTGCTGGTGCAAACCCAATAAACGATACAATATAGTTGTTATCCAAATACTTCCCATCTTTTACTTTTTGGGCTGTACCAGTCTTTCCTCCAACACGATAACCATCAATATAAGCTCCTTTACCCGAACCTTTTGCAACAACATTTTCAAGTGCATAACGTACTTTTTCAGATGTTTCCTTGGAAATAACTTGTCTCTTCGCTACAGGCGTTTTTTTACTGATCACTTTGTTCGTAGTCGGATCAATAAACTCTTTCGCAATATATGGCTGATATAACGTGCCGCCGTTTATAGCAGCGGCTACTGCCGCAACTTGTTGAATAGGGGTAACAGACACCCCTTGACCAAATGCTGTCGTCGCTTGTTCAACAGGCCCTACTTTTTTTAAATCAAATAAAATCCCTTTACCTTCTCCTTGTAAATCAATACCCGTTTTTTGGCCAAATCCAAAATCACGAATATATTGAAACAGCTTTTCTTTTCCTAAACGGTCTCCAAGCTCTATAAAACCTGGGTTACAAGAGTTTTGAACAACCTCTAAAAATGTTTGGCTACCGTGCCCCCCTGCTTTCCAGCAACGTAATCTTGCACCGCCAACTTCTGCTGCTCCATCATCATAAAACGTATCTTTCTCCAAGTCTACTAATTTTTCATTTAAAGCAGCTGCAAGTGTAATAATTTTAAATGTGGATCCTGGTTCATATGTACTCCATACAGGGAGATTTCGGTTAAATACTTCCGGTGAAACACTTCTGAAATCTGCTGGATCAAAACTTGGTCGGCTAGACATACCTAAAATCTCACCATTATTTGGGTTCATAGCAATTGCTATCATTCCATCTGGATGATACGTCGAATCCGCAATATTTAATTCTCTCTCCATGATCGTCTGAATACGTGAATCAATTGTTAACTTTAAATCCAAGCCATCTCCAGGTTCTTTATAATCATCACCAATGTTCGGCATACGCTGTCCTTTCGCATCAGCAAAAAAACGAACATATCCTTTGTCACCATTTAATTCTTTGTCATAATATGACTCCAGCCCCATAAGTCCTTGGTTATCACTCCCAGCAAATCCAAGAACATGTGATAGATATTTTCCAAACGGATAATATCGAATGGAATCTTCAGCGATATATACACCTTTTAAACTTAAAGCCCTAACTTCTTTTGCCTTGTCGTGAGAAATTTTTCGCCCGCCTTTGTCTAATCTCACTATGGACTCTTTTTTCGTAAGACGCTGATAGATTTCTTCTTTCGACACACCTAAAACTGCAGCTAATTTCTCTGCAGTCTCTGCTGGTTTTTCAATTTGCCTTGGTACCACAAAGACAGTTGGTGCACTTTTATTTGTTGCGAGCTCTACACCATTTCGATCTACAATTTTCCCTCGCTCAGGTTCAAATGTAATATTACGGCTCCATGAATCTTTCGCACGATCTGTTAACATATTCCCAAGAAAAAACTGCACATATCCAAGACGAATATCGATAATTGTAAAAATCAGTATACCAGATATAAGCACAAAAATAAGCCGTTTTCTTACTGTTACATTCGATACACGCATATTGGAACAAGCCTCCTTTACGCTTCACTTGTTCCAATATATGCTTGTACGTATTTAATTAGAACACGCCTACTTTTCCTATGTTAAGTGCCTTCCTTTTTGCTTGGCTCCTTCTCCGCTTCTTGCTGTGGTTCAAGAGGCGGAACAAGTTTTACTTCTAACGGAGTTCGTTCTTTTAACGGCGTACCTTCAGCAACACTCTGTTCTGTTACATATCCTGTACCTGAAAGTTTCAAATCTAGATTTAATACTTCCGCTAAATTCATGACATCACGAAGTGCCCAACCATTAATATTCGGCATTTTCGGTTGATCTCCTACTAAAAATACTCGATCACCCGGTAACGTTTTTTCATTCGCTTTTGGCACTTGTTGTTTAACTTTTCCCTCTCCTAACACAACAGGTCGAAACTTCGCCTTTTCTAATATTTCTTTTGCTTCTCCCATCGTTTTGCCTGTTACATCTGGAACAGCAGCTTGCTGCTCTTTTGTTTGTTTATTCACATCTTTTATTTCATTCGGTTTAATCTTTAAATACTCTAAACTATTTTCCGTTACAGATTTAAACATTTCAGCTAACGGTTGTGCACCGTATTCAGTATCTTTTAATTTAGGCTGCTTAACTGCTAAATAGATAACAAGCTGCGGATCATCTATTGGTGCCATACCAAGGAATGAGAAAATATAATTTTCTCGTCCTGTCATGTAACCGCCTTTTCCATCCGGAATTTGTGCTGTTCCGGTTTTACCACCAACAGAATAGTTATCAAGTTTATACGCCGTTCCCGTTCCTTTAGGTGATGTTACAACTTGTTCTAACAATTGCCTTACGTGTTCTGCGGTCTCTTTTGTAACTGGTTTTTCTACCACTTCCGGTTTGTGATCCACAACAACTTTATTATCCGCTGGATCTACAATCTGATCAATTACATACGGCTTCATCATTTTTCCATCGTTAGCAATTGCAGTAGCCGCTTGCACAAGTTGAATTGGAGTTACTGTAGAACCTTGTCCAAATGCCGTTGTTACCTGCTGAATTTGCTTATCAAATAAAATTGTATTTTCACCTTCTCCAGGCAAATCAATTCCTGTCTTTTGATCTAAGTGAAATTTTTGAATGTATTGATGGAAACGATCGGGTCCCAACTTTTCATTTCCTAAAATAGCGAAAGCAACGTTTGATGAGCGCTCAACACCTTCATCAAACGTAATAGAGCCCCATCCTGCACCATTATTATGATCTTTAATTACCGAATTCCCTACTTTGTACGTACCAGATTGATAATACTCTTGGCCATTGTATACACCTTCATTAATCGCGGCCGCTAACGTAAAGATTTTCATTGTCGAACCTGGTTCATAAGCATTAGCAATGGGATCATTTAAAAAATAATCAATGTCTCGTTTATTTGGGTCATAACTTGGTCTACTAGACATCGCTAAAATTTCCCCTGTTTTTGGATCCGCTACGACTCCGATTAACATTGATGGATCATAATGTTTTTCCGCTTCTTCCATCGCATCTTCTAGAAAGCTTTGAATACGTTGGTCAATTGTTAAATATACATTATCTCCATTTTTAGGAGGCTTTACATCATTTTTTTTCTCTTCTAGCGAGACACCTTTCGTATCACCCGTATACGTTACACTTCCGTTAGAAGCACGTAAATATTTATCTAAACTTTTTTCAAGTCCGAACTGTCCTTCTCCAATTCCTTCATCATTCGGCTTAGCATATCCAAGTACGTACGAAGCAAAATCACCGTTCGGATATACCCTTGCCTTTTCTGTAACAAAAGAAATTCCTTTTATATCTAAACTTTCAATTTCGTCCTTCTTTTCTTTCGTTAAATTTCTTCCAATTGATCCAAACTCTACTTGTGTAAGGTCTTTATTTAAGTACTTCAAAATTTCTTCTTTACTTACATCAAGTACTTTCGATAGTTTCTCTGCAGCATCTTCTTTGTCTTCTATATGATTTTGTCCTTTTAAAGTAGCAACCATCTTATATGAATTTGCATCTTGAGCAAGCACATAACCATTTTGATCATAAATGGTTCCTCGATTTGCTTCGAGTACTCCGCTTTTATTATGTTTTTGCTGCGCAATTGCCTCTAAATCTACTCCATGCACTGTTTTTGTTGCTTCAATATAAAGAAAGCGGGCTAACAACAGAAAAAAGAGCAGGAGAAAAACTTTGATGAAGAACCCTGCTCCTTTGTTGGTATGAAATTTACGTGTATTCATCTCTTCTTCACACCTATTGGATTAATTTAAGCCTTTTACATTATTCGCATTAATTTCAAGCCCATGTTTTTTGGCAATCTCTGCAATGCGATCATAACGTGTTAGCTTTTCAGTTTCAGCCTGTAATTCTTGATTTGTTTTTTGTTGTTTTGTAAGTGTGCTTTCAATTTCTGTTACTTTAGCATCAGCTTCATATAACGCCGCTTTATTACCAATAAATGCTACACATGCATACAATAAAAAGCCAATAAATGCAACATACAATAATTTTTCAATTCTTGTAATTTTTGTTTTCGCACCTGGCTGTATCACTTGTTGCGGAGCTTGAGATTGTACTTCTACTTGCTGTTTTTTATACTTAACGGCTAAATTTGTCATACCTCTCTCTCCTTTTTATAATTTTTCAGCAATTCGTAGTTTTGAAGAACGCGCTCGGTTATTTTCTTCTAATTCCACATCAGAAGGTAAAATTGGCTTTCTTGTAATTAGCTTCAACTTTGGTTTGTATTCATCAGGAATAATTGGTAATCCTGGTGGAAGCTGTGGTGTTGTACTATGTTTTTTTAATGTTATTTTACAAATGCGATCTTCTAACGAATGGAATGTAATAACGCTAATTCGTCCACCTGTTTTCGTTATGTCAATCGCCGCTTCCAACGCTTCCTCAAACACTTTCAATTCATCATTAACTGCAATACGAATTGCTTGGAATACTCGCTTCGCAGGATGTCCACCAGTTCGACGTGCCGGAGCTGGAATCCCTTCTTTAATTAATTCTACTAACTCTCCAGTTGTTTCAATTGGCTTTTTCTCACGGTACGCTTCAATTTTCCTTGCAATTTGCTTTGAAAATTTTTCTTCACCATATTGAAAAAAGATTCTTACAAGTTGTTCATATGACCAACTATTTACAACGTCATATGCTGTTAACGGGGCATCTTGATCCATGCGCATGTCAAGCGGAGCATCGTGATGATAACTAAATCCACGTTCTGGTGTATCTAATTGCGGGGAAGAAACACCTAAATCAAATAAAATACCGTCTACTTCTGTAATTCCTAATTCATATAATCTTTCCTTCAAATAGCGAAAGTTACTTTTTACAGTTATAAATTGGCCGTTGTAAGAAGAGAATTTTTCTTTTGCATTTTGAATTGCAATCTCATCTTGATCAAATGCAATTAGTCTTCCTTCTTCGGAAAGTTGAGATAGTAAATAAGCACTATGCCCCCCACCTCCTAGCGTACAATCTACATATGTACCATTCGGTTTAATTTCTAAACCATCTACTGTTTCTTTTAAAAGCACTGTTACATGTTTATACATTGTTGCACCTACTTTTTGCAAAATAATCCTCTTGACGCATCTTTTTATCCCGCTTTAACAGTCAATCCGCAAAATTATGAGGAATTGAGATAACTGCCCCTAAGAGTCTGATTGGTATGGCTGACAATTAGCGGGAACACAACTCCCTACTAATGGTTATGTCACCTTATTATATACTAAATTTTATCATCTTTTGCGGGAAAATACATAAAAACATGTCGAAAAAGACAATAATCTGCTTTCGTTTTGTTTCATTTTGTCAAAAAAAGTACTGTTCTTCAAAAAAAGAGTACTCTCAGCTTTTACACGATAAGATTTACATAGTAAATAAATAAAATTATTTTACAGTTAATTCCACAAAATAAAATAAAATCCTGCTCTTAAGAGCAAGATTTTATAATTTTATAATATGCTGTTTTCCAGTCCAACTAAAAGTTTGCTTCATAACCCTTTCCACAAAATCAAGTCCGTAAATATTTAAGTAATAGCAAATATTCCATACTCGTTCTTGCGGCGCATATAGAGGTTGTAAAGAATTTTCAATTCGTCGGAATTTATTAAGCTGCACTTCATGTTTTCTCTCAAAATCCGCTCGAAGTGTTCGTTCTAACAATTCAAGTTGTTGCATAATTTTCAACTCATTTTTCTTTGCAAAATCTCGCAGACCTGGATTTACTTTTTGTACAAATTGTTGTAAAGATGTATGAATCGCTCCGATTTGCTCCGCCGCATGAGTAAATTGATTGTCTATCGGCTCTTCAACTTGCATAGACAGCCACTTTTCTCGGAGTGCAGTAATACCTTTATTAAACACTTCGCTCTCTTGCAGCTGCAAATCTTGTAAATCAGTTTCAATATCGCGCGCTAAATAACTGATTGTCAAACGCGGCACAACCGGTGGCATTTGACAATCCATTGCATGAAACACTTGTTGTAATTCGCTCCAATATGCAATTTCTCCTGGCCCACCAATAAATGCGAGCGTAGGGAAAACAAATTCTTGCATAAGCGGTCTTGTTACAACATTGTTACTAAATTGTTCAGGGTGACTCTCCATCCTTTCTATGAGCTCCTCATACGAAAATGAATACATCCCCTCTTTACAAATAAAACGTCCTTCTTCTTCTTCTAACAGAAGACGCTCTCCATTGATTTTCATAAAAACATGAATGGCATTCTGTTTTGTTTCAATAATCGGTTTATATCCTTGCTCACGTAATACACGTTGCTGAGCGTTAAGCCCTTCTTGCACATTTTTATAGCGTGCTAATGTTTCTTTGAAAAAAGGCACTTCCATATTTCGAAGGATTGGATGATGAGAATCTACAAGAATTAAACCTGAGTGTGTAAATAACTTTGTAATAAGATGCGCAAAGAAATCAACATATGTCCGCGATTGCTGTAAACACTCATCTATAAAATCCAATACGTCCTTTGTATATTTTGTTTCTGGATATGTTTTAAAGATTTCTTCTATCCAACGTTTACAATCCTCAATAGAAATCTCCATTTCAGAAGCACTCGCTTTATATGGATGGCGTTCATGGAAAATTGTCTTTTTCACCTTTCCATTTTTCGTAACGAACGCATGGTTAATTTCATCAATGTCATGATCTTCTCCAGCAATCCAAAAAACAGGAACAACCCGTACCCCAAGCGCCGCTTCCTTTTCCTTTGCAAGTTGTAAAATAGATATGATTTTATGAATTGTGTAAAGAGGACCAGTTAACAACCCTGCTTGTTGTCCACCAATAACAACATATGTATCTTCCTCTAACAAAGCATGGATATTTTGAAGTGTTTTTTCTCCCGCATTCAATTCTTGATTATATTGCAATAAATGTGATACTAACTCTTGCCTTGGATACTGTCTATTTCGCAAATCATGTATACGTCTTACAAAGCCCTCTTCCGTTATCGGATAATCAAAGCATTCTTGAATCTCTTTTTTATGTTTCAAATAGTCCCCAACAATTCCTTGAAGCGGGACAGAGATTTCTTTTATCTCCATATACTTCTTCCTTTCATATCCTGATCTCTCACCAACCAAATTGTAGTCAATGTTCGTTATAAAAGCAAAGAATATCTCTTATCTTTCTAATCCTTTTATGGAATGATACAAAAAGGAGAGCGTCGGAACTGTTTTTTGTTGCTGTTCTGCCTCTCGAATTAAATAACCAACAATTGCATCAATTTCTGTTTTTCTATTATTTTGTACATCCATTAACATAGATGAAGTATTATGAGCCGTATTTTTACATACTGTACATACACGTTCCCAATACTCACCACATTTTGAATCACCTATAATTTCCATCACTTCCGAAAATACTTGCTTCATCACTTTGTAAAACGATGGATTTGTCAATAACTCACCATTTTGTACACCAAACAATGCAGTTAAGGGATTAATACACGCATTGACGACAAGTTTATGCAGCATTGTTTGCTTCCAATCTTTTTCAATTACTATCGGAAATAGACTGGAAGAGAATGCAGTAAATAGAGATTCAAATTGTTCCTCTTCTCCATGTATGAGTCCAAATTTCGTACTGCCTATTCCAGTATGATGGACGGTACTAACATTTTCTTTTTTCGCCCCGTGCTCTACAATTCCTACCGCAACGCTGATACTTTGCATCTGTTGCAATATATGAAGATGCCCCATCCCATTTTGCAAGAAAATAAGCCGATTTTCTTGCAAATACGGCCATATTGCTTCCAAATGATATTGCTTCACAGCCACAAATGTATAATCATGTGTTTTGTTTTTTATATCCTCTAAAGGACTTACAAGCGGATATACAGTTTCTCTCACACCGTTGTGTACGCATGTAATCCCGCACTCGTTCAATCGTTCCGCTTGTTCTACTGTTCGTGTATATAGTGTAACAGCCTGCTGATTTTTTTCTAAATAAAATGCAAAAAGGAGCCCGATTGCTCCCGGTCCAACAATTCCAATCTCCATTCTACAAAGGCCTCCATTTTTATCCCGCTATTCACAGACAGTATACCCCGCATCTTAAGATTCAGGAGAAGCGAAGGCGACATATTGAGGACGACTGTCCGTAAAAGCCTAATTGTCGAAAGCTTTCCATCAGTAGGAAAGAAACCCCGCTCATGAAAGTTTCACTTTATAGTTTATAGAATAAGTTTAGCAGACTTTTCAAAAAAAATACTGAAAGAATTATCTCTTTTCTTCATAAAAATAAAAAATTGCGTTATAATACTATTATAAATATTTATACTTTTCTTTATTTTTACACCAAGAAGAGGATGTGATTACATGCACTTTCCCAAAGTTGAGCGCTTGCTCATCAATTATAAAACGTTAGAAGAGTTTAAAAAGTTTAAAGGTTGCGGTGCTGAAGAATTATCTATGTTAGAAGATTTACAAGCAAATATCATCGAAAACGATAGTGAATCCCCTTTTTATGGAATTTATTACGGTGGTTCTCTTATAGCACGCATGAGTTTGTATACGAAACAACAGTCTGTTAACAATTTGTTTACCGGCCCTTATGTAGAGCTTTTTAAACTCGAAGTGTTACCAATATTCCAAAAACAAGGATTTGGTAAGATGCTGGTCAATTACGCAAAACAATTGCACCTTCCTATCAAAACAATTGCTCGCGTACAATCTGCTGATTTCTGGGAAAAATTACACTTCGAAAAAGCAACCATTGATGATGGAGATTTTTACATCTGGCACCCAAACGAAAAATTGAATGCGGTTACAAACAGTGAATCTGCTTAAAAATAAAAACAGCTGTAATTCAGCTGTTTTTATTTTGATGTTTTTTCAAGTATTCCTTTTTCCCATTTTCTCTCTTTTTCGGAAGGCTCTAATACCATCGCACTTCTTTTTTTGTCAATATAATCAAATAAAGTGCGATACTCTTCTTCATACAACGACAACTGCTGCAAAAGCCCCTCTTTTTCCTTTTGCAACACTTCAATTTTTTTATATAAATCCGTCTTTTCTTCTTCTTCTTTATATCTTTGTAAAAAGACAATTACATCTTCTAACGTTAATGAAAGAGAAGTTATTTTCTCTTTCTTTTGTTCTTGCACTTCATAATTTTCAGTTTTTCTTATCCGCTTTGCTTCTTCAATGAGTTCTTTATATTGTTTACGTACGTAAGAATTCCAGCGAAATCCACAAGCAGCAGGTGTACGTGATAAATGTCTTCCTACTTCTTTGAAGGCAGAAAGTTGCGTTCCCCCTTCACGAATATGCCGGAGCACTACTTCTGCCAGAAGTAAATCTTCATCATCAGTCCATGCATCTTGTCTTGTTGTTGCCATCTCTCTAGTCCTCCTTATGCATTTTTTATTAAACATATGCAGTTACTAGAAAAGATAGAAGAATAACATGTAAAGAAAAGGTTAAAAAAATAAACGCAGAAGGTTTCCCTCCTGCGTTTATTTCCGCAATTACTTGCTGATTACTTCTTTACCTTTGTAAGTACCGCATGCTTTACATACACGGTGAGCTAATTTCGCTTCCCCACAGCTTGGGCACTCTACCATACCAGGTACTGATAATTTGAAATGCGTACGACGCTTTCTTTTTACTGTTTTAGAAGTTCTTCTAAAAGGTACAGCCATTCTTCCCACCTCCTTAAAAGAGAGAGTTATTTTCATATGAAGGCCTGAACCGGTCTTCTGATTATTTGTCAAAAAACTTCGCAAGTCCTGCTAATCTTGGATCAACAGGCTTTTCTTCGCTTTTTTCCGAAATCACTTGCCAGTCTCGACCTTGCATCGGTGTTCCTTCAGAAACATCCTCACTGAAAATTTGCATTGGAATCTCCAATAGTATATTTTCCTTAATTACAGGGAGTAAGTCAAGTACTTCTCCTTCTAAGTAATGAAAATCTGCTTCGGTTTCGTAATCTTCTTTCGAAACTAAGAACACCTCAGTTGTTTCAACGTCAAATGGTAATGTTACATCTACTAACGTTCTAGAACATGGTAATACCATGCTTCCTGTTATATGTAGATGGAACGTAAATTTGTTGGAGCCAAAATCAACTCTACCTGTCACATGAACAAGAGTAATGTCTCGAACATCTTTCTCAACATTTTTCAGCTCTCTTACATCTACCATCTCATCCAACGTTAGTCCTTTATGTCGATATTTGTTCAATTGATGGATGGACCATTTCATATCATATCACCTCAAGGCAACAAACAAAATTATAGCTAGCCATTGTATATTTGTCAATATTTTTTCTTTACACTATAATGGAGTCATTATAGGAAATAATATATAGATTATCATGTTTTAGGAAAAGATGCTACACTGAAAGGAGAGATTATTATAAAAGCTAGCGGCATTATTGTTGAATATAATCCGTTTCACAACGGTCATGCTTATCATGTGCAACAAACCAAAAAGTTAACAAATGCCGATATAATCATCGCTGTTATGAGCGGGCCCTTTTTACAGCGAGGAGAGCCGGCACTAGTTTCAAAATGGGCACGAACACAAATGGCATTAGCAAATGGAATAGATATTGTCGTCGAACTTCCCTATGCCTTTGCAACGCAAAAAGCTGAAACATTTGCCAACGGTGCTATTTCAATATTAGATGCTCTTCGCGTCTCTGAGATTTGCTTTGGAAGCGAAAATGGTAATATTGAACATTTCTACAATACAATTACTATACGCCAGACTGAGCAGAATTTATTTAATCATCTTGTACAACAATATACCAAAACCGGAATGAGTTATGCAAAAGCCACTTCTGAGGCATTTGCATCCTTACAAAAAAACATGGCTACTATTGATGTCTCAGAGCCAAATAATATTTTAGGACTGCATTACACAGAAGCAATTATTGAGCAGAAAAGTTCAATAAAAGCAAGTACAATTAAGCGTTTTGCTTCACATTATCATGATGAAACATTTCAAGATGAACGAATTGCCAGTGCAACGAGCATTCGCAAACAATTATTTCATGAACAGAAAACTTTTTCAGCAATTGCTCCATTTGTTCCAAATATAACAAAGCTACTTTTGGAGCAATACAAACATTCCTATCACCTATTACATAACTGGGAGAATTATTTTCACTTACTAAAATATAAACTTCTGACAATGTCACCATCTCAATTACAACATATATATGAAGTAGAGGAAGGATTGGAGAATCGGATTTTATCTTCTATTCGGGAAGCGACCTCATTCATGAGATTTATGGAAGTATTAAAAACAAAACGTTACACATGGACACGGCTACAGCGTATTTGCACGCATATTTTAACAAACACAACGAAAGAAGAAATGCAAAAAACTCACATAGAACAGCACGCACAATATATACGTTTACTCGGCATGTCCCAGAAAGGACAAACATATATATCAAGTATTAAAAAGCAAATAACTCTCCCTTTGCTTTCTCATACAAAAACGTTACGGCATCCCCTTCTAGATATAGATCGAAAAGCAAGCGCTGTTTATTTCTCTATTTTACAAGAGCCCCTTTGCGGTGAAATGATAAAGCGAGATATAACGCAGCATCCGATTCGATATGACGAAACGCAACATGTATTTTTATAAAGTTCAACTAACCGGGTTCATGCCAGCTAAGACCCCCACCTATCTTTTTTGTTTTAGGTGGGGGTCTTACCTCCCGCGAATAGCGGGATAAAGCGAAACTTCCATCAGGTAGGTCTTACTGCCTGCAAGTAGCTTGATAAAGTGAAACTTTAATCAGTCGGGGTTTTCTTCATCCCCCACTGATTATTAGTTGAACCAATCGGGCTTTTACGGGCAGTTTATCTCCCACCTAACTTCTTTACTTTCACCGAATTTTGAGGGGGGAGTATTACTGCCCGTTAATGCGGGATAAAAAAATCCTCTCTTAAATGAGAGGATCTACTTTTTTTCTGACATTTTGTCCAAATATGCTAAGGCATCATCTAACGTATCCACAGGTATAATCTTCATTTTTGTATTTATATCTTTAGCTGTTTTCACCGCTTCTTTATAATTTGAATTCTTTGCTCCTTTCTCATTTGGAGCAAAGAATATTTCTGCACCCGCATTATGAGCTGCAACTACTTTTTGAGAAATACCTCCAATTGGACCGATTTCTCCTTTTTCGTTTATTGTTCCAGTCCCAGCTATTTCGTGGCCTTTTGTTATATCTTCTTTCACAAGCTGATTATAAATCTCTAACGTAAACATAAGCCCAGCAGAAGGCCCTCCAATTTTATGCGCATCAATTTTCACGTTAGGACTTACTGTAAGTTTCTTATCCGTAATAATAGAAACTCCGATGCCAGCACGACTTTTATCTTGCGGAATTGGTTTTAGTACAAATTTGTCTTCTTTCTCATTCTTTTCGTGTACATACTTAATAGTTACTTCATCATTTTGTTTTTTTGTTTTCATGTACGCAATAAACTCCTCTGCTGTTTGAAATGGTTGTCCATCAACAGCAACAATACGATCGCCAAGTTTTAATTTTTCAGCAGCCGGCATACCATCTGCAATTCCTGCTACGAGTACACCTTGATTTTCAAACGTAACAGGATAGTTTGCTTGTTTATAGGCATTATAAATAGCCGCATCTTGAGATTCTTTCATTGCATACACTTGGCGTAATTGATACTCTTCATCACTTTCACCTTTTTGTAAAATTTCTTCCTTCTTAAGAATTTCTTCATACTTATTAAATTTAGCAGAAAGAAAGTTAACAACATTCGCTCGCCCCATTGAAACTGTAACGAGCATAAAATCGCCCTTCTCTTTATTCCCTCCCTCAACTTGTACGTACGGCTCTAATTTCTCTGCCATACCTGGCTTTGTAATATAATATGGCAGAGGAACAAACACAATTAACATTGCAACTATAACTCCAATGAGTAATGCGTATAAATACCGAAATTTTTTAAACATCCTTTTTCTCCTTCCACTGTTCAATCAAGGTGTAAATCGTTTGAATATGCCGCTGCGCCTCTTCTTCTCCAACACGAATGATATCTTCTATATTCGTAAAGGCCCGTGAACTAAATTGCTCTACAGCTGGATGCATCATAAGATCTGATGCAATTTGTCTATTTACTACAAGTTCATGCTGCATAATCTCAATACTTTGCATAATGACATCATAAATAGATGTAACTTCTCCATTAACCTTAATAGGGGATACATCAACGGCAATCACAATATCAGCTCCTAATTTTTTCACTACCGATACTGGAATACGATCAATTACTCCCCCATCAACTAATAGCCTTCCATTTATTTTCTCTGGAACAAATATGCCGGGTACAGAAATACTTGCCCTGACAGCATCTGCAATAGAGCCTTGTGTAAAGACAACCTTTTCGCCATTTAGAATATCAGTTGCTACAACCGCTGTCGGGATATCCAGTTCTTCTAATTTTTTATTATATGTAAACATTTTAATCATATCTTTCACACGTTTTCCAGAAATAAATCCCATTTTAGGTACAGTAAAGTCCAAATAGTATTTTCGCTTAAATACTGTTGCTAAACGATATAAACGATCCACGTTACATCCTGCTGCATAAAACGTACCTATTAGTGCCCCCATACTGCTCCCGGCAATCATATGAATAGGTATACCCGCCTCTCTTAACACTTTAATAACGCCTACATGTGCAAACCCTTTCGCTCCGCCTGACCCAAGTGCTAACCCAATTTTCGGTTCTCTCATCTTCTTCACCCTCAAAATTTTTTCACTCTCTTTTTATACTTATGGTCTAATTTCACCATGTATCCTCGTATACTGAAATGAACGTTTGGGACAAAGGGGGATACAAAATGTACGAAAAATGGAAAACGGGCTTTCTCACCATATCGGTTACTTTTTTTACAGTTTCTCTCGTACTCCACCCCCAAGCAGCACTGCAATCATCTATTCGAGGCTTAAATATATGGTGGGAAGTTGTATTTCCTTCATTGCTACCTTTTTTTATTATTGCAGAACTTCTAATCGGGCTCGGGATTGTAAAGTTCATTGGTGTGTTATTAGAACCCCTTATGCGTCCACTCTTTCGTGTACCTGGTATTGGAGGGTTTGTATGGGCAATGGGTATGGCCTCTGGTTTTCCTGCAGGTGCAAAATTAAGTGCTCGGTTGCGCCAAGAAAATCAACTTACACAAATTGAAGCGGAGCGCCTTGTGTCTTTCACAAACTCTTCTAATCCATTGTTTATTTTTGGTGCTGTAGCGATTGGTTTCTTTGACAACCCAAAACTAGGACTTATTTTAGCAGCTGCCCATTATGTCAGTAACTTCACAGTTGGACTACTCATGCGCTTTTACCAAGATAGACATACACAAACAGAAACAAAGAAACATTCAACGCCCATTCCATTGCGTCACGCCTTTTCCGTTCTTCATAAAACTCGATTACAAGAAAAACGACCCATCGGCAAATTAATCGGTGACGCTATTACTTCTTCAATTCAAACATTACTTATGATTGGCGGGTTTATTATTTTATTCTCTGTTTTCAATAAAATGCTAACTGTTTTTCATATTACAACCTTCCTTGCTCTTATTATGAAACAAATATTAGTTGTATTTCAACTTTCGCCTTACTTTAGTTTTCCTATTTTATCCGGTCTTTTTGAAATGACACTGGGAAGCCAAATGATTAGTCAAACAGAGCACACCTCTCTTTTACAACAAACCATGATGACAAGTTTCGTCTTAGCATTTAGCGGTCTTTCCATTCAGGCTCAAGTTGCCAGTATTTTAGCAGAAACAGACATTCGTTTTAAACCGTATTTTATCGCACGAATTATTCAAAGTATCCTTGCTCCAATCTATACATATATATTTTGGGGACCACTTTATGAAAAATTACATTCTTTTTCGCCTACCCAATATGATATTCCAGTCTTTTTATCTAAGCAATCTACCCTGTTAGCAAAAGGATGGGCCGCACTAGTTACATATGGTCCGACCTTTACACTGCTTTGTTTATATTTATATGTTATGTTACTATTCTTGCGTCTTATCAATAGCAAAAAACCCCGTTCATCATAACGGGGTTTGAAACTTCTCTTTTAAAGCACGTTCTACAATTGGCGGGACAAGCCCAGCAACATTACCACCATAACGCGCTACTTCTTTTACAATACTTGAGCTTAAAAAGGAATATTGATTATTTGTCATAATAAAAAATGTTTCTACATTCTCTTCTAATTTACGATTCATGGATGTAATTTGCATTTCATATTCAAAATCAGATACGGCGCGCAAACCGCGTAAAATCGCATTTGCATTACGCATCCTCGCATACTCTACTAATAAGCCACTGTGTGAATCAACCTTTACATTCGGAATATCTTTTGTCGCCTCGCGAATTAATTCTAAACGCTCTTCTACTGTAAAAAGCGGTTTCTTTGATGAATTGTTTAAAACAACAACATATACTTCGTCAAAGACTTTTGCGCCCCTCTTAATAATGTCTAAATGTCCAAGCGTAATCGGATCAAAACTTCCCGAAGAAATTGCTATGCTTGCCATTCGGTCCCCTCACCTTCATACTTATAAATCGAAATCGCTGTAATACCATAGTTTTCAGCTCTTACCTTCACAAGTCTTCCAATTGTTTCAGGTAATTCTACATCTACCCCATGTTCTGACATAACGATTCCGTTTTCTTTCAATAGACCGTGTTGATCCATTATACTAATTAAAGAAATAATCTTTTGATCTTTATACGGCGGATCTAATAGTACAAGGTCGAATGATATCTCACGTTTCATAAGCGCCTTTACAGCACGTTCTGCATCATTTCTATATACTTCAGCTTGCGCTTCTAACCTGCAACTTTCTAAATTTTGATGGATAACCTTTATAGCTTTTCCATCACGATCAACAAAAATAGCTTTATCTATCCCTCTACTAAGAGCCTCAATACCAAGACCACCGCTTCCTCCAAACAAATCAAGAGCTAAACCACCGTCAAAATAAGGACCGATAATATTAAAAATGGCTTCTTTCACCTTGTCTGTTGTTGGACGCGTTGTGTTACCTGGTACAGCTTTTAAAGGATGACCTTTACACTTCCCTGAAACTACTCTCATAATTTGTCACTACCTTTATCTCTTTCTAACAGATGTTCATGTAAATCATTCTTGTGTAAGCTCAATCTTACTTACTACTTACGGACAGTAAGACTTCCACTGATGGAAGTTTCACTTTATGTATATTCATCTTTTTTATCCTATCATAAAACATCCGAAAGAAAAATAAAAAGCAAAAGAGAAATTTTAATTTTACAATGTATATCTTCATATAGTTTGGACATAAATAAGGATAACAACATCACCTTCGATGTTGTTGCCAACCGCGGAGAAGACTTACGTTTCCCCATAAGTTCTTCCTCCGGTTTCTCCTCTCCCTTTGCCTTCTTGCTAGTCATACTAGTGTAAGAAGGGCCCTGCTTCGGCAGGGTTTTTTCTTTACCTTCTTTTCATTTTAAAAATGAAATGATACAGTAAAAGAAGAAGGAGGAGAAAATCATGATTCAACGTTTTATTCAGCTAGGTGAAGGTTACTCCGATTTATATGAGTTACTAGAAATCGCAAAGGCAAACCAACACCGTGTATCTCATATGTTACAATTTCACACATTAAAAGATAATAAATCTGTTTGTTCCCTTGCTGTTGTTCTACATCCAACAGCAGTAGGCAATTTTCAGCCATTATACATATGTCTAGAAGGAATTCCTGTGGAAGAAGATAAACAAAGCAAACGCATTGCCTTGTTTGAAAATACCGCTTCAGAAATTGGTAAACAAGTCGTTTCTTTCACAGTCAAACCATCAACAATGTTTCCAGAGAAAGAATTATATTTCAACCATCTCATTGGTATTTTACGAATGAACCATTTCATTCCGCCAATGCAATAAAGTGAAACTTCCATCAGGGAACGCTTTTCTCACTGATGGTTAGTTGAACCAATCGGGCTTTAACAGTCGATTTGATGTAACATCCTAGAAAAAATTAGCTAACCGACTGTTAAAGCAAGGTAAGGTGAAACTTCCATTAAGGAAATCTTACTGGTTCTACATGCAAATAATACAAGAAAAACCCACCAAAGTTTTTGGGGGTTTTTTAATCAATCTTATTATAATCATATTCTTTTGCACGATCTGGTCTAGAATTTTCGAACTCCGTTTTTAAAAATGGGCGATAAGATGGCTCTACCTTTTTTATAAACGGAAGCTTATTTAATTTTTGCATCATATATTCCAGTTGCTCCATATCACAATACACAACGGCATATTTAAACCGCTTCGATATGTAATGAATGTTTCCGTATTTCCTTAAAATTTTAGCGTGTTTTAAGGAATTTAGATAGACGATCATACTTTGTCGTTGCCCAAACATAATTTTCTCCTTTTATATAATTTCATTCTTTCTATTTTACAAAAAGCACACAGAAATTTATAACTTTACATACAATTATTCATCAGTTTTTCAAACATCAAAAGATACTAGCGGGTGTTTTTTGTATCCATTTTCTTCTATATTCTAAAAAACGGGGCAAATCACCCCGTTTTTTTGCACCCACAGCTACCACCAGAACCACAACCGCCTCCACATCCACCTGCGTCAAAGAACGGGTTCCCTGTTGGAACTTTAATAGAAGTCGAGATTTCCATTCCAATCATTGTACTGACTTCATCTAATAGCTTTTGCAATTCATTTTCTGCTTTTTTAAAAGCAACTATCGCTTCATGCAAATCTACTGCTCGTTTCAATTCTCGCATTTGCGCAGAAACTGAAGTGAAATCCGGATGATATTTCCCAAAGCGCTGTACTTCTTCGTATCGTTCCTTCAGAGCTATAAACTGTTTAATTAATGTTTGTGCTTCTTGATTTTTCTGCAATGCATGATGGCATTCGCGATAACGCTCAGCTATATCTGAACAAACAACTGCTTTCGCTAATTGTTCGGCTTCATCTAGAATCATTACGCTCTCAAGCGTCGCTAGTATCATAAGAGACACCTCCGAATACTAATCATATCACATTTATAACGGAACTACTAACCTTGCTTCCCATCTTGAAAACAAATTATAAAGAGATGTGTTCTGCAATATTGTATCTTAATACGGTCCATTTCCCTTTTGATTGTTTTACATAACTCATACACGCATTTTTTAAAGATGTTTTAAACGTAATTTCCTTTGGAACAATCGCATGAAGAATCGCTTTAATTGCATGAGAGTGCGCAACAATAATAATTCGTTTCCCATCATACTGACAAGCAACATCTTTTAATGCAGAAAAACAACGCTCTACAATTTCTTCCTCTGTTTCCAGACCTTCGACATTCCCATCAGCAATGAACTGCCTTACTTCATCAACTGGTTTCCCTGATGCTGCACCAAAATTACGTTCCATAAAACGTTCATCAAAATGAATTATATTTATCCCGATCGCATCAGCAATTGCTTGTGCCGTCTCGTGTGCTCTCACTAAAGGACTACTAATGATTATATCCCATGTTTCAGCTCGTAATGCTTCTGCACTCTGCGCTGCTTGTTGTTTTCCAATTTCATTCAAAGGAATGTCTTCTCTTCCTTGAATAATCTCTTGAAAATTCCAATCAGTTTGTCCATGTCGTACTAAACAAATTTCCGTCATGCTGTAACTCCTTTTTCCAGAATTCTTTTTCATTGTAACAAAAGTTTCGCATGACGGACACAATTTTTACTTCCAACTAATTAACGTTTTGCTGTTTCATATATTGAAACATATCTATCATTATAGAAGCAACCGATAACTGATTTTGAAACTTAGCTACCTTGTCTGGAATTGTCTTTTTAAAATATTGCATGGCCGCCAATTCAAATGCATCTTTTTCGCTTGGATCTCTAGAAAGTTTCCGATACCAAGACGGTTGCTCCCGAATATACTTCTGTAAATCTTCATTCGATCTTACAAATTCGATGAGTTCTTTTCTCATCACTTTTCCTCCTAATCTTTTTGAAAGAAAAACGGATTATTTTCAGAATTACGCTGCTGTTTTGTTCCCTGGTTCCCTTGAAACTGTTGAATAACTTGCTGTACGCTTCCAAGTGCAGTCGTCATATTTGCTAAATGTTGCTGCACCTGTTCCACATCTAACTTTTTAAAAAACGATACCATTTGTCCCATAAAGTCTCCAGACTTTTCTCCGCGATCTTCTTGTACGGAAGAAGAAATTGTCTCTCCATTCACCTTGTAATGATTCCATACATCATCTTGCTCTCCAAGCAAATACCACTCTTCATAAAATTGTTGCCACGATTTCTTTCCATTTCGAACGTCATGAACCATCTTTGGATGCTGGCGCACAAACTCTTTGAATTTTTGAATAGAAGGATGTAAATCTCCTTTCACCGCTGTCATTACAATCACCTCACCAGATATATCTTCTACTATATTGTAAGAAAAAAAAGGCGCATGGTTCGCCTATTTTTAGGCAATTCATACACCTTACTTTTGAATAAAATTTTGCGTATAAAAATTGTCATACACTCCAATTCCTAAACCAGTGAATTGTTCGTTTAGTAAATTCTTTCGATGGTCTTCGCTATTTAACCACCCTTGCACTGCTGCAATTCCATCACTATACTGCGTCGCGATGTTTTCTCCTGCTAGTTGGAATGATACATTTCCTTTTTGCAAACGATCACCTAATGTTCCAAACAAAGGTGAATCATGCGAAAAATAATTGTTATCTTTCATATCTTTACTATGTTCATATGCTACTACCGCCGTTTGTTGATCCCATACTAATAATGGAAGGTGATAACGACTACGAATTATATTTGTCAAATCTAAAATTTGCTGTGCATTTCCTTGTTCGACTTGCTTCATTTGCTCTGATGATAATGGTTGTGGATTCGTTAATTCTCCAGAATAAACAAGTTGATATGGCCTTTGTTTTATTAATGTTTCATCATCCATATAACGAACACCGACAAGCTTATGTGTAAAATGGTCAAAATATAATTGCGCCCACCCTCCTCCTTCTATAGAAACAAGTGGTTGTTCTGTTACTTCAACATCAGACAATTCAAATTGATAACTATTTTTTCCCATTTTAAGTGAAATTTCATATGAAAACGGATTCCTTTTATAAGCGTCTTCATACTTTTCACCAATATGAAATGGTGAAATATTCACTTTCTCTCCGCCAACATAAATCGTAACAATTTTATGATCTATAATTCCAAACTGCACATAGTGCGATAAGTCTTGATTATATACCCACCATTCATAACCATATGCAGATGGTTCAATTCGCGCCGGTTCGCCCCAATTCGCTAATAAAATTTCAGAGTCACTACCTAGGAGCTGTGGAATTGTTTCTGGCACACCTTTATTTTCTTTTTTCATTTTCACGATTTTATGCTCTGATTTTAAATGAGGGGATTGTAATATATATTGAGAAACGAGTAATTTCCCGTATAAATCAATTGCTAAAATAAGAATAGTAATTACTATAATACGGAACAACATTTTCAAATTATATACCTCCTGAATACCCATGAAATTGAGGTATACACAAACAAAACTGTTTTTTCTCCATTTTGTGTGTACCACACTATGTTCACTATATCATATTTTTTGCATAAAAGTAGACATTCTACCTTTTCACTCCATACGAATTGTATTTTTCAACTATTCGTACTATTATAAATTCAAGGGGATTTTACGTTTATTATAAGGAGGATATTTCATGCAATTTACAAATACGAAACTTGAAGGTACAGTTGTCGACTTTACACTTCTAACTGAGGTAATGGACAAGCATCATTTTGTACTAGCTGGACAATGGGATTACGAGAGAGTTACATACGACTATAAATTTGAAATGCTGAAAGATGTGTATTATTTACGTATACAAGGTTTTGCCATAGAAGGAGATGTTGGAGGACGACATGCCCAAATTAAATTATTGACACCTCTTCTCGGTAAACATTATTATCCACATGGAGTAGAGTACGGGGAAGAAGAAAAGTTCCCAAAAAATGTTCTTCAAAAAAGTGAACAATTACTTCAAAACATCGAAAAAGAGTTGCAGGATTTAGCGATTATAGAATAATAAAGTGAAAATTCCGTGAATGTCGATCTGCATTCTCCACTCATGATTTTCCTAATTCATGATACTCTCATAAGCAGCGAGGTTCCCTCTTGAAAGAAGGCTTACTACCAGTTAAAACAAAAAGAAGGTGTACACAATGATACACCTTCTTTTTGTTTTATAAATTTACTTCACTATTCGTAGACAGTAAGCTCACACCTCAAGATTCAAGGAAAACAAAGAAGATAGGTCAGAAATAACTACTGGCATGCATTCGATTAGTGAGAGCTTTCCATAAGTGGAGGGATAAAAAATCCCCGTTTATGAAAGTTTACTTTATCCCGCATTAACGGGCAGTAAGACCCCCACCTCAAAATCCAGAGAGAAGCAAAGAAGATAGGCGGGGGATAACTGCCCGTAAAAACCCGATTGGTTCAACTAACCGTCAGTGGGGGATGAAGCCCCCCACTGACGGAAATTTCACTTTATTTTGACTGCAAATACGGGGGTAGTGCATGAATCTGTTCTGCATCCTTTATTCGTTCTTTACGCGCCCACGCGAAGAAAACATACCCAATCACTGTTCCGTACACAATTTCTTGTACAATCTTCATTATAATGCCTCCTGTTTTCTGATCCTCTAAAACTGGAAGCCAATGTAAGAAATCAGGACCTGTAATATTTAAGTTAGATAACGTTCCAGCTGGTACACAAAGTTCCATTACCTTCATCCATGCACTTGGATCTGTATAGGTCGCAAACAATGGCACATTTGCAAAAATAATAAGTGCACAAGCTGGCGTTAATAACATACCATTGGCAAACATATAACCAATTTTTTTAATATCACTTAGTGTTTGATATTCTGGTAATGGATTAAATATAGGCCACCATAGCATCATGGCCGTAAAAAATAATACAGCAAGAACAATTGGATGTCCAATTTGGCTTTGCTTTACTGCATCAAACACAACCGGCAAGTGATACATAGAAAATAACCCGTTAAAAACAAATAAAGCTACAATAGGATTTGCGCATATATGTAACATCATACGAATAAATCGAAATGATGTTATGTATTGAAACAACCAATTCGGTAATCCAAGTAATAACAGTGGAGGTACAGCCATATACATAATTGCCATTTCAAACATATGTGCACTAAACACAATATGTCCAAGCAAATCAATTGGCCCTCCTTTAACAAAATACAAAAGTAACATACCACTTATAAAATAAAAGATTTTCCGTTTACTTACTTCTTCCCCATTTGGGAAGCGATGTCGATACTTTCCAATAATTAAAAGATAACCAATCACAACAGCTAACATAAAAAGAAAAAAGATTGGGCTCCACAGTGCTTCAAAACCAAATATCCATAAGTTGCTCACTTTTTTACACCCTCCCTTTTATAAAGTGAAACTTCCATCAGTGGAGAGTTTTTTCACCTCCCACTGATGGTTAGTTGAACCAATCGGGCTTTTACGGGCAGTTATCCCCCACCTATCTTCCTCACTTCTCTCTGAATCTTGAGGTGGGGGTCTTACTGCCCGCGAATAGCGGGATAAATAAAAGGGGATTGATGAAACATTCAATCCCCTTTCTTTTTAAAGCCAAATAAGTGTCGTAAAAGTTAAAATCGTTATTAACCCAACTATTAAACCTGAATACAAAAACATCGATGGGGTTTCATGCCCTTTATGACTCATATGCATAAAATAATACAATTGAAAAATAACTTGTACAGCAGCTAACAATAAAATAAATGGTACGGAAAAAAGCGGACTAAATGTTTTTGGATATGCGACTGCTACAAATGCAATGACTGTCAAAAAAATCATTAATCCGAAAGTAATGACTTGATGCTTCATTTCTTCCACACTTTTTTTTCTGCGATAAGCAAGATCAACTTTAGGATTATTTATATTTGTTTGTTTTATTGCCATTGTTTATCCCACCATTCCCATTAAATATACTACAGTGAAAATAAACACCCAAACTACGTCGATAAAGTGCCAATAAATTGACGCAACGTAAAACTTTGGAGCATTGTATAAATTTAAGCCACGCTTCGCATTACGGATTACTAAAGTTAAAATCCAAAGTAATCCAAATAGTACGTGTAACCCGTGCGTACCAACTAACGCATAAAATGCAGAACCGAATGCACTACTTCTCATCGTATGTTTAAACTCATGAACGTAATGATTAAATTCATAAATCTCAAAACTTAAAAATCCAACCCCAAGCAATACAGTGATAATAAGCCAAAGCTGCATTTGCTTAAAGTTAAAATTCTTCATATGATATATTGCATATACACTTGTTAAACTACTCGTTAAAAGAAGCATTGTCATAATGAACACAAGCGGCATTTGAAACATTTCTTGTGATGATGGTCCACCATTTGTTGAATTTTTCAGTGCTAAATATGTTCCGAACAAGGACGCAAATAGCACTGTCTCGCCTCCTAGAAACAACCAAAATCCAATAAATTTATTCTTTCCTTCAAGGGTTGCTTTTTCAGGCTCTGCTGGAAAGGTTTCATTTGTTAATTTTTCCTCTGCATGCATTACGCCTTGCCCCCTTTATCTTCTAAATCTTCTTTATGAATATGATATCCGTGATCATCAATTACAGATCGTAAGAGCATTGCTCCAAAGGTAATAATAAGACCAATAATCGCTACTACTAGCCACATTTTCTCTTTCCCCGCGTGCATATACATCGCTCCAAATGCTGCAATAAATAAACCTAAGGAAATGACAAATGGTAGGAAAGATGCGTTTGGCATATGAATATCACCAACCGGTTCTGCTGGCGTCATTTCGTTTTTTCCTTCACGTTTTTCAATCCAGAATGGATCTAATCCACGTACAAACGGTAATTGCTTAAAATTATACTCAGGTGTCGGCGCTGGAATTGACCATTCTAATGTACGACCATCCCAAGGATCGCGACCAGCTTGTTTTTTAGAAAAGGATGTTTTTACAACATTAGCTAACAGTACGATTGTTCCGAGAGCCATAAATACTGCCCCTACCGAACTAATTAAGTTACCAACTTCTAATCCTTGTCCTGGCAAATACGTAAAATAGCGACGCGGCATACCCATTAAACCAAGGAAGTGCTGAATAAAGAACGTTAAATGGAAGCCAATAAAGAACAACCAAAATGTAATTTTACCAAGCGTCTCATCTAGGAGTTTATTAAACATAAGCGGCCAAAAATAATGAGCACCTGCAAATAATCCGAACACAACCCCACCAACAATTACGTAATGGAAGTGAGCTACAACGAAGTAATTATCGTGAAATTGATAATCAGCAGGAGCTGATGCAAGCATAACCCCTGTCACCCCACCCATAACGAATGATGGAATAAAACCAAGAGCCCACATCATTGGTGTTGTAAAGCGAATGCTTCCACCCCACATCGTAAAGAGCCAGTTAAAAATTTTAATACCTGTTGGAACAGCAATTGCCATTGTAGCTACAGAAAAGATCGCATTTGCTACTGGACCAAGACCTACTGTAAACATATGATGTGCCCATACCATGAATCCTAAAAATCCAATTAATACCGTTGCAAATACCATAGATGAATATCCGAATAAACGTTTTTTAGAGAATGTCGCGAAGATTTCTGAGAATATTCCGAAAACAGGGAGTATAAGAATGTATACTTCTGGGTGACCGAAGATCCAGAATAAATGCTCCCATATAATCGTATTTCCTCCTAAAGCTGGGTTAAAGAAACTTGTGCCAAATAAACGATCTAACATTAACAGGGCTAGGCCTACTGTAAGCGGTGGGAATGCAAATAATATAAGTGCAGATGTTACAAAAGTTGTCCATGTAAACATCGGCATCCGCATATATGTCATTCCAGGTGCCCGCATATTAATAATGGTAACAAGGAAGTTAATTCCTCCTATTAATGTTCCAATACCCGCAATTTGCAAACCAAGGACATAGAAGTCGATACCGTGTCCCTTTGATGCGAGTGATAACGATGCATACGATGTCCAACCTGCATCAGGCGCCCCACCTAAAAACCAACTTAAGTTTAAAAATACGCCCCCAAAGAAAAACAGCCAAAATCCAAGAGCATTAATAAATGGAAACGCAACGTCTCGTGCACCAATTTGAAGTGGTACCGCCGCATTCATCATTGCAAATACAAGTGGCATTGCCGCTAAGAAAATCATTGTTGTTCCGTGCATTGTTAACACTTGGTTGTACATATCCCCAACGAGAAAAGCATTGTTTGGAATCGCTAACTGAAGCCGAATAAATAATGCTTCTATTCCCCCGATGATAAAAAATAACCCACCTGCAATTAAATAGAGAATGGCAATTTTTTTATGGTCTACTGTCGTTAAATAATCCCAAATTACAGAGCCCACTCCCTGTTTCTTTGCTACAGAACTCACGTTTTCAACCTCCCCTTCGCAAATAGTTTCTCTTTACTTTTCAACTTTTAATGTTTTTAAGTATGCATTTAATGCATCTACTTGATCGTCAGTAAGATTACCGTATTTTCCAGTCATTTTGTTTCCTGGTTTCATGCTTTCAGGGTCTTTTAACCACTTCTTCACATTTTCTTCATTATTTTCAGCAATACCTGCAACCATATCACGATCTGCGAAGTTGGCTAAATTCGGTGCAATACGTGCAGTAGGCGGTCTGCTATCATTTGATCCAACAGCATGACAACCGATGCAACTCTTTTCAAAGATTTGTTTACCTTCCTGCTCTTGCGTAGAAGCAACAGCTTTCTTGCCATTTAAGTCTTTCATACTAGCAACCCATTTTTTGTACTCGCTTTCATCAACAGCTTTAACTTTAAACTGCATTAAAGCGTGAGATGGTCCACAAAATTCTGCACAAAAACCGTTATATGTGCCCGATTTGTCTGCTTTAATCCACATTTTGTTCGTATTATCCGGATTTGTATCCATTTTCCCTGCTAAAGATGGGACCCAAAATGAATGTTTAATATCAGAACCCTTTAAATTTAAATACACTTTTTTACCTGTAGGGATGACTAAATCTTGCGAAGTTACTAATTTTTCATTATTGTAAGAAAATTCCCACCAATAAAGATTCGCTGTTACATCAACAACGATTGTATCTTTATCAATATTCTTTTTCTCCATTGCACTAACGTCAGCAAGTTTAAACGTATATGTAACAGTAGGGACAGCCAATACCAATAAAAGTAAAATTGGAATGACTGTCCATATAATTTCTAGCTTGTGATTTCCTTCTACTTGCTTCGGAATATAGTTTTCCTGTCCCTTTCTTTGACGGAAACGCACAATTACATATAAGAAAATAATCGTAACAACAAGAACAACACCAACCATGATTGCACTGGCTAATAACAATAAATCATATTGCATTTTTGCTACTTCACCTTGTGGAATCAAAGTAGATTGAAAGGCTTTACCGCATCCCCCTAACAGTAAAGCCACTAGTGAAACGAGCGAAAGCAATCGCCACTGTTTCTTCATGCAAACAACCCCCACTTTCTTTGTTATTTAGATTGTACTTTATAGTAAGTAAAGTAAATCTCAACGTAAAGAAATCCCCTCATGTCGTTGTCTTAGAAGAATGTTACAACAATCATTGAAATAAATAAGATTGTTAAGTAATTCAAGGAGTATACAAACATTTGCACGGACCATTTGATGTCGTCTTTCTTACGGTAGCCATAAAACCCTAACACGATCCAACCGATGTTAAGCAATGTTGCAATTATCATAAATGTTACTCCAAGTGCACTCATATAAAATGGCAGTGGCAATAAGCATACTGTCCAAATCATAATTTGACGTTTTGTAATATCAAATCCATACACAACAGGAAGCATTGGAATACCTGCATTGCGATATTCTTCAACACGTTTCATCGCAAGAGCGAGGAAATGTGGGATTTGCCAAATAAACATAATTAAAAATAGCATCCAAGCAATAGGATGATTCAAACTTGGATCAATAGCTGCCCAACCAATTAAAGGTGGAACTGCTCCTGATACACTACCTACTACTGTATTAAGCGTATATGCTCTCTTTGTCCATAATGAATAAAGCACAACATATGTGAAAGCTCCAATAAAACCAATAAATGCAGCCATCGGTGTTGTAAGAAGCAAGAATACGAAACCTAATAATAATAGTACAATACCGAATGTTAGTACAAAACTCGGTTTCATTTTCCCAGTTACTGTCGGACGATTTTTTGTTCGTTCCATTAAATGATCAATATCACGATCAATGTAGTTATTCAAACTACATGATCCTGCCATAATAAGTGCAGAACCAGCAATTGTGAAAAACATTTTATCCAGCTGATCCACAAAGTTTAATCCATTAAAATGTAGAGCCAACCAAAAACCAGTAAATACCGTTAATGTATTTGAATTTACAATTCCCATTTTTACAAGCGCTAACAAATCTTGTACACGACTTGTTTCCGGCACATCCGTTACGGTTGATTCCTCATGCAATTGACTTGTTGCATGGCTCATCGTTTCAACCCCCTCTAAAACTTTCATCATAATTACTCTGTAATGAGCATTTTATCCGAAATAAAACACTCTTTAGCTTCTATATAACAATATTATTACAGTAGAAATGTTGTTTTATGGTTCTCCTATTAATATACACTTCTCACTCGAATATATTAAAACATATTTCATGAAAAAATTGTGAAGAAAACATGAACTTTTTGTGTCTATGATTAAAAAAGTTTTTCCCTACTCACTTCATAATAGCACGTAATTACCTTTTATAATAAACCATTTTGTCAAATTCCGCATGTATTTCCGTTTATTTATTTATAAAATCCCCTAATTTTGTTAAAATCAGCAATTTATTTTCTAGATTTTAGTATTATTTCATCTTATCTTCTCCTTCCCTGTCCCCCTTTGCTATTTTATAAGATTTTATATATCATAGGACTGTAGTGCATTTCTGTTTCTATAATATTTATTTCATTAAAATATTGCACAATAACTTTAGAATAGAAAGCTGGTGAAAAGGATTGCAACGTTTTATAAAATGGTTAGCAGTCATTACGAGTTTTGATTTATTATGTGTTCTCCTTGGCGGAGCATTAGTTACTAAGACTGGTTCAGGACAAGGGTGTGGTAAATCTTGGCCGCTATGTAACGGGGAATTGCTTTCCTCGCACCTATCAATGCACACAATTATTGAGCTGAGTCACCGCCTTACTTCAGGCTCTGCAGGGATTCTTGTTACACTACTATGTGTCTTAGCTTGGAAATACTACGGACATGTTCGGGAAACAAAAACCCTTGCCATTCTTTCTTTCGCATTTTTAGTAGCTCAAGCACTCATGGGAGCAGCTGCAGTTGTATGGGGACAAGTTCCAGCTGTATTAGCAATTCATTTCGGTATCTCTCTTATTTCGTTTGCTGCTGTTATTTTATTGACACTCCTCATCTTTGAAATTGATAAAAAGTTTGATGTCCACTCACTTAATATTGATAAGAAGATGAAATTTCATATTTACGGTGTAACAATTTACAGTTACATTGTTGTCTATACAGGGGCATTGGTACGTCATGAACATGCAAGCTTAGCATGTCCAACTTTTCCATTATGTAGCAAAAACAGTCCATTTCCAACTCAATTTCATGAATGGGTACAAATGGGACATCGATTTGCCGCTACATTAATTTTTGTTTGGATTTTATACGCAATGATTATAGCTATCCGGCAATATAAACAACAAGCTGTTATATATTATGGGTGGATCACAGCATTTAGCCTTGTGATGTGTCAAGCAATCTCTGGTATTTTAGTTGTATTCACAGGGGCAAGCTTAACGATGTCACTTCTGCATTCACTCTTTATATCATGCTTATTTGCTGTATTATGCTATTTAGTTATGCTAGCAACACGTAGTAACACAAACATACAAAAAACAGAAATGAATCATACTACACAGCAAAAGAAACTATTATAATAACTTTTCTATTACAACAAGTTATTATTTTCAAAAAGCAAAAAGAGCTGCATCAAAGCAGCTCTTTTTTTATTTAACAACTGTCAAATGAGTAAGATGTGTAAAAAATCGTACGCATAGCAGTTTTATCCCGCATTAACGGGTAGTAAGACCCCGATTGGTTCAACTAACCATCAGTGGAAGATAAAGCCCCCCCACTGACGGAAGTTTCACTTTATTTTATTGTTCCAATTCAATCAGCAAATCACCTGTTTGAATTGCCTCTCCATCTTTCACATACACTTTTTTCACCGTACCAGTAAATGGAGCTTGTACAGTTGTTTCCATTTTCATCGCTTCTGTAATTGCCATGGAATCACCTTTTTTCACTATATCTCCTTCATTTACTACTACTTTAATTACAGTTCCCGGCATTGTTGCATTAATATGATTTGGATTTTCGCGATTCCCTTTCATTCGTTGTGAAACTGTCGCTTTGACACTTTCATCTTTTACAATAATTTCACGAGGTTGTCCGTTAAATTCAAAATAGACAACACGTGTACCATCTAATTGTGGTTCTCCAATCGAAACTAATTTCACAATTAATGTTTTACCACGTTCAATTTCCACACCAAGCTCCTCACCAAGTCTCATACCATAGAAGAATGTTGGTGTATCAAGAACAGAGATATCTCCATATTGCTCTACAACTTTTTGATAGTCCATAAATACTTTCGGATATAACGCATACGCTACAATATCAAACATCGTTACTTCACGACCAAGCTTATGGAATAACTCTTCTTTTACCCCTTCAAAATCAATTGGTTCTAACAGTTCACCTGGTCTTACTGTTAAAGGCTCTTTTCCTTTTAAAATAATTTCTTGTAACTCTTTCGGGAAACCACCGTACGGTTGTCCAAGATCACCAGAGAACATTTCTACAACTGATCCTGGGAAGTCTAATGCATGACCACGCTCATAAATATCTTTCTCTGTTAAATGATTTTGTACCATAAATAGAGCCATATCACCCACTACTTTTGACGATGGAGTTACTTTAACAATATCACCAAACATATCGTTGACACGGCGATACATCACTTTCACTTCATCAAAACGATCTCCTAAACCGACAGCTTTTGCTTGTTGCTGTAGATTACTATATTGACCACCTGGCATTTCATGCATGTACACTTCTGTATGCGGTGCATTCATTCCACTTTCAAATGAAGAATAATATTTACGAACATCTTCCCAATAATGAGAGAGCTTCTCTAAAGATTTCACATCTACATTCGGTTGTCTTTCATTTCCTTCTAATGCATAGAACAACGTATTAGCGCTCGGCTGAGATGTTAATCCTGCCATAGAGCTTACCGCAACGTCTACAATGTCAACTCCAGCTTCAATTGCTTTCGCATATGTTAATACACCGTTTCCGCTCGTATCATGCGTATGAAGATGAACCGGAATCGATACCGTCTCTTTTAATGCGGATACTAAATCGTATGCTGCATTTGGTTTTAATAATCCTGCCATATCTTTAATACCTAAAATATGAGCACCTGATGCCTCTAACTCTTTTGCTAAGTTTTTATAGTAATTCAAATCATATTTACTGCGCATTGGGTCATGGATATCACCTGTGTAACACATTGTTGCCTCTGCAATTTTACCGCTTTGACGTACAGCATCAATTGCAACGCGCATACCTTCTACCCAGTTTAAACTATCAAAAATACGGAATACATCAATGCCAGCCTGCGCAGAACACTCTACAAATTTTTGAATTAAGTTATCTGGATAGTTTTTATATCCTACTGCATTTGAAGCACGAAGAAGCATTTGGAATAATACATTTGGCATGCTCTCGCGTAATTGTAATAAACGTTCCCATGGATCTTCTTTTAAGAAACGATACGCGACATCAAATGTTGCTCCGCCCCACATTTCTGCCGAAAATAAATTCGGTAGCATTCTTGCTGTTGGTTCAGCAATTTGTTTCAACTCTTGTGTACGGATACGTGTTGCTAATAATGACTGATGAGCATCACGGAATGTAGTATCCGTTAATAAAACTTGTTTTTGTTCTTGAACCCATTTTACTAATCCATCAGCTCCGCGCTCATCTAAAATTTGCTTCGTACCAGTTGGAATCGGTTCAATATATTTCACATTTGGAACGCGCGCTTCTGCGAAAATCGGTTTTTCTTGTTTTCCCACTCCAGGAAATCCATTGACTGTTACTGTACCAATGTACGATAACATTTTTGTACCGCGGTCTTTTCGTTTCGGAAATACAAATAATTCCGGCGAAGAATCGATAAACGATGTATCATATTCTCCTGTTAAAAAGTTCTTATGTTTTACAACGTTTTCTAGAAACGGAATGTTTGTTTTAATACCACGAATACGGAATTCTTTTAAATTACGTTCCATTTTAGCTGCAGCTTGTTCAAATGTTAACGCCCAAGTTGTTACTTTTACAAGTAATGAGTCATAATATGGTGTAATAACTGCACCTTGGAAGCTGTTTCCTGTATCTAAACGGACACCAAAACCACCACCAGAACGATATGCCATAATTTTCCCTGTATCTGGCATGAAGTTATTAAGCGGATCTTCTGTTGTCACACGAGATTGAATCGCAAATCCGTGTGTAATTATATCTTCTTGTTTTGGAATACTTACTTTTTCGCTATGTAAAGCATGGCCATCAGCAATCAAAATTTGTGATTGAACGATATCAATGCCTGTAATCATTTCTGTAATCGTATGTTCAACTTGGACACGTGGATTTACTTCAATAAAATAAAAATTGTTTTCTTTTACAAGAAACTCAACTGTCCCTGCGTTAACATAATCGACATTTTTCGTTAATTGAACTGCAGCTTCACAAATACGATTGCGAAGTTCTTCTGAAAGAGACACACTTGGTGCTACTTCTACAACTTTTTGATGACGACGCTGCACCGAACAATCTCTCTCATATAAATGAACGACATTACCTTGTTCATCTGCCAATATTTGCACTTCAATATGCTTTGGATTTTCAACAAACTTTTCAACATATACTTCATCATTCCCAAACGCCGCTTTCGCCTCGGATTTCGCACGGTTATATGCTTCTTTTAATTCATCTTCGCTGCGTACGATACGCATTCCACGACCGCCACCACCAAGAGTTGCTTTAATAATAATCGGGTAATCATACGTTTTAGCAAAACTCTCTATTTCTTCAATTGTACTTATCGGACCATCACTACCAGGAATGACAGGAATATTTGCTAATTGCGCTTGTGTTCTTGCCTTCACTTTATCCCCAAACATATCTAAATGTTTACTCTTTGGACCAATAAAGATAATGCCTTCTTCTTCGCAACGTTTTGCAAATTTAATATTTTCTGACAAAAAACCATATCCTGGGTGAATTGCATCAACATGATTGCGTTTTGCGATTTCAATAATACCTTCAATATCAAGATATGCATCGATTGGCTTTTTACCTTCTCCTACCAAATACGCTTCATCTGCTTTATATCGATGATATGAACCGCTATCTTCTTTCGAGTAAATCGCAACTGTGCGTAGTCCTAATTCTGTACAAGCACGAAACACTCGAATCGCAATTTCACCGCGGTTAGCTACTAATACTTTTTGAATACGTTGCAGCCTTTTCATGATTTTCCCCCTCTATTTTTCTACCATTCATAACAACATAGCTTTGCCCTGCTTTAGCAGGAATAAGTACCTCACTTCTAGCAGTGGTATTCACCACCCGAAAGCTGCACTTTATTTTTATTCATCATACCTTATTTTTAGACAAATGATAAGCTTTCTGTCCAATTTGTCTCACAAAATTAGTATAGCATAAAATTCCATACACAACCAAGCTTTTTGTAAAACACATTTAATTAAATGTGATATACTTTTTTATTAAAAACCACCAAAACAGGTTCTTTTTTCTGGAATTATGCACAAAAAGAAGCTTTGTACACTTATACAAAGCTTCTTTATTTTACAACAACGAGATGTCTCTCTTGTTTAGGCTGTTGCTGTTGCTCCCGCCCTTGCTGTTCTCTTTTTTCTCTTTGTTTTACAAAGCTAGCTACATTCAATAAAATTCCCATAGCTAATAGGTTTGCTACTAAAGAAGTACCACCGTAGCTAACAAATGGTAAAGGTACACCAGTAAGCGGTAAAAATCCAGTAACTCCGCCTAAGTTTACAATTGCTTGCACACCAATCATACTACCTATTCCGATTGCAAGTAGACTCCCAAAAGGATCTTGACATTTTTGTGCAACTCGAAAAGCACGGACGACTATGACTAGTAAACATATTAAAATAATCGCTACTCCAACGAAACCTAATTCCTCAGATACAATTGCCATAATAAAGTCTGTATGTGGCTCTGGTAAATACCCATACTTTTGGATACTATTTCCTAACCCTCTACCACTTATACCACCAGAAGCGATTGCAACAAACGAATTAATTAATTGAAATCCACTTCCCTGTGGATCCGCAAACGGATTCCAAAATGTGGTAAAACGTGCAATTTGAACATCTGATAAAACATTTTTCCCTATGAAATACCCCAAGGGAATCCATATAATAGATGTAAGGGCAATTCGTTTCATCCAAAGTTGAAACGGTATGCCCGAACAGAACGTCATGATTCCAATCGTTGAAAGAATTAATAATGTTGTTCCTAAGTCAGGCTGTTTCAAAATTAAATAAATTGTAATTACTAAAAAAGCAACTACTCGACCAGCACCGTGCCAAATCGGTACATCTGTCGTTTGCTTTTTTGCATAGAAACGTGCTAATACAATGATAATTCCTACTTTAATAAACTCTGAAGGCTGCATCCCAAATACCCATGATTTTGCATGGTTCACAACCGTTCCCCATTTTAATACTATTAGCAGCATACCGATGCTACCGAGAACGATTAAAACGGTAACCATGCGCTTCCTCCATACTTGAAAAGGAATAAACATGATAACAAGCAATCCGATTGTCCCAACTAACATTGCTTTTAACTGCGATCGAAAAAAGTGATCGCTCGTCCATCCATATTTCGGATAATACTTTGTAATCGCAACGATAGAACTGGAACTATATACCATGATGACTCCGAGCACGCATACGATAACAAGAGGAAGCACTAAAGAATAATCTATGGACTTCCAAACTCTTTTCATTCAAAATCCTCTTTCTCTTTTCTTTTTTAACAGTTGTATTCCATATGTATTTGTGTTCTTCCTGCTTTTCAGGAAAACCATTTTTTTACACAAAAAAGCTCAAACTGATTCAGTTTGAGCTCCTTATTTGAACCAGCTATTATTGTTTGTTTGTAAAAGCTTCATGCAGTGCCGATAGCTCTCGTTCTAATTCTCCTAATATTTCCCTACCTTGTTCTTCCGCAATGAGACCAAGACGAACCGCAAAATCAACTTCACGGGATAAGCCAAACATTTGTGTGTCGAGCACCTCTTCGTATAATGGACATTGCGGCATCGTAAGGTTATCCATTTGCACCTTAATAAGTCTTAGAATTTTCTCAGCATCAGCTTGTAGAAGGGCAAGTGCCTTTTCCTGATGATTTGTTACTGTCTCAGACGCCAAATTGGTTCCCTCCGTTTCCGTCCTACTCTCCTATCCTATCTATTAATATTAGCGATAGTTTTCATAAATTGCAATAGAAACATTTCCTGTGACAATTGTCCATAGTGCTATTATACTGAAAAGTGGGAGTATAAGACAAATGGGGGAACAATAATGAGTGAAATTTTATTTATTAACGGAAATGTACGCTTTCCAATTACAATTGATCCAAGTGTCTGGATTTTTGATGATCGAAAAGTTGACTTAACAACATACTTTACAAGTCCAAAAGAAACAACAAATGAGTTAGACCACTATACGAAACAAGCATCTAAACATTGGGATCGTGAAATTAGAGAAGGAGCTATTTTCCCGCCTGTCAATAAAAGCATTGCAAGATTTGAAAAAGAGAAAATTATTACAGGGACATTTGGTATACCGCTCGCTCCTTTTTTACAAAATGCTGAAATTCCCAGCGATGCAACTCATGTAGAAATTCATACAGAAACTGGCATTACAACTATTCCATTACAAAAAGCAAAGGATGCTATTCTCGGTTTTTCTAAAAACGGAAAGCCGCTAAAAGAAGATGGTCCTGTTCATCTTTATTTTGGAGATAGCTCTAATGTCAATGATCCAATTCGATACATTCGAAAGTTTACCATCGTGTAAAGTGAAACTTCCATCAGTAGGGGCCCCTACTGATGGAAAACTCTCACCAATTGGACTTTTACAGGCCATTATCCCCTATCTCTTTTCTTAGTTTTCTTAGTTTTCTTAGAAGAGGTTCCGCGAATAGCGGGATAAACAAATAAGAGTGGCTTTTCACCACTCTCTCCTACAATAAATCCGCTGCTAGTTGCGCTAAATTAGAGCGCTCACCTTTCACAAATTTCACATGCCCACTAATTTTTTGTTCTTTAAACTTTTCTACAACATATGTTAAGCCATTATTATATTCATCTAAATATGGATGGTCAATTTGTTGCGGATCTCCCATTAAAACAATTTTACTTCTCTCTCCAACACGCGTTAAAATTGTCTTCACTTCATGTTTTGTTAAATTTTGCGCTTCATCTATAATAATAAACTGCTCTGGGATACTCCGTCCACGAATATACGTTAAAGCCTCCACTTCAATAGAACCCATTCCCGCTAAAATTGCATCTAATTCTCCAGGTTTTTTTGTATTGAATAAATATTCTAAATTATCATGAATAGGTTGCATCCAAGGCCTTAACTTCTCTGCTTTCTCTCCTGGTAAATACCCAATATCTTTTCCAACTGGAACAATCGGTCTTGCTACAAGTAGCTTTTTATACATTCCCAAATCTTCTGTTTGCATAAGCCCTGCAGCTAATGCTAATAATGTCTTCCCAGTTCCTGCTTTTCCAGTTAATGTAACAAGGGGAATATCTTCACGTAGTAATAATTCCATCCCCATAATTTGCTGTACATTTCGAGGTCGAATCCCCCAAATTTGCTCATTCGGAAAAATAAGCTTTTTTATTTTTTTTCCTGAATGATCAACAATACCGAGAGCTGAGCTCGACCCCCCTAAAGCATCCTTCATCACAATAAATTGATTTGGATAAAACGGATGATTTGCAATTTCAGAAAGAGACAGCTCTCCTTTTTCATAAAAACGATTTAAAATCTCTTTTTGTATGTAATACTCTAAAAAGCCCGTATATATGTTTTCTACTTCCGTAACACGATCACTCAAATAATCTTCAGCTTGTAAACCTAGAGCATCAGCTTTTACTCTTACAAGTACATCTTTACTTACAAGGATGACAGATTTTCCATCTTCTTTTTCTTGCTCTTCTACTGATAAATTTTTGGCAACAGCTAAAATACGATTATCATTTGTTTTTTCTACGAAAATATCTTGTAATTGAACAAATGAACGATGATTTAGCTCAATCCGAAACGTCCCTCCATTCTCGAGAGGAATACTTTCATGCAGTTTTCCAAGTTCGCGAAATTTATCTATTAGTTTTGATACGTAGCGTGCATTCCTTCCAACTTCATCCATATAACGTTTCTTTGAATCTACTTCTTCTAGCACAACAGCTGGAATAACTACATCATTATTTTCAAAAGAAAAAATAGATAACGGATCCTGCAAAAGCACATTCGTATCTAGCACATAAATTTTATTCAACCTGTTACCCCCTGACTCCACCATGAAATTTGTAGAACAAGGGTTTCATCCATATTATGGACGAACCATTGTTATAATTATATGTACGGTACAAACGAGATAGAATAGAAATCACTTGAAATATAAAGTGAAACTTCCATAAGCTGATTTTTTTCATCCTCCACTTATAGTTAGTTGAGCAAATCGGATGTATGCCAGCAGTTACCTCACCTACCTTCTTGGTTTTCTCAGAATCTTAAAGCAAGAGGGTTATCACCCGCAAATAACGGGATACAGAAAAAGGATGAACAACTTTCTTTGCTGCCCACCCTTTTTTCACACATTCTTCATCGCCGATAAAACTTGGTTATCTAACTTTGCCGCAGCACGAAGATCGTATGTTTTTTCATATTTTGGTTCAATAGCAAGCTTAGCACCGTAAAACATTACATCACGCACCTCTTGCACAGAAACTTCAATTAAAGTTAATTTAAGCGGAACACCTTCCATCCGCTCTGATTTTATAATCGCTTCACCACTAATAGAATATACAGATTCATTCGCCATAACAGTAAGAACAAGTCCTGCACGATGGCGTAAATTCTCTACAATACGCGAGCGTTGGTCCACTGCAAAACGGATAGATTTTTCATCCATTGCATATACCCATGAAATTGCATTTACATTTGGAACACCTTTTTCAAAATCAGTCGTTGCAATTGTGACAATACGTTCTTCACGCAACGCTTGCACTAAGATAGCTGTTAATGTTGGTTCTACTATGTTTGCCATGTTTCCACCTCCATAATCATCCATACTGATTCCGCTCTAACAGGCAATAAGACTCTCACTTAAAGAATGCAAGAAACCAATAAGGTAGGACTCTGCCCGTATGGTTCAACTAGCCATCAACAAAAATTCAAGCTCCTCGCTGATAGTTGTTTCACTTTATATAATAACTTATTTTTCGAATTGAGAAAATATTTATTTTTTCTTCTATAGTTCAAAAATATCTAGCACCCATGATATACTAAAGTATGATAGAACTTGTGCTGAGGTGAAGAAATGAGAGTCAAATGTATTCTTTGTGATAAAAAAGAAGATTTAAATGACGAAAATCCAGTGGCGAAACGGCTTCGTAACCGTCCTATTCATACATATATGTGCAAACAATGTACAGATCGAATTACAGAACGTACTTTAGAACGAAAAGAAACAGGACATTTTAGATTGTATCGTGATAAAACAGTAGAAGATGAATGGTAATCTATTACAAGGAGTATATGCTGAATTTACAAGCGGAATAACCATGGAAATTTTGTTAAAAACAATTGTGCACATAATGTAATACCGGTATTTATTGTAGACTTTATTCCTATCGTTAGGGCCATTCGTTTTCCAAAATAGATTTTCCCCTTACCATCTTTCTCTGTTCCTCTTGAACAATGGTAGCAATAAAGTGAAACTTCCATCACCAATCAGGCCCTTGCTGTCCGGAAATAGCTAGATAAAACAAACATCACTCTATAGTAGACCGACGTCCATCTACTATATGATGCAATACTACGTGTACCATACAAATAAGCCCTTATCAAATACGATAAGAGCTTATTTGTATTTTTCTGGCTCACGGTTCATTTGATCTAAAAAACAATCAATTAGTTCCAGTGGAAATCTTGTAGATTTCTTTTCACCTTCTTGTTCGTATGTAACAAAATACATATCCTCTTTCTTTTCCACTGCCACATCTTTTACATAATGATCTTCATGTAACATGTTCCGAAACAGCAAATATGTTTCTTGTGCAGCTTCATCATGTGGACGAGCTTCCGCAACAGTTTTAATCGTTAGCCAATTATATAATGCATCTTGTACAGATCGCATCAAATACTCCCCCTTTAGCTTACTTTTTGTTGCTTTGCTTGACGTAAACGTAATTTATAAATACCGAGCACAATAGCTGCAACAACAAGTCCTTCTCCTACTGGTAAAAAAACTGCAAAAAAAGTTAAAACAGTGCAACCAGCTGCTAATACTGTATAAATTATGACATTTTTTAATATGGGTAGCTTTCTAGCAAACCCTAAATTATACACGATAGCACTTAATATGATCATTGTACCGTAAAGAAGCCACATACCTATTTCAGGATTCCCATCAACATTGCATAACTTTGCAAAAAATGACATTCTCTCTACCACTACACTTCCCCCCTTTATCTAGCGCGAACGGACAATACGTCCTCCATCTCAACACACAAAAGAATCAAAGAAGATAGATGGAAGATAATTGCTCATAAGAGCCCAATTCATTCCACTCACCATCAATGCCTACTTATGGGAGTTTCACTTAATATGTCGCCTACTATAAGAGTACCTTGCAAAAAAAGTGCTGTCTAGATAAAAGATTAAATTTTCGAAAAATATAACTTCAAAAAAAAAGCTGCCTTTTTATAAAAAGGCAGCTTACATTTTTTACGCTTCTACAGATTTCTTTTTCTTAGCAGATCTTTCGCGCTCACTCTTATCAAGAATCTTTTTGCGAAGACGGATTGATTCTGGTGTTACCTCACAGAATTCATCTTCGTTTAAGTACTCAAGTGATTCTTCTAATGTCATAAGACGTGGTTTTTTCATTGTTGCCGTTTGATCTTTTGTCGCAGAACGAATGTTCGTTTGTTGTTTCATTCTTACAACGTTAACTGTTAAATCGTTCTCACGTGTATGTTCTCCAACAATCATACCTGCATACACTTCTGTACCTGGTTCTACGAAAATAACACCACGGTCTTCTACTTGACTAATACCGTATTGTGTTGCTTTTCCTGTTTCTAATGATACAAGAACACCTTGACGACGTCCGCCAACTTGGCCAGCGTGTGCTGGTTGATAGCTATCAAATGTATGGTTTAAGATACCATATCCACGTGTTAATGTTAAGAATTCTGTTGTATAACCGATTAAGCCACGTGCTGGAACCATAAACGTAAGACGGACTTGACCGTTTCCGTTATTCACCATATCAAGCATCTCACCTTTACGTGCGCCCATTGATTCCATAATAGAACCTGTATACTCTTCCGGCACGTCAATTTGTACACGTTCTACCGGCTCACATCTTACGCCGTCGATATCTTTAATAATTACTTCTGGTTTAGATACTTGTAATTCATATCCTTCACGACGCATATTCTCGATTAAGATAGATAAATGTAATTCTCCACGTCCAGATACAATCCAAGCATCAGGAGATTCTGTATTATCTACACGTAAACTAACATCTGTTTGTAACTGGGAACGAAGACGTTCTTCAATTTTACGAGATGTAATATATTTTCCTTCACGACCTGCAAATGGGCTGTTATTTACTAGGAATGTCATTTGTAGTGTTGGCTCATCGATACGTAATAATGGAAGTGCATCTTGATGTTCAACTGGACATACAGTTTCACCAACGTTAATGTCTTCCATACCAGAAACTGCAATTAAGTCTCCAGCTTTTGCTTCTTCGATTTCTTGACGTTTTAATCCCATATACCCAAATAATTTTGTTACACGGAATTGTTTTACACTACCGTCCACTTTCATTAAAGCAACTTGTTGTCCTACTTTCATTGTACCGCGGAATACACGTCCAACTCCAATACGACCAACATAATCATTATAGTCAAGAAGCGCTACTTGGAATTGAAGTGGCTCTTCGCTATTATCAATTGGCGCTGGAATATGGTCAACGATTGTATCGAATAATGATTTCATATTTTCTTCTTGGTTTGCTGGGTTTGAGTCCAAGCTTGCAGTTCCGTTCATTGCTGATGCAAATACAACAGGGAACTCTAATTGATCTTCGCTTGCACCAAGTTCAATGAATAAGTCGATTACTTCGTCAACTACTTCATCTGGGCGAGCAAAGTCACGGTCAATTTTGTTTACAACTACGATTGGAGTTAAGTTTTGCTCTAACGCTTTCTTTAAAACGAATCGTGTTTGTGGCATACAGCCTTCATATGCATCAACAACAAGTAAAACACCGTCAACCATTTTCATGATACGCTCTACTTCACCACCGAAGTCAGCGTGTCCTGGTGTATCTAAAATGTTAATTCTTTTATCTTCATAATGAATCGCTGTATTTTTCGCTAAAATTGTAATACCGCGTTCTCTTTCTAAATCATTTGAATCCATTGCACGTTCTTCTACGTGCTCATTTGCACGGAACGTCCCCGCTTGACGTAATAATTGGTCAACAAGTGTTGTTTTACCATGGTCAACGTGGGCGATAATTGCTATATTTCGTAAATCTTCTCGTTTTTTCAACATGTCCAACTCCTAGTGTCTTTTTAATCCTTCTCTATTATAAGAGCGAAGGGATACAATGGCAATCAAAATAAGATCAAGAATGAAAATATAGTTGTATTCTCACTTTTGTGAAAGTACAATGAAACTGGAGGGTGAAATATATGGAACAGATTCAATATCGCTTTTTATTAACAGCTATCATTGGCGTTATTTTTATGATTGGTATCGGGATTATGATTGCTGAGAAAAGTCCAATCGGTGTGATGATTTGTATTCTCGGTACAATCTTTACAATCGGATACGGATTTATGACAAAAAGAAAAATGCGTAAACTACAATAACAGCAAAAAGTAAGAAGCGATTTTCTATGCCTCTTACTTTTTTGTTTTTTCTATAGATTTTATACTCTTATTGTACATATTGTAATATCTCTTCGTACACACCCGGCCTTGCAACCAAAACGCTACTCTTCTCAATAATTCGAAGCGACTCTCCAGTAAAGGTTGTTACTTTGCCTCCAACTTCTTCTACAATAATCATTCCTCCGCCAAAATCCCACGGAGACAAACGCGGCGTCACATATGCATCCAATCGTCCTGTCGCTACATATACCATTTCAAGTGCTGCACAACCATACGAACGTGTTCCTCTTGCCTTTTTTACAAGCTGTGCCATCTTTCTCATATCAAGACGAGGATTATCAGTAAGCCACGTTGCATTTACAGCAATAACTCCTAAGGACACTTGATTCGGCTGTAACAACGGAATTTCTATATCATTACAAAATGCTCCTGCACCCTTTTGCGCATGATATAACTCATCATGAACTGGATCATATACGAGACCAATTTTTCCGATACCGTTCTCATAGATGCCGATTGAAATTGCAAAATTTCGCTTTTGATGAACAAAATTCATCGTACCATCAATCGGATCAATTAACCACACAATCCCATCTGATGAAGCTAACTCATCTCCATATCCTTCTTCTCCAAGAATATAATGTTCCGGAAAGGTATCTTTAATTTTCCCAATAAAAAACTGTTCAATTTCCCGATCCATATTCGTTACTAAATCCGAGGCATTTGACTTCGTTTCGATAATAAGAGATTGCTTCAACGATGAAACCAGGTGCTGTCCAGCTTCTTTTATCCATTGTTTTGCATACGCATCAATTTCTTTCCATACCTCTTGCATATTTAAACACTCCGATCTGTACAGTTCACAGAAAAAACGAACCCTTTATAAGGTTCGCACCAACTAAATTTTTATACATACACTATTATTACGCCTCTAACCGAATCATTTCAAGTCTTAACACTTCTAATTTTTTCATACACTCTTCTTTTTTCATATCATCATTTTCCATCATCGCATCATATAAAGTTGCTAATTCATAATCTAACTCTAAACGTAACACCGGAATTCTCTTCTCCGCATCTGTTCTTTTTAACGCATTAATTACCTGTCTCATATTCGTTTGCCCCCTCCCAATATTCGTTTGCCCTCAACCTGAAATTTACTTAATTTTCTGATTTTTTGTTTTATACTATATTATGTGGGATAAATCATCTATGCAACTAATTTGTATTTTTATCTGAAATTTTTTTATAAGCATCTTTTTTATGAATTGTACAAGCTATGCTAGAATAGAAACAAACTAGGAGTTGGAGGAACAACCATGACATCAAAAACTTTCAAAGAAAAAGATTTTACAGTATTCTCTGTGGATGGCCTGGAAGAAAGAATGACTGCAATTAAAATGAATATTCATCCGAAGTTAGAAGCTCTCGGCGAACAATTTGCTCATTTCTTAACGAAAGAAACTGGTGAATCCTTTTTCTATCATGTAGCAAAACACGCACGTCGTAAAGTCAATCCACCAAACGATACTTGGGTTGCATTTTCAACAAATAAACGCGGATATAAAATGTTGCCACATTTTCAAATTGGATTATGGGGTACACATGCTTTTATATACTTTGGTTTAATTTATGAGTGCCCACAAAAAATGGAAACGGCTCATGCCTTTTTAAAACATTTAAATGATTTAAAAGCAAATATACCAAATGATTTCGTTTGGTCCATTGACCATACTAAGCCTGAGGTAAAATCACATGATACCCTTCAATTAGAAGAGTTACAGAAAATGATCGAGCGGTTATCTACCGTAAAAAAAGCAGAGTTATTAGTAGGAGTTCATATGTCCCCAGAAGAGTTTACAAATCTTACTGATGAACAATTTATCAAAAAAGTCGAAGCGACGTTATACTCACTCCTTCCTTTATATAAAATTTGTAATCGATAAAGCAAAACGGACAATACATGTATTGTCCGTTTTTTGTTGTTATCCCATTATAACACTTCATGTTCTATTTTTCAAAATTTTTTTACATTTTAACGATATCTTCTTCTTCTAAATTTTTCGCCTTTTGAATTGTTCGATAAATGGAATAACCACTCACTTCTTGAAATTCTTTGTCGATTTTCTTTTCTTCTGCTTTCCCTGGTACAATCTCTTTAAAATGGCGATACAAACTCATAAGATTTTCTCTCTTCAACCCTTTCTCATAAGCTTGCTCAATTGCTTCATAAAATTTAATTACTGCAACCATTTCTTCCGTTGACCAATCATAGTCAATTGGATATTGATATTCCATGATAACACCTCATTTATTCCATTTCGTTCTTACTTGCCCCACTCTTTGCATTATACACTATTTCTTATTTTTTACGCATTGACCTTCCTGCGTAAAAAAAATGATAATTACCATTATTATTTTTCTATACATCTTCCAATATAGGTGATATAATGCTTTTGTTTTGTAGAACATAAAGTGATCATTCAATTAGTAGCGTAGACCTTCTCTCTACTATTGTTTAGTGAAACAGGATAAACATAAAACAAAACTAATAAATATTAATAATAATGAAGAAGGGGTGTATAAGTTGTCCCAATACGAAACACCATTGTTTACTGCTTTAATAGAGCACAGCAAGCGCAATCCAATCCAATTCCATATCCCAGGCCATAAAAAAGGTCAAGGAATGGATCCTGAATTCCGCGAATTTATTGGGCATAATGCATTATCAATTGATTTAATTAATATTGCACCGCTCGATGATTTACATCACCCAAAAGGTATGATTAAACAAGCGCAAGATTTAGCAGCAAAAGCATTCGGCGCTGATCATACATTTTTTTCTGTACAAGGAACAAGTGGAGCAATTATGACAATGGTGATGAGTGTTTGTGGTCCTGGGGATAAAATTCTTGTACCACGTAACGTTCATAAATCTGTTATGTCAGCGATTATTTTTTCAGGTGCAAAGCCGATTTTTATTCATCCAGAAATTGATCCAACATTAGGAATTTCACATGGAATTACAATTCCTTCTGTAAAAAAAGCACTTGAAGAACATCCCGATGCAAAAGGATTACTTGTCATTAATCCAACATATTTTGGTTTTGCAGCAGACCTGCAACAAATTGTCGACTTAGTTCATTCCTATAATATACCAGTTTTAGTGGACGAAGCTCATGGTGTTCATATTCATTTTCATGATGAACTACCGATGTCAGCAATGCAAGCTGGTGCCGATATGGCAGCAACAAGTGTTCATAAATTAGGCGGCTCATTAACACAAAGCTCCATTTTGAATGTAAAAGAGGGGCTTGTAAATGTGAAGCATGTTCAATCTATTATTAGTATGCTTACAACAACTTCAACGTCTTACATTTTACTAGCTTCGCTGGATGTCGCAAGAAAGCGTCTTGCAACAGAAGGACGAGAGATTATTACGAAAACAATTCAATTAGCAGAAAAAGTTCGAAAACAAGTAAATGATATTGAACATCTATATTGCCCTGGTAAAGAATTACTAGGAACAGATGCAACCTTTAATTATGATCCAACAAAACTCATCATTTCTGTAAAAGAATTAGGAATTACAGGACACGATGCCGAGCTATGGTTAAGAGAGCAGTATAATATAGAGGTAGAGCTTTCTGATTTATATAATATCTTGTGCCTTGTTACACTTGGAGATACAGAAGAAGAAACAAATCTATTGGCACACGCTCTACACGATTTGTCAACTACATTTAAACATATGGCAGAAAAAGGCGTACAAGTACAAGTCGAAATTCCAGCAATTCCTGTACTTGCGCTATCTCCGCGTGATGCCTTTTATTCTGAAACAGAAGTTGTTCCTTTTGCAGAAGCGGCCGGCCGCATTATAGCAGATTTCGTTATGGTCTATCCACCAGGCATTCCAATTTTTACACCTGGTGAAATTATTACACAAGAAAACTTAAACTATATTCAAAAAAATTTAGCGGCAGGATTACCAGTGCAAGGACCTGAAGATATGACATTACAAACATTACGTGTCATTAAAGAATATAAACCAATTAGCGAATAACGCTCTTCCCACTTCATATCTTTGAAGTGGGATTTTTTCTTTCCAATCATATGCCTCTTTATTTCTACAGTATTTTTCTTATGCACCCTTTATCCGCCTATTCATACGATATAAGGTGAAGCTTCCATCAGTTTACTTTTTACTGATGGTTAGCCCTACCAATGGGACTCGTACAGGCAATGTCTCTCCCACCTAACCTCTTTATCGCATTAATATTTTGAGGCGGGAGTCTTACTGTATGTGAATACAAAAGAAAAAGAATGTAAACGTATAGGTGGGATCTTATGATTGTAATTGGGCGTTCCATTGTACATCCATATATAAAAAATGAAACCGAGCCATTCTTTTCGGAAAAACAAAAAATTTTAGAGATAATGACAGGAAATCAAGAAGTATATAACTTTCAAACATTAGACGAGTTAAATTTTGATATAAACATTCGTGTTTACATCATCACTTCTGCTCTAGAGTTATTTCAAAGTGGACTCCAATTCCGTACATTTAGGCAATCTTACTGTAATCCTGAATTTTGGGAACGCACTCATTTAGGAGGATTTCAACTTCGCCCTAATGTGTTACCCTCTTTCGCAATTCGTGATATTTTTGTAAATGGTAAAAAATACGGAACAGAATGTGCAACTGCGATGATTATTATCTTCTATAAGTCACTATTAGCACTATACGATGAAGAAACATTTAATCGCTTATTTGCAAACTTACTTTTATATACGTGGGACTATGATAAGGATTTGAAACTAATCACAAAAACCGGAGGAGAAATCGTTCCTGGTGACCTTGTTTATTTTAAAAACCCACAAGTAAACCCAGCAACAATTGAATGGCAAGGAGAAAATGCAATTTACTTAGGAAATTTCTTTTATTATGGGCATGGAGTCGGTGTAAAAACAGAAAATCAAATTATTGATTTGCTTAATCAACGACGTATTCCTTTCGCTTTTTTATCAGCATACTTAACAGACTTTCTAACACGTATAGATAGCCGTATGATGAGTCAATTTGCTTCTGCGAAGAAAATACAAACACAACTTGATCTCATTCCAATTCGAGATGATGCCATTATTGCAACAATTGGTCATACAACTTCAATTCACTAAAAAGCGCCTGCATATGCAGGCGCTTTCTTATTTATTGGGCTTTAGTATGCTCTTTATGCTCACAATCACATTTAGAGCTGCATTTTCCGTATAATACCGTTACTTTTTCATCCTCAAAATGTGCAATTGTGCTCTCACAAATTTGACATACGATAGTTCCCATTTTTAAATTCCCCCTATTATTGTAATCCCCAAAACCTTTTGTAACCGCTTAACTTTCTGTCTTTATTTTAATATGTTATACTTTTTTCGTCAATAGTTTTTAATTATGACATATTAATTATTTTTTATTTTTTATTAGTATGAAACATTTACAAGTAAAAAGCAGCCGTATAATTTATAATTACGACTGCTTTCGAACAATTATTCCTCATATTCAGCATGCACGGATGTAGGCGGTAGCAGAAACTTAAAAAACTGCGCAAGATCTGTTGCTTCTTCACTCGTTTTTAATTTAAAGACAGCTTGTAAATGTTGCACATCCTCAATATCATCCTGTCCAAGGAGAGTTGCTCGACCAGTCTGCATGCAAATGACAAGCGGTTTACCAAAAAACATAGTCGTATACACTACACCAAAATCATACCGAGTCTCATTTGTCATGAAACCAAGAAAGCGGACTTTTGTTTTTTCATGTTCATCATATAATTTTTCAAACATCGTCTCTTGCTCTCCTTTCTTCTTGGTTTTTCCATATTGTATATATTAAACAAAAAAGGCTATATCCCTTTTCAATTGTCAAAAAATTTATAACAATGTTAAAATAGTGATATATTATGTCATTAGGAGGCTTATTATGCAGGATGCATTCATTAAACTTGTCCCAAAGTCAAAGCAGCAATCTATCTCATTAGACGATGTAAAACAACTCTTTCATTATTATAAAACGATTACAGCTCAAACAGGCCAACAAATCGGCTTTACATACTCAAGTACTGCCTTTCCATACGAAATGGTTGATACATCTGACACAACTCTCTATCTAAAATCTAATCATGAACGCTATCATTCCATTTATGTAGGAATAGGTATAGAAAACGAACAATCTTTTGTGCAAATTACATTACCGCCTTCTGCAACATTTGGGGATAAAGGAAAAGCTAATGAATTTTGTAGATTTTTAGCAAAAAAATTAGAAGGGGAATTACAGCTTTTTAATGGAAGAACAATGTACTTTTATAAACGTTAACCAGTAAAAAATAATAGCTTACTCATAAAAAAGAGCACGCTATTTACAACAGTGAAAAAAAACGCCTCTTTTCTGGAGTGCAACATAATATTAGCAATAATATAAGCTAAATAAAAAAATACAAAAAAGAGCAACACTTTGTAATGCAGCTTATCACGGTCTGATAATAATAACACAATTGAAAATCCGCTCCATATGATGAAATGGAGGAATGAAACCAATGTTATTCTCATGGCATTGCCTCCTTTCGCACGTCCTATTTTATTACAATATATGGGCGTCATAAGAAATCATTACATAATCTAAAGAAACACACTTTAACTATCCTAAAAACGAGGATAAGTAAGGTGTGTTTACTTTTTTTAAACTAACTATCATATGTAACTAACAGTATATACAGAACTGAAATAAAACAAAACTTCCATCAGTACGTTTTCTGCTCATGGTTAGTTGAAGCAATCGGGCTTTTACGGGCAGTTTCTCCCACCTATCTTCCTCACTTCTCTCTGGATCTTGAGGTGGGTCTTACTGCCCGTTAATGCGGGATAAAACACATAAGAAATAAGAGGGACTCTAAGTCACCTCTTATTTTTATAATGAAATTTCTTTAATTCTACATTCTTATCCAATTTATTGAGTAAAAAAGAGGCATGATACAATTACAAAGTACTTATTAAAGCCCTTTTGAAAAACTAAAAGGGAAATTAAAAAGAGTGTTAGTGCCTAAATCTGAAATTAGATTTAGGTTCATTTTTTCTAAATGAAACAACCGCCTCCTAGTATCTAGGAGGCGGTTGTTTTATTTATCTTATATTATTTTACAATGTGAATTGGCATTCCAAGAGCAACTTCAGCTGCTTCCATTGTGATTTCACCTAATGTTGGGTGAGCGTGGATTGTTTGAGCGATATCTTCAGCTGTCATTCCAGCTTCGATAGCTAAACCAATCTCAGAGATAATATCAGAAGCGCCTGCACCTGCAACTTGTGCACCTACAAGAAGACCATCTTCTTTACGAGTTACAAGCTGTACGAAACCGTCTGTGCTGTTTAAAGATAATGCACGACCGTTAGCAGCGAATGGGAATTTAGACACTGCTACTGTCATTCCAGCTTCTTCTGCTTGCTTTTTCGTATAACCAACAGATGCTAATTCTGGATCAGTGAAGCATACTGCTGGAATTCCGATGTAATCAATTGCTGCTGCATGGCCGCTAATTGCTTCAACAGCTACTTTACCTTCGTAAGAAGCTTTGTGAGCTAATGGTGGTCCAGGAACGATATCACCAATTGCATAGATATTTGGTACGTTTGTACGGCATTGCTCATCGATTTCAATTAGACCGCGATCAGTCATTTTAACTCCAACTTGCTCAAGACCGATTTCTTGAGTATTTGGACGACGACCTACAGTTACTAATACATAATCAGCTTCAACAGTTTGTACTTCGCCTTTTACTTCGAAGCTAACTGTTACGCCATTTTCAGTTTCTTCAACGCCTTTAGCCATAGCTTTTGTATGGATTGTTACGTTGCCTTTTTTCTGAAGCGCACGTTTTACAACTGTGCTCATTGCTTTTTCGAAACCAGCTAAAATTTCGTCGCCAGCTTCTAATACAGTAACTTCTGTACCAAAGTTTGCATATGCAGTACCTAATTCCATACCGATATAACCGCCGCCGATTACAACAAGTTTTTTAGGAACCTCAGGTAAGCTTAAAGCACCAGTTGAGTTAAGAACACGTTTAGAATATTTGAATCCAGGAATTTCAATTGGCGTAGAACCTGTTGCAAGAACAGCATTTTTAAACGTATACGTTTGAGCTGCTTCTTCAGTCATTACACGTAATGTGTTTGCATCTACGAAGTAAGCTTCACCGCGAATGATTTCAACTTTGTTACCTTTTAGAAGGCCTTCAACACCGCCAGTTAATTTCTTAACTACGCCGTTTTTCCATTCTTGAACTTTTGTGAAGTCAACTGTTACGTTTTCTGCAATAATACCCATGTCATCAGAATGTTTTGCATTCTCATAACGATGTCCTGCATTGATTAACGCTTTAGAAGGAATACATCCAACGTTTAAGCATACACCACCAAGGTTAGCTTTTTCAATAATAGCTACTTTTTGTCCTAATTGTGCTGCACGAATTGCTGCAACATATCCACCAGGACCTGCACCAACAACGACTGTATCTAATTCAATTGGGAAATCTCCTACTACCATTGTTATTACGCCTCCATTACTAATAATTGTGGGTCGTTTAATAAACGTTTAATTTGGTTTAATGCTTTTTGAGCAGTTGCACCGTCGATTAAGCGATGGTCAAAGCTTAAAGATAATGCTAATACTGGAGCTGCAACGATTTCACCGTTTTTCACAACTGGTTTCTCAGCAATACGGCCAATACCAAGGATTGCTACTTCTGGGTGGTTGATAACTGGAGTAAACCATTGTCCACCTGCAGAACCAATGTTTGTAATTGTGCAAGAAGCACCCTTCATTTCTGCTGGAGCTAAACGACCGTCACGAGCTTTTCCAGCAAGTTCATTGATTTCGTTAGAGATAGTGAAGATAGATTTACGATCTGTATCTTTTACAACTGGTACTAAAAGACCTTTGTCTGTATCAGCAGCGATACCGATGTTGAAGTAATGTTTGTGAACGATTTCTTGAGATGCATCATCTAAAGAAGTGTTCATCATTGGGTATTCACGTAATGCAGATGTTAATGCTTTTACAACGTATGGAAGGTAAGTTAATTTAATACCTTTTTCAGCTGCAACAGCTTTGAACTTCTTACGGTGAGCAACAAGCTCTGTTACATCTACTTCGTCCATTAATGTTACGTGAGGAGCTGTATGTTTAGAGTTTACCATTGCTTTTGCAATTGCTTTACGGATACCGCTCATTTTCTCACGAGTTTCTGGATATTCACCAGCTGGAATTGGTTGTGCTTTTGGAGCTTCTTCTTTCGCAGCTGCTGCTGGAGCTTCTGCCGCTACTGGAGCTTCAGTTGCTGCTACTACTTGTCCGCCATTTGCAAATGCATCGATGTCAGCTTTTGCAACACGGCCGTTTTTACCAGTACCAGCTACTAGACGAATGTCTACACCTTTTTCGCGTGCATATTTACGAACAGATGGCATAGCAATTACGCGCTCGTTAACTACCTCTGCAGTTGCTGCTGGAGTAGCTGCCGCTGCTGGAGCTTCTTCTTTTACTTCTTCAGCTTTTGGAGCTTCGTCATGATCGTCACCTTTAAACTTAAGGTTTTCATAACCAGGAGCGTCAAATTTAACAAGAACATCTCCTACTACTGCTACTGTACCTTCTTCTACAAGAATGTCAAGTACTTTACCTTTAACTGGAGAAGGAATTTCTACAACTGCTTTATCATTTTGTACTTCAAGAAGTACATCATCTTCGTTTACTTCATCGCCTGGTTTAATAAACCATTTTACGATTTCACCTTCGTGGATACCTTCACCAATATCTGGTAATTTAAATTCAAATGCCACGGAATTCAGCCCCCTGATTCATATCATTATTGTTAAGTATCGCAAAAGAAATCAGCATGTGCTGACTTCTTTTGCACATAAAATTAAAATTAAAATTAGAAGTTCATTACTTTATTAACAGCTTCAACAATATCTTTATGGTTTGGTAACCATACGCTCTCTGCTTGAGAGAATGGGAATACTGTATCAGCAGCTGCAACACGTACAACTGGAGCTTCTAAGTTTAAGATTGCACGGTCATTGATTTCCGCTACAACGTTAGCTGCAATACCAGCTTGTTTTTGAGCTTCTTGAACTACAACAACGCGACCTGTTTTTTCAACAGAAGCAATAATTGTTTCGATATCTAATGGTTGAACTGTACGTAAGTCAACAACCTCTAAAGAGATACCTTCTTTTTCTAATTCTTCAGCAGCCTTTAATGCAGCATGTACCATTGCACCATATGTGATAACAGATACATCTGTACCTTCACGTTTTACATCAGCTTTACCAAGTTCAATTGTGTATTCACCTTCTGGTACTTCTTGACGGAAAGAACGGTATAATTTCATGTGCTCTAAGTAAATAACTGGATCGTTATCACGAATTGCAGAGATTAAAAGACCTTTCGCATCGTATGGAGTAGATGGAATTACAACTTTTAAACCTGGTTGTTGTGCCACTAATCCCTCTAAGCTATCAGCGTGTAATTCTGGCGTATGAACACCGCCACCGAATGGAGAACGAACTGTAATTGGAGCAGTCCAACGTCCACCAGAACGGTAACGCATACGAGCCATTTGACCAGAAATAGAATCCATTACTTCGAAAACGAAACCGAAGAATTGAATTTCAGGAACTGGACGGAAGCCTTCAAGTGCTAAACCAACTGCAAGTCCGCCGATACCAGACTCTGCAAGTGGGGTATCCATTACACGATCTTCACCGAATTCAGCTTGCAAGCCTTCAGTAGCACGGAATACACCGCCGTTTACACCAACGTCTTCACCAAACACAAGTACGTTAGGGTCATTTTTCATTTCAACGCGTAAAGCATCAGTGATTGCTTGAATCATTGTCATTTGAGCCATGGCTTACTTCGACTCCTTTTCTTTGTAAATTTCATATTGTTCAGCTAAGTTGTAAGGCATTGTTTCGTACATGATTTCCATTAAATCAGTAACTTTTTGTTTTGGAGCTTGGTCTGCTTTAGCAATCGCTTCTTTAATATCTTCTTTAGCCTGTTCGATTACTTTTTCTTCTTCTTCTTGAGACCAGATGCCTTTGTTTTCTAAGAACGCACGGAAACGTACGATTGGATCTTTTTGTTCCCATTCGTTTTCGATATCTTTTGTACGGTAACGAGTTGGGTCATCACCAGCCATTGTATGTGGACCGTAACGGAATGTTAAAGTCTCGATTAAAGTAGGGCCTTCGCCGTTTACTGCGCGCTCACGAGCAAAAGCAGTTGCTGCGTATACAGCTAATGGGTCCATACCGTCTACTTGAATTCCGTAAATACCTGCTGCAACTGCTTTTTGCGCTACAGTTTTTGCTGCAGATTGTTTTTCTACTGGAGTAGAGATTGCATAACGGTTGTTTTGAACAACGAAGATTGCTGGAGCTTTAAATGCACCCGCAAAGTTCATACCTTCGTAGAAGTCACCTTGAGACGCTCCGCCGTCACCAGTGTAAGTAATTGCAACAGATTTTTTACCACGTAATTTCATACCTAACGCAACACCAGCAGTTTGGATGATTTGCGCACCGATAATAATTTGTGGAGCAAGTGCATTTACATCTGCAGGCATTTGGTTACCCATGAAATGTCCGCGAGAGAATAAGAATGCTTGGTATAATGGTAAACCGTGCCATACTAATTGTGGAACATCACGATACCCTGGTAAGATGAAATCTTCTTTTTCAAGAGCAAAATGACTTGCTAATTGAGAAGCTTCTTGTCCAGCTGTTGGCGCATAGAAACCTAAGCGACCTTGACGGTTTAAAGAAATAGAACGTTGGTCTAATACGCGAGTATACACCATACGACGCATTAATTCTTTTAATTGATCATCAGTTAATTTTGGCATAGCTGCTTCATTCACAACTTCGCCTTTTTCATTTAAAATTTGTAATGTTTCAAATTGAGCTGCGATAGCTTTCATTTGCTCATCAACATTAAATAGGGCCTTTTTTGTTTTAGTACCCATTCCGCTCACCTCTTCCTCTCTTGAACCATATTCTTAAACGCTTTCACTAGCACTTCGCTAAAATGAAAGCATAAGCGCGAAAACTGACGCACCATTCATCAGTTATTGAATAATTTGTGCACCTAACAATCTGTACTAATGTTTTCATTTAAACAAATTAATACAATCTTGATCACGTTTTTTAGTTTACAACTATTCTAATCACCCTGTCAATCACTTTGATTTCGAAATTTTTTTCGAAAATTAACGAGATTTTCTTAACAAATACAAGTTTCCAAAATACTATCTGTATTAGTGAACAAAAACCTCCTGTTATATTATTCCCTTTTCACACATATTTTGATCATAGAATAATATGTAAACGATTTACTTCACTCTTATTTTTTGTCCCATGCTAATAAAAATATTCAGCATCTACCACCTTTTAGGCAAATAACTATAACATTTTTCTTCTTTCTTCCATACATTATACTAACCGCAGCATTCGCGGAAATGGTAAAGGAGGTCACACCATGTACGGATACACTCAATGTTACCCAGCATACCCAACAGCTTGCCCATATCCTACGTATGGATATGGTGGATATGGTGGTTGCGGTGGATTTGGAAGCGGCTTTGCTTTAATCGTTGTATTGTTCATTCTTTTAATTATCGTCGGTGCTGCTTGCATCCGTTAATGTAAAATGAAACAACCATAAAAGAACAAGGCGGTTTCGCCTTGTTCTTTGTCATGACTTTTTTCATAACCTTTGGTAGACTAAAGATGAAAGGAGCGATTGCATATGCTTACAATGAATGATGTGATTCGTGAAGGAGATCCTATTTTACAAGCAGTGGCTGAAGAGATAGCTCTACCAGCAAGCGAAGAAGATGTACATATATTACGAAAGATGATTGAATTTGTTATTAACAGTCAAAACCCCGAAATGGTTGAAAAATATAATTTACGTCCTGGAATTGGTTTAGCAGCCCCTCAAATCGGTGTTTCTAAAAGAATGATTGCTGTTCATGTAACGGATAGAGATGGGACATTATATAGCTACGCTTTGTTTAACCCGAAAATTATCAGTCATTCTGTAGAACGCACATTCTTATCAGGTGGCGAAGGTTGTCTGTCAGTGGATCGTGAAATTCCTGGCTATGTGCCTCGTTACACTCGCATTACTGTAAAAGGAACAACAATAGACGGTGAAGAAGTGAAACTACGTTTAAAAGGTTTACCATCAATTGTTTTCCAGCATGAAATTGATCACTTAAACGGTGTCATGTTTTATGACCATATTAATAAGGAAAATCCATTTATCATTCCAGAAAATGCAACACCTTTAGAAAGATAAAATGAAACTTCTATCAGTGAGAACCTTTACTGCCCGCTAATAGCGGGATAAAAAATTAGTCTGTTTTCACTGAAATTGATGAAAACAGACTAATTTTTAAATGGAATAGTTTTCATACTAATCCTTTATAATAATTCTGCCCACTGCAATCCATGCAGAATACCATCTTCTGCAACATCTTTCGTTACATAATTCGCAAGTTTCTTCAAATCTTCATGTCCATTTCCCATAGCAATTCCTGTCCCTACGGTTTCAATCATTTCTAAATCATTTAACCCGTCCCCAAATGCATAAACTTGTTCTCGAGTGAATCCAAGCTTTTCAATAAATTTTTCAATTCCGTTCGCTTTCGATCCTCCCATTGGAATAATATCCATGGAATATGCATGCCAGCGAATAAAATGAAATTGCGGATAGTCGCTGATAAACTTTTCTTCTTCTCCTGCTTTACAAAATAAAAGCGTCTGATAAATATCACGCTTTTCATAAAAATTAGGTTCAAACACAGGATGGCTCATGCGAAGACTAGCAAAGCTTTCTGTTACATAATTATGTGATGCCACCGTTGCTTTCATATCTTTATGATCCAAATAAACAAGAGGATAGCCTGCCTCTTCTGAAAATTTTGTGAAGGCATGTAATGCCTCTGGATGTAAAGGATTTTTATATATAACTTCATCTTCAAATACAACATACTGCCCATTGAAACTTACGTAATTATGAATATTTAGCTCTTGACGAATATCTTCAAACATAAATGGTGCACGTCCTGTCGCAATTGCTACATGTACCCCATTTTCTTGAAGGCGACGTACAGCTTCTTTTGTAGATTGTGGTATTTCTTTGTTATGATCTAACAATGTTCCGTCAATATCAAAAAAGACAATTTTATCGTTCATTTCCATAACCCTTTCTACTTCATCGATTCAAACGTATCGCTTTATGATCTGAATATCTTTTTAAATACTAAAAAAGTATAACATATTGATGAATAAAGCGCTTCTCATCTAATCTTCCTACCTAACCAGGCATATACTGAAATAAAAACAGTACTACGGTTCAACACATGAATTTTCTTTTCTATTCTATCTCATACTATAAGTTGAACGAAATATTTTCTTATAAGTAGTTCATTTTTTAAAACTTAATTCTTATTGCACATCCCAATAAGATTATTTGCATGTTTTGAGCTAGGAAAGGAAGGGACAATCGTGCTAAAGAAACTGAAGAAAAAGTTAAAAGTATATTGGAACGATTTGCTTCGTAAAAAAACAATTGCTTAAATCGTGCCCCTTTCGGGCTTTTTTCTTCATTCTTATTCGAAAAAACATGAAAATCATAACCGTTTGCTTTATAATAGGTAAAAGATAGCCTAAAACATAGACAAGGAGAGATTGTTTTAATGATTTTTAAAGTGTTTTATCAAGAAAAAATGCTAGAAGTACCTGTACGTGAAAATACTAAGGTGCTATATCTAGAAGCTGAGTCTGAAAGAGAAGTTCGCACAAAATTACACAAGTTCGCATATAATATTGAGTTTATCCAGTCTGTTACTGGTGCTCATCTTGAATATGAAAAGCAATATGCAGATTTTAAATTAGCGGAGAACGTTTAATTTATGAAATTCTTAAAAAATGATCAAACTGCTGTTTTCGCGCTTGGCGGACTCGGTGAAATCGGCAAAAATACATATGCTGTTCAATTTCAAGATGAAATTATTATTATTGACGCTGGGATTAAATTCCCAGAAGACGAACTTCTTGGGATTGATTATGTCATCCCTGACTACACGTATCTCGTACGTAACGAAGAAAAAATTAAAGGACTCTTTATTACACATGGTCACGAAGATCATATCGGTGGAATCCCTTATTTATTGCGCCAAGTAAATATTCCAATTTACGGTGGGAAACTAGCGCTCGGGCTGATTAAAAACAAATTAGAAGAGCACGGATTACTGCGAAAAGCACAATTGTATGAAATTAAAGAAGACGATGTGATTAAATTCAAAAAAACATCCGTTTCCTTCTTCCGCACAACGCACAGCATTCCTGATTCATACGGTATTGTTGTAAAAACGCCACAAGGACAGGTTGTTCATACAGGAGATTTCAAATTTGATTTCACACCGGTTGGTGAGCCAGCAAATTTAACAAAGATGGCTGAAATTGGAAAAGAAGGTGTCCTTTGCTTACTATCTGATAGCACGAATAGCGAAGTTCCTCACTTTACGATGTCTGAACGACGCGTAGGTGACAGCATCCAGGATATTTTCCGTAAAGTAGAAGGACGCATTATATTCGCAACATTTGCTTCTAATATTCATCGACTGCAACAAGTTGTAGAAGCTGCAGTAGCAAACAATCGAAAGATTGCTGTTTTTGGTCGAAGCATGGAAGCAGCAATGGAAATCGGACAAAATCTTGGCTATATTCGCTGTCCAAAAGATACAATTATTGAACCAGCACAACTAAATCGCATACCAGCAAATAAAGTTGTGATTTTATGTACTGGAAGTCAAGGTGAACCAATGGCTGCATTATCTCGTATCGCTAACGGTACACACCGTCAAATTCAAATTATTCCTGGTGATACTGTTGTATTCTCGTCTTCTCCAATACCTGGAAACACAGTAAGTGTAAGCCGTACAATTAACATGTTATATCGAGCAGGTGCTGATGTAATTCACGGACCATTGACTGACATTCATACAAGCGGACACGGTGGACAAGAAGAACAGAAGCTAATGCTGCGTCTCATTAAACCAAAATATTTCATGCCAATTCACGGTGAATACCGTATGCAACGTATGCATGCAAAATTAGCAAATGATTGTGGCATTCCAGAAGAAAATTGCTTCATAATTGATAACGGCGATATACTAGCGCTTCGTGAAGATGAAGCAACAATCGCAGGAAAGATTCCTTCTGGTTCTGTTTATATTGATGGAAACGGCATTGGTGATATCGGTAATATTGTACTTCGCGACCGCCGTATTCTTTCGGAAGAAGGACTTGTTATCGTTGTTGTTAGCATCGATATGAAGGAATTCAAAGTGGCAGCCGGACCAGATATTATTTCTCGTGGGTTCGTTTATATGCGTGAAAGCAGCGATTTAATCAACGATGCACAGACATTAATTACAAATCATTTAGAAAAAGTAATGGAACGCAAAACGACACAATGGTCTGAGATCAAGAATGAAATTACAGATACATTGGCTCCATTCTTATACGAAAAAACGAAACGCCGTCCAATGATTTTACCAATCATTATGGAAATTTAAATAAAAAGGACAATGCAGCTATATTGGCATTGTCCTTTTTATTATTTCGCTAAAAATATTTCGAATCGATCCACATCATTATCATGACCAATGACTATCAAAATATCTCCGATTTGAATATTTTCTGTCGCACGCGGTGAAACGAGAACTTCTTTTCCGCGTTTAATTGCCACAATGTTTAATCCAAACTTCGCACGAATATCTAATTCAATTAACGAATGGCCATCAATCTTTTCATTCGCAATAATCTCAACGATGCTATGTTCATCTGAGAGTTCTAAATAGTCTAAGACACTACTTGAAGCAATATTATTCGCAATTCGTTTCCCCATATCGCGCTCAGGATGAACAATATGGTCAGCGCCGATTTTAGTTAAAACTTTTTCATGGTAATCATTTTGTGCTTTCACAGTAATATTTTTCACGCCTAATTCTTTTAAAATAAGAGTCGTTAAAATACTTGCGTTAAGATTATCCCCAATCGCTACCACAACATGATCAAAATTACGGATTCCTAGACTTTTTAATACCATTTCATCTGTAGAATCGGCAATTACAGCATGGGATGCAATATTTGCAAATTCATTTACACGATCTTCATCCATATCAATTGCCATAACTTCCATTCCTAGCTGCGCTAATTCCCGGCAAATGCTGCCGCCAAATCGGCCGAGACCAATAACAGCAAACTCTTTTTCCTTCGTACTCACACAAATTCCTCCAATAATATTGAATCGTATAAAGTGAAACTTCCATCAGTGGTTTTTTCATCCCTCCAGTGATGGTTAGTTGAACGAATCAAGCTCTTATGAGCAGTTATTCTCTTATCAATTCTTTGCCTCTTCAAAAACTGGATGTAAAGGCTTTACTGCCGTTTGATTAGGATCAACTATCATTGTAGCATATTTTATAAAGTGAAACTTCCATCAGTGATTTTTTTTCATATCCCACTGATGATAAGTTGAACCAATCGGGCACATGCTAGCAGTTATCCTCACCTATCTTTCTCGCTTCTCTCTGAATCTTGAGGTGTGGGGCTTACTGCACGTTAATGCTGGATAAATGTTACAATAATTTCCTCTCTACTCTTATTTCTGTTTTTGAATATAGAAAAATTGTTGTAAATAGAATGCAAGCATACATATTAACATACCGAAGATGAATATATTTCCAAATGAACTGAACGTCTGAAATACAAACACTAAAGTTTCTTGTCCAAAAAAAGCAAATAGTAACTGTATAAAAGCAAATAACAATGCAAATTGATAGTGCTGCTGATGAAATAAATAATGAGTAGCTCCTAAAAAACCAACAAAAGAAACAATAAATACCCACCATATTTCAATCATCTTTTGCCACCCTACTAGTTCATATCCGTTCACAATAATAGCAATTGCTCCTATGACAAACATCGTTGGAACACTCCAAAATAAAGCCCACTTTCGAAAAAGTAATACCGCTTGCCTGTCTTCTCGTTTATATGCGCAATACGTTAAAAAAGTCGCACTTATATATAAAAGTGATACAATTGTCAGAACAATAATTAACCAAAAATGAAGCTGATAATACTCATTTTCTATATTTGTAACAATTGCAGCTATCAAACCTGGAATACATATGCCAGTATATCCTTCAACTAGACCTTTGTTCCAAAACACCATATTACCAATTCGAATTCCTAATAACATAAAAATAATGGCACCAAGGATAAATAAAGTCGTTTTATTTCCAACTAAGCTCGTGGAAAAAGCAATTAACCCCACAAATAAGAATAGTACAAACGCATTCATAATTTCTGCAACAGGTGATAAATACCCTCTCACCCACTCATATGTGTTCGCATAGCTTTCTTTTTTTGCTAAACAATATGTATAGAAACTAACACCAAAATATATTGCAGCTACGATTACATATGTATATAAAAAGAAACATAGTATAGTACTTCCGATTTGCACGCTATCCCCTACCTTTTTTCTCTATGTAACACATTGATTTTACACATTTCTTATGTGAAATGTAAACTAAAAACCTCCCTATCACGAGGGAGGTTTTCCATTATTCAGCTGCTTTTTCAGCTTCATCAAGAACACGATTTACTCGTTTTGTTAGCATTTGCATACCACTACCACCAGCTTGGAAATGACGCAGCACACCGTTTTTATCAAACACATAATATGCTGGCACATATTGATTTTCAAAGGAATCTGTAATCGTATGCTTATTGTCTACTAAAATCGGCTGTACAATACCGTGCTCCTCTGCCACTTCTTTCACTTTTTCAAGATCTAAATCTTCTTCTGAACGCGGCATATGCACAGCAATTACATTTAATTTATTTTTATAGTCATCGCGGAATTCGTTAATGCTTGGCATCGCTTCTTTGCATAAATGACAACTAATAGACCAGAAATGAATCAATGTTGGTTTATCGCCAATTAGCGCTTCCCTTACTACTTCTCCATTTAGTACAGCTGTTGCTCCTTCTAAGGAAGGCATTGGTTCACGTAACTTCATAACATTTCCTCCTTATATATGTAGAGAAAGGCCTAACAACAATTTGTTAGACCTTTTTTCACTCAGTCAAAAAATTAAACGTTTAAAGTTGCTTGACCTGGTTTCCAGTTCGCTGGGCAAAGTCCACCAGTTTGAAGAGCTTGAAGAACGCGAATTACTTCGTCAACTTCACGTCCAATGTTATTATGATGTACAACTTGATACATTAATTCGCCTTCTGGGCTAATGATGAATAGACCGCGAAGTGCGATACCTTCTTCTTCAAGTAATACGCCATAGTCACGAGATACTACATGATTTGTATCAGCAGCTAATGGGTATTTTAATTCACCTAAGCCGTTTTTCGCGCGGTCAGTGTTAATCCATGCTAAGTGAGTATGGATTGTGTCAGTTGATACACCAATTACTTCTGCATCTAAGTCTTCAAACTCATCATAACGCTCAGAAAGTGCGATGATTTCTGTTGGACATACGAAAGTGAAGTCCATTGGATAGAAGAAAAGTACTGTCCATTTATCTTGCTTCATAACCTCTTCAAGGCTTACTTTACCAAATTCTTTGTTTGACATAACAGCGTCCATTTCAAAGCGTGGAGCCTGTTTTGCTACCATACGTTCTGCCATATGTATCAACCTCCGTTAATTTTTTAATTATATGTTATCTACTCTTGTATTATATAAGAAGAAATAGTTTTTAGTCAATATTATTTAATAATTATTATAAAATAACTAACTATTAACTTTTCCCTCCACCTACCATTATAAAGTATTGTGCTAGAATTACAAAAAAAATGCACGATAGACCATAAAAATTTTCTTATACAAAAAAGGAACAAGCATCAAGCTCTGTTCCCTTTCCATTTTACGTATGTTGTTAAAAAAGTAATCGCTTTTTCAATTGCCGATTCATTCGGCTGTAATTTTGCATGATGTAGACCATATTCAGATTCTACACCGAGCCAAAACATAAAACCTGGAATATCGCGAAGCATGTACCCAAAATCTTCTCCTGTCATTGCTTCTGTGCAGGTGATAACATTCATATCTGTATGTTCGGCCGTAAATTTCATAAATTCCTGTGTTAACGTTTCATGATTATATACTTGGTGATACATCGCTCCATAATCAATATGGGCTGTACATTGAAAAGACGCTTCAATTCCTGCAACGATTGCTTCAATACGTTCCTTTACTCGTTTCATAGATTCAACAGATAATGTACGAATCGTCCCTTCTAAACGAGCTTTTTCTGCAATAATATTTTGTACTGTTCCACTAGTAATTTTTCCAATTGTAATAACTGCGCTATCTAACGGATTCACATTTCGACTAATAACAGATTGCAGCTGTGTGACAAGGTGGCTTGCCGCAACAATCATATCGTTAGCTGTATGTGGATATGCTGCATGCCCACCTTTCCCTTTCAAATCAATGTATAACTCCGATGTATTTGCAAAAAGCAATCCCTCTTTTGTTGCAATTGATCCGACTGGATATTCAGGTGCAATATGAAGCCCAAGAATCATATCCGGTTTCCATGCTTGAAATTCTTCACTTTGTAATAACGGAAGGGCACCTCCCGGTCCTTCCTCAGCTGGTTGGAAAATAAAAACAAGATGATCGTCAATTCGCTCTGTAACAAAAGCTGTTAATAATCCAAGGCCGATTGTTGTATGAATATCGTGTCCGCATGCGTGCATCATACCTTCATGTAATGAAGTAAAATCATAACCCGTCTCCTCCGTAATCGGAAGCCCATCAATATCAGCACGGTAGCCAATTGTTTTTTCCGGATTTCGACCATGCACTTTTACAATGACACCCGTTTTCCACGTTTTTACTTCCATATATTCACTTGGAAGGGTATTTATATAATTTAAAATATATTGCTGTGTTTTCCATTCTTGAAAGCCAAGCTCTGGAATTTGATGCAAATCTCTGCGCATTTGTATAAATTTATTTATCATCATCTTTTCACCACCATTGATAAAAAGCGTAAGAGCTTGCAAGCTCTTACGCTTTCTTTTTTTATTTTTCTGGATTCAGTTGACGAAGCTCTTGTTTAATTTCTGTTTTCGCTTTTGTTTTTTCGTCAATTTCTTTAATAACGCGTGCTGGTGTTCCAGCAACAACTGTGTATGGCGGTACATCTTCTGTTACAACTGCACCCGCCGCAACAACTGCACCTTTACCTACTGTAACGCCTTCTAAAACAACTACATTTGCACCAATTACAACATCGTCTTCAACGATAACCGGTTTTGCAGAAGGTGGCTCGATAACGCCTGCAAGTACAGCTCCAGCTCCAACGTGACAATTTTTACCTACTGTTGCACGTCCACCAAGCACTACATTCATATCAATCATTGAACCTTCACCAATTACGGCACCAATGTTGATTGTTGCATTCATCATAATAACTGCATTATCACCAATTTCGACATGATCGCGAATAATTGCACCTGGTTCAATACGCGCTTTAATACCTTTTAAGTCAAGCATTGGAATTGCAGAGTTACGACGATCATTTTCTACAACATAATCTACAACATGCTTTTTATTTTCATCAAGAATTGCCTTAATGTCAGACCATTCTCCAAATAATACACCTGATTTTTTATTTACAAATGCTTGTACTGTTTCTGGGAATGTAATTTCTTTTAAATCCCCTTTTATGTATACCTTTACAGGAGTTTTCTTCTCGCTTTTTTGAATAAACGAAATAATCTCGTTTGCATCCATCATTTTCATGCTTGTTGCCTCCTAAATCCATTTATAATGTTACTCTACCAAACGAAAAGGCTCCTCGCAAGATAATAATCTTATTTTCCCTCTTGAATTTCTTCAATAATTTCTAAAAATGCCTGCACTTGTTTTAACTGTCTAGCCGATTCACTTGTTAATAGCCACGTTTCTCTCGTCAGTTGTACTGGAGTTTTATATGTTTTTTGTTTTACTTCTTTTAAAACAGTAGAGGGCAAAAGTGCATAACCAATACCGTTTAAAACAAGCTGCTTACACGTTTCAATTTGATCGACAACAATTGTACGTTTAGGCGGATTAGAAAATAAACCATACCACCAATTCTGTATTTGTCCATAATATGTAGAATCACTTTTAAATTGAATGAATGGTCTATTAGTGTCTTTTAACATGGAAATATCTTCAATCTCCGTATCAACTAAATACAACTCATCTTCAAATAATTGCTGCTTATATCCTTTATATTCTTGCGTCCCCCGCAAAATTGCAACGTGAACATCACCTTCGTAAAAATGATTTTGCACCTCACTACTCCAGCCTGTAAAAAGAGAAATTTTCACAAATGGATACCTTTGTACAAACATCTTTAAAACTGGCGGTAACCAGTATTGGCCAATAACAGAGGCCACAGCAATCTTTAAAGTACCATATGTTTCCGTCTGAAATGTTGCTAATTCGCTCTTAATTGCTTCTTCTCTCTGTAACATATCTTTAGCATAATTTGCTACTTTCTCGCCTTCCGGTGTAATCGTTAATCCTTTTTGCGAGCGGATAAAAAATTTCATCCCCCATTGTTTTTCCATCGATTGAAGTCTTTGACTAAGCGCTGGTTGTGACACAAATAAGCGCTCAGAAGCTTTTCGCATATTTAACTCTTGTGCTAAGATAACCATCATTTGAAAATCATCAATTTGCAATGTTCTCTCCTTCCTTCGTTACAACTGAACGATAAAAGCGACTTCTTCTTTCACTTGAAGTCGCCTTTTTCAACATTATCGATTAAACCGTCTTACCGTTTTATTTAGTAATTTTAAGATTGCACGACGCGTTAAAATTCCTTCAAAATACCCTTCCTCGTTTTCAACACATACAAACGGATGATCAATCGTCATCTCTAATGCTTTTGCAAATGAATCTTGTAACTTCAGGCATGGAACATCACCTTTCATCACACTTTCTACTTTCATATCCTCTAATTTTTCAAACTCAATACGCTCTAGTCCTAAAATACCGTCCAAAATCATTGCCGTACTTACTAATCCATGCAGTTTGTACATCGGATCTAGTACTGGAATAGCAGAATAACCAGATTTCACCAAAACAAGTAAAGCATGCTCCAAACTATTTCCAATTTGAACATGTGCTACTTTTTCAGATGAAATCATTAAGTCTTTTACAAAAACTTGCTGAAATTCTTCTTTCGGAATACTAATCATATTGTTATCCCCCACTTTAACCCATTCTAACAAATAGCAATTGTAAAAACTAATTCGTTCAAGTAATTTTCTATTTTCTCACTTCTATTTTTAGTTTATGACAACGGTTACATATTATTATTAGTCCTTTTGTTTCTCATACAAAATAAATAACCACAGTTCATTTTACCATAGAAACAAAAGAAAAGACTACCGTTCTGGCAGCCTTAATATCCTTCGTTTTTCAGACGAGCGAATAAGTTTGTGATTTGTTTATAATGAGATATGTCTGTTTTCTTTCGCCCAGTTTCGATATCAGAAAGTTCAACGGCAAGTATTTCACTCGCATAATTTTGCCGAAACAAAACATCTAGCAATAAGTTTTGTTCCTCCTTTGTTAAATCAATTCCTCTACTCATTTTTCTCCTCTCCTTATTCAACTGTCCTTATTCTTTATTATATAAAAGATTTCCCCTATTTAATAGATTGAAAATTCAATACAATAATTATTTCGTATACCGATTTGCATAGCTAAACGCCGCATAGGCATCTGGCTTAATTTTAGGCGTTAACCCCATCGCTGTAATTTTATTTGTCATATCTAAAATAAACTCTCTCGTCAAACCGTATTTCCCGATATCCAAATGAATTTCCATAACGAATTCAGCACCTTCTTCGCAGTACGGATAAAGAAGCTCCCACAACTGTTGTATTCGCTCAGGCGTAAATAAACAGGCAATCTCTTGGCTAAACTGTGTTTCTAAGTAGATTTTTTCTCGCAAACTCGGTGGCTTTCCCCTTATTGTCTGATGATATAAGCAACCCCATGCTCCCTTTCCAACACGATGCAGATGAATTGCTGTAATAAAACGAGTATCATTTTGATGCACTTGTGAATCTGTTCCAATTGACAATCGATACATATTACGCGGTGCACTTTGAATAAAGTAACAAATTCGTGAGAATACAGTTTCAAAGCTCATATGTCGCTCTGATAAATTGTAAAATTGATATTTTCCGTCCATACAGTCACGTCCCTTCTCATAGACAGACTTTCGTATTCTCATTGTATGGGACAGAATAACAAAATATGTCTTACTTATCCTTTACTCGTTTCGATATTCCGGATTAAATATGCACAAAATGGACATTTGAAAATAACATTTTGATTAGATTGCGCTGTTAACACATGTGTAATTTCTGATTGTCTATGACATTTTGGACATACAACAACAGGCATTTTTTCCAATTTTCTCACCTCTTTATCCGCTATTTGTGGGCAGTAAAATTCCCATCTCAAGATTATATATTCGGAAAATAACTCCCCGTAAGATTCCAGTTGCTTCAACTAACCATAAGTAAAGAATTTGAAGAAGATAAGTGGGGGATAATTGATGGGAGTTTCACTTTATAGAATATGTTATCAGTGTAGGAACAAGGAACGAATGTTATTCACCTTACATAAAAAAAGAAGGTGCCTTTTTCTTCTTAGGCACCTTCTTTTTATGTATCAAGAAAGAATATCGTAAATCTCGATTGCAACCATATCAATATTATCGAATTGATATACTTGTGGTTTTTCTCCTTGTTGATACACTTCTAGCTCGTACATATCGCTTTTATCAAAATATTTTACGCTACATTTGCGTTCACCGTTCACTTCAAAATAGCGTTGTGCTACTTCGCCGCTTTCAGCTTGTTCTTTTAGACTAACAAGACGAGTTAAAATTCCTTGGAGCAGAGACATGAAATCTCCCCTTTCTCTAATCTTCCTACGAATAGGTTTTGCAGCAGTACTCATTCTATCCGTCATAACTGAAAAAATGTCACACACCTTAGGATAATGGTTATGAGCAAGAAACTCAACTAAAATTTGTCGAAAAAACATATAAAAAGCCGAAATAAATACCTCTACGCCCTTTCTTCCGCACTTAACAGTGTAAAAAACTTTATCTTCATGTTCTGCAAAAGCAGATAAGATAAACAAAGACGAATTGATCTAGCCTTCAATAGAAAGTACATCCGTGTTAATGAAAACTTCACTTCATTGAAGTTTTTTACATACAAGACTATAATTGAGATGAATTAAAGAGGAGGATTTACATGAAGAAAGTAGATGTATATACACAACCAGATTGTCCACCATGCCAAATTATAAAAGAATTTTTAAAACATAATCATATTACATTTACAGAATATGACGTCAAAAAAGATGCTTCCGCTCGTAATCGTCTTCTATATGATTATGATTCCTATTCTACCCCTACTGTTGTTGTTGATGGAGAAGTTGTGGCCGGCTTTCAAATTGAAAAATTACAACAACTTTTAGAACTAGAACAATAAAAAGGCGACTGCATGAGTCGCCTTTTCCCACGTTACCCGCGGACAGTAAGCTCGCATTAATGAAAGTTTTACTTTATCCCGCATTAACGGACAATAAGACCCCCACTGATGGAAATTTCATTTTATTCTTTTTCAAATTGTCTAATCTCAGATAAAAGCTGTTTATTTTCGTGATACCCTGCTAGTTTCCATTTATAACCATCTTTTTGCAATGTGATAATTTGATATTTGTCATTTGTAATATTATGTTCATACACATATAACAAATCATGCTCTTGATTGTATACAATTTTTGTTTTTGATGAAAAAGTAAATGGCGCTTCATTTGTAGGCAATAAATATTGAGCACTTCGTTTTACATCCTGACCATTTTCATCCGTAAAAACTTGAAGGAAATTATCTGTGAAATAAGGGGATAATGTATCAATCATTTTATCCATTGAAAGTCGCTTACCACGAATAGAAAATTGTGCTTCATATCCCTTTCGAATCGTTTCAAATATTTCATTTTGATCAATTTTTGTTTCTTCTTTTCCAAGAACAGTTGTTACACTTTGTCCAATTACAAATGCAGCAAAAAGAAATAGCACAATCCAAATCCCATACTTTCTCATTCTCGCACCCTCCTTGTAAAAAGAGCTTGTCCTTCTAATATTCATTGTAGCAATGATTATATAATGACAGAGTGCCTTTCGTTCGTAAAATCTTTACAACGATAGACAGCATTCTTATCATAGTTGTCACTATTACCAATTTATGATAAAAACAAACAAAAAATGCACGAAATATTTCGCGCATTATAATAAAACATCTTCTTCATATAAAAATTCATAAGACAAATCAATAAATAAATAATGCTCATCATCAATAGGAAACGAGAATGTCCGAACCAACTCACCCGTTTCAAGATCCCCGTATAAATCAGACAATCTTCCTTTTTGCTCAAAGCGCAGCTTCATAATGTTTTCTAAAAAGTATGGACGCCAACTCCAATTCTTCATATAATATTCTGGCATTAACACCCATTCTCCGTCTTTTTTCATGACGTTTCCTGACTGTTGAAAGCCATCTTCATTACAAATATAGATACGGAAGCTACAATGTGTTACTTGTTGACTAAAATTCACTAGCCATTTATTAAAATCTTCTATTTTTCTCTGTTTTGCTAATACATTTCCAACATATTCTCGAAGCGTTTCAGTCAGTTTATAAACTTTTTGCAATTTTCGTTTTTCATGCTGAATAAACTGATGACACTCATTACCAAGACGTTCTTTCAAGATGTCTTTATCGATGAAATTTTCTGAAAATTCCTTTAAATAATCCCCTTGATAGTATCTCCCACCATTTTTCCAAGCGTATTGCAACTGATAGAACGCATCAATATCTTCATACAATAATGTTGCACCAATACGCCTCGCTAGGAGTGATAATGAATATAAAATATCCTGATACGATTGTAACAGTGCCGTTTGACGTAAATTTGTTAAATCTACTTTTAAAATATCAGGAGCTAGCACACTAATTCTTTCAAGGTTACTTGTTCCTGTTCCTACTTTGTTAATTGCAACCTGAATGCCATATGTACGATAATACATAAGTAAATGATTAAATTGTTCAATATCTTCTTTAAAGTCATGTTCTGTTATTTCTAGTACAATACGATTTAAACGTAACCCTTTCTTTTCATACGTTAATAATAAGTGTAGTAAACTTTCATTTTCATCGCTCATCAGTATATTTGCATTACGATGCAAAAATAATAAAAATGATTGATCCGTTTCTAAATATCGATCTAATGCTTTTCCTGAAATAATATTATCTACTTCAAGTTGAAACTCATCTGGAATCGAATCATCATGAAAGAAGGAGGCAAGACTGTGAATTCCTTCTTCTGTTTGTATGCGTCCTACTACTTCATATCCAATTACAGTATGTTCATCTGCACTAAAAATAGCTTGATAATAAGGAAGGACTTGATCCAAATTACTCATCACATCTAATGCATCTACCATAGTACTCCCTCCTTTTACTTTTCAAAAATTATAACACGTTATGTAAAAAAAATAATAAAAAAATCCCTTCAGTTCTCCTGAAGGGATTAGAGGGGTAAAATGCTAAGGGGAATTAGCAATTCTACTATGAAGAAAAAAGAGGTCTTAAATATACCCCATAAACAAGTTCCTTGTAAAGGCCCTCTTTCTATCTGTCACAAATTTGTCACAAAAATCCCATCCCTTAAAACGGATATTGATGTAAATGTTGGCCACCATCCATTGTGATGCAAGCTCCATTTATGTACGCAGCTTCTTCAGAGCATAAATAAAAAGCTAGACCAGCAATTTCTTCTGGTGTTCCAAGTCTTCCAAGCGGCACACTTTGTAGTGTTCGCTTTGCTGCTTCTTCAGATATCCACAGCTTATCAGCCCCGCCTGTACGCTCAATTGGCCCTGGAGCAATTGCATTAACACGAATTCCATATTTGCGTCCCCACTCAACAGCAAGCGTTCTTGTCATTGCTAATACACCTGCTTTAGCTGATGCAGAATGAATAACACCAGGACCTGCATCCCATGCGTAAGTTGCAACCATATTAATAATTGTTCCTTTTATTCCTTTTTCAATCCAATACTTTCCAATTGCTTGACTACAATAAAATGTACCATTTAACACAATATTAATAACAGTATTCCAACCATTTGGCGATAAATCTTCAGCCGGACAAAGAAAGTTTCCCGCTGCATTATTTACAAGTACATCGATGCGTCCAAATTCTTCATCGATTTTTTCAATCATTCTTTTTATATCCTCAGTATTACGCACATCCATTTGTACAGGTAATACTTGACCTTCAAATTGCTCAATTTCTTTCTTTGCCTCTTCTAATCGTTCTATTGTACGTCCTGTAATAACCACACGCGCTCCTTCTTTCGCAAAACGAGTTGCCATTCCTTTTCCCATTCCACTTGAACCACCTGTAATTACAACTACTTTTTCTTTCACAATATCCCCTCCCAAAAATGAATACATATTCATTTTATCACTTTATTCATCAGAATTCTTTATAAGTTTTAATTTTTCTGATATCTTTTAATAAAATATACTATATTCTATCGCTAACAATGAAAGGAGAGAAGATAAGTAGCGACTCATCCCAACAAATCACACCCTTCTACTATAATTATTTCCTATCATCTCGCTCATATAAATATGAATCATATAACAAGAAGAAACTTTATCAAAAAAGGTATTCATACACTATTGTATACTTGTATAACGACCGGCACGGGTTACTATTATGCAAAATATATAGAACCACGCCTTCTCTCTTTTACGTATCATACGATTCATTCTCCACTCATCCCACGTGGATTTAACGGTGTTAAAATGGTTCAATTTAGTGATTTACATTTAGGATATTATTACTCGCTTCAACAACTTTCTAAAGTAGTAACAAAAATAAATGAAAAAAAACCTGACATCGTGATTTTTACTGGAGATTTAATTGATAATTATCAAACATACGCAGATACTCCACTTGTTGCATCAATTTTACAAAATATCATTGCTCCACTTGGTAAATTTGCAATTTTCGGCAATCATGATCATGGTGGATACGGGACAGAATACTATAGTCACATCATGACACAATCTGGCTTTGAGATATTACAAAATATCGAAAAACGCATTCGCCTATTAGATGGAAGTGAAATTTCCATTTTTGGTATTGACGATATCATGCTTGGAAAACCAGACATACACGGAACCTTGCAACAAGCACAAAATAATCTGTATACGATTGCTCTTGTGCATGAACCTGATATCGCACCGCATATTGCAAATTTCCCTGTCAATTTACTACTTTCTGGACATAGTCATGGCGGACAAGTACAACTCCCTTTCTTTGGCGCCATTATTACTCCTGCATTTGCGAAACATTATATTGAAGGTTTTTATCATATTAAGCAAAACTATGATTTGTTATTGTATGTTAATCGAGGTCTTGGAACAACCCGTGTACCATTTCGTTTTTTAGCAAAACCAGAAATTACAATCTTTACATTACAATCGACATAATATACAAATTTATTTCGCCTATTTTCTGCACCATTCTCTCTTGTACTCGCTCATCCACATCATCTTTTCCATATGATAACAATGAGTTTAATGAAGGAGGTTTAAACATGTATCCACTATACCAGCCGATTCCGTTCCGCTCAGCACCAGTTGGTCCAGTCGGAGACTCACGATTTCTACCATTTTTCGGATTCCCCTTTTTAGCTGGTCTTGCAGGAGGTTTAATTGGCGGAGCATTGGCATTTGGCCCTAGACCATGTTATCCACCATATCCTTACTTCGGCTATCCTTTTCCAACACCGTATTATTACTAATGTAAATAGAAACAACTATGGGAAAAGGCCTCATATCGAGGCCTTTTCTCTATATTATATAAATAACTGTAAAACATCAGAAAATGAGTATACCTATCTCTTATCCCGCTACTTTTGAACAGTAAAACTCCCATCTCGAGACTTTAAGAAATCCCAAAAGATAGGTAGGAGTTAATTGCTAATATGTGCCCAATTGATGAGAATTTTCCATACAATAAAGAATGAAACATCCACTGATGAGAGTTTCACTTTATTCTTCCTCTGTGCTTGTATATGCCATTTGAAAGAGTTTCATTTGACTTTCAATTTTTTGCGCATCATCACTTGCTACATAGTAATATTCTCCATACTCATTTTGTTCACGTGCTTTTACATTATCATCTAAAATAAGTTGCAATATATCTTTAATTCGTGTTTTCATATCAAACCCTAAAATTGGAAATGAAATTTCTACACGTTTTTCCATATTGCGCGTCATCCAATCGGCTGACGATAAAAATAATTTTTCTTCTCCATTATGGTGAAAATAATAAATGCGGCTATGTTCTAAATAACGGCCTACCACGCTAATGACACGAATATTTTCACTTACACCTAAAATTTTTGGACGTAAACAGCAAGTTCCCCTTACAATGAGATCAACTTTCACACCGGCTTGCGATGCTTCATATAACTTTTGAATAAGCGGCTTATCTGTTAACGAATTCATTTTCGCAATAATATAACCATTTCCATATTGTTTATGATAACGAATCTCTTCATCAATGAGTTCAATAAATTGCTGACGAATATCGAACGGGGCAACGGACAATTGATGAAAATGAGGTTTCATTGTATATCCACTTAAATAATTAAAAAAGTTTGTCGCATCAATACCAAAATCTTTACGTGATGTAATGTATCCAAAATCAGTATATAATTTCGCTGTTGCATCATTATAATTACCTGTACCTAAATGGACAAAGCGTTCAATCTTCCCGTATTTTCGTCTTACAACAAGCGTAATTTTACTATGTGTTTTCAAATGGCTAACACCATAAATAACATGACAACCTGCTTTTTCTAATTCTTTTGCCCAGTGAACGTTATTTTCTTCATCAAAACGAGCTTTTAATTCCACAAGTACTGTCACTTGCTTCCCATTTTCTGCTGCTGTTTTTAAAGCTTTAATAACAGGTGAATCTCCACTTACACGGTATAATGTTTGTTTAATTGCTAACACATCAGGATCTTCTGCTGCGTCTGCTACAAAATCAATGACAGGTTGAAATGATTCAAATGGATGATGCAATAGAATATCTTGTTCTAGAGTTTTTTCAAACACATCTTCTTCATCACCTAAATCTTGAGGTGGCTGTGGAATAAGTGCTGGATAGATTAAATTGTCATATACAGATGCTAACTTCTTATAAAGCGCAAATAAACATGTTAAATCAAGCGGGCCATCAATCATATATACATCTTCATCTTTTACTTCTAACGCTTCATATAATAGAGATAATACTCTTTCATCCAAGTTATCTGTTCCTACCTCTAAACGAACCGCTGCGCCCCATTTTCGTTTTTTTAATTCTTTCTCAATTACTTTTAATAAATCACGTGCACCTTCTTCATGAATAGTCAAATCCGCATTACGTGTAATGCGAAAACGCGTAACAGAAGATACCATATATCCTGTAAATAATTTATGAGTAAAGTTACTAATCACATCTTCTAAAGAAATGAATTTTTGCCTATTATCTTCATTTGGTAAAAAAATAAAACGTTCTAATAATGATGGAACTTGAACGATGCCAAGCTTAGTCCGATTTTCTTCTTCTGTTTGTCTTTCATCATATAAAATAGCAGCTAAATTTAAGCTTTTATTCAATAACATAGGAAACGGTCGATACGCATCAATTGCCACAGGTGTTAACACCGGAAAAATCTGCTCATCAAAATATTCTTCAATAAATTCTCGTTGTTCTTTCGTTAAATCGTGAAAAGACAACAATTCTATTCCTTCTTCCTTCAACGCAGGAAGTACAATGTTTTGATAAGTATCATACTGTACTTTCATTAATTCATGTGCCTTAGTTGAAATTTTCCCCAATTGTTGTTTCGGCGTTAGTCCAGCTTTATTTTCTGGTTGATTAAACCCAACTCTTACCTGATCTTTCAATCCTGCAACACGCACCATGAAAAACTCATCTAAATTTGAGCTGAAGATACTGATAAACTTTAATCTCTCTAATAATGGATTACAGTCATCTTGCGCTTCTTGTAACACTCGCTCATTAAAAGCAAGCCAACTTAATTCACGATTGTTATAATAAGCAGTATCATTCAAGTTTATAAGACTACTCTTCACCGTTTCCATACCCCCATCACACTTCCCTCTAAAACTTTTTCAATATAATTTTATTATATTCATTTTAACAAATATTCATTGAAAGAAGTGTAAATTTTTTGTAAAGAAGTTCGAACAAATTAACATTTTTCATGAAAATACAATTCAATGTTCGTCTTTAAAACCTTTTCTATCTGTTTTTTCTGTTTTTCCGCCTGTACTTTTTCAGATAATGCTGATTGCTTACAGCAAATATAAAAAGCAAGACCATCTTCGTTTTTTACTATATGAATGGATTCGACAAGATTACGATTTGTCACATTTAATGCTGCAGAAAATTGCAAAATAGACCCTAATAACCGTATTTTTCTTTGTTCGTCTTTTTCAAACCAATCTGTAAATGGTTCGATACATTGTTTAAACAACAATTTCGATTTATAAGAAGCAATTAATGCTAACTTAATTCGTTCTTTATGCATCATGCCATCTATCGTTTTATTTGCTAATAAATAAAATGTATGCTGGCTGCTTGACTCTTCATCAATATATTTTCCAATATTAAATACTTTTGCTGCTCTATGAAGCACAGTCCAATCTTCTTGCGTAAAGGAGATAACCTCTCTTTTTTCTAATTCTTTGCAAATAGTCATGGCATTTTTCATAAGTTGCATCACAACACTCATATCCATCTCATATTCATGAGAAAGTAAGTGTAAGCTTTCTTCCACAACATTGGGATAATAAGTAATCCCAAACGAATTTGTTAATTCTTCATAAAAAACACCTTCTCGTAGTCCTTTTCTACTCAACACAAAAGATGATGCTTCTATAATAGTTGTTAACGTTCTAAACACTTCTGCTGCCGAAATAATGGTATCAGCTCGATCTTTAGCAAGTCCCTCTAACTTTTGCAGTTCTGTAAATGAAAGTGTTAATAAATGTTCGTGCACATGTTCAATATCTGTTCGCTTCATCTTATATAAATGTAGTCCAGAAATCGGGTAAGAAATTAAATTTTGATGAATTTTCACCATATTTCGTGCACTACCTCCAATTGCAATTAACGGTAATTTCTTACCTTTAAGCCATGGAAGCGATTGAAACTGATACCATAAATAATTTCTTAATTCCTCAAGTTCTTCTGAAGTTGGTGTATCATGACGAATGAATTGTTGCTTTAATGACAGCGCTCCAAATGGAAAACTATAATATTCGATAATTTCTCGATTTTGGAAATAAGTAATTTCTGTACTTCCGCCTCCAATATCAACAGTAATTCCTTCTGTGAAAGAGGTGGAGTTCATAACTGCTATATATCCATAACGTGCTTCTTCATACTCAGACAATACCCGAATCTGAAAATCAGTGTGTTCTTCAACAAGACGTTTAATTTCCATTTGATTTTTAGCTTGCCGAACTGTTGCAGTTGCTACGCACAATACTTTATGTAACTGATGAAACCGCGTGCTTTCTTGAAACTGTAGCAAAGTATGTAACAATACATGGATTCCTTCTTCAGTTAGGACACCATCTACTAAATAGTTGCGTAAGCGAGCAACTACCTTCGTATTTTCAATTTCTTTGTAAAAGCCGCCATTTTGTTTTTCATAAATAACTAATCTCATCGTATTTGATCCAATATCAATAATCCCATATTGTTGTTTCAACACTCTCGTCATCCTTTTCTCCGTATCATTTATATCATTATTTAAAGTTATAAAAACCTGTCCAACATAGCGCAAGAGCACTTAAGTTCATGAATAAGAGGTTCTTCTAGATATTTTCCTCTACATGAAATAAAGTATTAACTTACTTCTAAAGAAAGATATAACTATTATACAAAATAGTTGTTTTTTTTCACAACATTGCTTTAATATTGAAAATACATATAATAGCTTTCTATATAGAAGAATTGCTAGCTTTTATTAAATTATGATACTGTAGACAGGAAAGGAGTGCTAAGATGAAATCTTCACAATCCCAGTCTCGTTCCTACAATCAATTTTCGGTCCATCAACTTGCTGAAGCAATTTTCAGTGTCAACCGCCATGCAAAATCAGCTACAAATCCGAAATATTTATATTGGTTAAAAAAGACAGCTTTAGAACGATTAATTTCAGAAAAGCAAGCTACGAAAGAAGGTTTACACTTTTCCAAAAACCCACGCTTTAGTCAGCAACAATCTGACGTTCTTGTACGAGCAGGTAATTATTACTTCCATATTCCTCCTACGAAAGATGATTTTCGTAACCTTCCACATCTCGGTAGCCTTGATTGTGCATATCGAAATCCAAAAACATATCTATCCTTAACATCTGCTAAAAAAATGCTCCAGCAGTATATTGGGGAAGAAGCATTTCAACAAGAAAAAAAATTAAACGAATCCATTCCTTGGTATCGTCGTACTTACACAAAAAAATAAAGAAGCTTTGGCCAAAACGGCCAAAGCTTCTTTATTTTTTGTCTTCTTTTATTTTAATGTTTGCTTGCTTATAAAATGACAATTTTTCTTGATTATATTGTTTTGTATATTCATTAAATTTATTTTTTGGAGACTCGATATCTTGATAAGATTGATTTACCGCTTTTACTTTCTCACTAATCGCTTTTAATTTTTCATCTTGTGCTTGCAGCATCGTATACAATTCTTTTTCTAATTTTAATGATTTTTTATAGCTATCATACATCTTGTTAAAAGCATCATAACGGCCTTTATACGCATCTTGTACTTTCTTTGCTTGTTCTTGCAGTTTTTTATCTTCAAGTTCTTTTATGTATTTATCAACATCTTTTGTTTCTTCTTGCGCTTTATCTAATACTTCTTTCTCTTTATCTAATACTTTTTCACGATCTGCATCATTTTTTATAGCTTGATCTAATTTCTCTTTTACCACTTGATTGTTATCTTTTCCATCCTTTACAATCTGGTTGTACAGTTCTTGTCCTTGCTTTTCTAATGTCTCCAATGTTTTCGCATCTTCAAACATTGTTTTTTCCTGTTTTGCAGCATTCTCAAATGCTACGTATAGCTCTTCTTCCGGTTTAGGTCCGAAGCAACCTGCAAGTAAACTCATTGATATAACTGCTACTAGTGCCACCTTTTTATATTTCAACTTCAATTCCTCCTATTTTATATGCGATTATCATGCCAGAAATTTAATGGAAAATGCTCTGCTTCATCGTATACTTCGAATTCATACCCCTTTTTACGAAGTTCATCAATGATTGTTTGTAAAGCTTGCACGGTTTGCTTTTTCTCATGCATTAAAACAACTTCTCGTTCTTTATTAACGTGTGAGACAACATTTTGGGTTACTCCATTTGGATTTCCTGGTAATTTCCAGTCTAAAGAATCTACAGTCCAATCCCATTCTTTCATGCCAGCAGATGTCATTTGATCACGCAACGCTTGAGTAAGTCCCGGCATACTTCCATATGGACAGCGAACAAGGTTTGGATGAATACCAGTTACTTCTTTCATAATATCTTGTGCTTGTTTCATTTCTTCGACAAATTTGCCTTCTTTATACAGCTTTGTATAATTATGCGTCATACTATGAACACCCGGATAATGTCCCTCTTTTACTAAGCGCTTCACACTCTCTTTATAGGCTGGAATATTTCCACCAATCATAAAGAATGTTCCTTTTATATCATTTTTCTTTAAAATATCTAAAATTTCCTTTTGAAATTCACTTGGTCCATCATCAAATGTTAAATATACTACTTTACGCACTTGACCATTATATTTTTCAGGCGCTACTTTTTTCATTTCTACTTTTGTCTGTTCACTTGCAAACTGAACGGAATTTTCTTGATTTGCAACTGCTTTTGCAGGAGAGGTAATTGATTGAAACAGAAAAAATCCTGCTGCCACAGCACAAATTGCTATAACAACAATAACCAACCGCTTAATTATTGTAGAGCGGTGGTTCGTAACGTCTACCATTCTATCATTCCCTTTCTATCTTTCTATCTCTCTATCTCTATTTGTTCCATTTTACACAGTACAAAGGAATCGATGCAATATTTTCCGATTATTCTCTAATTGTCTTCAAAAGGAAAAGTGTAGAGATCTTTCCAACTCTACACTTTTAATGAGAAATCATTGTGCAAAATGTACTGACACATCCATCGTTAATTATATGATGATTAACCATATTTTTAAAGGGATTTGTTACAAAACACACAAATATTGTAACAAAAATGAAAAAAATGTTTCGAAATAATAATGTTATAATTCCACTTGCTGCATATCTCTATTTTGAAATAATCGCATTTGTGCTAGTTCTAATAGCACTTCAAATGAGTCTCCTCTAATGGATATGTTGCTCCACCAAATATAAATGTGATGTGTACAATATCATATTGCAACACTTTTGTTAAATTTTTAGTTATTCGATTCATTAGTGTTGATTGTTCGTGCCCTTTATCTGCTGCAGTAATTACATATTTATTTTCTTCCCAGCATGTTATAACATCACTTTTTCGAACTGTCTACACCAATGTTTGTTCTACTTTTAGAACTATTTGTTCTAGTTTTGGTTCTAAAACACTAACCTTTAGTTCCTCCCAATTTCTAATAGAAAACAAATATATACTAACTTTACCTACTTCTCTTTGTGATAAAGCTACTAATTTTTCAAAAAACTCCCCGAAAATTCTCTACTTTTTAAACCTTGTATTCTATTTTTCACTTCTTGTTTTTTATCATAACGATGACCGACATAGTAACTTAGTATCATCTGCACAACATAAATTCCAGCTGTAACATATAATGCTTTCGTATCTAATTTTGTTAATATATTTTGCATGGCAATCCATTCTGTAATTGCCATAGTGTTACCAAACAATAAACCGCTAATTTTCCCTTTATATTCCATCTATTACCTCCTTTCTATTATTATATGTTTCTACATAGCTGATGTTTTTTTATTCAATAAAAAATATATGCACAATTTTCCAATAAGCTTGTATTCCTTTTCTTCCTATTTTCATATAAATATTATATAAAACATATAACAGAAGGAGAGATTTATCATGAAACCAGGGAATATATCAGATATTCTCCGTTTTCTTACTGGCTTTCTCTTATCATTAAAATTATTATTTGAATCATTTGGCTTAAGCTTCATTTCAAATGAACAAATCGATGCAATTATCAATGTTTCCTCTTTTTTATTTATCTTATACTTCGGATACAAAAATAACTATTTAGGAAAAAAAGGAATTGAACAAAAAGAACTTCTTAAAAAGCATAACCTTCACTAATAAAATGAAACTTCCATCAGTGGGGGTCTTTTTCATCCCCCACTAATGGTTAATTGAACCAATCGGGCGCATGCCAGCAGTTATCCCCCACCTATCTTCTTTGTTTCTCTCTAAATCTTGAGGTGGGATAAAATTAAAAAAGCTATTTCAACAAAAGAAGAAGGAAATTATCCATTATATATGGATGATTTCCTTCTTCTTTTGTCTTTACTTATATAAAGCGATATTCAATTACTTAAAATAAATTCTTTTTGGTAGTCTCCTATTCCATAATTTCTTTTTATCGTTTTATCAGCAGGGCCTGCTTTGTTTGCAACGGTCCATACACTTGTTGGTTATGTTGAAATGTATACGTAGCGCGAAGAGGTAAAGAAGGTGATATATTGTTACGCTCAGCCTTTACTTGCAATACTAAACATGCCTTTTCTTTGGGCGACAAATTATCAATGCGCCAACGAACAAGTTGAAAAAGAAATTCGTTTTCCCCATTATTAGACGTTAATGTATTTGGTATATATGATAATTGATCTCTAATCATATGACTTACGCATATACGAGAAACAGCTTCTTTCCCTTTATTATCCACTTCAATTTGAATCACAATTATATCTTGAAGTTCATAATAAATAGTGTCTGAAAACGAAGACTGTTGTTTCATATTACACACCGTAAGCGTTACTTCTATTTGAGGAGTGTATTGCTTATAAGCTAAATCCTTGTCATTGCCCCCTGACCATAAAGAAGGTTGTATACACAAAGAAAACTTATCTCGATTTTCTAATTCCCCCCAGTATTTCACCATACAAATTCACCCCACTCTAATATTAAATATATAATTTTCACACTCTCTACTTTTTCTTCGCGGCCTCCGACAAAAACTTAGCCTTTTTATATCCTTTACTTTATATAGTATTCGATAAACGAAAGAAAAAATCATTCTAAAAAAGCTGCACATCATGTACAGCTTTACTGATAAAGTTTCATGTATTCTTTTATCTTATACTAACAGTGGCATATGAAAAACTTTCCTATTGATAAAATTTTCACTTTATATATTGTTTCTCATTCTAGTATTTTTTAATTTGCTTTATATTGTATAACAACACATAAACAGTTCTCTGTCCTCTCTAATTCTTATAAGTAAGCTCCATGTCCTTTCGTCACTTCCTATATTATGAATCATTTTCAATAATATGTTTTAAAAAAATATTTTACATTTCTGCATTTCTACAGTTTTTATAATAAGTAACCAATAGCATATTTTTTCACATATATACCCACTAAATAATTTATATGTATATGTTTGTGATCTTTGACTAAAAAGTACATATGTACGACAAAATAATTTTGCCGAAAAAAATTTATTTATCATTTGGTCAAATTTGACTATAATATAATTTATTGTTGATATACAAAGGAGGGTTATGCTTGGAGGAACAAATAACTCAAAAGCAAGCAAGTAACACAAAATTGGTTGTAACAGGATTGCTACTGGGAATACTACTGGCAGCAATGGATAACACAATTGTTGCTACTGCAATGCCTACTATTGTAGGTGATTTAGGCGGCTTTGATAAATTTGTATGGGTCACTTCTGCCTATATGGTAGCTACAATGGCCGGAATGCCTATCTTCGGAAAACTATCAGATATGTACGGACGTAAACGTTTTTACATAGGAGGATTACTTCTCTTTCTAACTGGTTCAATACTTTGCGGCACTGCATCTAGCATTGAACAATTAAGTGTATACCGTGCAATTCAAGGAATTGGCGGCGGTGCTCTTATGCCAATCGCATTTACAATTATGTATGATATTTTCCCAGCAGAAAAACGCGGTAAAATGACAGGACTATTTGGAGCTGTTTTTGGAACGTCAAGTGTGTTTGGACCGCTGTTAGGTGCTTATATTACTGACTATATTAACTGGCACTGGGTATTTTATATTAATATTCCATTAGGGATTATCTCGCTCTTTTTAATTACAAAATACTATAAAGAATCTTTACAATATAGTAAACAAAAAATTGATTGGGCAGGTGCTGTTACTTTAATTATTGGTATTGTTTGCCTCATGTTTGCTTTAGAACTCGGAGGTAAACAGTATGCTTGGGATTCAAATGTAATTGTGAGCTTATTTGCTACGTTTGCTATTATGATGATTATCTTTTTCTTTATTGAACGAAAAGTGGAAGAACCTATTATTTCTTTCCATTTATTCAGAAAACGTTTATTTGCAGCAAGTCAAGGCGTTGCCTTCTTATACGGTGCAACATTTATTATTTGTACAGTGTACATTCCACTTTTCATCCAAGGCGTTCTTGGTGGATCCGCAGCAAATGCTGGATTAATTTTAACACCGATGATGGTAGGGTCTGTTATTGGAAGCCAAATAGGTGGACAGTTATCAACTCGTACAAGTTACCGTAACATTATGATGATCTCTGGTATTTTCTTTATTCTTGGTATGTATTTATTAAGTACTTTAACAGTCGATACGTCACGTACAATGATTACAGTCTTTATGATTTTAGCTGGATTTGGCGTCGGGTTTTCCTTCTCTGTCTTAAGTATGGCTTCTATTCATAATTTAAGTATAAGAGAACGAGGTTCTGCGACATCAACAAATTCTTTCTTCCGTTCACTTGGTATGACACTTGGTGTAACAATTTTTGGTACGATTCAAAATCATGTATTTACAGATCAACTAAAATCTGTTTTCCCGCCAGAACTAGCAAAGATGGCTCCAAAAGGCGGCGATACAAGTTTCTTATTATCTCCAAATGCGACTGAGAAAATACCGCCACAAATTTTAGATGGTATTAAACATGCACTAGCAACCTCTATCGCTGACACATTTTTATGGGCACTTATTCCTGCAGCCCTTAGCATTATATGCATCTTATTAATGGGAAAAGAGCGACTAATTGTACCAACAAACAAGAAACAAAAACAAGTTAGTTAACATTCTTCTCTCCCTCTCCTTGATGAAGAGGAGAATATACTTATTTTAGTAGTTTAATGCTATTGGAGTTGAAGCAAGATGAGCATGAAATTAGTCATTCTTGGTTTACTTCTTGAAGGAGAGAAACACCCTTACGAAGTGCAACACATTATGAAAGAAAGACAAATGGATTGTTATATTAAATATGCAAAGGGGTCTTTATATTACGCCTTCGAGCAGCTAGAAAAACAGGAAGCTATCGCTGTTACGCATATCATACGTGATACAAATCGTCCGGATAAAACAATTTATCATATTACAGAAAAAGGAAAAGGACTTTTTCATACTCTTTTACTCGAACAATTTCAAGCGAAAAATCATATATATAAACCAATCTATACCGGGCTTTCTTTCAGTCATTTCGGTGGCAATCAATGCATTGTGCCGATTCTTAAAAAGAAAATTGAAGAAACACAGACATTTATAACAACGATGCAAAGCATATATATAAATAATAAAACTAGCATTCCTCGTGCACAGCTTTATATTTTGGAAAATGTTATTGATCATGCTTCTGTTGAATTTCGTTGGCTGAAACAACTTTATAAAGACGCACTAGAAGGAAAACTTTCAGAAATCCATACAGGGTTAGATAATTAAACATCGAAACAGTCACCCAGGAGTGACTGTTTTTTGTATTCATGAAAATGGATTTTCTTAAGCGTTTTTTTCCTTTTTTCTTTTTTGTAACCTCTTCCCCTTTTCATTACAATACGAATATATAAAGTGAAACTTCCATCAGTGGGGGTCTTACTGCCCGCAAATAGCGGGATAAAGGAGGTGACACCTTATGAAGGATAATTTAATTAAACAATATGGATTTTCTGTATACTACCATTCTTATTTACAAAAACAAATCTTATACATACTAATTCTTCGCAGTGAAATTGCTTTTCAATCTCATACATTACATCCAAATGAACAACTAGAACTACTCTCCTATGACCGCTTACTCTTTCATCATGCTCACGATATATATAACCGTATACAGTCTCACTACTATAACCTCTCCCATACATACCCATCATCACATTGGTGGTGGCATTTAGAAAATTTTTCATGTTAGTGCAATTAAATGGTGGTTTTAAATTTTTGAAATATTCATTTTTTAAAATAGTAGACAAAATTTAAAATATTATGTTAGAATTTGTTTCAATATCATATACGCTAGTTACATTCCTTTCCAAAAGGAGATAGGTACACGAAAAGATTTATTTCGTGTTTAAAAGGGAAGTTTGGTGAAAATCCAGCGCGGTCCCGCCACTGTAAGTGCAGAGATTTCTTTCGATATACCACTGTGAAAACGGGAAGGTGATAGAAATCGCTGATGCATGAGCCAGGAGACCTGCCTATTTTAACGGCACTGATAGACTCACGGATGATGAGGAGGTGTTTTTAACGAAAGAGGAGCATTTTCTTCTTCTATGTCTACTTTTCGTTAAAGGCATTTCCGAGTAAACGGAAATGCTTACTTATATTTAGGGAGGAAATCACAATGACAATTCAAACAAGTAACTTAGGGTATCCGCGAATTGAATCACATCGCGAATGGAAAAAAGCTTTAGAAGCTTTTTGGGCAAACAAAGTGGATGAACAACAATTTTTGAAACAAATGAAAGAGATTCGCCTTCAACATGTAAAAGTACAACAAGAAAAGGGAATCGATCTCATCCCAATTGGTGATTTTACATATTATGATCATGTCCTTGATACAGCATGTATGCTCGGATTTATCCCATCACGTTTTTCAAAGTATACATCGGAGCTTGACGTATACTTTGGTATGGCACGCGGTTCAAAAGATCACGTTGCTTGTGAAATGACGAAATGGTTTAATACAAATTATCATTATATCGTTCCAGAATATGAGGAAGGTTTACATATTTCTCTTAAAGAGAATCGTCCACTTCGTTTATATGAAGAAGCAAAACAAGAACTAGGCGTTGATGGTAAACCTGTAATATTAGGGCCATATACGTTTTTAAGCTTAGCAAAGGGTTATAAAAAAGAACATTTTACAAACATTTTACAAAAATTAATACAGCCATACATTCAATTGCTACAAGAATTACAAGACGCTGGCGTACGCTGGGTTCAAATTGATGAACCAATCTTTACATCCCTATCAAAACAAGAAATTGGTATAGCAAAAGAATTATATGAAACGATTCGTAAAGCTGTTCCAAATATATCTATTATGCTGCAAACGTATTTTGATAGTATAGAAGAAAACTATGAAGAGATTATTTCATTCCCGGTCACTGGTATTGGACTTGATTTTGTACACGGTAAAGAAGGTAATTTGCGCGCCCTGCTACAACATGGATTCCCTTCCAATAAAGTATTAGGTGTTGGCTGTATAGATGGCCGTAACATTTGGAGAGCAAACCTGGATGAAATCCTTTCTCTTTTCCATACATTACAAGAAACTATACAACCAAAAGAATGGATTGTACAACCGTCTTGTAGTTTACTTCATACACCTGTTGACAAGACAACTGAAACGCACCTTGTAAGCGAATTATACGATGTGCTTGCTTTTGCAAATCAAAAATTAGAAGAACTTACTATTTTACAAAAAGCTCTCGTTCATGGAACAGAAAGTATTTCTGATGAATTACAAACATACCGAAGTGTTCACGAAACAATTCGCACTTCAGCAGCTCGTAATCGCAAAGATGTACACTCTACACTATCAGCATTACAAGAAGAAGACTTTTCTCGTCCTCTTTCATTTGAAGATCGCTACAATTTACAACAAAAAGCTCTGAATCTACCATTACTTCCAACAACAACAATCGGTAGCTTCCCGCAAACGCAAGAAGTTCGTCAAACTAGAAAACAATGGCGTAGCGGTGACATCTCAAATGAGCAGTACGAACGATTTATTGAAGAAGAAACAAAAAAATGGATTCAATATCAAGAAGAAATTGGTCTTGATGTTCTCGTTCATGGCGAATTTGAGCGAACAGATATGGTAGAATATTTCGGCGAAAAACTTGCTGGTTTCTCCTTTACGAAAAATGGCTGGGTACAATCATACGGTTCTCGCTGTGTGAAACCTCCTGTTATTTATGGTGACGTTGCGTTTATTGATGGTATGACAGTAAAAGAAACAGTATTTGCACAAAGTTGTACCAATAAAGTTGTCAAAGGTATGCTAACTGGTCCTGTGACAATTTTAAATTGGTCTTTCGTTCGTAACGATATTCCAAGAAAAGAAGTTGCTTATCAAATCGCACTGGCACTTCGTCATGAAATTAACTTACTTGAATCATCTGGTATTCGTGTTATTCAAGTTGATGAACCTGCACTGCGCGAAGGAATGCCGTTAAAAGAGAAAGATTGGGACACATATTTAACATGGGCCGTCCAAGCATTCCGCCTTTCTACTTCTTCAGTAGAAAACGAAACACAAATTCATACTCATATGTGTTATAGTAACTTTGAAGATATCGTTGAAGCAATCCGTCAGCTTGATGCAGATGTTATCTCTATTGAAACATCAAGAAGTCATGGGGAGTTTATCAATACATTAAGAGAAAATCCATATGAAAAGGGAATTGGCCTTGGTGTATATGATATTCATAGTCCACGTGTTCCAAGTATAGATGAAATGTATGTAATTGTAGAACAATCATTAAAGGTGTGCGATCCAAAATATTTCTGGATTAATCCAGATTGCGGCTTAAAAACAAGAAAAACAGAAGAAGTTATTCCTGCATTAGAACATATGGTAAAGGCGGCTGTAAAAGCTCGCCAACTTTTGCAAACAAATGCACGATAATAAAGTGAAACTTTCATCAGTGGGGTTTTCTTCATCCCCCACTGATGGTTAGTTGAACCAATCGGGTACATGCTAGCAGTAAGCCCCCTCGATTTTCTCTGAATTTCGGTGAGGGGGGGCTTACTGCCCGTTAATACGGGATAAAAATTAGAAAACTACTGCCCTTTGGACAGTAGTTTTCTAATTTTATTAAAAGAACACTAACCTACTTCATAGAACACTGGAAAACCTACTCTGCATTCATAATTAATCATATACTTGTGCACAAAAAAACCACTACACCAACGTAATAACTAGTTCTCTTCAAAAAACAATTCATATCTTATCTTATACAAGGCATCTACTGAAGGTTCTTCTAGGGGAATTGCTTGCACAGTCACTATATACTCTCCTGACGGAACAAGAAAATGAAGTTGATTTGCTAGCACGCTGCTTATAAACACACCTTCTTGTAACACTGTGAATGGAGCTGATACCGTTCGTATTGCTTCTTTTTTTTCTACAAATTTCTGAGTAAATACCATTACTTCACACGTATAATCAGATAAGGCCTCAAATATAATTGTTCCTTCAGCCTCAGCATAGCCTCTTTCAAAATCTTTATCCGTCCAATCTACATGCGGAGATGTCATACCTTGATTCATTACTATCAATTGTGCATAAGAAATTGTTAACTCCACTCTTTTCACTCCTTTTTCTATTAAGTGATGCGAAGCAATATATTATTTCACAACAAATTTCACACGTGTTCCATCTGGGTATTGATCTAACTTATTACCAACCCATGAACCAGCACCTCGATTATCTGCGGGATTAATATATTCAATGTGCGCTCCTTTTCCACCTTCTTTACACATCGCCATCGGCCATTCATCACGGTCATAGCCTTTTTTGGGCGGGTATGGAGCTAGCGATTGTTTCCTTCTATCCGCAGCTCCATTTCGATCAATTGTACAAATGTTAGAATGCCCTTCTTGTATTGCGTTTGCAATATGTTTTCCTGTTTCTGGATATCGTTCTTTCGGAAACTCAAGAATTTGGTCGTACGATACCTCTTTCTTGTTCTCTGATGCTGGTGTTATCAGAACTTTGTATACTCCAATTAATACAGACAGAATTGCAATGATTGTAATCAAAATGCCTTTTACTTGTTTCATCCAGCTTACATCCTCCATTTTCTTCCTCTCTTTCTTTCATTATAACAAACTTCATATTCTTATGTTTTCAGACATTATTCTATATTCCTAGCTTCTTTTCCATCAATAACATGCCATTTTGTGCAACTTTTCACTAAACATGTAGAAAACTTTCAACCTTCCGACATTTTTTTTCAAAGGAAGTATAAAACAAAAAATGGAATTGGTATACATGATACTTTTTAGGGAGGAAATGTCATGAGCGGAACATATAAAACAAAAGATGTCACAAATAAAACGGGAATCCCCAAAAATATGGTTCGTAAATATAGCCAACTTTTAGAACAACATGGCTATTTTATTGATAAAACTGCTGAATCTCGCACGTATAAAATGGATGATTTACGACTATTAAAAATGATTCACGAACGAGCTGCTACATTGGAAGAAGATATTATGGAAACGATTTCATTTATACTAAAAGAAGAAGAGTCTCCACCCGATTCTCCTACTATTGTAAAAGAAAATAAAGACCTGCAACTCAAAGAGCAAAGCCTGAAATTTGAAGAATTTATGCACAAGTTAGATATGCTTGCTCAATTAAACGAAGCAATTATTCATCAAAATTCTACCCTTATTACACAGAATCGTTTAAAAGACGAAAAGCTAAATGAATTAATGCACCAAGTATATGTAAAAGAATCAAAACAAGAGGAAATGCTACAAAATCTTGTAGATCACGCAGCAGAAACTGATGCGCTGCAAAAAGAAAAAATGGATTTACTTATGAATCATATGTATAAACGTGAATCCAAACAAGAAGAAAAAATGAACAAACTTATGAACCAAGTTTATAATAAAGAAAGCAATCGCGATGCTCAGCTTATGCAAGTTATTCGAGAAATTCAAGAAACAAAACGATTAGTTGCTGCTTCACAAGAACAAAGTTTATTTAAATCGTTTAAAAGTCTATTCATTCGATTTAAATCTGAAAAAACGGGAGAAATGAACAAATAAAAGTTACCGTACCTCGGTAACTTTTACTTTTTATGTACTATGTTTTGCACCGCAGCTGGTAAAGTAATAATTGCTTCCGTTCCTTTACCTATTTCACTTTTATATACAAGTGTACCATTATGAGCTTGTAAGATACTAAATGTAACCATTAATCCAAGTCCTGTCCCCTTTTCTTTCAATGAATAATAGGGTTGTCCAAGTCTCTCTAACTGCTCTTTTGTCATCCCAACACCGCTATCTTTGACACGAATAACAATAGATTCATCTTTTTGCAATGCAGTCACTTTTAAATACCCTTTATTTTCTTGAATTGCTTCAATGCCATTTTTTACAACATTCATAATCGCTTGTTTTAATTTTGTTTTGTCACCTATCGTATATAAATTCTCTGCAATTTCAACCTGTAGATATACACCTCGCATTGCAGCAAAGGAAGACATTAACGTCGTCATTTCAATAAGCTGTGCTGATAAACAAATATGTTCTTTCTTATCGATTTGCGGCCGAGCTAAATTTAAATAGTCTGAAATAATCTGTTCTGCCCGGTCTAATTCGGCCAAAACAAGACGCATGTATTCTTTATTCTTAAAATCTTCTGTACCTTCTAACAATTGAATAAATCCACGCACAACTGTAAGTGGATTACGAACTTCATGGGCCACGCTTGCTGCTAACTCGCTGACAATATTTAATTTCTCAGACTTTTGCATTTCTGTTCGTAACATTGCATTTTCATATAAATACTCTGTTAAATACACTTGGAATGTCATCGTCATAATCATAATAAAAGAGGCAAATATGTATTCGCTATACAAATAAGACATCATTGGCGTAAAGCCCTTTCCTAACAACAAACCAAATATTTCAAATCCTAAAGAAATGAGTGTATAAAAAGATGCCAACATAAAAGATAAAACAATTTTTTTATTTTTCGGAAACGCACTCCATTTTTTAGACAATAAAAAAGGGATAACAGAGATACAAATAATTTCTAATAACCGAAACCAGCTTAAACCATTCAGAAATCCATCGTATAAAATAGCCATTACAGCCGGAATCATACCAACTGAACCACCATACAAAAATGCACTAATTATTGGAATTTGATGGAAATCGTAATTACAGGTTTCCCCAACACAAATTGGATATGTCATTGAAAGGATAAGCGTAATTGTTGATAATAATACAATAAAGTAGCGATTGGGCTTTTGAAGCATGCTTTGATAGCGATTTAAACGAATTGCTTCATACAAAAATAACGGCAAAATGATGATAGCAACTTGAATTATTAAATCACGGATAAGTCCCATCCCCTCATCCCCTATATTCATTTTGATACGATTATACCATTTTATTGGCAAATTTGTTTTATTTTTTAGATTATTCTTAATATTTCTGTAAACATTTTGTGGAAATTAATTCACAAATGTTACAACTTTTCAAAATGATTGTAAACCATGTATCAAATTGTCTCTGTACAAGATACAATAAATACAGGTTAAGAAATCGATTGGGGGAAAATAAAATGACAGGAACTGCGCTCGTCTTAAACGAGGAAAATCTTGTTGTACTAGAAAATGTTGAGAAATCGGTGTATAAAACATTACAAGAGCAAACAGGTACAAACAATTGTGCATGCTCTATAAACAACTCAGTAATACATCTAGGAAAAGTTTCTTCCGTTCTTTGGAGTGAAGACGAAATCGATTGGGAATACGGTTATTAAACAAAAGGTCGCTTTTTAAGCGACCTTTTTTATTTGTAGCTTTTCAAAGCGATTGTATGATAAATATGATACAATAAAAAGAAATTTTGCAACGGAAGAAAGGGAGACAACATGGAACAATTTATTAATCCACGTGTAAAGGATATTCAAATTTCTGGAATCCGACAATTTTCTAACATGATTCAAAATTATGATGATCTTATTTCATTAACCATTGGACAACCTGATTTCCCAACTCCTTCTTTAGTGAAAGAAGCTGCTAAGCGTGCTATTGTAGAAAATTTTACAAGTTATACGCATAATGCGGGTTTGTTACAGCTTCGACAAGCTGCTTGTGATTTTTTAAAAGAACGCTATGATTTAGTATATTCTCCGGAAGATGAAACAATTGTAACCATCGGGGCAAGTGAAGCAATCGATATTGCCTTTCGTACGATTTTGGAAGAAGGAACTGAAGTAATCTTACCCGCCCCTGTCTACCCAGGTTATGAACCTATTATTCGTCTATGCGGTGCAAAACCTGTTTTTGTAGACGTCCGTGACACAGGATTCCGCTTAACAGCAAAAGCAATCGAAAACGCAATTACAAACAAAACCCGTTGCATCGTATTACCATATCCATCAAATCCAACTGGTGTAACATTATCAGAAGAAGAACTCAAAGAGATCGTTTCAGTATTAAAGGATAAAAATATTTTTGTTCTTTCCGACGAAATTTACAGCGAACTTGTATACGAGAATAAACATATATCTATTGCAAATTTTCCAGAAATGCGAAATAAAACGATTGTAATTAACGGTTTATCAAAATCTCACTCTATGACAGGATGGCGCATTGGTTTTTTATTTGCACCAAACTTTTTAGCTAGTCAAATTTTAAAAGTCCATCAATACAATGTTACATGTGCAACTTCAATTGCTCAGTATGCAGCAATTGAAGCATTAACAGCAGCAAAGGACGCCCCCCGTATGATGCGTCATCAATACAAAAAGCGTCTCGATTATGTATACAACCGTCTTGTACAAATGGGATTAACTGTTGAAAAGCCAACAGGAGCGTTTTATCTATTCCCTTATATCGGGAATTTAAACTCCTCTTCTTTTGATTTCGCAATTGAACTTGTGAAAGAAGCTAAACTTGCAGTTGTTCCAGGTTCAGCATTTTCCGAGTACGGTGAAGGGTACATTCGTATTTCTTATGCTTATAGTATGGAAATGCTGAAAGAAGGCTGTGACCGTTTAGAAACGTTTATACAACAAAAAAACTAAGAGGAATACCCTTTCCCCTTAGTTTTTTTGCATTTATACTATCTTTTTTTCTCTTTCCAACCATCTCTTATGATAAAAAAACCAAATAATCCAACTGTTATCCAGCCAACTAATGTCACCACATATTGAATGAAATTGATTAGTCCATCTAATGCATAAATAGAGAAATAATGAAAACCTGTTGTTAATGATTGGTCCATTACCCCAGCAAGTACTGTCCATAACCAACCAACAATAACCGCAAAGAAATACTTCATTGATTTATCCATCTTCTTCACCTCCTATATATTATTGTATGTTTACCATACAACTTAGCTCTGGGTGAGAAGACTACCTTTATAAATATTTCATTTTATAATTTGTTTAAATTAATCTTATCTATACAATACAATCTTAGATTCTACTTCAATATTTCATTGCATGTTTGACGTTTCATCAATTTATGAGGAATGATAATACACTTTGGTGAAGTTTCACAATGTTCAACTTTATCAACTAAATATCTCGCTGCTTCGTAGCCCAACTGAAAAATATTTACATCGACTGTTGTTAATGGTGGATTTGCTATTTCAGATAATAATACGTTATTAAAACTAACAATAGAGATATCTTTTGGCACGGAAATTCCCTTTTCTGATAAAGTACTTAATACACCTAATCCAATTAAATCATCCGTTGCAATAATAGCTGTTGGCTGTGCATCAAGTGTCATAAGTTCTTCTACCGCTTTTTGACCACTTTCTCGTAAAAAACTAAGATTTAAAACATACTCAGCTGGCAAAGAAATATCAGCTAATTTTAATGCGTCTGCCATTCCAGCGAGGCGATCTTTTGTAACGAGTAGATCCGAATCACCACCGATAAAAGCAATTCGTTTATGTCCAAGTGAAATTAAATATTCTGTTACTTCTCGTGCGGCTGCATAGTTATCATTATCGATATATGTAATCTCTTCTTTTCGTTCATATGGTTTCCCAATGAGAACAAATGGGAAATTTTGACTGTGTAAATATTCTAAAATACGGTCATTCATACGGGAATATAAAAGAATAATGCCACCGATTTGCCTTCCTTGCACCATTTTCACAACACCATTAAAAATCTCTTCTTCCGTTTCTCCAGTTGACATATACAATGAATATTCTTCTCCATGTGCAAATGAGCTAATTCCTCGAATAACTTCTGGGAAAAATGGATTTTGAAACGCTTTACTCGCAGAGCTTGGCATAACAAGTCCAATCGTTTTTGTTGTTTGATTTGCAAGACTTCTCGCATTTAAATTCGGGTGATATCCTAATTCAGCCATCACTTTACGAACGCGTCGTTTTGTTTTCTCACTAATGCTCGGGTTATCAGCAATTACACGTGAAACCGTAGAAGGAGCAACATTTGCTTTTTTTGCCACGTCTTTAATTGTAACTGTCATAAATTTGTTCCTCCTCTCTTTTTTATCTACATGATTTATACAAGTTACCTCTATTTTTATCCCGCTATTGGCGACAGTAAGCCCCCCACTAATGGAAGTTTCACTTTATTCCATTCATAAAAATTTCTATTAATGTAAATCTATATCTATATTCTCCCTCTTCATGTATTGTAAGGGATAGAACCTTATTTTCCTATACTATATACTATTTTTTTAAAAATTACCCTGTTCTTATGTTACATAAACCGATATTCCAATTAAAAAAGATAAATGGGACATAAAGTCCCATTTATCCCTTCGTTCCCCCAGCTGTTAAACCAGAAATAAAGTATTTTTGCAAAGATAAAAATAAAATTGAAATTGGTATCGCAATCAATACCGACCCTGCTGCAAAGGTTGTAAACTCATTACCGAATTTTTTCGCTACCATTTCGTATAATCCAACGGCTAATGTATAATTTTCTGGTGTACGCAAAATAATACTCGCTAAAATAAAATCAGTAAATGGACCGATAAAGGTAAACAGCGCTACAACCGCAATAATTGGCTTTGCCAAGGGCATAATAATTTGCCAAAAGATACGAAAATGCCCTGCTCCGTCCATACGGGCTGACTCGTCTAATTCTTTTGGAATTGTATCAAAGTATCCTTTCATAAGCCACGTATTCATTGGAATTGCACCGCCAACATAAATTAAAATTAATGCTAGATGTGTATCAATTAATCCTGTCAGCTGTGCTAATATATACAATGCAATTAATGCTGAAAAGTTTGGAACCATTTGAAGAATTAAAAACGTTAGTAACCCATTCTTTCTTCCGACAAAACGATATCTCGAAAAAGCATATGCTGTAAAACTAATTGACAATACAGAGAAAATCATTGTCAAAACACTAACTTTCAACGTATTTTTATACCAAAGTACATAGTTACTTTGTGAAAGATCCAATAGTTTTCTGTAATGATCCAGCGTTGCGTTTTTAGGAATTATACTTGATCCCGACAAACTATCTCCAGGGTTAAACGAGGAGCCTATAATCCATAATAATGGATAGAAAATAATAATACACATAATGAAAATTACGAAATAACTTAATGAAAGACGTAACATCTTCTGTCGTTTTATATTCATTTACATCATATCCTCTTCTTGGAATGATTTTGTTCTTTTAAATTGCCATAAAGCAACTGAAATAACTATTACCGATAAAATCATCGTTAGTGCTGCTGCTTTTCCATATTGAGCTGATGTCATCGTTAATTTATAAATCCAAGAAATTAAAATATCCGTTCCACCTGCATTTTGTCCCGCTACAGCTGGACCACCACCATTAAACAGATAAATAATACTGAAATTATTAAAGTTGAATGTATATTGCGTAATTAAAATAGGAGCAGTCGCATATAAAACGAGTGGCAATGTAATTTTACGAAATTGTTGCCAAGCTGTCGCACCGTCTACCGTAGCAGCTTCATACAATTCACCTGGAATCGATTGCAGTATACCTGTCGTCATCGCAAAAATAAAGGGAAATCCGAGCCATGTTTGAATAAAAATTAAAGCGATTTTCGACCAAAATGGATCTGTCATCCAAGCAATGTTTTCGATTCCAAATAGAGTTAACACTTGATTATTAATTGCTCCAAATGATTCATTAAACATGCCAGCAAATACGAGAATAGATACAAACGCTGGAACAGCCCATGGTAAAATAAAGATTGTACGAATTACCGCTTTTCCTTTAATACTCGGTTGATTTACTAAAATTGCTAAGAAAATACCAAGCGCAACTTGTAATGTCGTTGCGACGAAGGTCCAAATCACAGTCCAAGAAAATACACTTACAAATGTGTCTCGCCACATTGGCAATGTAAAAATATCAACAAAGTTTTTAAACCCAGCCCACTCTACAAGTTTTGCAGGAGGCGAATGATATAAGTCATAATTTGTAAATCCAATTAATAGGACGAAAATAATCGGAAGTACAACAACAAAAATTAATAGAAGAAAACCTGGTGAAACCATCAAATAGGGAAAACCTTGATCTAATAAATGATGGTATTGTTCTTTCACAGAATTTAGTGGTATTCCTACATCACGCTTTTTCCCGTTTTGATACGCATCATATAAATTAAAGGCATATACACCTAGTCCAAATGCAATAACGATAATTGCTAAAATACCTTTTACTAATAGAAAAATAGAGTGATCACGAGGAACTTCTGCACCGAGCGTTACAATTCCCCACAACCCGATATTTAACAAATCAGCAAATGCTACAAAAAACGAACAAGTTAATACTAGAAAAATGATACCTTTTACATATTGTTTATTGTACAGTTGACCAATACCTGGAATAATAGACAACGCTGCCGCTGTTTTTCGGTGTTTTGAACCGTTTACTGCATGTGTTGGTTCAAAGGATGTTTGCATAGTTCTTCCCCCTTTTTTCTTCCCCTTGGAAGGAGGAGAATTCGTGCCTCTTGTTTTACAAAAGACACGAATTCTATATTATTTTTTCTTACTATGATTTGCTTCAATGTTTCCTTTAATTTGTTTCACAGCCTCATCAAGTGCCGCTTTTGGTTCTTGTTTGCCTGTTACAACTAATTGCAGCGCATCACCAGCTGGCTTCCAAACTTCTTGCATTTCTGGAATATTCGGCATTGGAATACCATTTTCGGCTTGTGTCACTACTGCTTTTGCAGCTTCGTTATTTTTAATAATTGGATCTTCCATAACTGATTTCACTGGCGGAATTTCTTTTGTTTTTTCAAAACGAATTTTTGCATTTTCTTCATTTGTCACCCAATCAGTGAATTTTGTTGCCAAATCTTTGTTTTTTGAGAAGCTTGTTACATGCCATCCTTTTACACCAACAAATGTTTTCATCGGCTGGCCATTTGGTAATTTTGGCATTGGAGCTACACCATAATCAATTCCTGCTTTTTCCATTGCCTGGAATGCCCATGGACCATTCATAATAGAAGCAGCTTTTCCTTCATTAAATAATCCATCTGCAGCTGGTCCGCCAGACTCACCGATAATTCCTTCTGGAAATAGTTTTTCTTTATACCATTTTTGAATATATTCTGCACCTTGTACTGCACCGCTATTATTTAATCCAATATCAGCTACATTTGGTTGTCCGTCTTTCTCACCAAATACATAACCGCCCATACCAGCCATAAATGCATTCGCAAAATAGAAGTTATCTCCTAATGCTAAAAATCCATATTTTCCGTCCTTCGTAAATCCTTTTGAAAAATTAAATAGTTCATCCATCGTTTCTGGTGCTTTTGGCATTAATTTTTTATTGTAAATGAATACAGGTGTTTCAATCGCTTTCGGTAAACCATATAATTTCCCATCATATGTTTGCGCTTTCAGTGACAAATCAGTAAACTTATTTTTAACAGAATCATCCACTTTCATCTCAGAAAGTAACCCCTCTGTCGCTGCATCCCCAATTTGATCATGCGGTAATGTTACAACATCCGGCCCTGTACCAGCTGGACCATCAAGACGAAGTTTTTTTAATTGTTCTGTCATCTGAATCTCGACAACTTTTACTTTTACATTATATTTCTTTTCAAAACTTTTTACGGCTGGATCTAAACCAACACCTTTTTTCTGATCTTCCCAAACAAGAAGATCATAATCTTTCTTCTCCTTGCTCGCTTCCTTTTTCCCTGAATCTTTCGGTCCGCATGCCGATAACATACCAATTGCCAAAGCTGAAACCGTTAATAAAGATAACGCTTTTTTCTTCATCCCTTAATACCTCCCCAAATTATGTATATAGTACTCTAATCAATGAAAACGTTTGCAAATAATAGTTTAAAAGAAGCACAAACAACTTTTCAATCTATGAAAACGTTTGCGCTATTTATCTATTATTATACATACTTTTATATATTTTGCAAATATTATTTTTCAAAAAATTCATGCATTTATTCTTTATATTCATTGACTTTATATGGAATGCGTACTACTCTTATAAGCAATATTAAAAATATATAAAAAAGCAATCGTTTGCAATATATCTTTATTTAAAGAATTAGTAGAGGAGGTTTTTTATATGTTCAAAGAAGCAATATACCATAGGCCAAAAGATAATTACGCATACGCTCACAATGAAAAAACACTTCATATTCGGCTACGTACGAAAAAAAACGACGTAGATGTAGTATCCTTCATTTATGGCGACCCATATGAATGGCAAGAGGGCAAATGGTTAACAAAAAAAACGCCAATGAAAAAGAGTGGTTCGACAGATTTATTTGATTATTGGTTTGTATCAATTGAACCAAAATTTAAGCGTTTACGATACGGATTCGAACTGAAAAGCAGCACTGAAGCTGTCGTTTATACAGAAAGAGGCTTTTTCTCTGAAGCGCCTACTGACGACGTTGGCTATTACTTTTGCTTCCCATTTATACACGAAAAGGATATTTTTACGGCTCCACCATGGGTGAAAGATACAGTATGGTATCAAATTTTTCCAGAACGATTTGCCAATGGAGATTGTACATGTAATCCAGCAAACACTCTTCCTTGGGGCAGCGCAGATCCAACTGCAACAAATTTTTTTGGCGGGGATTTCATCGGCATTATGAATCACCTTGATTACCTTGTAGAACTTGGTATTTCCGGCATTTACTTTACTCCAATCTTTACGGCACAGTCTAATCATAAATATGACACGATTGACTATATGGAAATCGACCCTCAATTTGGGACAAAAGAAACATTTCAGAAGCTTGTGGCAGCATGCCATCAACGCGGTATAAAAATTATGCTAGATGCCGTTTTTAATCATAGCGGATACTTTTTCGATAAATTTCAAGATGTTCTCGAAAAAGGAGAACACTCTTCCTACAAAGACTGGTTTCATATTCATGAATTTCCAATTGTAACAGAACCTTTTCCTAATTATGATACATTCGCTTTTACACCGTATATGCCAAAACTAAATACAACTCATCCAGACGTAAAAGAATACTTACTAGAAGTAGGACGTTATTGGGTACGAGAGTTTCACATTGACGGCTGGCGACTTGATGTAGCGAATGAAGTGGATCATAGCTTTTGGCGTGAATTCCGCAGTGAAGTAAAGGCGATTAATCCTGATGTCTACATTTTAGGCGAAATTTGGCATGATGCTCTTCCATGGCTACAAGGCGATCAATTTGATGCCGTCATGAGTTATCCTGTTACAAATGCTCTTCTTTCTTATTTTGCAAATGAAACCATTCGGGCAAATGATTTTATGCATCAAATTACCGAATCTCTTCATTCATATTCCATGAATGTAAACGAAGCTGCTTTTCATCTACTAGACAGCCACGATACACCGCGAATTTTAACAACCTGTAAAGGCAATAAAGAAAAAGTAAAATTACTCTATGTATTCCAATTCTCTTTCATCGGTTCACCATGTATTTATTACGGTGATGAAATTGGAATGGACGGGGGAATGGACCCAGGTTGCCGAAAATGTATGATCTGGGATGAAGATAAACAAGATAAAGAATTATTTCAGCATATACAAACATTAATTTCATTGCGGAAACAATATAAAGCCTTTGGCGGGCACGGTTCATTTCAATGGATTGAAGCCAACAACAAACACAATTATATTTCTTATACAAAAACATACGGAAAAGAAACAATATTATTTGTTTTAAATCCAACAAATAATGAAATTACAGCTCCGATACCTTTTCGTATTGGTGGTAAAAAAATTGTAAATCTGTATACAAAAGAAGAGTTTTCCGCTGAAACAAACTCATTACTAGTTACACTTCCACCATATGGATTTTCCATTTTAACATGGTAAAGCTTAAAAGCCTTGTATAGAAAACAAGGCTTTTACTTTATACCAACATATCCCTCATCGTTACTTGTCATTCTAATTGAAAAACAAGAGAGACCTGTCTCCAAGCCTCTCTAATGTCTACTTACATATTTCTCATTTCAATTTATACGCCCGCGTTTCATAAGGCTGTAAAATAATATTTTCAATTGATTCATCCTGCACATCATAATTGTGTATCAATAAATCTACATTACTGTACGCTATCTCCTCCGATAATTCAAATACACATGAATCCTCAGTAAAGTTTGCAATGACAAGTAATTTCTCATCTTTCCATGTTCTTACGTAAGCAAAAATAGATGGATGGTCTTCTAAAATTAAATCATATGTACCATACACAATTATTTCGTGCTTTTTACGAAGTTCAATCAATTTCTTATAATAATGAAAAATAGAATTTGAATCATGTAATGCCTGCTTCGCATTAATTTCTTTATAATTAGGATTTACTTGGACCCACGGCTTCCCTGATGTAAATCCAGCATGTTCACTGTCTTCCCATTGCATCGGTGTCCGAGCATTATCGCGTCCTTTAGCATAAATAGATTGCATCACCATTTCGTGATTTTCACCACGCTCACTTACTTTTTCATGGTACATATTCAACGTTTCAATATCACGGTATTCATCAATTGAAGCAAATTGGACATTTGTCATTCCAATCTCTTCTCCTTGATAAATGTAAGGAGTTCCTTTCATCATATGAAGTACCGTCGCTAACATTTTCGCTGACGGAATACGATAAGTTTTATCGTTACCAAAGCGAGAGACAACACGCGGTTGATCATGATTGTTCCAATACAAACTATTCCATCCTGTATGTTCTAATGCTTTTTGCCACTTTGTTAAGTTCTCCTTTAATACAACAAGCGAACATGGCTTTACATCCCATTTACCATTCTCTCCAGAATCTAAATCCATATGTTCAAACTGAAATACCATCTGTAATTCCTGACGATCTTCAGCTGTATAAAGCTTCGCCTCTTCCGTTGTTACACCAGGCATTTCACCAACTGTCATAATATCATATTGAGATAACACTTCTTGATTCATTTCATGTAAATACGTATGAATATTAGGTCCATTCATAAAATATTGATGACCCGATACATATCCCTCTGCTTCTGTATTCACAGCTGGTAATCCCTCTACTTTTGAAATAAAGTTAATGACATCCATTCGAAAGCCGTCAATCCCTTTGTCCAGCCAAAATTTCATCATCTCATAAATCCCTTTGCGCACATGTTCATTATCCCAATTTAAATCTGGTTGCTTTTTTGAAAATAAATGTAAGTAATATTCATCTGTTGTGTCATCATACTCCCAAGCAGATCCACTAAAAGCAGCTCCCCAGTTATTTGGCTCTTTTCCACTTTTTCCTTTACGCCAAATATAGTAATCTCGATATGGATTATCCTTTGACTTCCGGGATTCAACAAACCAATTATGTTCATCTGAAGTATGATTGACAACTAAGTCCATCATTAATTTCATATTACGTTTATGCATTTCATCCAACAATTCATCCCAATCATTCATCGTCCCAAACTCATCCATAATCTTACGATAATTACTAATATCATAACCGTTATCATCGTTTGGAGATTCATAAACTGGTGATAACCAAATTACATCTATCCCTAGTTCTTGTAAATAATCAAGCTTTGAAATAATTCCGCGAAGATCACCAACTCCATCACCATTACTATCCATAAAGCTACGCGGATAAATTTGATATACAACACTTTCTTTCCACCATTGTTTCTCCATCATGCTACCCCATTTCATTATTTAATCGCAAAACAGGCGCAAACGTTTTCATTAGTGAATGATAACAGATTTTAAATAAAATGAAAACAATGCTTACATTTTTTGTATGATCTAAAAAATATAGTTAGAGCTCTTTTAATATTAAAAACACACTATTTTTGTGTATATTTTCTTAAATTTATGAAAACGTTTTAATTTTTTATTTCTTTTTATTATGCATTCATTTATAATAAAATCAAAGAAAACGTTTGCATACTTTTTTGCTGGGAGGAAAAGTCATGGCAGAACTAAAATTAGAAAACATTTATAAAATATATGATAACAATGTAACTGCAGTTACAGACTTCAATTTACACATACAAGATAAAGAATTTATTGTATTTGTCGGTCCATCTGGATGCGGAAAATCAACGACATTACGAATGGTTGCTGGTTTAGAGGATATTTCCAAAGGGGAATTCTCAATTGATGGCAAGGTAATGAATGATGTTCCTCCAAAAGATCGCGACATTGCAATGGTCTTTCAAAACTATGCTCTCTACCCACATATGAGTGTTTACGATAATATGGCATTCGGCTTAAAACTTCGCAAAATACCAAAAGACGAAATTGATCGCCGCGTAAAGGATGCAGCTCGTATTTTAGGCCTTGAAGAATATTTAAATCGAAAACCGAAAGCCTTATCTGGGGGACAACGGCAACGTGTCGCATTAGGACGTGCCATTGTTCGTGATGCAAAAGTCTTCTTAATGGACGAACCGTTATCAAACCTAGATGCAAAATTACGGGTAACAATGCGCTCAGAGATTTCTAAGCTACATCAAAAACTGGGAACAACAACTATTTATGTAACACACGATCAAACAGAAGCTATGACAATGGCATCGCGTCTTGTTGTTATGAAAGATGGAAAGATACAACAGATTGGAACACCAAAAGAAGTATATGAAACACCAGAAAATGTTTTCGTTGGCGGATTTATTGGCTCTCCTGCGATGAACTTTTTTCGTGGTCAGTTAACAAAAAATCACTTTGTAATAGACAATAAAGTAAAAATGAAAGTATCCGAAGGAAAAATGAAACTACTAGACAAGCATGGCTACATGAACCAAGAAATTATTTTAGGCATTCGCCCAGAAGATATTCATGATGAACTCTTATTTTTGGAAGCTTCACAAGACACAACATTTACAACACAAATCGATGTTGCTGAACTATTAGGTGCAGAATCTATTTTATATATGAAACTTGGAAATCAAGATTTTGCAGCTCGTGTTGACGCAAGACATACTTTTACACACGGTGACCAGATCAAGCTTGCTTTTGATATGAACAAAGCGCACTTCTTTGATATAAAAACTGAAAAACGTATTCGCTAAATAAAAAAAAACCGTCCACATACAAATTGAGGACGGTTTTCAACTTATTATACTAATGATTCTACTGTATGAAGTGACTGTTCCTTTGTACTGATAACACCAAAAATAGGTAGATCACTCAATCTCACTTCTTCTTGCTGTTCCATAAAAGATGACCTCAACTGTTTTATTTCTATCCAGACGTCATTTATGCAAAGCGCATTGGAATCGTTCTCTTTTTCATGAGAAAAAATTGGACCTATTTTATATAATCCGGCATTATTAAACAACATATCGATTCTGTTGTAGGCTTCAATTGCAACTTCTAAAACATGTCGCCAATCACTTTGCCTACTCATATCATGAGTAACAAAAAGTGCATCTCCACCTAAATCTACAATTTCCTCCACTGTTGCTTGTCCGTTTTCCTCATCAATATCTGTCACAATTACCTTTGCACCTTGTTGTGCCAACAAAAGAGCCGTGTTACGGCCAATGCCGATGCCTCCACCTGTTACAACGACAACCTTTCCTGCTAGCTTCATCGTCATTACTCCTTCTGGTTAGTCTTACCGTCATACAGTATACTCCTTTTTTCGAAGCATCCGCAAGCAGGAAAAGATAGATACATATAATATAATCGCTTACTTTCGAATTTTCCCTTTTTTCTTACTATTATACTGATCAAAAACTAGACCAATAAAAATAAGAATTCCCCAAAATAATAAACTTTCTCCTGTCATTTCGCTCCCTCCCAATGTGAAGAAACATGAACTCTTTATTATAAATAATAACATTTTCTTAATTTTCAGTCTATTAATTATAAAAAAGCGCGCCTTTCCAGGACGCGCCATCAATATGGAGGGTACTATATAGGAGATGCCTGTCCTATATAAATTCTATTATACCAATTAAATATATCGAATTTTGTAAAAATTTAGACTGAATAAAAATATTTTTATAATTCAAGTTGATTTTTATTCAATCATTTCCTATTTAACCAAATTCATAGTATCCTCCATTGTGCTGACAAAATCTTTAATGTTAGTATGACTAGTTCTTTCATATTTCCCCTGTACCAAATTATACAAACAAATATTTTCAAATTAAAAAAGGGAAGCAACTACTTCCCTTTCTCTACACAACACTTATAACTTTAGTTTTTACTATAAGATCATGAAAGCCACGATTATCACTTCTAATCAACATCATGTATATATTACATATCACCGGAATTCCGAGAAATAAGATATTTGGTACTAACAATACAATAAATCTCATTGTTAATATTCCTAACGTTAACTTTTCACTTGTAAGTGATACAAGTTTTGTACGTGTAACTTTTTTCCCTAGTGTATTTCCATTCCAAATAAATGGTAGAATTATAAAATAAAGCGCCATTAATAAAAATGAAAGCCCAAGGTCATAACGGATGTCTCCTGAACTCACATTAAAACGATTCAAAATTGCTTTATAGTTTCCTGTTGTAATTGCGACTATAACACCATACGAAACAGAAATGAAAAACATATCGATCATTGCAGCAGCTAGACGGTTTATAACAATCACTGGTTGATGTATTTTCAGCTTCATGTTGTGTCGACTCCTTTTTTCTATCCTTTATTAACCGTTTCATCGTATCATGTCTAAAAACAGTTGTAAACAACTCATGAATTGGTGTTTTATTTTCTTTTCCTGTAAAATATGTATCAATCACATTTCAGAAGGAGGAGCTCATATTGAAACGATTCATCATCGTTTGCTCTCTCATATTTTTAACTAGTTGTACAACAAATTTTAATCCATCTCATTACAGCATTGGGGATGAATATGAGCTCATTAATGTTTCCGGTAATGCACTAGAACTTTTCCCTAAAACAGATGCCTTGTACGCCTCTCAATATATTCCACCAGAAATTGTAGAAATTGCCTGGAACGACAATTATATTTTAGCAAAACAAATAGAGCAAACAGATGACCCTAATAACCCTGATGCTTCTATTACTAATCAAGCGACAGAAAATTATTGGATTATCGATTTGAAAAATAACCGCCGGTTTGGTCCCTATACAAAAAAACAATTTGAAGAACAAAAACAAGAATTTCGTCTCCCTGAACAACTCCAATTACAAAGTGTAAAAACTTACCTTACAAAAGAAAAACAACAATCTTAAAAAAGGTCAAATGAGATATTTCATCTGACCTTTTTCTCTATATTTTCTTTATAAAACAACATTCTATAAACAATGGTTCCAAACATAATACAAAATAATAACAGTAATGCATGTTGAATCGATACAATGTGCAGTTGTAAAATGCTTTGAACTCTGTCGTTATAACGATAATATCCCCATCCGTATAAAAAGACGAATACGATTATAAGTATATAAATCTTATGTTTATAGAAATAATGCGCAATACCCATTCCAAATCCAAATAATGCCCCTACATATACCAGTTCATATAGAAGATGAGGAAGTGATAGTTGCTCGATTCGTTGTAACATACATAATAATCCTATTTGAAAGCAAGCGGCTACAATAAACCCGACCAAAACCGTGAATATTCTCACGGATTGTCTCTCCTTTCACTCTATTCACTTCATTATATTCACGAAGTAATAAAACGAGCAGGCCGTTGCCGGGAATTGTATTATATGAAAAGAGTTTGTATATCTTTCCAACCGTATGCAAGTTCTTTTATGTATAATTCTTCAATATCCTTCTCATCTACAAAAGAAGCTTGTAACGCCTCATAAAAATATTTAGACGGATTGTTCGCTACTACCCAAACAAGCATAGAACGATATCCATTCTTATATAAATCTGCTGCCACCGCTTTTATCAATCTTTTTCCAAGTTTGTTACGCTGATATGCCCGTAAAATATATATCGCATATAACTCTCCGTCATACTCATATTTACCAGTTCGCTCTTTCCCGCCATCTGCAAAACCAATTATTTTCCCATCAATTGTTTTGGCAACATAAACATGCGACTGCTGCTTCTGTAATATTTGTTTCCACAATGCTTCTCGTTTCTCATACGATTTTTTATCTAACACTTCTTTTGGCATAATGCCTTCATATGTTTCTCTCCAACTATCAACATGAACGCGTGCAAGTTCTTTTGCATCATGTAGATTTGCTTTGACAATATACATTACGTTTACTTCTCTCTCCTTTGATTATACTCTATATGTTCTTGTTTCATCGTTATAACAGCTCCGCAATTCTTACATATTGCCACTTCTGCTGTCATTTCTGCGAACGGAACAATATAACTTCCAATATTGCTTTCTATATAAGGTGACATAGTACCTGTTTCTACTTCTTTATTACCACATACGTAGCATCCCTTCTGCATTTTCATTTCCCTCCTAAACGCTATATGTATATAAATTCTCTACAAAACGACATATTTCCTGTCCTACTAACAATTAAGAAAAAACCATTTCACTGTTATAGTGAAATGGTAAATGTTTGTGGTTCTGCTATTTTCTGATGTGTATCGCCTGTTGCAAGTACATCTGTTGTAAAAGAAATCCTTTTTATTTTTTCATTATTATCACTTAGTAAAAGACCAATTAACCCTTCCCTTATTTCACCAGAACTATAATCCTCTCTCGTTACACTTTTTGTACCAACAAACGTGTCTTCTGCATATAAGAAGTTTTGTTTTGGTACATGAAATTGTTGCGTTTCATTTACAGTTACATCATTCATAGAAAAGAACTGCATCTCTTTGTCTCCTGTATTTTCAACCTTATATGTAATTTCAACATATTTAGCAGTATCACCAATATCTTGTCCACTTAATGATGCATACCATTCTGCCTCTGCTTGGTCCAGTGTCTCACCTAAACGACGTTGTACTTCTTCTGGACTTAATTTTGTATACATTTCCAACATCTCTTTTGTTTCATCTTCCATATTCGATAGTGTAATAACTCTCACATTTTCTACATAGATTTTCATTGTTCCAACTGTAAATGTTTCATTTACATGTTTGATTTGTTCTAATTTTAGAGTACCCCAATTTTTTTCTTTAATCTCTTGTCCCACTTTTGTTAATTGTATGCCGCCGTATTCATTCGTTTCTGGAATGGCCTGTTTCTTCGGCTGCTTCACTTTTTCATGCTGAGCACAACCACTTAAAACAATAACAAAACTACATAAAATACAAAATACGTTCCATATTTTCATTGTCTTACTCCTATCATTACATGCTATGAAACAACCATTAAATATAATTATACTAATTATTTTCTCTCTAAATATAAAGTGAAACTTCCTTCATTAAGGGTTAGTCGAACCAATCGAACTTTTACGGACAGTTATCCCCCACCTATCTTCTTTGTTTTTTTCTGAATCTTGAGGTGAGGGTCTTACTGTCCGTTAACGCGGGATAAATAAATGATATAACTCTTCATTATTACACTTCAACCGAGAACAATGCAATATAGGACTAAAAAGATTCTGTATTTAATGTCCTTAATTTTTTATTAATAAGTTGTCTAATCCTTGTCTTTTCTGCTATTTTGAAAATATAATCTACTTTGAATATAACTACACATTCTCCAACTTTAATGGTGTACCTAGATGCAACTATGTATTGCTTATATTAGGAAAAATACAAGAAGTTACTTTAGAAGAAACAGAGTATTATCAAACGGTGAAACTCTGTTTGAAGATCGAGGGAGACTATTTCATACAGAAACAAAACCAGCTAATGAACACATTAGCTGGTTTTGTTTCTTATAGTGCTTCTATAAATAACGCTGCTCCCATACCGCCGCCGACACAAAGAGAAGCAATTCCCTTTTCAAGTCCTTGTCTTCTTAATTCATGAATCAAGCTTACTGTAATACGTGCACCTGTACATCCAATTGGATGTCCAAGACTGATTCCACTACCATTTACATTCACTTTTTCACGATTTAAGCCCAATTCTTTTTCTACTGCTAAATATTGCGCAGCAAATGCTTCATTAATTTCAAATAAATCCGCATCGTTTACTGACCAATTTACATTTTCCAGTCCTTTTCGAATTGCTGGTGCTGGACCGATTCCCATAATTTTAGGATCTACCCCTGCCATAGAGTATCCTACGATTCTCACTAACGGTTGCAGCCCTTTTTCTTTCGCTTTTTCTTCACTCATTAGTACTAACGCTGCGCTTCCGTCATTAATACCCGATGCGTTTCCTGCGGTTACTGTTCCACCCTTACGAAAAGCTGCTTTTAAACCCGAAAGTTTTTCTAACGTAATATCTGCACGAGGATGTTCATCTTTGGAAACAACAATCTCTTTTCTACGTTCCTTTATCGTAATCGGCACAATTTGCTCGTCAAAATAGCCCGCTTCGATTGCATGAATGGCACGTTGATGACTTAACACTGCTACTTCATCCTGTTCTTCACGAGAAATTTCATATTGCTCAGCAAGATTTTCCGCAGTTTCACCCATCATAATATGATTCGTTGGATCTTCTAGCACTTCCCACACCATATCACGAATTTCTCCGTGTTGTAGTCGTTGTCCCCAGCGGTTCTCTTTCAATACATATGGACTAGAGCTCATCGTTTCTACTCCACCTGCAACAACAACATCACTTACACCTAATTGAATTTGCATTGCTGCTGAAATTAATGCCTGCATACCCGAAGCACATTGACGCTGAATTGTGTAACCTGTAACTGTATCAGGAAATCCCGCCATAAGCGCTGCTGTTCTTGCTGTATTTGCCTCATCTGTTCGTTGAATACAGTGACCTAAAATCACTTCATCTACTTCGTGCGGCAAAACACCGCCTCTTTTCGCAGCTTCCTGCAATACAGGAACCATTAGTTCAGTCGGTTTTACATTTTTGAAAGCTCCTCCAAATGTTCCAATTGGTGAACGAACTGCAGCTGTAATGACTACATTGCGCATCTTGTACTTTCCCCTCTCCTATGTATCCTAGTAAATTTTTGGATGGAATAACATAAGATGTATATCTATATCTATTATATTATGAGGTAACTAAGAAATCAAAATATTTAATATAATAAAAAATAGAAAGAAGGTTCATTCTTCTTCCTACTCTGTTAATGCTAATAAAAATTTTTGAAGGATTTTTTCTGTTGTTGTATTTAATTTCGGTAACTTATCAATTGGAAAATACCGAATGTCTACCCCTTCTTCATCACATTCTATTTCACCATATACGTGATGTGCTTGAAATGCATTGATTACATTATAAATTTCGTCTCCATGCGGATAACGATAATATAAATCCTGCCCAGAGAGCACACCAAGAAATTGTAAGAAATCTGCTTTTAAACCTGTTTCTTCTCTTAATTCTCTCTCTGCTGTTTCTTCAATTGTTTCTCCTAGCTCCATTGCTCCCCCTGGCAATCCCCAATCATATGTATCAGAACGAAGTTGTAATAATACTTCATTCTTTTCATTTAAAACAATAATTGCTGAGCCTACTATAATAAGTGGTTTTGTTCCAACTAATTCCCTTAGTTCCTGTATATACCCCATTACATAACTCCCCTTTCTTTTCCTCTCCTATCATAGCAAAATTCCTTCTTTATTTGTTTGATACATATAAAAATATTTTCATAAAGTGAAACTTCCATCAGTGGGGGTTTTTTCCATCCCCCACTGATGGTTAGTTGAACCAATCGGGCTTTTACGGGCAGTTTTCCCCCCACCTATCTTCTTTGCTTCTCTTTGAATCTTGAGGTGGGGGGCTTACTGCCCGTTAATGCGGGATAAACAAAAAAAGAAGCTAATTCACATTAGCCTCTTCCTTCCTTATTATCTAGCCTACACGGCTCTCATATTTTACTTCTTCAAATGCTCTTTCAATTTCTTCATCTCGGTAATGTACGTATGTAAAACGTCCTAATTCTACTAAACGTGCGATTTCACGCAACGCTTTTGCTTGTTCATACTCTTGTTTTATGGAGACATGAACATAAAACTTCATAAGAGGACGCTCATACAAAGGTTCACCTACTTCCACATATACACTTTCTACCCCTTGTACAACTTGAGCATAACTCGCAAACTGATAAACAGCTTCACGATCTGAAACAATTTTAAATGTATACATGTTTTTTCCCCCTTTTCTTTTTACTATAACAAAAAATGGATATATAAACGTGTCGAAGTGTGACTATTTTCTGACTTCTTTCAATCAATTTTTTATTTTCCCGGCCAACACACAGCTGCTAATAAAATGAAATCCCATCAGTGAAGGGATAAAGTAAAACTTCCCTCAGTGGGGGTTTTCTTCATCCCCCACTGAGGGTTAGTTGAACCAATCGGGCTTTTACGGGCAGTTTTCCCCACCTATCTTCTTTGCTTCTCTCTCAATCTTGAGGTGGGGGGCTTACTGCCCGTTAATGCGGGATAAACAAGCGATTCCAAAAAAAGTACTCATAATCGCTACATTTCTAATCATCTTATTACATAACAATCACACCGCTAAAAAACCCAACAACAAGAACACTACATATACATACCTTGATGCTGTAATTTCCCATAATCATCCTAATGTAAATATAATAATTTCTTATCAACTTATGTTGTGACATGATAAAAAACTATCCTAAATGATAGTTAATTTGTCCATACATATTCTCTATTTTCACATAAAGTATTGATATAGACAATTTCTATAGTTCATAAAGGAGAGGGTATTGTTGTGTTTTTATTATTATGATCGTTATCGAAGAAGATCCCAATACACTGAAAACCGATCTGAATCTGAATCTGGATCTGGATCTGGATCTGACTCACAAGAAGAAACTACAAAAAAACATACACACAATCACAATGTTGCTCAGATTTCAGACAGTGGAAATTCCCGCGTAAATTTAAATGTAGACTCTGATTTAGATTCTGAAACAGCTTCTTCGAATCGGCAGTCTACTGATGTAGAACAGGGGCAGGGACAAGAGCAAGCACAGGGACAAGAACAAGGGCAAGAGCAAGAGCAAGGGCAAGGGCAAGCACAGGGACAAGAACAAGGGCAAGGGCAAGCACAGGGACAAGGGCAGTTGAATACAGATGTTACAAACCAATTATTAGCGGCTTTGCTCCCATTTTTAACAAATACATTAAATAATGCCGCTCAATCCTCACAAAATTACGCAAATCAAAATTACCCAAATCAGAATTATCCAAATCAAAATTACCCAAATCAGAATTACCCAAATCAAAATTATCCAAATCAAAATTATCCAAATCAAAATTACCCAAATCAAAATTACCCAAATCAAAATTACCCAAATCAAAATTACCCAAATCAAAATTACCCAAATCAAAATTACCCAAATCAAAACAACTATAATCGAGACAAATACGATTAGGCTACTAAAACGTAGCCTATTTTTGTAAGGAGGTTTTATCATGCTACCAAAAAACGGCTCAAATATTTCAAACAGCGGAAACTCCCATGTTAATGTAAACGTAACCGTCGATACAAGCTCCATTGCCTATGCGATGATGTGCTATTGGCACACGAGCGGTATGATTACGGATGAACAATTTACTCATATGATAACAAATTTTGGCAATTTACTTAACAAAGATGATGATATGTTGCCGCAACTTTTATCAAATAAAGAATATTCCCCATACATGATGCGGTCAAAAAATACTGTAGATACATTAAAAACATTTATTCCTTCTTTTTTCAATCGTTAAAGATATTTTCTTTTTATCTCGTCAGAAAAATTCACTATATTTGAGGTGTCTCATATGTGTCCTTACGTTAACATATGTGTTTGCATCGCTCCTGGAGCGAATATTGATAAAGACCGGATTGCTAGGGATATTACAATTACTGAATATATTTGGCATCCTATCGTATTTCAAATTGAAGATATCAGCACGTTAGACGAACCCTATCGTTTTAATGACGGTGAAATTAGTTACATGTCTTCACTAAAATCACAACCAAAGTTGACTTCTTTATTTGCTGAATGTACCGAACGTGCATCGCAAAGTGATATTTATATTTGTTATATCGGTAGTGATTATTTTCAAGAGCAATCCGTTATCGCTTGTGCCTATTCTTTATCAACTAATAAACAAATTAAAGGTTACATTGTATTAACAAACGCCGCTTCAGCTTGGAAGAACATGTACACACTCGCACATGAAATTGGTCACATTTTATTCACGCGCCGTGTACAGGACAAGCTTACAAATGCAGATCCCGAATGTCCAAACGGTTCCGAACACCATCCTTCTCCCACAAACCTTATGCATTACATCATTCCTACCCCTCATAAATCACAAATAGATTCCTTATTAACAAATACCCAAAAAGAATTATCTTTAAAAAGTCCCTTATTGCGCAAAGAAAAAAAGTAACCGCTGCAGTTACTTTTTCTTTGTAAATATTAAAATCCTAGTCCAACTACAAAACCAAAACAGAAAGAAGAAGAACAAAAGAATTTCATATTCACACGACCTTTACCAAATTAACAGTAGTCCTGCACATATAAATAAAAATGCACACCAAAAATACAAGTACCCAAATTTTTAAAATCGTTCTTCTTTTTCTGTTATACCCTTGATTCCTGAAAATAATAAAAATAAAATTACAAAAACAAACGTTACATAATTCAGTTCTGTATATATTCCACTTTGTAAGTTAAATACCGCAATCATTCCAACTGACAGTGTGTCAAGTAATAGAAAACACGCAGGATCCAATAATGATAACCAGTTTCGCTTTTCTGTTTCCATTTTCCCACTCTCAATTTAGAATACTGCGTAATCCTCTTTACACTTTATTCTTTTTATTTTCCATTTTGTTATACCATAAGAAAAGTAAAGCTAAACTTCCATACGCTAAAAACATTTGAGGAATACTCCAATATAGATTTTGTTTTGCTAACCCTTCAAATATAAACATAACAGAAATTGGTAAAATTATTGTAAGTACCCCTATCCAACGAAGAAGGTAAAAATTAATAATGATTAAAACTAAGAATATAATTCCTGCCAAAATAAAACTTTGCGATTCTGACAATTGGATAATCGGTATCCCCATCCATTCATCAACAAACTTAATTAATACAAGTAATAGAATTGGAATCATAACCATTACATATATAATACTAAACTCTATTAATTTGCTTTTAAAAGAAGACATTTTTAATGCAACAACCGTTACTATAATAGAAAGGAGTAAAATGATTGGATACCCAATTAAATCTACATTTGAAATCGTTAGATGATGATTGGGATTGCTAAATAAAATGCTATTCAATATCCAATACCCACCAATACTAACAATTGAAGTAACGAGAGATTTTACATTTTCCCTTTTATCAACTTCCATCTCTTCAGCCAATTCTTCTGCATATTCTTTCGGCGAGTCTCCAAAAATATCCGTTACCGTCTTTCCTTCTTTTTCTCCTTCTATTAAATGAAGCTCAGCGTCTTCTAAAAAGTTATTTATATCATCTTCTTTTATTCCCTTTGTTAATAAATATACTTTCATATCAATCAAAAACTTTTTACCTTCTTTAGAAACGTTCATATGTAACCTCCTCGTCTAGATTACTTATTTTTGATTTCCTTTCATTGTTTCAGCGTTAGAAATACAGACTTTACCGTCTGCTTTCCTTTCCCTCTAACAACCGCTGCACACTACTTTGCATCGCTTCCCACCTTTCCATGAAATCATCTAATGCATCTTCACCTTTTTCTGTTAATGTATAATATTTTCGCTTTGGACCAGATGGTGACTCCTTCATCGTACTCGTAATCAATCCTTCTTTTTGCATACGAATTAATAACGGATAAATACTTCCTTCACTTGCCATTGTAAAACCGTACTGTGCCAGTTTTTCACTCATTTCGTATCCGTATATTTCTCCTTCAGAAATAATAGCAAGCAAGCATCCTTCTAAAATACCTTTTAGCATTTGACTCGTCGACATTATTCAAATCCTCCTTCTACCTTGTTTTACAAGATAGATAAATATAAGTATCTTGCTTTACCAAGTAGTATAACAACCGGTATTTTGCTTTACAAGATAGCTTAAGCATTTTTTTCCAAAAAGATTGCAGGATTTCCATCCTTATTTCTCTAAATAGAGCAATAGAGTTAACTATATTCATGAAAGGGATGGAATAAAAAATGTTTATAAATCGCGTTGTATTTTTAACAGGTGCCGCAAGCGGAATTGGATATGAAATGGGAAAAGCCTTTGCAAAAGAAGGCGCAACTGTAATGATTACAGATCGTTTAGAAGACAAGGCACAAGAGGCAGCGAAACAATTACAGAACGAAGGATATAAAGTATTTGGAATGCAATGTGATGTAACAGTAGAACAAGAGATTATACAAGCTATTTCTGAAACAGTTGCACGTTTTGGTTCACTTGATATATTAATTAATAACGCAGGTATGCAATACGTTTCCCCGATTGAAGATTTTCCAACAGAAAAATTTGAAATGCTTATTAAGATTATGCAAATTGCACCGTTTGTTGCGATAAAACATGCTTTTCCTATTATGAAAAAACAAAAATACGGACGCATCATTAATATAGCTTCTATTAATGGTCTTGTTGGTTTTGCTGGAAAATCTGCATATAACAGCGCCAAACACGGGGTAATTGGGCTCACTAAGGTAGCGGCATTAGAAGCTGCCGAGCATGGTATTACAGTAAATGCACTTTGTCCTGGCTACGTTGATACACCTCTTGTTCGCAACCAACTTCAAGATTTAGCGATAACAAGAGATGTCCCGCTTGAACATGTATTAAAAGATGTAATTTACCCGCTTGTACCACAAAAAAGATTGCTTAGCGTGGAAGAAATTTCAGACTACGCCTTATTTTTAGCAAGTGAAAAAGCGAAAGGCATTACAGGACAAGCTGTTGTCATTGATGGTGGTTATACCGCACAGTAAAGTTCAGCAAATTTTTTCTTCTATTAAATATATTCAAAAACGGATTGTGCCTTTACCACACAATCCGTTTTTGAATATATTTTATTCCGCTACTTTTGGGCAGTAAGACCCCCACATCAAGATTTAGAGAAAGCGAAGAAGATAGGCGGGGAATAACTGCCCCTAAGAGCCCGATTGGTGAGAGCTTTCCATCAGTGGGGGACCTCATCCCCCACTGATGGAAGTTTCACTTTATTTTGGAGCTTCATATCTTTGCATCTGCTTTGGTAACTTCTCAATCGCGACAATAACGCTATCTAACTTACTTTCAATTCTATGCAGTAAGTATAGCGTAACAACAATTGGAAAGCCAACATTGCCTATAACCGATATCCATTCCTCCATAGTCTCTCCTCCCTTCTTATTATAAGTAAGTGAAACTCCAAAAAAGTGGTAAATAAAAACAAGCTAAATCATTTCAGCTTGTTTTTCCGAATATCTTTGCGATTTCCACTTGATACTCCCTTCGCACCACTAATAAAACAATACTTTTCCAAACATCTTCAATTGTAGTTAATGTCTTATATTCAACAATAGTCGGCAGCTTCTTTTAATTCAAAAGAGCGATGGAATCTCCCTTCCAACTAACAGAACAAAGTACTGCCACGTTTGTACTCATGCTTTCACTTCCTTCTCAAAAACAATAGAATTAAATAATATATGGAACAAACGAGCATCTGCATTTTCTATTTTATGTAGAAGTAATTTTCTTCCTAACCGTAATGCGTGTCTTTTTGCTTGTAACCGTGTTTCTTTATGAGAAATCTCATCTAAATCTGCGACATGCGCTAATCCAATTGTACGGCGAATAATCTCACATCCTGCAAATCCAACTGCATCAGTGAAAATATTGTTCAGTACAATTGGTAACCATTGCTTTTCTTTCGTATACGGCTCTATGCCTTCGAGTACCCATAACTTCGTAAATGTTTCTACGAAAACGCTCCATGTTTGCTCAATATGATAAAATAATACACTGCGTTTGTTTTCTTCACGTGACAGTGCATTTAATAATAAATTGGCAATCAATTGGCCTAAATCAAATCCAAACGGACCAAATGTCGCAAATTCTGGATCAATTACTTTCGTTTCTGAAGATGATGAAAATATGCTTCCAGTATGTAAATCACCGTGAATTAATGCTTCTTTTCTCGTCAAAAATTTATACTTACACTGCGCTACTTGTAGCTTCAAATTTTTATCCCACCAAAGTTCGTCAACAACATCTTGTAATTCTTCTTCATACTCATTTGTTTCATAGTTTGCAAATGGATCAGTGAATACAAGAGCCTCTGTAATTTTACATAAATCAGGGTTTGTAAACTGACTATCTAGCACTCTTTTTTCTTCTGTTTGTAGTCCAAAATCGGATGTGTAAAAAAGAACATGAGCTAAAAAACGCCCGATATGTTTGGATAATAGTGGATAGTCTTCCCCGTTTACCAATCCTTTTCTCGTTATCGTTAATGCTGATAAATCTTCTATAGCAATAATCGCTAATGTTTCATCGTGCCCGTATACTTTCGGTACATACTCTGGTACGTATTTTGCAAAAATTTGCAATGCATCACTTTCAATGGTTGCACGGCGTAAAGATAGCGGCCAACTTTCTCCTACTACCTTTGCATATGGAAGAGCCTGCTTAAGAATCAATCCCTTCTTCCCATCATGTAAACGAAACACATAATTTAAATTCCCATCACCAATTTCTTCACAAGTGACAACTGCCTTTTCTGAAAAATAACCATGTTCTTTCGCATATGTAACGGCTGTTTCTTCTGTTAATTGTTTGTACCCCACTCTGATTCCCCCTTAATGTATCGGGGTTTTTCATCATAAGAAAAACCCCTTTCGATGACGAAAGAGGTTTGAAGATTCACTTCTCCCCTCTTATCTATCAGAAAGTCTCTCTTTCTGTTGGAATTAGCACCGTGCCTTACTAGGCGCGAATTGTGCGCCCCATTTCACAATGGTATTACGGTCGGTTGCTGGGCTTCATCGGGCCAAATCCCTCCACCTGCTCTTGATAAGAGTATATAGTTGTCTGAATTTTCCGGTTTCTGTTGTTGACTATACCAAGAATAAAAATTGTTTGTCAATACTTTTTCACATGTACAATTCTGGACAGCGATCAAAAAAAACAGGAATCCCTTTACGCACTTCAGAAATCTTCTTTCCATCTAATGTTCCATACAAAATCATTTCTGTTTCATCTGCCTCATTCACGACTTCTCCCCAAGGATCAATAATAAGCGAATGGCCTGCAAATACATTATTCAGATCACGCCCAGCACGATTGCAAGCCACAACATAACATTGATTTTCAATCGCCCTTGCTTGAAGTAATAACCGCCAATGCGCTAAGCGAACAAGTGGCCACTCGGCTACAACGAATAATACTGTTGCCCCCTGTGCAGCATGAACGCGTATCCACTCTGGAAAACGAATATCATAGCAAATTGTTCCTGCACACGGCATATCATCTAATATAAAGTGACCCGTTTTATTTCCAGCAATTAAATATTTATGCTCATCCATCAGTTGAAACAAGTGCACTTTACTATATTCAGCCACAATTTTCCCGCTTCGATTACTAATATACATTGTATTTGTAACACCTTTCTCTGTTTGCTTAGCAATCGATCCTCCAACAATATTCACACAATTTTGCTTACTCCACTTTGATAATAATTGTTTCGTGTATTTCCCATCTTGGTCAGCAACTTCAGGAAGACGTTCCAAATCATAACCTGTTGTCCATAACTCTGGTAATACAATAACGTCTGGTTTTTCCTTCATCGCTTCGTTTATTTTTATTCCAGCATGTTCTATATTTTTTTCTACATTCCCAAAAGTAATATCCATTTGAATACAAGCAATTTTCATTGATTTCTCCCTACTCCCTTTTATTTTTTCTTTACAAAAAGTTGGAATGGTTATATTATTTGTCACTAGAATTGTAACAACTTTCAAAAGAGGTGGAAAGTATGAAATATTTTCAATCTTCTGGGTTATTAACGTCATTACCAACACAATTTTTTGCTTCGCTTGTCACAAAAGTCAACAAAGCCGTGCAAGCTGGTCATGATGTTATTAACTTAGGACAAGGAAATCCAGATCAGCCAACGCCAGCGCATATCGTAGCAGCACTGCAGCGTGCAGTAGAACAACCAATTCATCATAAATATCCGCCATTTCGCGGACACGAAAGCTTAAAAGAAGCTGTCGCTACGTTTTATGAGCGTGAATACGGTGTACAGTTAAATCCCAAAACCGAAGTAGCTGTTTTATTTGGCGGAAAAGCTGGATTAGTTGAATTACCGCTTTGTTTTACAAATCCAGGCGATACAATTCTCGTTCCTGATCCTGGTTATCCAGATTATTTATCAGGTGTTGCCTTAGCGAAAGCAAAACTTGCAACAATGCCATTATTGGCAGAAAATCATTTTTTACCTGATTATACAAAGATTGATTTCCAAACTGCTGAACAAGCAAAATTAATGTTTTTAAACTATCCGAACAATCCAACAGGAGCCATTGCAACAACAAAATTCTTCGAGGAAACTATATCGTTTGCAAACAAACATGACATTTTAGTTTGTCATGATTTCGCGTATGGTGCCATTGGCTTTGATGCTAAAAAGCCAATTAGTTTCTTACAAGTTGATGGAGCAAAAGATGTTGGCATTGAAATTTATACATTATCAAAAACATATAATATGGCAGGATGGCGCATTGCGTTTGCTGTTGGGAATGAAAGTGTCATTGAAGCAATCAACTTATTACAAGATCATATGTATGTCAGTATTTTCGGTGCCGTGCAAGAAGCTGCTCGCGAAGCGTTACTAAGTCCGCAAACTTGCGTAGATGAACTAGTTGAACGCTATGAATCTCGAAGAAATGCTTTGATTACTGCCTGTCGTTCTATCGGTTGGAATGTGGTTGCACCAAAAGGATCTTTTTTTGCATGGCTGCCTATTCCAGATGGGTATACTTCAGAACAATTTGCTGATGTATTATTAGAGAAAGCTCACGTTGCCGTTGCACCAGGTGTCGGCTTTGGTACACATGGGGAAGATTACATTCGCGTTGGCTTATTACATACAGAAGAACGCCTTCGCGAAGCGGTCCATAGGATTGATCAATTAAAAATTTTCAAAAAATCATTGACAACATAAAAATTCTCTGTCAGAATTCAGTTATTAAAAAAATTAAAATATTTCCGAATACTTCTTATCAAGAGCAGGTGGAGGGACGAGCCCAATGAAACCCGGCAACCGATCTATTTTATATAGGCACGGTGCTAATTCTCGCAGCATTAAGCTGACAGATAAGGAGCTGGTTGTAAAAACCTCTCCTTAGCTGAGAGGTTTTTTTATTCGACTAGGAGGTTATGAAAATGAGCGGAATAACAGCAACATACTTAATTCATGATGATTCTCAAAATTTAATTCAAAAAGCAGAGCAAATTGCTCTCGGTTTAACAGTTGGTTCGTGGACACACTTACCCCAATTACTACAAGAACAATTAAAACAACATAAAGGCTCAGTAATTAGCGTAGATGAATTAGAAGATAATGAAAAAATAAATATATACCTTGATAAAAAAGTAAAACGCGGTCTTATTAAAATTCATTACCCATCTGCTAACTTCAGTACCGACTTACCAGCGATTTTTACAACTGTTTTCGGAAAGCTATCACTGGATGGAGAAATTAAATTAATTGATTTGACATTTTCTGATGATATAAAAAAGTGTTTTCCAGGTCCTAAATTTGGTATCGATGGGATACGAAACACCTTGAATGCTCACGACCGCCCTCTTCTCATGAGTATTTTTAAAGGAATGATTGGCCGTAATATCGGTTATTTAAAAACACAGCTTCGCGACCAAGCAAGCGGTGGTGTAGACATTGTAAAAGATGATGAAATTTTATTTGATAATCCGTTAACACCGCTTTCTGAACGCATTCGAGCCGGAAAAGAAGTATTGCAGTCCGTATACGAAACATATGGTCATAAGACGTTATATGCCGTTAATTTGTCAGGACGGACTTATGATTTAAAAGAGAAAGCAAAACAAGCAGTTGCAGCCGGAGCTGATGTATTACTCTTTAATGCATTTGCTTATGGACTTGATGTTTTGCAAGCGTTAGCGGAAGATGATGATGTTTCTGTCCCAATCATGGCACACCCAGCAGTAAGTGGAACTTACATCGCATCTGAATTATATGGATTTTCGTCTTCCTTATTACTAGGTAAACTACTTCGCTGTGCAGGCGCAGATTTCTCATTATTTCCATCACCTTATGGAACTGTTGCTTTAAAAAAAGAAGAAGCACTTTATCTAGCAAAAGCACTTACAGATGAGAACGAACCATTTAAACGAAGCTTTCCAGTTCCATCCGCTGGTATTCACCCAGGATTTGTTCCACTTCTTATTCGTGATTTTGGTCAGCAATGCGTCATTAATGCTGGTGGCGGTATTCACGGACATCCATCTGGTGCACAAGGAGGCGGAAAAGCATTTCGCACTGCCATCGATGCTACGCTAACAAACACGCCGCTACATGCAGTTGATGATGGTGATTTACAGGCAGCCCTTCGTTTGTGGGGTGACCCTTCTAAAGAGGTGAAATCATGAGCATTCACATTTTTTGCGATTTCGATGGCACAATTACAAATAACGATAATATCGTTGCCATTATGGAAAAGTTTGCACCGCCAGAAGCGGAAACAATTAAACAACAAATTTTATCACAAAAACTTTCTATTCAAGAAGGTGTAGGAAAACTTTTTTCTCTATTACCTACAAGTTTACAAGATGAGATTACAACTTTCATAAAAAAATCTGCTGTCATTCGTTCTGGTTTTGAAGAATTCGTACAGTTTGTCCAAACAAATAACATCTCACTTCATATTATATCAGGAGGAATGGACTTTTTCGTTTATCCACTTCTTGAAGAACTTATAGATTCTAATCAAATTTACTGTAATGCAACTGATTTTTCGGGTAAAACAGTTCAAGTAAACTGGCCATATCCGTGTGATGAGCATTGCGAAAATGAATGTGGTCTTTGTAAATCAACACTTATTCGCAATTTAAGTTCACAAAATGATTTTAAAATCATAATTGGTGATTCTATTACAGATTTACAAGCAGCAAAGCTTGCTGACAAGGTATTTGCTCGTGACTTTCTTATTACAAAATGTAAAGAACATCACATTTCTTATACACCGTTTGAAACATTTCACGATATACAAAGCGAAGTGAAGCAATTGTTGGAGGTGATAAAGTGAAACAACTATTTCGTCAATGGCAAGAACTGAGTGAACTGAAAAAAGAATTAACCGACCGGAACTGGTTTCCAGCAACAAGCGGAAATATTTCAATAAAAGTGAGTGACAATCCACTTACCTTTCTCATTACAGCAAGCGGAAGAGATAAAACAAAAACAACACCAGATGACTTTCTGTTAGTTGATCAAAATGGTGATCCTGTTTTAGAAACAGATTTACGTCCTTCTGCAGAAACATTGTTGCACACTCACATTTATAATCATACAAACGCTGCATGCGTCTTGCACGTTCATACAACCGATAACAATGTCATTACAAATGTACACGAAAAAGAAGTTGTGTTCTGTAATCAAGAAATTATTAAAGCACTCAATATTTGGGAAGAAGGAGCTTCTATTCGTATTCCAATCATTGAAAATTACGCTCATATTCCAACGTTAGGTGAGCAATTCCGCAATCATATTCGCGAAGATGCAGGAGCTATTTTAATTCGCAATCACGGCATTACAGTATGGGGAAAAGATAGCTTTGATACAAAAAAGAGATTAGAAGCATACGAGTTTCTATTCCAATTTCATATTAAACTGTTATCAATTAAAGGAGGCGTTCAACATGGTGCAAATTCGTATTCATGAAGTTAACACTCGTATTGAAAAAGAAATAGAAGTACAACAGTTTTTACAAAATGAAGATGTTTTGTATGAGAAATGGGATATTACAAAGCTTCCTGTTCATTTACAAGAAAACTATGCATTAACTGATGAAAATAAGAAAGAAATTTTAGAAGTGTTCGCAGAAGAAATTGCTGATGTTTCTAAGCGCCGTGGCTATCAAGCGAGCGATGTCATCTCACTTTCTCATGCAACACCGAATTTAGATGAATTGTTAGTAAACTTTAAACATGAACACCATCATACCGATGATGAAGTTCGCTTTATCGTCAGCGGACATGGCATTTTTGCCATTCAAGGAAAAGATGGTCGTTTCTTTGATGTTGAACTTGAACCAGGGGATTTAATCTCGGTTCCTGAAAACACGAGACATTACTTTACGCTTCAAGATGATCGTCAGGTCGTGGCAATTCGTATTTTTGTGACAACTGAAGGTTGGGTTCCTATTTACTAAAGTAGTACGTTGAATAAAAAGAAGGGATTCCCCTTTTCCTTCCTTTTATTCACTCTACATATATACATTCTCCTATGGACAGGGTTATTTCATACATGGAGATAACCCTGCTTTTTTTGTTGAATAATTTTTTACAATTTTATGAACATTTTATGAACTTTTTCTGAATATTCTGTTTAAAATGTGTTATAATACAAATAATAGAAAAAACAAGTGGAATTGTAAAAAGGAGGAAGGGAATACATGGAGTTAATTTTAGCCATTCTTTTCGGTGTCGTTTGCGGGTCTATACCTGCTGTTGTGGGAGCCATTATGGAGGAATTAGAAGTTGGTATGATTGGTTTTGTCGCATCTTCTGTAAGCGCTTTATTTTTCGGTTTATATGGTGCAATTCCTGTTTGTTTACTGTTTGCACTATATATATTACGTCATTCTCGCACAAAACGATTTACTCGAACTAGAATGGCTGAAGTCATTCCCTTTCCAATTGAAAAAGCACGCCGAGCAACAGGCCTTTCCTAAATAAAAAAGTCCTCATATGAGGACTTTTTTATTTATTTTCTTCTAAAAATTGAAATAGCTCCTGTAAATGAAGTGCATCCTCTCCATAACTAACCGAAACATAAAATTTCCCGTCTACTTCTGCATTCATATATAAATCAATGAGATCACGTTCGTACTTTAACGCTAAATAAAATTCCATCTCTTCTAGCATTTCTTTCGTTGTTCGAATGACATAACGACCTGTTTCATCTCTACCATATTCAAATACCGGTTCAAAACTATACTTCTTTTTAAACGCAGCCAGTTGCTTATCATTAATATGAATTGTTGCTGCGCGCTGTACCGTATCAATGATATTATCAAATTTCTCTAAACCCATACACTCACTCCTTTATGTATCGTTTATATAATGCCTGTGTTCCGCTATTTTCTTCACCGTCTTGCATCAATTGTTCATATAATTCTCGCGCAAGAGCTAAGCCAGGCGCAGATAATCCAAATTGTTCTGCTTCTGCTAACGCAATTTTCATATCCTTAATAAAATGTTTCACGTAAAATCCTGGTTCAAAATCACCTTGTAACATGCGCGGTGCTAAATTACTTAATGACCAGCTACCTGCGGCACCAGTAGAAATACTTTGTAACACTTTTTCTGGATGTAAACCTGCCTTTTTTGCATAAGCAAGTGCTTCACATACACCAAGCATATTAGATGCAATCGCAATTTGGTTGCACATTTTTGTATGTTGGCCACTACCCGCATTTCCTTGCAACATAATGTTTTTACCTAACAATTCAAATAACGGCAAGCATGCTTCATATACTTCTTCATCCCCACCGATCATAATCGCAAGGCTTCCTTCTTTTGCTCCGATATCTCCGCCCGATACCGGGGCATCTAATACATGAATTCCTTTGCTCTTCCCTTCTTCATAAATACGTTTCGCAAGAGTTGGTGTTGATGTTGTAAAGTCAATCGTAATCGTCCCTCGTTCTGCATGAGTAAGAATTCCCCCTGCACCAAAGTATACTTCTTCCACATCATGTGGATAACCAACCATAGTCATTACAACATCCACTGTTCTTACAATTTCCTTAGGAGAATCACACCAGTACGCACCTTCTTCAATCAAAGCTGCTGTTTTTTCTTTTGTACGATTATATACATAAACAGTATAACCAGCTTTTAATAAATGACGCACCATACTTTTTCCCATAACACCTGTACCAACAAAACCAATAGAAGCCGGTGGCAATATCTGCTTCATCTTCTCATCCCCTTTTCTCTAATAAATCACTCACCAGTTTACGAAACTCAGTATTAAACTCATCATCAATTCCATTTTGCACATTTGAAAATGCAATTACAAATAATTGTTTATCCCAATTAAAATTGTTAAATGTATTCCATCCCGCAAGTACACCATGATTATGATAATAATCTGGATATATATATAAGCTAAATGCATATTTTTTTTCTGAGGATGGTGTTAGCATTAATTTTAAGCTTTCAGCAGAAATAAGCTTACCTGTCATAATTGCTTCATCCAGCTTTTTCATATCATGCACCGTTGTATACATCTCTCCGCATCCATATAACCAATTCATTGCTAATTTAGGCGCTAGCACCAGTTCATTCTCTTTCTTTTTATATCCTTTTGAAAAATTCACATCTCCTGCTGGTGTCTCCCCCATACCTGACTCTGTCATTCCCGCGGGAATAAAAATATGATCTGTAACGTATTGTGCTACAGATTGTCCCGAGCTTTTTTCTAGAATATAAGCTAGCAACATATAATTATAATCTGAATATAACCAGCCACTTCCAGGTTGAAAAGCAGTTGACTGTTGTCCAATCCATGTCACTAAATTAAGACGGGATGCCGCATTGACTTTCCCTTTTCCATGATCAGGGATTCCCGATGTATGCGTTAATAAATGATACAACGTAATATTTTTATTAGCAGGAAAAGAAGGAATATATTTATTCACGTTATCCTGTATATTTATTTTTCCTTGTTCTTGCAACTGTAGAATCGACCCGGCAATTGTCGTTTTTGTAATAGAACCAATTCGATATTTTGTTTGCGGTGTATTTTCAATTTGTTTTTGTACATCCGCATAGCCATACCCTTTATCTAATATTGTACGGCCTTGATATGAAACGAGAACTGAGCCATTAAATTGTTTATCTTTTAAATATTGTTCTAGTTTTTGTGCAACAGCCGTATAATCAATTTCTTTTTCTTTTTCTTTTATTGTATCAGTAGAGGGTATTGTTTTTATTGACTTTGCTTCTTTTTTAGCAGGTACTTTAAAAAAGAAATAGCTCCCAACTAATATAATAGAAAGAAAAAAAATAATTGCACTCCATAACGTCTTCATTTCTAAAAATCCTCCATCGCATCTTAAATAATTATTCCTCCCTCACCATTATCCGACAATAAAAAAAAATCGCAACAATTTGTTGCGAAAACATGTTACATTTTTTCTTTTCTATATAAGCACACTTGATTTTTCCCCTTGTTCTTCGCTTCATATAATGCAACATCTGCTCGATGCATCAATATTTCTTTCGTAATTCCATTTTCGTATGCAGCAACCCCAAAGCTTGCTGTGATATTTGAAATTCCAGAAAATTTTTTTGTTTCGATAAAAAATCGAAGCGATTCCGCAATTTGAAATGCTTCTTTTTCTGTTGTATGAGACAAAAAAATAATAAATTCTTCTCCGCCCCACCGTGCAAAAACATGATGCGGCTGTAATTTTGCTGTCACAAGTTCCGCTAGTTGTACCAATGCTAAATCTCCAAAATCATGACCATATGTGTCATTTACTTTTTTGAAATCATCAAGATCAAATAAAATAAGAGCAAATGATTGGCTCATTCGTATAGCAGTTTCCCAACCTTGTGAAAATAGTCTTTGAAACTTCAACCGATTATAAATATTTGTTAAGGAATCAATTGTTGCTAAGCGCTCTTGTTCTTTATACTCTTCTTCTAACTCTGTAATATCTGTACATGTAACGATGAATCTCGTTACATCATCCGGCAAAGGAGCAATACGTAACAAAAACACAGTTGCTTCTTCATCCTCATTATACATTTTGATTTTTCTTGATTTCGTTAAGCAATCATCAATCCACATTGTATCATTTTCTGCAATATAATACCCATTCTCCTCTGCAAAATGTTCAGCAAATGTGATGTGATGCTCATGATATGACATGAGATCTTCATATCCGAAGAAACGTAAAAAATTTGTATTGCAATCTATAATTTCGTCATCTTCTACAATAAACAACAAATCATTCTGAAAATCAAATATCATTTGAAGTAGTTCTTGTTGTAATATAACTTGTTTTAACAATGACAATTCATACACACTCTTTTGCACTTCAGAAAGTATAGATTGAGGCGTAATTGGAGGTAACACAATGTTTCGTACCCCAAGTTTAATAAGGTCAACAAATTGAGATGTAACTTGTTCACTCCATACAATGATAAAAGAAATATCTGAAGTAAATAATTCTTTTACAAATTCGACTTGAGAAGAGTCAGAAATATATATAATTACGATTTGTGGTTGAACTTTTTCAAACAATATTTTCCCGTCCTTAAAACTATGTGCCAAAAACAAGCACTTTGGCTTTAACGCTGCAACTGTATGTTGTTGATTATGACCTTCTTCAATATACAATACATTCACATCGAGATCTTGTAATACATTTTGAAAAACTGTATGTTCCAATAAAAAATGCAGAATGTTCACCACTAGGCTTTCACTCACTTCATTTATCCCATTCTTACAAGCTTAAGAATCCCTTACGATAGAGTTCATCACTTATAAGAACTTGATTTGTTCAACAAACCATCACATGGCAGTTTCACGTTATAGAAACCTTTTGAAGCCCCGTATCATCTTTTTATTGTATGACAACAATAAGTGAGACGTTTGTGCGAATATCTTCTTTTATTCATATCTTTTTTAAAACACTTGACAATAGAACTGCATATATTATATCCTTTTACAGTATCTGCTTACAAAATGTAAGTTAAGAACATTTTTATATTCAACTCATTTACAAATAGAAACAAAGCTTGGAGGAATTATGATGACACAGCAAGATTTCTTTACTGTTTTATACGAACGTACATCTAATCGTGCTTTCAACCCTGAAAAAGAGATTTCAAAAGAGGAACTATATGATATTTTAAAAGCTGCTGGCCAAGCACCATCGGCATGGAATTTACAACACTGGAAATTCCTTGTATTCCAAGGAGAAGATGTACAACGCCGCTTGCATCCAATCGCATATAATCAACAACAAATTCTTGATGCATCTGCAGTTGTCGCTATATTAGGTGACTTAGAAGCATATAAAAATGTTGATGCTGTATACGGTCCACTTGTAGAACAAGGACTTATGCAAGAAGAAGCAAAAAATCGTTTGGCACAAAATATTGAAAGTGCATATCAACGTGAACAATACCCACGCGATGCCGCATTCTCTAATGCCTCTTTAGCAGCAATGCAACTTATGCTTGCAGCAAAAGCAACTGGTTGGGATACATGTGCAATCGGAGGTTTTAACCCGCAAGCATTAATGGAAGAGTTTAACCTGTCTTCTCGCTACCTTCCAATTATGTTAATTACAATTGGTGAATCTACATTAGAGGGGCACCCAGCACCACGCATGAGCGTAGAACAAGTAACAGAATGGGCAAAATAAAGTGAAACCTCCATTAGTGGAGGTTTTTTTCATCTCTCACTAACGGAAAGCTCTCACCAACCAGGCACGTGACAGCAGCTATTCTCCATCTATTTTCTTCACTTCTCTCTAAATATTAAGAGGGGATAACTACCTAGGAATAGCAGACTGTAATCTAAAGATGATTTTTTGTTACAATTATGATACAATAGTAACAAATTGATAACAAGTGAGGGATTTTCGTTGAATTTATCTGGAAGCTTTATCGCAATATTGTGCTATCTAGTCACAGTACTACTTCTATACTTCGTTGGAGATATGACAAATATTGCGATGCTACAGTTTTCAAAAGAAACAGCGCTTCAGTCCGAAATTGGTCAGCATGCTGCTCGCTCCGTTGCACCACTACTATTAGCACTTCCTGTATATATCATTGTTTTATATAAAAGCAAAAAAATATAAAGACTGCCTTTAAAAAAGGGGCAGTCTTTTTTATATTCATATCAGATTTTTGTCCAAACTCTCATTTCCCTCTTTTCATATGTTATAAGGAGAATAACAACATTCTACCTAAAAAACTTATTCTTTTCCTATAAAATAGGAAAAAATCTAAAAAAATTCTTTACTGTGTCCAAGCAAAGCATGTACCTAAAGCATATCTTATTAATGTGAAGGGGGTGAGAATTATGTTCGGATGTTTTGGATTTCACGATGACTGTCATCGACGCGATGACTGTCATCGACGCGATCGCGATCGCGATCACCATCACCACATAAAACACGATGATGATCATAGATCTCGTTTATGCAATGTTCTTAGAAATATTACTGTCGGTACTTTAATTACTCTATTAACAATTAGAGATAATGGTACTTTCACCAACGTTAGATTTGAAGGCTTCTCAAATGGCGTAGCACTTTTCTCAGGAGGTAGTATACCTGGTGGAGGTTTATTACGTGTTTGCCCACATGATGTTGTAGCTATCGTTTTCTAATAGAAGTCATTACCACCAGGAAAGCTGTTGCTTTCCTGGTTTTATTTACCCCGCATTTATGGACAGTAAGAACCCGATTAGTTCGAAACCAATTCGTATCAACTAAAAAATGTTTACTGTATAAAAAAACCTGAGGCCGATTTCATTCAGCTCAGGTTTTTTTCATTAAATGCTTTTTACAAGTTCTACTACTTCTTCAGCAGTTGACATATTTAAAGCTTTTTGTGCTAACTCTTTCATTTGTGCTTTTGAAAGCTTACGAATTTGTGTTCTTGCTGGAAGAATAGATGTTGCACTCATGCTAAACTCATCTAATCCTAATCCAACTAATAACGGAATTGCTAGAGCATCCCCTGCCATCTCACCGCACATACCAGCCCATTTCCCTTCTTTATGAGCTGCATCAATAACCATTTTTACAAGACGTAAAATTGCTGGGTTATATGGTTGGTATAGGTAAGATACGCGTTCATTCATACGATCTGCTGCCATTGTGTATTGAATTAAATCATTTGTTCCAATAGAGAAGAAATCTACTTCTTTTGCAAATTGATCAGCTAACACCGCGGAAGCTGGGATTTCTACCATCATACCAACTTCAATGCTATCAGACACAACTGTACCAGCTTGCACAAGTTTTTCTTTTTCTTCTAATAAAATTGCTTTCGCTTGACGGAATTCATCAAGAGTTGCAATCATCGGGAACATAATTTTTAAATTACCGTATACACTCGCACGAAGTAATGCACGTAATTGTGTACGGAAGATATCTTGTTCTTCTAAGCATAAGCGAATTGCACGGTAGCCTAAGAACGGGTTCATTTCTTTTGGTAAATGTAAGTATGGAAGCTCTTTATCGCCACCAATGTCAAGTGTACGAACAACAACCGGCTGACCTTCTCCTACACCTTCAAGAACAGCTTTGTATGCTTCAAATTGCTCTTCTTCTGTTGGAAGGTTGTCACGGCCCATGTACAAGAATTCTGTACGATATAGACCGACGCCTTCACCGCCGTTGTCAATAATACCTTTTACATCTTTTGGTGTACCGATGTTTGCTACAAGCTCAACGTGATGACCATCTGCCGTAACTGTTGCTTCATTCTTTAATTTTGCCCATTCTGCTTTTTGCTCTTCAAATTGTGCTTTCTTTTCTTCATAAACACGAAGAGTCTCTTCAGATGGGTTTACAATTACTTCTCCATCTAAACCGTCGATGATTACGATGTCACCGTTTTGAATTTGCTCCATAACAACTTTTGTCCCAACAACAGCTGGGATTTCCATTGAACGAGCCATAATTGCAGAGTGAGATGTACGTCCACCAATATCAGTTGTGAAACCTTTTGCATATTTACGATTTAATTGTGCTGTATCAGACGGTGTTAAATCTTCTGCGATGATGATTACTTCTTCGGAGATTGTACTTGGGTTTGAGAAGTTAATTCCAAGTAAGTGTGCAATAACACGCTTTGTCACGTCGCGAATATCCGCTGCACGTTCTTTCATATACTCATTATCCATACTCTCAAACATAGTAATGAACATTGATGCAACTTCATCCATCGCAAATTCAGCGTTTACTTTTTCGTTTTTCACTTTATCTTTTACTGGGTTTACTAGTTCTGGATCATTTAATACTAGTAAATGTGCTTCAAAGATAGCCGCTTTATCAGCTCCAAGCTCAGCAAAAGCATGATTTTTAATTGCCTCTAATTCAGACTTTGATTTCTCAAGCGCAGCTTCTAAGCGTGCGATTTCCGCAGCTTCATCCGTAATCGATTTCTTTGCAATATTAAATTCAGGATTTTCTAGACGGAACGCCTTTGCAATTGCAATACCACTTGACGCGGCGATCCCTTTAATGTTAAGAATCATTATTCTCCTAATCCTTCGTTTTTCATAGTTTCTTCGATAGCTGCTACTGCTTGAGCTGCATCATCACCATTTGCAGTGATTTTGATTTCTGCGCCTTGTTGAATACCTAAAGACATAACACCCATGATTGATTTTAAGTTTACAGTTTTGCCGTTATATTCTAAGTTAATATCAGCACCAAATTTGCTTGCCGTGTTTACAAGTAAAGTTGCTGGACGAGCATGAATTCCTGAGTCGCTAGTTACTTTAAAGATTTTTTCCATAATGATCTATCTCCTTTAAACTACAGTATATTTTAAGTTGTATAGACGTGAGTACTACACTTTCTATTGTATATAATAGGCGATGCTCGGTCAACTACATCGCCTATTATAATTATAAACATTTTGCGTCTAAATTTTACTGAATATCAATAACGTTTGTTTCACCTTTTTGGACATTATCTTGCTTTTTGATTTCAACTTTCTGTCCTTCTTGTAAGTTTGTGAAAACAATTGGCGTAATAATAGAAGGCGCATTTTCTTTTACAAATGCTATATCTACTTTTAATAAAGGCTGGCCTTGCGTTACTTTATCACCTTGAGAAACTAGCGCTTCAAAGCCTTCTCCATTCAATTTCACCGTATCAATACCGAAGTGAATTAAAATTTCTTTTCCGCCTTCTGATTGAATACCGATTGCATGCTTTGTTGGGAATACGTTCACAATTTCGCCATTTACTGGAGAGACTACTGTACCTTCTGTTGGTTCGATTGCAAAGCCATCTCCCATCATTTTTCCAGAAAATACTTGGTCTGGTACTTCTGTAATCGGTAAAATTTTACCTTCGATCGGAATAGCAATCACTTCATTTGTATCCGCTTTTTGTACAGGCTCTTTCACTTTCGCAGGTGCTTCTTTTTCAACATGCACTGCACGACCTGCCATAATATCTTGAATTTGTGATTTTAACGTATCAGATTTTGGTCCGAAAATCGCTTGAATATTGTTACCAACTTCAAGAACACCTGCTGCTCCAAGCTCTTTTAAACGATCTTTATTTACATCTTTTTGATCTTTTACTTGAACGCGTAAACGTGTAATACAAGCATCTAAAGAAGCGATGTTTTCTTTTCCGCCAAACGCTACTAAAATTTCACCTGGAAGCTCGCCTGCTTCTACTTTTCCTGCTCCTTCAACCTCTTCTACTACTTCACGACCTGGTGTTTTTAAATCCCATTTGCGAATTGCAAAACGGAATCCGAAGTAGTAAATCACTGCTAATGCAAGACCAACAATAATTACCCACCACCATGCGGTACGGCCTGGTAAGACACCAAATAACATAAAGTCAATTAAACCACCGGAGAATGTCATCCCGATTTTAACGTTTAAAAGTTGCATAGTCATAAATGATAAACCAGCAAATACTGCATGTATTCCAAATAATACAGGTGCCACGAATAAGAATGAGAACTCAATCGGTTCTGTAATACCTGTTAAGAAAGATGTTAACGCAGCAGACCCTAAAATACCAGCTGCCATTTTTTTGTTTTCCGGACGTGCTTCATGATACATTGCTAATGCTGCTGCTGGAAGACCGAACATCATGAACGGATATTTACCTGTTGTAAATGTACCAGCTGTTAATGTAACACCATCTTTTAATTGTGCCATGAAAATCTTTTGGTCACCGTGAATAATTTCACCCGCCGAATTTGTATATGAACCAAACTCAAACCAGAACGGCGCATAGAAAATATGATGTAGCCCAAACGGAATTAAAGACCGCTCAATCAAACCAAACATAAATGCTGCTAACGTTTTATTTGCATCAATCATTTGATGTGAAAACGTATTTAAAGCACCTTGAATTGGTGGCCAAACAAAGCACATTACAATCCCTAAAAGTACAGAGAATGTTGCTGTTGCAATTGGTACGAAACGTTTACCGGCAAAGAATCCTAAATATGATGGCAATTCGATGTTGTAGTATTTGTTATAGCAATATGCCGCTAATATCCCGACAATAATACCACCAAACACTCCTGTTTGAAGCGTTGGAATGCCTAATACATTTGCATAAGCTGGATCTGTAAAACCAGTTTTAACTGGAACTTTATCACTTACAATTGTAACGAATTTGTCTACTCCTAAGAAGACGCTCATCGTTTTATTCATAATTAAATATCCAACGAAGGCTGCTAATCCAGCTACTCCGTCTCCGTTTGATAACCCGATGGCAACCCCTACTGCGAATAATAATGCAAGGTTTGCGAAAATAATATCACCAGATTGTTCCATAATTTTTGCAACTAGAACAAACCAGTCTGCTTTTAAAGCAGGGATTAAATTTGTTAACTGTGGATTTTGAAATGCATTACCAAATCCAAGTAAAATACCTGCCGCCGGAAGGATAGCAACTGGAAGCATCAATGCTTTTCCGACTTTTTGAAGAACACCAAAAATCTTTTTAAACATTTGGATTCTTCCTCCCTTTCTTTTTTATTTTTACTTTCGGCAAATGCAAAAAGGCATGAGTTAAAAAAAGGTAGAAAATAGCTATCAAGGAGTAGTATGTCCCTTTCAACAGCTACCATTCCAACCTCTTCTTCACTCATGCCTGATCGAATCAGTAACACGTGTCGAATCGTAATGAAATAAGTGCGATATTCAATTCACGCAAACGTTTCCGTTTATCGATGCGCAACATTTGTCGAAAATAATAACTTTCTGTAAGATTATTATACATAAGTCATGTAAGCGATTCAACAACTTTTTTTAACGTTTACATTTTCGACAAAATTAAACAATTTCTACGTTTTTTCTACCTTCACTAAACGCTGTAAGTGCATCGTTAAATAAATCGATTCTGCTTCATACACGGGCAGTTGCAATTCCTTTTGCATTACTTTGACAAGTTTCCACGCCAAATTATAGCACTCTGGAAATTCGGCTTTTAAAAGGTCTGCAAGATGTTGTGATTCTTCCACTTGTTCACCATTTTTCACACGTTCAATCGCGTATTGCAAATGCCGAACAAGACGTAAATAATGAATGCTCTCTTTGTCTAACACGATTTGTAAATTTTCTTCAATTAAAGAGACGAGATGAGCAATCAATCTAGAATTTTGATTAATAGAAGACACTTCAGAGTTTGTAATAGAGCTATAAATATGCAATGCAATAAATCCAATCTCCCCTTCTGGAAGATGAATATTTAAACGAGCGTTAATTAATTCTACAACTTCCTCTGCAATTTTATATTCATTTGGATACAGTACTTTTGTTTCTACTAAAAATGGATTGTCTACTGTAAATCCTTGCTTTAATCGCTTAATCGCAAAAGCAATATGATCTGTTAAAGCAATATGAATATGCTCATTTAACGGTGTATCTACTCGATCTTGAATATAAAACATAAGATCATTCATCAATTCAATTAACTTCTCGCTCACATGCGGAACAAGAAGTTTATATTGTTCACGCTCACGTTCATTTGTTAACACAAACATTTTTTCAATCTGTTCTACTTGTAACATTTCTTTTGCTTTTTTGCCAAACCCAATTCCTTTTCCAATGACAACTACTTCTTCATGTTCTGGATGGGCCGCAATAATAACATTATTATTTAAAACTTTTTTAATTTCGAGACAATTATTCATACAACACCACCCTTGCGCGTAAAAAGGTCTTCTTTCATGTTACAGAACAATCTTATTTTTCGTCAATGTAAAACATCTACCATTTTGAAAATGTCGTTTTTTAGACATGATTGTATGAGATGCGTATAATGTAAAGATAAACGTCTAGTAGAAAGGAGCAGCACCATGATTAAAATGTTCATAAGCGATATTGATGGCACAATGATGCAACACGGAGGTGTAATCGATGAACAAGATATAGATGCACTGCGTAGCCTTGCTGACCAAAATATAATCCTTTGTTTCGCTTCCGGAAGACTTGATAATGAAATTGCCGAGTTAATGGACAAAGTTGACATGAACTTTCATCGTATTAGTGTGAATGGTGTATTTGTATATACACACGAAAATAAACAATTGTTATCAGCAACATTTGATTCTACTATTTTACCAGAGCTGTTGTCTATAACAAATAAAGAACCATTCTTTCGTTATGTAAGTGATGAATATAATTATTATATTGAGGAAAAAACACCGTTTATTCATGAGCTCGAAAAGCAAGTAAAAATGACTTCCGTTGCAGAACCAAATTTGCTCGAAAAAATCGATAAAACAATTTTCCCAAATAAAATTTCAGTTGGGGGTACGAAAGACGATTTAGTTACTCTTCAAAAGCAAATTAATGAAAGTTTTAAAGGGAAAGTAAGCACCTTTATTTCTGCCGAGCAGTGTTTAGATGTTATGCCACCTAACATTAGTAAAGGGTCTGCTATTTCTGTCTTATTAGAGGAATTTAACATTCAGCCTAATGAAATAGCTTGTATTGGTGATTCCTACAATGATATCCCAATGTTTGCTTTAACACCTCATAGCTTTGCGATGGCAGATGCAGATGATGAAGTCAGACAACACGCAACTCATACTGTTCCTTCTGTTAAAGATGCGATTCAATATGTTCTTCAGTATAATAATGAAGTATATAAAAATACGACTCACTCCTTATAAGGATGAGTCGTATTTTTATCCCGCTATTCGCGGGCAATAAAAGCCCGATTGGTGAGAGCTTTCAATCAGTGCAGGATGCCCCCACTGGTGGAAGTTTCACTTTATTTCACTACATAAAACATTATGTTCTACTTATTGCGTGAAATATTTGTAATAAACTTATAACGATCTCCTCTGTAAATACACTTTACGTATTCCAGCGGCAACTCACCTTCTGCATACGACCATTGTCTCATTACAAGCACAGGTGCTTTCTTCGGAATATGAAGATGCGCAGCCTCTTCATCCGTTGCAATAGATGCTTCAATAGATTGCGTAGCACGAACTAGCTTAAAGCCTAGTTTTTTTTCTAGGTGCTCATACAATGATTGCTGCAAAATTTCTTCATTAATATCTTTTACAAGAGATGGTGACAAATACGTTGTCTCAAACGCAATTGGTTCCTCGTCAGCTAAGCGAATACGTCTCACTTCGTAAACTGATTCTCCCTCTTGAATTCTAAGCCTGTCTGCTACTTTAGCAGTAGCCGGAACAAGTTGAAAGCTTAATAGCGCACTACTAGGTTTCATTCCACGAGAGAGCATATCCTCCGTAAATCCAGTCATGCCTTGTAACTTTTGTTCAACTTTCGGAAGTTGTACAAAAGTTCCAATTCCACGCTTTCGATATAAATATCCTTGTTCAACTAAATTATTAATTGCCTGTCTGATTGTCATTCGACTTACTTCAAACTTATCACATAATTCATTTTCAGATGGAATTTTATCTCCCGGCTTCCATTCACCGGCTTCCATTAGTTGCTTCACCCACTCTTGAATCTGATAATAGATCGGAAATGGTGAATACTTGTCGATGTTCATCAGCAATCGCCTCACTGCATAAAGATAGAGCTTCTTGATCTGCGATTACGGTTACATTTGGATGACGTTGTAAAACCGTAGCCGGACAACCTTCGTTTATGTTCCCTTGTAGCATTTCCTTCATCGCTTCTGCTTTTTTCAAGCCAGAAACAACAAGTAAAATTTGTTTCGCTTTCATAATGCTACCAATTCCCATTGTAATTGCATGAGTTGGCACATCTTCTTCTTTTTCGAAGAAACGACGGTTTGCTTGACGGGTAGATTCTGTTAACTCAACAATGTTAGTTGCAGAATCAAATGATGTTCCCGGCTCATTAAATCCGATGTGACCGTTTTCACCGATTCCAAGAATTTGCAAATCAACTGGATTGGCATCAATAATGCTTTCATAACGTTTACATTCCTCTTGTAAATCGCCTGCCATTCCATTTGGTACATAAGTTTCTTTAAATGGAAGATGATCAAACAACTGTTCTTGCATAAAGTAATGATAGCTGTTTTTGTCTTCATGTGGTAAATTTACGTACTCATCTAAGTTTACAGTGGTTACACAGCTTGTATCAAGTTTATTTTTTCTCATTAATGCGTAAATTCCCAATGGAGAGCTTCCTGTAGCCATTCCTAGCACTGGATTTTCTTTTAATTTTACAACTTGTTCAATTAATTTATAACCAGCTTCCGCTAATGCTTCTGGAGTTTTTACAACAACGATATTCATTTATTTCCCCTCTTTCATATGAGCTCCTAATCGAACTGTATCTTGTACATATAAATCTTTAGACATAATAACAAAATCCGCATTTTTTCCTGTTTCTAAAGCACCCTTATTTACTAATCCAAACTCTTCAGCTTGATTAATTGATGTCATAAGAACTGCTTCTTCAACAGAACATCCAGTAAACGCAATCACGTTACGAAACGCTTGATCCATCGTTAAAATGCTGCCTGCTAATGTGCCATCTTCTAATCGCGCACTGCCATTTTTTACAATAACCGGTTGTCCACCAAGTTCATATAATCCATCTGCTAAACCTTTTGCACGCATCGCATCTGTAATGACACTCACTTTTTTAGGTCCTTTTAATTTATATGCCAATTTCACCATATCCGGATGAATATGAATACCATCTGTAATCACTTCAACCATTACATCTGGGTTTAATAACACATGACCAACTACACCCGGCTCACGATGATGCAAACCACGCATTTGATTATAAAGGTGAGTTGCATGTGTAATATTTCTACCTGTTAATTGCTCATCAGTTGCATCTGTATGTCCGATCGTACCGATAACCCCAGTTTCCGCAAGGTGTTGTTCAAATTCACGCGCACCTTCTTCTTCAGGAGCGTATGTTACCAGTTTAATTAAATTTCCGCTTGCTTCTTGCCATTGTTTAAATTGTTCAATATTTGCAGGAACAATGTACTCAAGCGGCTGTGCACCTGCACGTTTTTTTGAAACGTACGGGCCTTCTAAATGAATATATTCAAAATGCGCACCTTTTCCCTTCGCTTCTTTTGCAGCACTTAGAGCCGCTTCAATTGCTTCAGGAGACTGTGTCATTGTTGTTGGAAAAAAAGTTGTAACTCCTTCTTGTAACATCTGTTTGCCGAGAGTTACTAATCCGTCGCTATTTGCATCCATTGCATCAATATTGTATCCACCGTGAATATGAATATCAATCATTCCTGGAATTACAAGATTCCCTTTTATATCATGAATCTCTTCATTTTCTTTTGGTACATACTGAGCCATCAATCCCAGTTCGTGAATTTGATCTGTGTAACGAATAAAACCGTTTTCTAGCACTTCATGACCTGTATAAATTTTGGCATTGATGACAACTTGCGTTTTCATTTCCATCGATCCTTTCCCATATAATACTACTTGTATTATTACCTATTTGCCTATTTTCATCATAATATATACACGAGTAGTTGTCTATACATTATGGGTGAATTTTTAATATAAGAAAAAGGTAATTTCTTTTTCTTCTCTAATTATAATATATAGTATTTTTTATTCAAAAGGAGAGGTTAACAATTTTATGAAAAAGTCAACAATTATTTCATGTATTATCTTTGTAACAGTAGTTCTGATCGGCTCTGGGTCTTATTATATGATGGCGAAAATGAATATATCTAAACAAGTTACATCACCTCCAGAACCTCCAAAGGATGCACAAACTGCAGCTATTTACAAATCAATTCACGAACAGCATGAATTGCTAAACAAGTTGGTCTGTTATGATCAATATAAAAACTGGACCCCTTCCTCTTCTTTATGGACTGAGCATGATGCTGCTTTAAAACAAATTGAAGAACAATTCTTGCAGTACACACCGGCAGTTGAAGGGGCTTTACAAAAAGACTTCCAAAATATTGTTTCTTACACGAAACAAGCCCGTGAAGAAAGAAGAGCAACTACACTTGTAGAAATGCATCGTATTATGCATGATTTAGATATTTTATTGAACGGATATCAAGAAAAGCTTTGGAACGCTACTGTATATAAACGTAATTAACTATATTTGTAATTTCAGCAGCTTATATATCTCAATGCTGAAATGAGATATACATACACTATTTTAACAATGGTAAAGGTAACTGATGCTGAATAACAATACGCTCACCATCTGTCTCAATTTCAACATCATGTTTTACGGTAGTATATACGGCGATGCCATGCCGATATAACCGTTTCATCACACTTCGATGTGGATGACCATACGGATTCTTTTTATCATATGAGATAACAGCAAACTGCGGTGCAACAGCTGTTATAAACTTTTCACTCGTTGACGTATACGAGCCATGATGACCAACTTTTAATACATCTGCATGCATATCATATTGTTTTATCATTTCTTCTTCTGTATGTGTATCTGCATCTCCCATAAATAAAAAATCAGCCTTACCATAACGAATTTTCAATACAATAGACGATTCATTATTTTCTCGTTTCGCTTTCCCATCGTTTAACACTTGAATAGAAATATGAGGGTCCAGAGGGATATATTGCCCTTCTTTTACACTTAAAAACGGCACTCCTCTTTTTTTAATACTTCTTATGTACGTGTGATATGTAAATGAACTATATAGTTTTCCACTATCTAACACAAGTGAAACCGGCATTTGTTCAATAATTGGAATTAATCCCCCGATATGATCCATGTCAGGATGTGTGCTAATGACAACATCTAAACGTTTAATCCCTTTTTTAATTAATGTATCAATAATAGGCTCCCCAGCTTCATACGGTCCACCATCAATTAAAATTGTTTTCCCGTTCGGTAAAGAAATAATTGTTGCATCTCCTTGCCCAACTCTTAAAAAATTTACAGTCATCTTACCTAAATGCGTACGTTGACTTGAAAAGGAAGAAACCGTATGTATAGAAGTATGCTGACGTATAGGGGATGCACTATTTAAAGTTATACATAAAACAGTTGAAAATAGAAAAAGAGCGATACGCACATCTTTCATACACCTTCTCCTTTTTCTATTTAGTATGACGCAGCTTTCATTTCATATACAAAAAAGCTTGGCAAAATGCCAAGCTTTCACTTCGAAATTTCTTGTAAAGAACCAAAGAATAAATCCGCTTCATTCATTCCTTCGCCTTCTTCTGACAGAGCAGGTAATTCATCTAATGTTTGTAATGCAAATGTATCTAAAAATTCTTTTGTTGTGCCGTATAGAATGGGACGGCCTGGTCCTTCTACACGCCCTACTTCTTTAATTAACAAATGAGAAACAAGCGTTTGCAAAGCGCGATCTGTTTTTACACCGCGAATCTCCTCGATTTCCGTTCTCGTAATTGGCTGGCGATAAGCAACAATTGCTAATGTCTCTAATGCTGCTTGCGATAAAGATGTAGCTGTTGGTGCATCCATCAATTTTTGATAATACGAGGCATGTTCTTTTTTCGTTGTAAAACGATACACCTTTGCAAATTGAACAATTTGCAAACCTCGGTGCAATTGCTCATATTCCGTCTGTAGTTCCTCTACAAGCTTTATTACAGCTTTCACTTCTATCTCTAACACTTTTGAGATTTGCTCCGGATAAATCCCTTCATCTCCTGCTACAAACAGCAGCCCTTCTATAACTGCCTTTTGTTCTTGTCTATCCAACGATAAAAGCTCCTTTCTCACATTCTTTGTATCCGTATACGTCATAAAGACCGAACAACAATATATTGCGTTCGGTCAAACAGTACAACTATGGTTTCAATAAAAAGATTTCATCAAAATTATGCTCTTGTTCAATGAAAATTTGCTGATGTTTCATAAGCTCTAAAATTGCTAAAAATGTAACAACAACCATTTCCCGGTCATCATCTGCAAATAAATCATAAAAACTTTGACGACCTCCTGCCATTTCTAACTGTTTTAAAACATCACCCATTCGTTGTTCAATTGGAATTTCTTGCCGAGCAACTGTAGCTGTTACCGGACGCTGTATTTTCTTTCGACGCATTAGCTTTTGAAATGCTGCCAGCATATCATATAGCGTAACATCAATCGGCAGCTTTTCATCATCCTCTTTTTGAAACATCATAAAATCAAGAGGAGGACGTGTATATAGCTGTGCTCGTTCTTGCTCTTTTTCTTTTAATTGGGTAACAACTTGCTTATATTTCTTATACTCAATTAGACGTTCCATTAACTCTTGCCGAGGATCTTCTATAAATTCTTCACTGCTATCCTGTACATCTTCTTCATGCTTTGGAAGCAACATTTTACTTTTAATTTGTAATAGCGTCGCGGCCATAACTAAATATTCACTTGCAACATCAAGCTGTAATTCTTTCATCGCATGGATATATGATAAATATTGTTCTGTGATTTCCGCTACAGGAATGTTATATATATCAATTTCATAACGATTAATTAGATGTAATAACAAATCTAAAGGGCCTTCAAATGCCTCAACTTTAAAATTATATTGCACAAATCATCCCACCACATTTTTTCTGTCACTCCATAAGTATAGAACATACTCATACACTATCCAACCTTTTTCAAAAATTTAATCAAAAATAGACGTATACCTAGGCCACAATGCCTATCCCGTTCATATGATAGCAGTGTAATGAGTACACATTGTAGGAGGTTACAAACTATGGTACATGGAGGTTTCCACGGCGGATTCGCTCTGCTGGTTGTGTTGTTTATTTTATTAATTATTGTCGGCGCAGCTTGTTTTTGCTAACTGACATAAAGCGACTAGAACAACCTCTAGTCGCTTTATATTTATCTCGCACTAACAGGCAGTAAGACTCCCACCTCAAGGTTTAGAGAAAGCGAAGAAGATAGGTGGGGGATAACTGCTGGCATGCGCCCGATTGGTTCAACTAACCATCAATGGGGGGTGAAAAAAACCCCCACTGATGGAAGTTTCACTTTATGATACACTATATATGTACGCTGCTTAGAATAGGAGTGAAAAACATGTATCATGAAGCATACATACAGTTTTTAATTCATTTTCATAGTGATTACGACTACTTTGAATGTCACGAAATTTTAGAAGAACATTGGAAAACAAAACCACGCGGAGAGCGTGAACAACATTGGGTAGGTCTCATTCAAATTGCTGTTGCTTTATATCATCATAGACGTTGTAATTGGAACGGCGCCCAGCGAATGATAAAGAGTGCGCTATTCATTTTGCAAAATGAAAAACAGCACATAGAGGCATTAGATTTAGATTATCCAAAACTATTATTACTCCTTCAGGAACGACTGCACATCATTCAAAACCATGAGTCTTATACAGCACTATTTCTTCCTTTTTCTGATCCGAATCTAGAAGACATATGCATGCAATTATGTAAAAACAAAGGACTTCCTTGGAAAGAGACTTCTTCTACTCCAAGTGCGGATATTATTCATAAACATTCTCACCGCAATCGTGAAGATGTGATTAACGAGCGAAATATACAATTACAAAAAAGAAAGCAGAGATAATATTATCTCTGCTTTTATTAATGCACATTATGTTCAACTTCTTTGCATTTCTCACAAAATCTAGAAGTTTGTTCGTTTCCGCATACCGTAACATTCGGCAGCATTGTTTGTAATTCTTGTACCATTTTTGTTCCAATTCCCACATGACGATGCGAAGGGTTCACACTAATATGCTGAATTTCTAATACACCTTCATCTTGTTTTACCGTCCCAATAATCCCAACAATAGCATCGTCTTCTTTCCATAAATAAAGCTGCCAATTATCATTTTTTTCATAATCCTTCATCGTTGCTTGTAATCGTTTTATATCTTTTTCCATTGGCATAAAAGACAGAAGTCCCATCGCAATTTTTTCATAACTTTTTTTAAAACGAATTAACATGAAATTTATCCCTTCTTACAAAAGTTACAAATCATATATCCCTTCAACCAGCATTTTAAATCTTACATCATATCTATTTTACAATATTTCTAATTAGCTGAGAAGATTTGCCCCAAAAAACAACTTTATAATCATACAAAGAGGGGAAGAGGAAGTCAAATATAGATATTCTATTCATATTATGCCAATAGCATAATATTGTTCGTATCTAGCCTAAATGGCACATAAATTGAAACTTCCATCAATGTTTTTTCATCCCCCACTGATGGAAAACTCTCACCAATCGAGGTATGCTAGCAGTAATCCCCCATCTACCTTCTTTATTTTCTCAGAATCTTGAGGTGGATGTTTATTGCCTGCAAATAACTGAATAAAAGATACGTAAATTCTCCTATATATATCTTTTACTGCTCTTCACTTACAAATTCTTTTTTAAATAAAAAAAGAGAGCATTTTGCTCTCTTTTCACATTTTACTCTTCCCAAACCTTAACTTCTTTCATAACATCGCCTTGACGCATATTTAATACTGTCTCAATACCACTTGTTGCCTTACCGAATACAGTGTGAACACCGTCTAAATGCGGTTGTGGTTCATGTACAATAAAGAACTGGCTTCCTCCAGTATTTCTTCCTGCATGTGCCATAGAAAGTACGCCTACAACGTGTTTATGAGGGTTGCCATCTGTTTCACAAGGAATGGTGTAGCCAGGACCGCCTGCTCCTGTTCCTGTTGGATCGCCACCTTGGCTTACAAAACCAGGAATTACTCTGTGGAAAGTAACCCCATTATAAAAACCTTCATTTGCTAGTTTTTTAAAGTTATCTACTGTTTTTGGTGCTTCTTCTGGGAAAAATTCTAATTCGATCTTTTCACCGTTTTCCATTAATATGTATCCTAAAGTTTTCATGTATAATAAGCTCCTTTCAACAATCTCAGCCTTATATTACCACAATCACTGTAATAAACAAAAATATTATTGCAAAAACCTTGTTAAATTTAGTATGTTACTTCCTCAAGCCAATGCACAGGTTCTTTTTTATTCTGTTCAATAATTTTCATAACCCCTTCTGGATATATTGGCGTTGCTTTCAATTTACTAATTTCTTCCCACTTTAACATAATATCAGAATGCTCTTTATGCCATCTTACTGCCCGCTCACCTTCTTTAACAGTACACCAATACAATAACGTACAATGATGATATTTTTGATTATCTGCCTCAAAAATATGTTCATTTACAGCTGCAAAATGCTCTGCTGTTACTTGTAAATCATATTCTTCCACAAACTCTCTTTCAATTGCCGCTGCAGCACTTTCTCCAAACTCAATCGACCCACCAGGCAAACGATAAAGTGAAACTTCCATCAGTGGGGTTTTCTTCACCCCCACTGATGGTTAGTTGAACCAATCGGGCCCTTACGGGCAGTTATCTCCCACCTATCTTCTTTGCTTTCTCTGAATCTTGAGGTGGGAGTCTTACTGCCCGTTAGTGCGGGATAAAACTCTTCGTTTGTATCACATTGAATAAATATACTTATCCTATCACGATTAAAAATCAACGCTTCCGCCCTCAACAAAGGTCGCACTCTATCTCTTCCTTCCAAATAAATAATATGTTAAAAATATACTTCTCTATTTCAACACCAATACCTTCTTAATAAAGCGAAACCTCTATCAGCAAGGGCTTACTGCACACGAATAACGGAATAAAATCCGACAATCCTGCTGTTTCTTCCAGAAATCATTCTGAAGACGGATGACAAATACAAAAAATATACTATAATTACTTTGTTGCCCGAAAATTTCAGAAAGAGAAAGGGAGCGATTTTTCGTGAAAACGAAACTATTAGCGCTGCTATTAGCTATGATGGTCTTTTTAATTCCAACAGCTTCATACGCAGACGTGATTGAGGGAGAGTCTATTGTTACATTAGGAGAAAATTTAACAGAGCAGCAAAAACAACAGCTTCTTGAAGAAATGAAAGCGCCAAAAGATGCGCAAATTATTACAGTATCAAATGCGGAAGAACATAAATATTTAGATGGAGTTGTACCAAACGCACAAATCGGCACAAAAGCAATTTCTTCTTCTATGATTACGTATACAAAAAAAGGATCTGGTCTTGTTGTACAAGCGCAAAATATTAATTGGGTAACAGATGCAATGTATACAAACGCATTAATTACAGCAGGTGTAAAAGATGCTAATATATACATAACAGCACCATTTAAAGTGTCAGGAACTGCAGCTTTAACAGGTTTAATGAAAGCTTACGAAACAACATCGAAAAAAGAAATTCCAGAAGAAGTAAAAAAAGTTGCAAACGAAGAAATGGTTCAAACCGCAAAACTTGGTGACGAAATCGGGAATGATAAAGCTGTACAACTTGTTGCAAACGTTAAAGAAGAAATAGCAAAAGAGCAACCAAAAACAACTGAAGATTTACGTTCACTCATTAAAAAGGTTGCAGATCAACTTGGAATTACATTAACTGATGAACAACTCAATAATTTAGTAGCACTCTTCGACAAAATGAAAAACCTAAATATCGATTGGGATCAAGTTAGTAACCAATTAAATAAAGCGAAAGACCATGTTTCATCGTTTCTAAGTTCCGACGAAGGTCAGGGCTTTTTAGAAAGTCTAAAAGGTGTATTCTCTAGCTTTATTGACTTTATTAAATCACTATTTAATTAAAAAAAAGCTCGTCATTGACGAGCTTTTTTTATGCTAACAACGGAAGTTTCATAATTGCTTCTTCTACAGAACGAACAACATGATTCGCTTTTCCTTTCACATATGGATGAGCATGATGCAACGTAAAAGAATGCGGCGTCACAGAAAACATTGAGACATCATTAAAGGAATCCCCAATGCACGCTACTTCATGTGCTTCTACTTGTAAATGTTCCATTAAAAGTTGCAGTGCACTTCCTTTACTAATTCCAACTGGCATAATATCCACATATCTCTTTCCCGAAATCACTACTTCTGCTTTACCTTGAAACTTGTTTCGCAGCTCTTCATCTAACATTGTAATTTTTGCTTCTTCTCCATATACAAATAATTTTGCGGGATGAATAGTTTGTCCAAATTCTTCATCTAATGTCTCCACTTCTGCGATTTTCACTTGAATATATTCTTCAAACATACGATGATGCTCATTTTTCTTTTTCGTATATCGATGCTCCTTCGCACATACAATATCCGCCATCTCTTTTTCATGTATATATTTATATATTTCCCGGGCAATCTCACGATTAAAAGTCGATTCGTGGAGCATTTCCCCTTCTTTCGTTAATAAGACCGCACCATTTAATCCTGTTGTATAATAAGGGAAAGCGAATTGCTTCACAGCATCATGAATACGATGAGTAAAACGGCCAGAAGCAAAACAAATATCCGTTCCTTTCTCTGCTAGCCAACATAATGCTTTTTCATCATCTCGACGAATCCGATTCACATTATAAACGAGTGTATCATCTAAATCGCTCACAAATAACTTAATCATGTAATCTCCCCTTCCATACAACATATGTACTTCTAGTGTACAAAAGAAATGTTATGTTTTTGTTAAAAACATATAAATTTATAATAAAAATGAGCAGAAGTTTCCTTCTGCTCATTTTTGTCGTCTTATATTTTGTGGATGAACTATACTTGGACGCATTTTCAAACTAGAAATAGACGGCCGAATGAAAATTTTCATGAATGCTCCCAAATCAAATGGAAGAAATGGCCAAAGGTACGGTGTTTGCAAACTTTTAATCGATGCTAAAAATAAAATTAACAATGTCATTCCAATAACAAATCCTATATCTCGAGATACAGCTGTACATATAATAAGGAATAATTTACCAATTTTATTCCCTAATCCTAATTCATAGCTTGGCGTTGCATATGTTCCAATCATAGAAATAGCAGTATATAAGATCACTTCTGGTACAAATAGACCGACATCAATTGCTACTTGACCAATTAATACAGCTGAAATTAACCCGGCTGCTGATGACAGTGGTGTTGGTGTATGGATAGATGCCATTCGCAAAAATTCCAATCCTACTTCCGCTAAAATAATTTGCAAGGAAATTGGTAAATTTGTCGTTTTATTCGGTCCAATAAACGCAAGTTTTTCTGGCAATAAAGTAGGCTCCAATACAAACGCAAGCCAAAGTGGTAATAAGAACAGTGAAAATAATATTCCGAGAAATCGAGTCCAACGTAAAAACGTTCCGACAGCAGGATTTTGACGAAACTCCTCAGCATGCTGTACATGATGAAAATATGTTGTTGGTGTAATAATTGCACTAGGGGAAGTATCTGTCAATAGTAAAACATGTCCTTCTAGTAAATGATTCGCAGCGACGTCTGGTCTTTCTGTATATCGAATAAGCGGAAAAGGATTGTATCCTTGTTTGACAAGAAACTCCTCAATGGTTTTATCAGCCATCGTTATACCATCGATTTGAATATTTTCTAATTCTTGCTTTATTATTTTCACTAAGTCTGGATTCGCAATATCTTGTACATATGCGATACAAATATCCGTTTGTGACCGCTCGCCTACCCGTATCATCTCATGCCGCAAGCGAGGATCACGAATACGCCGCCGAATAAGAGCTGTATTCACAATAATATTTTCAACAAATCCATCGCGGGCACCTCTAACAACTTTTTCTGTATCCGGCTCTGTCGGAGTTCGTCCTGGATAGCTACGAACATCTATTACAAATGCTTCTGTTTCTCCCTCGACAAAAATAACGATTAAACCTGATAAAACTTGAAATATTACATCTTCCATCGTCTTTATTTTACTTACTTGCTGATGAATGAGACGATTTTCTAGCAGCTTTACGGTATCTTCATACCTTTGTATTTCATTTGTATCAACAGCCTCCTCCAAAATATGTATAATATAGTTCGTATCACACAAACCGTTCACAAACAGAACACCAATTTCTTTATCTAAAATACGAAATTTTCGAATCCCTACATCAAACGTGACACCAAGTCCAACTGTTTGTTTTAAATAATTTTCATTATCGCTTAAAAATGAAGAAATTGGTATACTAGTCTTTTGTTTGTTGGTCATAAAACCCACTCCTTTCTAAAATTACTTGAATTGCTTTTTTTGTAATAGGTGATCCACGCTTCCAGTCATCATTTCCGTACATTTTTCCAATATCTCCAATTCCAACAATAATGGGGACATTTAGTTCATCTAAACAGTAAACGGTATCACCGTTAATCCTTCCTATTTCAACATCCGCTAACCCAAACTTATCAACACCATATTCAGTTAACCGTCCTTCTCGATCGATGCTTACATCAACGCGGGCCCATTCCCAATGATGCGTATTAGAAGCGACAGCTAACACGCCAAGCACGTCAATTTGTTTATTCGTTGCTACATATTTTAGTGCTTTTTCTCCTGAACCTTCTCCAATATATCCACTATCATCAAACATAACAAAAACTGGGTCATGTGGTGTTTGCATGATAAGCTCAACAATCTTTCTCCCTGTTAATTTCGTTGGATTACTTTGTGATGCCGAAATACATCGTCCCCCAAACTCCTTTGTCAGTAACTCGATTGTTCGCTGTGCATATTCATCTCCGTCTGTCACCAAAATAACCCTTCTTCTCATCTTGTTTATCCTTTCGGTTTAAAAATAAGTGCTGCTAAAAATGCAAATAAAATTGCTGCTGTAATTCCAACAGATGTTAACTTAAACATACCCATTCCAATCCCAAGATAACCATGCTTTTCTGCAGCTTCCATCGCACCATGTAATAAAGAATGACCAAAACTTGTAATAGGAACAGTCGCTCCTGCTCCAGCAAACTGAATTAATTTATCATAAATTCCAAATCCATCTAAAATAGCGCCAGCTACTACGAAGATTGCCATAACATGTGCAGGTGTTAATTTTGTAAAATCTAACAGTAGTTGTCCAATAACACAGATCACACCTCCAACTACAAACGCATATATAAATTCCACATATTACACCCCTTTTATTCTTTCAAATACGATACCGTGTGCAATCGTTGGAATCGTTTCTTTTTGTTGAATCATAATCGGATTTAACAAGGCACCTGTTGCTACAACAAAAATCCGTTGTAAATTCCCCTTTCTCATTTCTTTCATTAAATGTCCATATGTCACAACTGCAGAGCAGGCACAGCCACTTCCCCCTGCAAATACTTGCTGGTCGTCTCTATAAATCATTAAACCGCAATCATTATAGACATTACCTATGTCATAGCCTTCATCTAACAAAAGTTGCCGCGTAATTGGTGTTCCGACTGCAGATAAATCACCCGTCACAATTAAGTCATAATCTGCAGCACTTCTTTTTAAATCTTCAAAATGCTGTTGAATTGTATGGGCTGCAGCAGGCGCCATAGCAGATCCCATATCAAACGGATCTGTTATGCCTAAATCTTGAACTTTTCCAATGGTTGCTGATGTTACTTTAATTGAACTTCTTTCACGACTAATTAAAGCTGTACCAGCTCCTGTAACAGTAAACGTCGCTGTAGTTGGTTTTTGCCCTCCGTACTCTGTTGGATAACGAAATTGCCTTTCAGCAGTGGCATTATGACTACTAACTGTTGCTAATACGCGATTTGCAAATCCACCATCAATAAATGCAGCGCCAACAGCTAGAGTCTCCATAGAAGTTGAACATGCTCCAAACATTCCTAGAAATGGAATCGAAAGTTCTCTAGCAACATAATTTGCTGTAACCGTTTGATTTAATAAATCTCCAGCTAAAAAAAAATCTATATCAGATGCTTGCAGTTTTTCTTTTCGCAATACTTGTTGAATTGAATCTCTCATTAATCGTCTTTCTGCTAGCTCCCAATTCTCTTCTCCACAATGCAAATCATCATATGTAATATCAAAACCATCTCCAAGCGGTCCCTCCGCTTCTTCCGGCCCAACAGCCGTTCCTGTCGCATTCACATATACATCGTTTTGAAATACCCACGTTTGTTTCCCAGTTAATCTCATCTGTCTTCTCCTTTACTTACAAAAAGTGAAACTTCCCTTAGTGATTTCCCACCTCACCTATCCTCTTCGTTTTCTCTGAATCTTAAGGTGAGAGATTACTGCCATTAGGGCGAGATAAACAGCTTCCATGTATACCGAATGAGACCTACAACATACGCTCCAACAACACCAAATACAATTACACTTCCAGCAATCTTGAACATATTAGTGGCAATCCCAAGAACAATCCCTTCACTGCGGTGTTCCATTGCTGCACTCACCATTGAATTTGCAAATCCAGTAACCGGGATTGCTGATCCTGCCCCTGCAAATTGTCCAAGTTTATCATATACACCAATCCCCGTTGAAATGGCCGACAATAATATTAATGTTGTGATTGCTGGATTTCCCGCATTTTTCTCCGTAAAATCAAAATAGTGTATATACATCTTCATCAAAGCTTCACCTAATATACAAATAAGCCCTCCCACAACAAAAGCCTTGACGCAATTCATAACATAGTTAGGTTTTGATTGATACTTTTTCACGTTATTTGTATAATCATCTTTCAATTTTCGCGGTGTCATTTACATACCTCCTATTTCACAAAATAAATCCAATGAAATAAAGAACCTACCACCTTACCAAGAACAAGTGCGATAAGAAGAATAACAATTTTCCCATCAACCCCAACACGTTTTGCCAATATCGGAAGTACATTCAGCACTTCTGTTAAGGCAGCGGCAAGCATTCCAATAAATGTGCCACATAACAATCCAAGGAGCAAAAGCCAATACGGTGAAGCCACCAATGTGATATCGCGTAAACTGCACCATGCGCCGCTTAATGCACCGCTCACAACAGCCCATTCATAATATTGAACACGATGACCACTTTTCGTTAACTGAGCAAGCCTTGGAATCACACCTAATACAGTTAAAAATGCAACGTATCCTCCTCCAACAGCAATTCCACCAGCAAATCCAATAAAGATTACCCCGATATATTCAATCATTTGGGATTTTCTTTATCATTTCTTTATTTTCATTCATCATCACATATTGATCGAGAGATTGCTGGTATTGGAACATTTCAACTTCTAATGGGCTCGGCTCCTCATTAATGCGTTTTTGAAAAACATGATTAAAAAAAAGAATCATTCCAAGTCCAAGTCCTAACGAATATGGGACTTGAAATAAAAGTGGCTTTTTATTGTTTTCTCCTGTAATCATGTAATACAAGCGTTGATGTACTTGCTGCATACTAACGTCTTCATGAAAATAAATAATTGCAAGGGCAGCTCCCACAAATAGTAATAGCCAAACCATTCCAAAAAAAAATGGATTTACTCGTTTTTTCTCATATACGATTTCAACAATAGTTTGTGCTGAACCAAGCAAATTAATTTGTAAGCTGCTAGAATACTGTTGAATGCGCTGAATGACTTTCATCACATCAATTACCACATGCGTTTTATCTTTCTTTGTAATTTTGTATACAGCCTGTCGTTTTATTTCGTCTACAATATCTGAATCTCCAACTACTTGTGCAACATCACCAACTTTAATCTCATAAGTAGGCGACACTTGCAGGCGACTTCTCATCTTTACATATATCGTTTGCTCCACTCCAATCACCTCTTAACTATTCCTCGTAATTGTAGTATGGATATTGGAAAATTTTCTAATACAACTTTTTTTGAAATAAAAAAACGAATAGACTATTCGCCTATTCGGTCCTTCATTTGCTTTAATATTTTCTTTTCTAGCCGTGACACTTGTACTTGCGAAATTCCTAAACGCTCCGCTACTTCCGATTGCGTTTGATCTTTATAATACCGTAAATACACAATCAGTCGTTCACGTTCATCTAATTCACGAATCGCTTCTTTTAAAGCAATCTTATCAAACCACTTCGTTTCAGAACGATCCGCAATTTGATCTAAAATGGTAATAGGATCACCATCATTTTCATACACCGTTTCATGTATGGATGATGGAGTACGGCTTGCTTCTTGCGCCATTACAACTTCTTCTGGTGTTAACTCTAGCGCCTCTGCTATTTCAGTAACTGTCGGTGCACGGCCATACTCTTTTGATAATTCATCTTTCATTTTGCGAATTTTATTTCCAGTTTCCTTTAAAGAACGACTTACTTTCACTGTCCCATCATCACGTAAGAAACGTTGAATTTCTCCAATAATCATTGGAACTGCATATGTTGAAAACTTTACATCAAAAGATAAATCAAATTTGTCGACAGATTTTAGCAAACCAATACAACCAATTTGAAACAAGTCTTCCGGCTCATAACCACGATTTAAAAAACGTTGTACAACCGACCAAACAAGTCTCATATTATTTTGTATAATTAAATCTCTCGCTCCTTGATCACCATCTTGACTTCTTTGAATTAATTCTTTTAACTCGCGATCCTTTAACTGCCCTTTTCCTTTTTCACTTCTGACCTCTATGTCCATAGGCAATTCTCCTTAATTGCATAGAGCGTTACTTTTTGATAGATGCTTCGTCAAATGGATCGTTGTCCCGAAAGATTCATTAGAAATAACCTCTACTTCGTCCATAAAATTTTCCATAATGGTAAATCCCATTCCGGAACGCTCTAATTCGGGTTTTGTTGTAAAAAGGGGTTGCCTTGCTTCATCTAAATCTAGAATTCCAATCCCTTCATCACGAATCGTTAACTTTACCATGTCATCTTCCAAAATAACCGTAATATACACAATACCATCTGCATGCCCTTCATACCCATGAATAATAGCATTCGTTACCGCCTCAGACACAACTGTTTTCACTTCAGTTAACTCTTCCATCGTCGGATCGAGCTGTGCAATAAAAGCCGCAACTGTAACCCGAGCAAACGATTCATTTTGACTTAATGCTGAAAATTGAAGGTTCATTTCATTTCTCATCTACGCCACCCCCAATGTCGCGAGCGCATGCGCTTCATTTTCTTCTAAACGAATAATTTTAAATAGCCCTGACATCTCAAACAAGCGCTTTACAGCAGGAGAAATTGCACATACAACCATTTCGCCGCCTAAGCTTTTGACATGTTTATATCTTCCTAACACAACACCAAGACCAGAACTATCCATAAATGCTAATTGCTCTAAGTTTAAAATAATATGATGAACATGATGCGTCTCAATCATATCAGTGACTTTCGCTCGCAACTCTTCGGCAGTATGATGATCCAGTTCGCCTGCTAAACGAACACATAAGACGTCACGCTTTACTTCTAAATGAATGGAAAGACTCACTCTATTTCCTCCTTACATTCAAAATTCGCGTATACACGCAAAACATATAAGAAGTTTTTCTCTAATATAGATGTAGAATCCTTCTACCTGACAAAAGAAGTACTATTTCGTCATAAAATGAACCTTCTAGCAACATCTCTTACCATTGAGATAACAACAAATTCAACAAAAGAGAAAGCGGCAACAAAATTGCCGCTATTTCGATGTCGAAAACATCCCAAAACTTCGTTTAAATAACTCCCACCAGCTTGCTGCTGCGACATCCTCTTTCGCAACAATTGTCTGTTTGAGTAATACTTGATTATCTTTTTTTATGACAAGTGTACCTAAAGCATCTCCTTTTTTAATTGGAGCTTTTACTTTTTCCTCAGCAACTACTTCTTTTTTAATATTTTTCATCGTTTCTCCCTTTTTCATTAGTAGAGAAACATTGTCAGACGCAACTAAGTCGACAGTTTCTTTTTTTCCTTTTCCAACTTTTACTGTCTGAATTTTTTCGCCTCTTGTATACATTTTTTGTGTCATATATTGACTAAATGCATAATCAAGAAGCTTCGTTACTTCCGCATTACGTTCTTTTGATGTTGGAGATCCCATGATAACAGAAATGACGCGCATGCCATTTCGCTCTGCAGATGCTGTTAAACAATATTTTGCCTCTGTTGTAAAGCCTGTTTTCACGCCATCAACACCTGGATAGAACCGAACAAGCTTGTTTGTATTCACAAGCCAAAATTTCTTATCCGTATCTTCTCGTAAATAATCTTCATATTTACCTGTATATTTACGAATTAACGGGTATTTCATTAATTCCTTTGCCATAACTGCCATATCATATGCTGTTGAATAATGGTTCTTGGCTGGAAGGCCTGTTGGATTTTGAAAATGAGTATTTTTAAGTCCTAAATCTTTCGCTTTTCTATTCATCATGTCTACAAATCCTTCTTCTGACCCAGCAATATGTTCAGCAACTGCAACTGATGCATCATTTCCGGATGCAATTGCAATGCCTTTTAACATTTCATTGACTGTCATTTCTTCACCAGGCTCAAGGAAAATTTGTGATCCGCCCATAGAAGCTGCATGTTCACTCGTTCTCACTTTATCTTTCAGTGTTAACTTTCCTTTTTCAATTTGCTCCATAATGAGTAGCATGGTCATAATTTTTGTCATACTAGCAGGTGGCAACTTTTCATTTGGACTTTTTTCAAATAAAACTTTTCCCGTATCCTGTTCAATAACAATCGCTGACAATGCTTGTTCCGCTAGCTTTGGTTTTGTTTCCGCTTCTTTTTTCTCAGACTGCGCAAAACCAATTGGAACAGCGGAAAGCAATAACATGAAACAAACAAGTATTCCAATCAATCGCTTCATGACTAACCCTCCATTCTATATCACACCTATCTTTTCCAAATGAAGGGTTTTTATACCATCTTTTTCTAAAAATAGCATTGACAAACAAAAGTATGCTATATATTGTATTAAGTGTATTACGTTTAATAGTACACTTAAAAATTCATCAGGAAGGAGGCATTGCTCTTGCACATTCAACTTGATCCAAGAAGCAACACTCCGATATGGGAACAAATTGTTCACAACGTAAAGGAACTAGTTTTAAAAGCAATGCTCGCACCAAATGATAAACTCCCTTCTGTTCGGGAACTTGCCTCTTCACTCGTGGTAAATCCAAATACAGTGAGTAAAGCGTATCAAGAGTTAGAACGACAAGGAATTATTGAAACACTGCGAGGCAAAGGAACATTTGTATGCCAATCGATTACTCCAACACAAGATGAAAGGAAAATTGCTATGGTGGAAAAACAATTTCATCAATTATTACTAGAAGCTTCTTATCTCGGTATTTCAAAAGAAAAAATTCATGATTGGATTGATTCATACTATAAAGAATTAGGGGGAAATACTCATGCTGAAGGTGACAAACGTAAAGAAAACAATTGATAACCAAATCATATTAGAAGATATTTCATTTACTTTAAAAAAAGGAAGCATCGTCGGATTACTCGGAAGAAACGGAGCTGGAAAAACAACATTATTACGCACACTCGTTGGAATCTTAAATCCAGATGAAGGAACGGTTACATATAACGAGATTGACGTGCACAAACATCCTGAAGTAAAACAAGTGGTCGTATATGTTCCAGACTCTACAAATGTACTCAGCGGATATACAGTAAAAGAAATCGTAAAATTTTATAAGGCAGTCTATCATAATTTCAATGAAGACTATTTTTATAAACTACTAGAGCGCTTTAACTTACCAGAGAAACGCATTCGCAGCTACTCTCGCGGAATGAAAGCTTTGCTAGCAATGATTTTAGCTTTTTCTACTGGAGTAGAATATATAATTTTAGATGAGCCGACAAATGGACTTGATCCTATCGTAAAAAGACAGATTCTTCAGTTTTTAATCGAAGAAGTAGCAGAGCGAGAAATTACCATTCTCATTTCTACACATCACCTAGATGAAGTCGAAAAAATCGCAGACACAGTCATCATTTTAAAAGATCGTACAATTGCATCTATCACAGCTTTAGAAGATACAAAATCACGCTATGCAAAAATTCAAGTAGCTTACGAACGCTCACTACCACAAAAGCTAGTGAATTTATGTAATGTGAAAGTATTAAACCAAACAGGAAAAGTATATACCATCTTAATCGAAGGCAACGTAACAGCTACGTTAGAGAAATTTCATAAAGAGCAGCCGCTCTTATTAGAAGAGTTGCCAATGTCACTTGAGGATGTATTTGTTACGGCTTTCGAGGAGGGATCACATGTTTCATAAAGCGTTATGGATGCGAACGTATAAACAAGGGAAATATATTGTTCTATTGTTTTGGTTAAGTAGTTTATATCTGCTTCCTTATCAATATTACAGTGATGCACAAGCGCAGCTTAGACAATCAAAAATGAAATTCGATGATTATATATATTACTATTCTTATTCATTTTCAGGACCTGATATTGTCATAGTACAAGGCATACTTCTCATTGCACTTGCTTGCATCTTAATTGGCTGGGAACGCAATAATCAATCAACCGATTTTCTTTGGTCTATGCCTTTTCAAAGAAAAAGTATTTTTCTAACAAAATGGTTGTTTGGTATTTTCAATATCATTATCGTGAATTTTATTTGCTGGATTAGTATGTATGGAATTAAAAAAGTATCTTTTCATAATGCTTATCAAGATTTCAGTCCGTTCCATACTTATTTTATATACGCTACAATTTCGCTAATTGCTATCTATACATTTGCTTTATTCATTGGAACAATTACAGGGAATCTTTTTTCACAAGGTGCCTTAACCGCAGTCATTTTATTTCTTCCGTATGGCTTAGCACTATTATTGTCTGGATTTCTTTCTGCTCATATAGGGGATTCAAAAGAAGAACTCTATAAAATGGAAAATAAATTGGGAACATATTTAGCACCGACAAGTATAGTTGCACCGCTAGATACTTTTTATATTCAATACGATTACCACCCTCAAATGGAATTCGATCGATACGGGAATAAAATCTCCGAATCACCTACAGTAAATCCAATGAAACATACATCGATTCCATCTGCTTGGAAATTATTTAGCCCATTTATTTATATTGTTCTATTTTTACCAATTGCTATTGTCCTGTATATGCGATCTCCTAATGAACAAAATGGAAAAATATTATTGTTTCCACAGTTACAGAAATGGTTTATTGGCTGTACAGTCCTTTGCTTTGCGCTACTCGGCGGTCAAACATTGGGAGCAAACGTCTTATGGAGTTATTATATAGCCTTTTTAGGGACAGGGATTGTTAGTTATATCATTTTAACTCGCTTGCTTAAGTGGAATTTTTCTTTCAGTGGAAGATAACGATACTATTTTAAACAAGAAGAATATACGTATAATTTGAGGTGAATTACATGTTTCAGAAAGCATTGTGGATACGAAACTGGAAGCAAGGGAAGTATGTCATTGTGCTATTTTGGCTAAGTACGTTGTATCTCTTACCATATGAATATTATACGAATGCACAGCACAAAGCTAAGTACTTGTACGACACTACGGATACTTATTATTCATATCATTTGAGCGCAGACAGTCCTACATTTTTTCCTGCTCTACTATTAATTGGATTGGCTACCATATTAATAGGATGGGAACGTCATAATCAATCGATCGATTTTCTTTGGTCTATGCCATTTAAACGCTTCCACCTGTTTCTATCAAAATGGTTATTCGGTACGGTTCATATCGTAAGTGCACTTAGCGTAAGTTGGTTTCTTATGTATATCGTCTACAAAACTACGATACATTCTCAGTATCAATCATTTACGTTGTTTCATCTATACTTCGTGTATACGATTGTTACATTGATTGCGGTGTACACATTAGCTCTCTTTATCGGAACCATTACAGGAAACATTATCTCACAAAGCGCGCTAAGTTATATTATAATGGTTTTTCCCATTTATATTTTTCAGCTTGCGTTTCCTTTCTTTGCATTGCATGTTGATTTATCACAACAAGAATATAATAATGCTTATAATAAAAGTTCACTGTATACAGAAAACACAAGTATTATAGCTCCCCTTGCTCATTTCACTATTAACTACGACTATGATCCACATAGAGAAGCTATAAAAGATGAATATGAAAAAATACATGTAGGACCTACTTATCACCATGTTCCTTCTGCTTGGACACTATTAAGTCCTGCAATTTATATGCTCATTTGTCTTCCGCTAGGAGCTTATTTATATGCACGTTCACCAAATGAACATAATGGAAAAATATTGCTATATCAAAGACTTCATGTCTATTTCTCAATATGTACTTCCATTTGTTTCGGACTTCTTGGCAGCGAAATTTTCACTGATGGCAGTAAATCTATCCCGCTTCACTATACGTATTTTATAGGGTTTAGCATTTTGACATATGCCATTTTGCAACGAATGTTAAAACATAAACTTTCTTTATATGCAAAATAGCCTCCTAGTCAGGAGGCTATTTTCATAGTGTCGAAAAATAAACTTGTCACTATACACTTGCCCCTCTCCCCTCCTCTTTACAATTGAAAGAGGAGTTTTCATATGTACTATGTAGAACAGAACCTGAAAAAGTGAGCCGCACTGCGTTTGCTGCGCAAGTCTGGCATAGATTTAACTTACAAAAAAATAGAAGAAGAAAAGATAATCTACAACGTGCCCCCTTTATAGTAAAATATAAAAGTATATGAGACTGAATTTTTAGATATTTTATATGAACTAAAATAATTCTGAGCGTGAAAAAAGCAGATAAGGGGGAGAGTTACATGAGATCCATTGAAAAGGATACATTGTGGAAGCTTATAGAAGTATCAAGGGGTAAGCACCCAGCAACAGCTTGGATTACAGGAGGAATTGTGTTTAATGTATACACAGGAGAGCTGGAAAGAAAAGATATCGTTTTGTATGAAGATCGTATTGCTTATGTAGGAATACGGGAACCGCAAATTGATGAAAAAACGCAAATTATAGATGCATCCAGTTTTACGTTAGTTCCAGGATACATCGAACCTCATGCACATCCATATCAGTACTATAATCTTACTTCATTTGGAGAATTCGCTTTAAGCTTAGGTACAACGACTTTAGTGAATGATAATCTAATATTTTATTTAAATACAGATCAGAAAAATTTTGAATATTTAATGGATTACAGCAGTCATTTGCCTGTCAAAAATTATTGGTGGGCAAGGATGGATCCACAAAGCAACCACCCGGATATGTTAGCGAAATTCACGACTGAGCGCTTGGTCAGTTTGCTTCGTCATAAGCGGGTTATACAAGCTGGCGAATTAACTGCTTGGCCTGCTGCCTTGACTGGCGATGAAACTATACTTGAAGGAATAGCAGAAGCACGGAGGCTGGGCAAAAGAATTGAGGGGCATAACCCAGGAGCCTCCAGTGAAACCTTAAATGCTTTGGCAGCACTCGGTGTTACGGCTTGTCATGAAGCTATCACTGGAGAGGAAGTAATCAGAAGGCTTCGTTTAGGTATGTATGCAACTTTGCGTCACTCCTCTATACGTCCTGATTTGCCGGGCCTAATCAAAGATTTACAAGAGCTCAACTTTGATTTCTCTTCCGCTTCAAGGCTTATGTTAACAACAGATGGCTCCATGCCTCCGTTTCTTCAACATGGATTGATGGACTATCTTATTAAGATTTCTCTCGATAATGGTGTTCCTTTCCATGCCGCTTATCGGATGGCCACTTTAAATCCCGCAACATATTATGGATTGGATCAAGAAATCGGTGGAATCGCTCCGGGACGAGTCGCAGATATTCTATTTCTCGAGGATATAAGCAAGCCTTCCCCGGTCAAGGTTATAGCAAACGGACAGCTGGTTGTGACAAACGGACAACTCTTGAAGCCGTTTCCTGTATGTGATTGGCAACAATTGCAGTTTGAACCTATGCACATAGAATGGCGTGTTCAGCCGGAATGGCTAGATATGACCGCTGAAAACCCGGAAGTCCCTGTAATAGAAATGCTTAATGCGGTTATTACAAAATCCAGTCCCGAATCACTGCTGCTAAAACAAGGCATTATTGAGTTAGAAGCTAAAGAAGGATATTGTTATGTCAGTCTTATTGATCAAAAGGGAAAATGGGTTACTAACGGTATATTAAAAGGATTTGCCGATCACCTAGATGCTGTAGCGACAACCTACACAGCATCTCAAGATATCGTTGTTATAGGGCAAAAGAAAGAGATCATGGTGAAAGCTGTAAATCAACTACTCGATCAAGGGGGCGGTACCATATTAATGGAAGGGGAGGAAACCTTATTCAATTTGGAATTGCCGCTTGGAGGAAAAATGAGCAAGTTGCCCATGCATGAACTGATTTTAAAAACGACAGGGCTTGTGCAACTTCTAAAGGAAAGAGGACATCAGCATATCGATCCATTATACACAATGTTCTTTTTAACATCGACCCATTTACCAGCTGTACGTTTAACAGCTGAAGGAGTATATTCTATTAAAGAGAATGCAGTTGTGTCTTCGGTTAAGAGAATGAAGAGTGACTATTTTGTAAGATAAAGTGAAACCTCCATCAAGTGGGGGTTTTTCATCCCCAAATGATGGTTAGTTGAACCAATCGGGCGCATGCCAGCAGTTATCCCCCACCTATCTTCTTCGCTTCTCTCTACATCTTGAGGCGGGGGTCTTACTGCCCGCGAATAGCGGGATAAACAACGTGAAAATAGCCTCCTAGTCAGGGGGCTATTTTGCATTTTTTCGTCTTTCGCTATATGTCTTCTCTTCGTCTGTCCCAAATCCATCATCGTTTGTCACGATTTGATCTGTCGGTGCGACAACACTTTCAGCAATTTTCCAGTCCCCATACTCTTGTACAAATACTTGTAAAAAGTAATTTATTCCATTTAGTTGGTATGGATTTTCTTTTTTCACATCATACTGCACAGCTAAATAGTACACTTGTACATTTTCTTTTCCGAATTTTGACACATACTGAGAAACTCGCGGAATATAAACAGAAGCTTTGGCCAGTGAAATTTGTTTTACCTTTACGAGGGAGGAATGTTTTATGTTATGTAAAGTATCTTGATGATGAATGTTATCACTATGATGAAACAAAACAGAAGTTTGCATCGAGCGCATCCATAATTGTGAGTATAAAACAGGCTTATGATTTGAGATATATTCTAGTTCTTTTTGTACAATTTGATTTGGAGACGCTGCACTTATCTCCATACTGTAACATAGTAAACATATACCGATAATTCCAAAAGAAACAATACGTTTCATAGTCTGCCTCCTATTCCATATAGGTAAAGTATAGGAATGTAGGTCTGTTTTTATGCAGCGCATCCGTTCTGTAGTATGATGAAGCCATAAAAAATAGAAAAGCAAAAATTGCTTTTCTATTTTTCATAGAACTCTGCCAAAGAGCTCTAATACCATTTCAATTTCTTGATCGCTCCAGTCCTGGAACTTCTCTCTATAATATTCTTTTCGAACATTTTCAAGCTTTTCGGCAACATCTTTCCCGGTATCCGTAATTTCTAAATAAACAATGCGCCTGTCTGAATCAGAGCGCTTTCTCGTTACAAGCCCCTTACGAACAAGACGATCTGTAACCGCTGTAATATGACTCGATGTAACATTCACTTCACTTGCAATTTGCGATGCCATTTGCGGGCTTTTCCAATATAATGCACGCAGTACAGAAAATTCATTCCATGGCATATGCTCAGAAAAGAGTTCATTAATATCATTTTGTAATAAACGAATCATTTTCCGAAAGGAGATAGATAAGTCTAAAATAAGTGCTTCTCGTTTTTCGTTCACTGTTCTCGACCCTTTTTTATAATATTTACACATATTATAATGCATAAATACCTTAATTGTATATATTTTCTTTCTACTTAGATTTTCCACTATATTTCTAAATTTAAGGACAAAGTGGACTCACTTCTTTCATATAAATAGAGAAAGGAAGGTGAACAGTTATGCAAATTGGAATGCCTCTATATTCACATGAATTACGTAATGGCAAAGAAGCAACTGTTACTGTACAAGGTGAAGGTGTCGTAAAAGCAAAACCTGATGTTGTCGTGTTAACAATTGGTGTTCGTACTGAAGGTACAAATGTAAAGCAAGCACAAGAAGAAAATGCTGCTCTTTCTACTAAATTACTTGATTCTTTGAAACAACTTGGAATTACAGAGCAAAATATCAAAACGCTTTCTTACACCATTACACCGCAATATGAATACGTGAACGAAAAGGCTATGTTACGCGGTTATCAAGTTGAGCATTTATATGAAATTATTGTGTTGAATGTACAAAAAGCAGGGGAAGTATATGAAGCAGCTGTAGCAAACGGGGCAAATGTCGCCAAAGGACTTGTATTTCGCGTTTCAGAGCCTAATGCTTATTACAAACAAGCATTAGTACTCGCTGTGCAAAATGCCCAAGAAAAAGCAAGGACGATTGCTAGTACATATAATCTAAATGTAAATCCCATTCCCATTTCTGTCGTTGAAGAGTCCTCTCATATGCCGCGGGAATTTGTTGCTTATTCCGCTGTCCATAGCGGTGCTCCTCCTATCCAATCAGGAGAATTGGAAATCATTTCGACTGTCCGTGCTATTTTCACCTATATTTAATTGTACATCTAGTAAAAAAGAAAACGTTCTCATTTTTTTATTGTAAAAACCTTTCGTTTTGTTATAATAATAGACGGTGAGCCCTGCATAGGGATATCACGGGCGGGAGAGGGATATGAAAAAGAAGGTTTAACATGAAAGGAATCCTTGAAAAAACATTTAAATTAGACCTACATCACACATCGCCAAAACAAGAAGTAGTTGCTGGTGTAACATCATTTTTCACGATTGTTTATATTATGATTGTGAATGCATCTATTTTATCAGATGCTGGTATTCCCCTTGAAGCAGGAATTTTGGCAACTGTATTTAGCTCATTTATCGGCTGTCTATTGATGGCATTTTGGGCAAATGCACCGGTGATTCTTGTACCAGGTATGGGAGTAAATGCGTTTTTCACGTACACAGCTGTGCATACGCTTGGTTTAACTTGGCAAGAAGCATTAGCAGCTGTCTTTATCGCTGGTATTATTTTTACAATTACCGCGTTTACACCTATTGCTCGTACACTTTCTACTGCAATTCCAAAGTCGTTAAAAGAAGCGATTACTGTCGGTATCGGGCTATTTTTAGCATTTATCGGCTTGCAAAAAGGTGGCATTGTCGTTGCGAATTCGAACACTGCTGTTGCATTAGGAAATTTAGGTAGTCCCGTTGTTCTAGCTACACTGCTTACGCTTATTGTTGCATTAGTTTTATTTATTCGTAATGTACGTGGAAACTTTTTATGGACCATTGCAATTGGAACCGGAATTTCCTGGTTATTTGGTATTGTTGATACAAGTCAAGTTGGCAATAGTTCATTTTCATTTGCTAACTATGGTGATGTTTTTGGTGCAATGTCGTTTGGGAAACTGACTTCTTTACCATTTTTAATTGCAACGTTCTCATTGAGTATGGTACTCATTTTTGAAAACATGGGGCTTTTGCACGGTTTATTAGAAGATCAGCGTAAATTCCCTCGTGCTTATCAAGCAAATGCAATTTCAGCGATGACATGCGGGCTATTTGGCACAAGTCCAACTGTTTCTACAATAGAAAGTGCTGCTGGTATTACAGCGGGCGGCAAGACAGGTCTGACGTCTATCGTCACTGGCGGATTATTCTTTGCCTCATTGTTTGCTTTACCGTTTGTAAAGTTAATTCCAGATAGTGCAATCGCTCCAATCTTAATTATTATTGGCGGTTTAATGATTACAAACATTCAACAAATTCCTCTGAACGATTTTTCAGAAGGATTTCCAGCGTTTTTAATTATCGTTATGATTCCGCTCACATATAGCATTGCTGATGGTATTGCTTTTGGATTCATTGCATATCCAATCTTAAAAGTAGCACTTGGTAAACATAAAGAAGTTGCAAAACCTCTTTATACTATCACGTGTCTCTTCTTACTCATGTTTGTGTTACATGCCATCGGCTAAATAAAAAACGCTGGGAATTCCCGGCGTTTTTTATTATCCCGCTATTCGCAGGCAATAAGACCACCACCTCAAGATGTAGAGAGAAACGAAGAGGATAAGTGGCGGACAACTGCTGGCATGTGTCCGGTTGGTTCAACTAACCATCAGTGGGGGAGAAAGCCCCTACTGATGAAAGTTTCACTTTATTTAAACCAGCCCTTCTTATAAAACCATACCATCATGCCACCACCAATAAGAGCCATTATGGCTAAACAAATATAATAACCATACTCCCACTTTAACTCTGGCATATTGTCAAAATTCATTCCATATACACCAACAATAAATGTTAATGGCATGAAAATGGTTGAAAAAACCGTTAACGTTTTCATAATGTTATTCATATGATGAGAGTTTAGCGAAAAGTAACTATCGCGAATATCAGCTGTCAGTTCTCGGCTTGTTTCAATCATCTCAGACAATTTTAACAGGTGATCATAAATATCTTTAAAATAAATTTCATGATCATTCACACCATGAAAACGCGTTGAATTTAAAATACGATACAATAAATCGCGCATTGGTACAATTGTTCTTCGTAATTTTGATAAATCAGAGCGAATATCAAATACCTCTTCTAATACAGTACTTGCTATATCCCCTGTTAAATTGTCATCAATTGCATTTAAATGATCTTCAATATAATATACCGGAGCAAAATAATCATCGACAATTTGGTCAATAATTGTATGCGTTACATGAAGAGTGCTTCTCTTTATACGTTGTCTTTCCCCAAGTTTATTCCATGCTCGTTCAATCGCCTTATTGTGCGAAAAGTGAAAGGATACAACAAAATGATCACTAACGAATAAATCAATTTCATGCGGCTCTAATCCATCTTCACTAAAAGCATGAAGAACTAAAAAGTGATACCCTTCATAAAAGTCAACCTTTGGCCTCTGTACATATTCTAAACAATCTTCAATCGCAAGGGGATGGAATTTGAAATAGTCTTGTAAAATATATGTATACTCTTCTTTCGTCGGTTTACATAAATCTAGCCAAAACCACACAATATCTTCTCGCTTTGTTTCTTCTAATGACAAATCATATAATACTTCATTTTCTTTTGTTACTGCACAAATTCTTATCATAGTTTCACCCATTATTATTATAAGCAAAAAAAGCTAAAGAGAAAACTCCATAGCTTTTTTTATACTGCTGATTAGCATTTCACTTTATCTTATTTCTCTACAATGCCATGTACTAACTTTGGTGCATCTACATGCTCTGCAGATACCTTCATGTTTTCGTAAATTTTTTGTTTTACGTCTTCTACATTTTCACGGTTCGCGTAAATTGTTACAAGCGATTCACCTTTCTTCACGCTATCGCCCACTTTTTTACGAAGCATAAGTCCAACTGCTAAATCGATTTCAGATTCTTTCGTTGCACGACCTGCTCCTAAAAGCATTGCTGCTGTTCCAATTTCATCTGCAACGATTTCAGATACATATCCATCTTCTTTTGCCTCTACTTCAATCTTATATTGTGCTTGTGGCAATTTAGAAGGATCATCTACAACTGAAGCGTCGCCGCCTTGTGCTGCTAAGAACGTTTTAAATGCTTCTAGTGCTTTTCCGTTGTTCATGACTTCGATTAGCTTTTCACGCGCATTTTCTAAAGAAGAAGCATGTCCAGCTAGGTACACCATTTGACTTCCAAGCGTTAAACATAAATCTTCTAAGTCTTTTGGCCCTTTTCCTTGCAATGTATCAATCGCTTCTTTCACTTCTAAAGCGTTACCGATTGCCTCACCAAGCGGCTGACTCATATCAGAAATAACTGCCATTGTTTTACGGCCAACATTGTTACCGATGCGAACCATTGCTTCAGCTAATTGCTTCGCGTCCTCGTCCGTTTTCATAAATGCACCCGCACCTGTTTTGACATCAAGAACGATTGCATCCGCACCAGCTGCAATTTTTTTACTCATAATAGAGCTTGCAATTAACGGAATAGAGTTTACCGTTGCCGTTACATCACGAAGTGCATATAACTTTTTGTCAGCAGGTGTTAAGTTTCCGCTTTGACCAATAACAGCAATTTTATTTTCATTTACAAGACGAATAAATTCCTCGTTTTCAATTTCTACATGAAACCCCGGAACTGCTTCTAATTTATCAATCGTACCACCTGTATGCCCAAGACCACGACCAGACATTTTCGCAACTGGTACACCTAAAGCAGCCACTAATGGACCTAACACAAGCGTAGTTGTATCACCAACACCACCTGTTGAATGTTTATCTACTTTTACTCCTTCGATCGCTGATAAATCAATTGTATCGCCGCTATTTACCATTGCCATCGTTAAATCAGCACGTTCCTGCTCATTCATATCTTGGAAGAAAATTGCCATTGCAAGTGAACTCATTTGGTAATCTGGAATATCACCATTTGTGTAGCCTTCAATGATAAAATTAATTTCTTCTGTCGTTAATGCTTTGTCATCACGTTTTTTTGCAATTAGGTCCACCATTCTCATTGTGAACTCACCCCTTCATTTGTTTTACAATTGCTTTTACAAGTGCTAAGAAGTTTGCTTTTACACGCTCTGTTGTTTCAATTACTTCATCATGATGAAGCGGCTGATCTAAAATTCCAGCTGCCATATTTGAAATACAAGAAATACCAAGTACTTTCATACCAGCATGACCAGCGACAATAACTTCTGGGACAGTTGACATTCCGACTGCATCACCGCCAATTGTACGAATCATACGAATTTCTGCAGGTGTTTCATATACAGGACCTGTCATCGCAACATATACGCCTTCTTGTACTTTAATATTTAAATCAGCAGCAACTTGTTTTGCCATTTTACGAAGGTCTTTACTGTATGCTTCAGACATATCAGGGAAACGTACACCCATCTCAGAATCATTTGGTCCGATTAATGGATTGTGTCCCATAAAGTTAATGTGATCTGAAATTAACATTAAATCGCCTGGCTCAAATGATGTATTTACACCACCGGCTGCGTTTGTAACGATAACTGCTTCTACTCCTAACTCTTTCATAACACGAACTGGGAATGTTACTTTTTGCATATCATATCCTTCATAGTAATGGAAACGACCTTGCATTGCTACAACTGTAACACCTTGAAGTGTACCAAATACAAGTTGACCAGCATGGCCTTCTACAGTAGATACAGGAAACTCAGGAATTTCACTGTACGGTACAGCTACTGCATTTTCGATTTCATCAGCTAATACACCTAGACCTGAACCAAGGATTAACCCTACTGTTGGTGTTTCTTGAAATTTCCCTTTTAAATATGTAGCAGATTTTGAAATTAACTCGCGATTCATTTGATATTCCTCCTTATTTATCTAACTCGTTCAAAAAGCTTTTTCCGTATTTCGGCATTGTTACACCGAAGTTTTCTGCAACTGTGGCACCGATATCAGCAAATGTTTGACGAAGCGGTAATTCTTTTCCGCCATCTTTCATGCTTGGACTATATGCTAATAATGGTACATATTCACGTGTATGGTCTGTACCGTGGTGAATTGGGTCATTACCATGGTCAGCTGTAATAATTAACAAGTCGTCTTCTTTTAACTTCTCAAGTACTTCAGGAAGACGTGCATCATATTCTTGCAGTGCATCTCCATAACCTTGAGGATCACGACGATGACCGAATAGTGCATCAAAGTCAACAAGATTTACAAAGCTTAAACCTGTAAAGTCCATATTCACTGTATCTGCAAGCTTATCCATGCCATCCATGTTAGATTTTGTACGAAGAGATTGCGTTACACCTTCTCCATCATAAATATCAGAGATTTTACCAATTGCAATAACATCATAGTCACTATCTTTTAATTCATTCATTACCGTACGACCAAATGGTTTTAGTGCGTAATCATGACGGTTTGGCGTACGTGTGAAGTTTCCTGGCTCCCCAACGAATGGACGAGCAATCACACGACCTACCATATATTTTTCATCAAGTGTTAACTCACGTGCAATTTTACAAATGTTATATAGTTCTTCAAGCGGTACAACTTCTTCATGAGCAGCAATTTGTAATACGCTATCAGCAGATGTGTACACAATTAATGCGCCAGTTTCCATATGTTCCTGTCCAAGTTCATCCAAAATTCCCGTTCCAGAAGCTGGTTTATTCCCAATAATTTTACGTCCTGTTTTCGCTTCTAACTCATCAAGTAATTCTTTCGGGAACCCTTCTGGGAATACTTGAAACGGTGTATCAATGTAAAGACCCATAATTTCCCAATGGCCTGTCATTGTATCTTTTCCCATAGATTTTTCTTGCATTTTTGTATAATATGCAAGTGGCTTCTCTGCTTTTGCAATCCCTTTCATTTCACGGATGTTACCAAGACCTAATTTCATCATGTTTGGCATTTGTAATCCGTTCATATGCTCTGCAATATGGCCAAGTGTGTCAGAACCTTTATCGCCATATTTCTCAGCATCTGGTGCTTCTCCAATTCCTACGGAGTCCATTACGATAAGAAAAATACGTTTATATTTATTCACAGCTGTAACCTCCTATATATGCTACTTATGTAGTATGTTCAAATCGATGTAAAAACTTCCCTTTTCTCCCAAGTCAGATGTCAGACATCTCCTGTTGCTATCATAACATGTTTACGCTTTCCTTTTAAGAAATTTTTATTACATTTCTTATTTTTTTCACATTTTCATTGTAATCTATTCTACCTAGAAGCGCTAATGAAACCGATATATATTTCTCGACATACAAATAAAAAAACAGCTCTTTAAAAGAGCCGTTTTTTTATTTCACTTCAACTGTTTCTTCTTTATGATCATGAAGATCACCTTTTCTCACATGAACCTTCACTGTATATGTTCCTACTTCTTTAAATGTATAAGTACTTGTATACTCGCCTTTGTTACCTTCTTTTGCTGGAATAAACTCATGCTTTTCTGCACCGTCTTTCCAAATTTCAAGTTGAACTTCCGCACCAGTTAATGCTTCTTCTTTTTGTTTTACATGTACTTTCATTGTAGACTCTGTATTTGCTTTTACGCCGTCTGCCATCAAGTGAATCATTGTACCGTCATGGCCTTCCTCATGATGACCATCTGTTTCTTTTTTTGTATCCTCAACTTTTGCATTTCCAACAGCCACTTTTACTTCTGGCATCACATGCATATCACGTGCATTTGTATGTGCGATAATATGATAAACACCATCAGATGGGAATGTTTTATCGATTGCATAAACACCGTTACCTTTATTCTTCGCGTCTAGCATTTCTTTTTTCTCTTCACCATCTTTCCAAATTTCAAACTTTACATCATCTGCATCTGTTACTTTTTCTTTCCCTTGTGTAACAGTTGCTTGTACTTCTACTTTTTCATTCGGCTTTAATGTTTCAGGGTTCGTTTTTATTTCTACCTTTACTTCTTCAAGCGACTTATTCTTTTTCGTTGTCTCGTCCGATTTCGTATTACAACCAGCTAACGCTAGCATTGTGATAAATAATGTAATTAAAAGTTTTTTCATCATAACTTCCTCCTTCTTCCTATCTTAGTATAGAGGAAATATACGTTCATATTCTAGCCTTCTGCTGAAAACAATGTACGAAATGTTTGTGAAGTTTTTGTGAAGTGCTTTCATTTTATCCCGCTATTTTGGGGCAGTAAGACCCCGACCTCAAGATTAAAAGAGAAGCGAGGAAGATAGTTGGGGAATAACTGCTGGCATGTGCCCTATTGGTTCAACTAACTATCAGTGGGGGATGCCTCCCCACTGATGGAAGTTTCACTTTATAATAAGTAAAAGGGCATGAACACTCATGCCCTTGGATGAAACTGTTTATATACATCTTTTAATCTAGCTTTTGAAACATGTGTATAAATTTGTGTTGTCGAAATATCAGCATGGCCAAGCATTTCTTGTACTGCCCTTAAATCTGCTCCATTCTCTAATAAGTGCGTTGCAAAGGAATGGCGCAATGTATGCGGTGTAAGTTCTTTTTGAATATTTGCTTCTTGTGCAAGCCTTTTTAAAATCTTCCAAAACCCTTGGCGAGATAAACGGTTTCCATGATGATTTAAAAAGAGTGCTTCGACCATTTTCTTTCCTAAGAGTTCCGGTCTTCCTTTTTCAATATAATACTGAATCGCTTCTGTCGCTAAACTACCGAGAGGGATAATTCTCTCTTTATTTCCCTTTCCGACGCAACGAACAAAGCCCATTGTTAAATGTACATCTGATAAGTTTAATTCAATTAATTCAGAAACACGTAATCCTGTTGCATATAATAACTCTAACATAGCCTTATCACGAATCCCAAATGCACTCGTTCTTTTCGGTATTTGCAATAGTGCTTCTACCTCATTAATCGATAATACTTTTGGTAATTTACGCTCACCTTGAGGCGTTTCAATATGTACAGACGGGTCATGTTCCACAACACGTTCACGCAATAAAAATTGATGAAACGACCGTACAGATGCAATGTGACGTGCCATCGTTTTCGAAGATTTCCCATTATCTTTTAGATGATGTAAAAAGTTCACAATATGCATGCGCGCTACATCATGAAAAGATGTGATTTGTTCTACTTTTTGTAAATACTTCGTATAACTTTTTAGATCACGCTCATATGATACAACTGTATTTTGAGCTAATCCTTTTTCAACAACCATATAATGAATAAAGTCTTGTAATTGATCTTCCAATCTTCTCTACTCCCCATTTTCATAGAAAAAAATCATTCTGTTGACGAAAGCATCTTTCACAGGCTCCTCTGTTTCAGATACTTTTTCTACCATTTCTTCTTTAGGCTTTTCATAACGATGATAACTTTCATACTCTTCATTTATCCATAGTATAGCGAAATAAAACAAAATGGTACAACTAATAAACAATAAAAATACTTTCGTACCATCAAAAATAACTTTAATTGCTCGGCTCATTGTAAATTCCTCCAAAATTTATGTTATTACAACATATGCCAAGCTTTTCATCATTTATACCTAATTATGAAAACTCCCGCCACTTCTCTCGCTAAAATCTTAAGTCGGGGAGTCTTACCTATTTGTAATAAAAAAACCTCTTCCTAACTAAATAGGAAAAGGTTAACTTTCTTCTGTTAATTTTTCTTGACACTTCTCACAAATACCATGGAACGTTAAACGATGGTCTTTGACTTTAAAGCGCCACTCATTTTCTACTCTTTTTTCTACTTCACAAAGTAAATCTTCTTGAATTTCTTCTACTGCACCACATTCTGTACAAATTAAATGATGATGAAAACGTGATGCACCTTCTTGTCTTAGATCATAGCGCGAAACACCGTCACCGAAATTAATCTTGTCGACAATCTTTAACTCGGATAATAATTCCAAAGTCCGATAGACGGTTGCAAGTCCGATCTCTGGCGACTTTTCTTTTACAAGGAGGTAAACATCTTCCGCGCTTAAATGGTCTTCTTCATTTTCTAGCAGCACGCGAACCGTAGCTTCACGTTGTGGTGTTAACTTATAACTCGCTGCATGCAATTGCTTTTTAATTCGATCAATTCTTTCTTCCATTCGGTACTACTCCCTCCCTCGCCACTCTTACCCCATTATATCAGAAGAAGGGAAACTGTCAAAAGAAAAATAATCAAAATTACTTGATAATAATTATCAAAATATAATTATTTTTTGTTAATAGTCTCCATGACTTGTTTCATAAAAATTGGCGATGCATAAGCTTCAATCCCTGAAGCAATCGCTAGCGCTGCACCGATAATAAGAAAAAAGCAAGTGTAGCGGATAAAAAGTGGTAATAGAGGCTCATTTACTTTTCGAATAAATTGATGACGAATCATGCGCAAGGAAAAGCTAGCGGCGATCGTCGTCATAATAAGAAATGTTGGGATAATAATTAAATTTTGTGGAAGTACAGCCACAAATGCTAATAATAAGCCGTTCCAACCAAGTTGACTTACTAAGAAACCTACTGTAAATCCAACAACCACTCCTTTTAAAAATAATAAAATAAAAATAAGAGGCAAACCAATAATGGAAATACCTAAAATCCAAATAAAACCAATATATTTCAGTTGTGATAAGTAGCTTTCACGAAACATCTCACCTGCATTTGCAAATTGCCCTTTGGAAACTTGTCCAAAAAAACGACTTAAATAAAAATACAAATCTTGTTTTTGACTTATTTGTAAACTATTCACAAGGATCGCTCCAAAAATAACTCCCATTAATAAAAGGACAGCTACAAATACATATAATGAAGCGTGTTCCTGTACATGATATGTTACACGATCTTGCCAAGACGATTTCCTCAGCATATTACGTCCCCCCGTTCTTCCTCTTACTAAAATGTATGATAGAAAGAAAAAAGTATGACGAATTAGCATTGAAATTCCACGCCACTTTGCTAAACTTAAAGGTAGAGAATAGGAGGGATTTCTTTTGAAACAACTATTATTAGATTTTCCAACATTATTTCAGACCGAGCGCCTGCAGGTGCGTAAACCGTTCCCCGGCGATGGAGCAGAAGTTTATGAAGCAATTCAAACTTCTTTAGAGGAACTACAGCCATGGATGTCTATTGCACATGAAACTGAAGAAACGGCAGAAGCAGCAGTTAGAGCCGCTCATGGAAAATTTTTACTTCGAGAAACATTACCGTTTCATCTATATGATAAAACAACAGGTACATTCATCGGGGCACTCACACTTCACCCAGAAAACTGGGATATTCCAAAGTTTTCTATCAGCTTCTGGCTTCATAGCTCTTACACAAAACAAGGGTATATGACAGAAGCATTAAAAGGGGCTATTCAATTCGCCTTCGATAAACTCAGAGCGAAACGACTTGAAATTCGCTGTGATGCCAATAATACAAATGCACGATTAGTAGCAGAGCGCCTGGAGTTTATTCTAGAAGGTACGCTAGAAAATGACTTCCTTGCTCCTGATGGTAGTTTACGTGATACATGTGTATATGCAAAAATACAATAAAGTGAAACTTCCTTTTGTGAGACGTTTTTCCTCACAAAAGGTTAGTTGAACCAATCGGGCGCATGCCAGCAGTTATCCCCTACCTATCTTCTTTGCTTCTCTCTGAATCTTAAGGTGGAGGGCTTATTGCCCGTTAATGCGGGATAAAAAAAGAGACGCTACAGCTAGTCATCTTCAAATTTCACAAAAATAAACACTCGCATAAAGCGAGTGTTTATTTTTTCAATTGTAAATATTGAATTGCAAACATTGTCTTTGCATCATGAATACGTTGCTCTTTTATTAGTTGCAGCGCTTCTTCTAATGATACTTCCATTAACTCAACAAACTCATCCTCATCAAGATCCGCTTTGTCTTCCTTCTTCTTCAAACCAGTCGCTTCATATACATATACAATTTCATCTGCAAACCCTGGTGATGTGTAGAATGACGTAATGAGCTTCATGTTATCACATATGTACCCTGTTTCTTCCTCTAATTCACGAATTGCTGTTACTTCAGGTTTTTCTCCCTGCTCTAACTTTCCAGCAGGAATTTCTACAAGCGCTTTTTCCATCGCTTTGCGATACTGTTCAACTAACACAATTTTCTCGTCATCTGTAATTGCAATAATCGCTACCGCACCAGGATGCTTCACAATTTCACGTTTACTCGTCTCACCATTTGGCAATACTACTTCATCAACACGAACTTTAATTACTCTTCCATCAAAAATAGGCTCAGTCGCAATCGTTCTTTCTTCAAGATTACTCATAAGACTTCATCTCCCTGTTCTATTTCCTAGTCTTTCTTCATACATTCTAGCACATTGAAAGGAGCGAGACGAAAATGAAAGTGTATATTTTACCAAATCGAGTAACGTTAGTCGGAAAAGCTTGGGAAATTCGTCATATGCTAAAACAATATGAACAACGTTATAAAACTGTTCATGACTGGATTACAAATACACAAAGGTAAAGTGTTTGTGAAACTCCTTACGCTTTCGTACAATAAAAGTAAGGAGGGAATTATGAAAACACGTAAATTAGGAAATTCAGATTTATATGTAAGTGAAATTGGACTTGGATGTATGTCACTTGGGACAAATGAAACAGAAGCCATTCAAATCATTCATGAAGCGTTAGATTTAGGTATTAATTTTTTAGATACAGCCGATTTATACAATTATGGATTAAATGAAGAGTTTGTTGGAAAAGCGTTACAAGGAAAACGAGAGCAAGTTGTACTTGCTACAAAAGTTGGGAACCGCTGGACAGAAGAAAAAAACGGTTGGTCTTGGGACCCTTCTAAGGCATATATAAAAGAGGAAGTAAAAGAAAGCCTGCGCCGATTAAAAACGGATTATATCGATTTATATCAGCTACATGGCGGAACAATTGAAGATAATATTGACGAAGTCATTGAAACATTTGAAGAACTAAAACAAGAAGGAATCATTCGTCATTACGGGATTTCTTCCATCCGTCCTAATGTCATTCGCCAATATGCAAAGCGTTCTAATATGGTAAGTGTTTTAATGGAATATAACATATTAAACCGCCGCCCAGAAGAATGGTTCCCATTCTTGCAAGAACACAATATTAGCGTCATTACCCGCGGTCCACTCGCAAAAGGCTTATTAACTAGTAACAATGAACAAAAATTAGCTAAAGTGAAAGAAAAAGACTATCTCTCTTACAATTACGATGAAGTAAAACACATCGTATCTCGTGTGAAAGAAATAACAAATGAGCGCTCTCTAACAGAAACCGCGCTTCAATATTGCCTACATACTCCGACAATTGCAGCTCTCATTCCAGGTGCAAGCTCAATTGACCAATTACGTGAGAACATAAAAGCAGGCACTACAAATTCATTGACAGACGAACAATACAAAAACATACAAGCACTTGTAAAATTTGATAAATATGAATCTCACCGATAAAAAAAGCTACCGAAAAATCGGTAGCTTTTTTACATCGTATCGTATTTCTCTGGATTTGTTCCTGAACGCTTATTACAATCTAGTTTATCAATTTGCTGTACTTCTTCTTCCGTTAATGAAAAATCGAAAACATGAAAATTCTCTGCAATGCGAGAAGGTGTAACAGATTTTGGAATTGTTACAATCCCACTTTGAATATCCCAGCGTAAAATAACTTGAGCAGGTGTTTTCCCATATTTTTTAGCAATCTCTTGAATAACCGGATGTTCAAATACCTCTCCGCCTCGCATAAGCGGACTCCATGCCTCCATTTGAATTTGTTCTTGCTGACAAAAATTGCGAAGTTCAAATTGTGCTAACATCGGATGAAGTTCGACTTGATTCACCATTGGTTTAATATGACAATTCGCCAATAAATGTTTTAAATGATGAATATGGAAGTTTGACACACCAATCGCACGTACTTTTCCTTCTTCATACAATTTTTCAAGAGCGCGATATGTATCCACATACTTTCCACGTATTGGCCAATGGATTAAATATAAATCTACATAATCCATCTGTAACTTTTTTAAACTTGTTTCGAATGCTTTAAGCGTCGTTTCATATCCTTGTTCATCGTTCCATACTTTCGTTGTAATAAAAAGCTCTTCACGAGCAATTCCAAATTCACGAATCGCCTCTCCGACACCGCTTTCATTTTCATAAATAGTAGCTGTATCAATTGCACGGTATCCGACCTCTAACGCAGTCTGTACCGCTCGTTTTACTTCCTCTCCTTCTTTTGCTTTATATACTCCTAAGCCTAACATTGGCATTTTCACACCGTTATGAAGTGTTGTTGTTGGAATTTGCATAAAAAACTCCTCCTTTACTCCATTTCAACAAGAAAAAAATAAAAAGTCAAAAAAAAAGCGATTTGTTTACATAATCTTGTTATGTTAAGAAACTAGAAGGAAGTATATAAATACAAATTGAAAAACCGACTTAAATAACTATTTCTTTTTAGATGGGCAAGAGCATTTGGCCATGCATAAAAGCGGTCAGGGCCTTTTCCTGCCACATGCAAGAGTGAAAACAAAAGGAGAAAGCAAGTGCAGGTCATGTTTTCTTCTACATAGCAGCGGCCTCTATGTTAAAAAATTAAAATGGATTTATATATTGTTGTTTCATTTTATATAAACAACCTTTTCTCGCTTTTTTCAAAGAGTAATTTCTTGCTTTCTTCATCCTTTTATCTTACAGTGTAAGCGTAAAACAAAATACACAAAGTAGAGGGAAAAAGATGAAAGCTCTTGTATTTAACACATTTGGAGAACCAGAAGTATTACAATATAAAGAAATCCCTAATCCTGTTATCGGACCTAATGACATTCTTGTAAAAATGACAGCAATTGGCTTAAATTTTGCCGATGTTTATAGAAGAAAAGGAAATTATCACCTTGCTGGTCAACCACCATACATTTTAGGTTACGAAGGCGCTGGAATTGTAGAAATGGTAGGAAATAATATTACGACCATAAAGCAAGGAGATTCTATTGCATTTGCAGATGTTCCATATGCAAATGCAGAGCTTGTAGCAGTTCCAATAGAGAAAGCAATTCCACTTCCTAATCATATTTCACATGAAACAGCTGCTTCTATTTTACTGCAAGGTTTAACAGCTCACTACTTAACTCGCGATAGCTATGCAGTAAAGGAAGGAGACATTGTACTCGTACACGCTGCTGCCGGTGGTGTAGGACAACTTCTTGTACAAATTATCAAATTACTAGGCGGTAAAGTGATTGCGCTTACCTCTTCTATGCAAAAAGCAAAAGCTGCCGAAGAAGTTGGCGCAGACTGGACCTTTTTGTATGAGGATGACTGGAAACAGAAAGTCATCCATGCGACTAACGGAAAAGGTGTAGATGTCGTATATGAATCTGTTGGTTCTACGTTGATGGATAGCTTTGAAGCAACACGTATTGGGGGAACCGTTGTTTTTTACGGAATGGCAGGAGGCGATCCAGCGCCTGTAGACCCGCGCATGCTTATGGATACATCTAAGGCGTTAACCGGCGGTGATCTATGGAATGTACTCACTTCTCATAAAGAGCGTGTTCTTCGTTCTGAAGAGCTGTTTACATGGATTCAACAAGGAAAAATCAAGTTATCCAAGCCAACTACATTTTCCTTAAACGAAGGCGCAAAAGCACATCATTATTTAGAAAGTAGAAAAAGCACAGGGAAAATTTTATTACTTCCATAAAATAATTATAAAAATAACGTGCCACACATATATGGCACGTTATTTTTTCTTCATCTATTCTCCTTTATATTCGTTTCTTATTTAAAATCTTTCCATGACAAACTACTTTCACCTAATAATTCTTCAAATGATTTATTTTTTTCGCGCTCACGCTGTTCTTTACGCTTTCTCTCTAACTCTATTTCTTTTTTCTGCTCTTCTTGCTCTTTTAGCTCTTTTTGTTTACTTTTCAGCTGCTTCATTAATGCTTCGTTCAATTGGTCTCCAATTGTTACTGTTTCCTTTTCCATCTTCATTCCTGTTTGTGCTTGCTTTTGTTTTTTTTTCGCCATAACCAGATCACCTTTTACTTTTTTTCTTTATTATAGTAGAAAGTGCAATTTACCAGCAACCACAAGAGCTGTATCTGTATCTCTATTAAGTTGCGCGAATCCCAGCTCCAATTCCACATGAAAATGCAAAACAGTTAATCATCCATAATTAATGATTTATTTTCTATATAAAAATAAAAAGAAGGAGTTTTATAAATTTTCTTAAAATATAGAATTTTATATAGATTGTTTTCTCATAATCTATTAAAATGATGTCGTATGATGTCAGATTTATATAAAGGGGAGAAACAAAAAACATGTGGAGAAAAATTATACCTGCAGTTGCTGTTTTGAGTACAGTCACATTTTCAAGTGTATTTGCAGCTCAACCAACTTCTATACCAACACAAGAAAATCGTTACATTGATGTTCAAATGCTGGGCATTAATGACTTCCACGGTCAATTAAACACAGTAAAAAAAATAAACAATAAGGAAGCAGGTGGCGTCGATTACTTAGCTGCATACTTGCGAGATCGCGAAAAACAAAATCCAAATACGCTACTTGTTCATGCCGGAGATGCAGTTGGAGCAAGTCCACCAATTTCTGCTTTATTACAAGATGAGCCAACAATTGATATTTTCAATGATCTTGGATTTGATGTTGCAACAATTGGAAACCATGAATTTGACGAAGGTATAGACGAAATGCGCCGCCTTATTTACGGTGGATATCATGAAAAAACTGGAAAATTTAAAGGTGCTCAGTTCCCTTACGTTGCAGCCAATGTCTATAATAAGACAACGGGACGCTTATTTTTACCGCCATTTACAGTAAAAATGGTACAAGGAGTTCCAGTCGGCTTTATTGGTGTCCTCACAACAGAAACACCAAGCATCGTTATGCCTAAAATGGTTGAAAACGTAAAGTTCACAGATGAAGTAGCAGCAATTAACAAGTCTGCACAACAATTAAAACGATTAGGTGTAAAAGCAATTGTTGTATTAGCACACAATCCTGGTACAACGGATGATAAAGGAATTACAGATGGGGATCTCGTTCGTTTAGCTCAAAATACCGATCCAGAAGTCGATGTCATTTTTGGCGGCCATAACCATGCATATGTAAATGGAACTGTAAATGGAAAACTTCTTGTACAAGCTTATTCGTACGGTACAGCTTTCGCAGACGTTGACTTAAAAATTGATAAGAAAACAAAAGATATTGTAGAGAAAAAGGCTGAGATTGTTACAACATTTCACGATGGCATTCAACCTGATCCACAAATTAAGAAAAAAGTCGAGCAGTATGCTGAAAAAGTCGCTCCACTTGTAAATGAAGTTGTCGGTAAAGCTGCAACTGCTTTAGACAGAAAAGAATCACCTGCTGGAGAGACAACACTTGGTAACTTAATTGCAGATGCACAGCGCAGTGCGATGAACGGACAAATTGCTCTTATGAATCCTGGCGGTATTCGCAACGATTTAGATGCAGGAGATATTACATGGGGAGAACTATATGGCATTCAGCCTTTTGGCAACCAATTAATAAAATCAACATTGACTGGAAAAGATATTCGGGACATTTTAAATCAGCAGTGGCAAAAAGATAAAACACGTATGCTCCAAATCTCTGGCATCACGTACAAATGGGACGCTAACAAAGCAGTTGGTGAAAAAGTAATTGATGTAAGCTTATCAAACGGCGAAGCCCTTGTTGATTCGCAAACATATACTGTCGTAGCGAATGCCTTTTTAGCTTCTGGCGGGGATGGTTTTGTTTCATTTAAAAATGGAACAAATACAGAAACAGGACCAAATGATTTAGATGCGTTAGTAGATTATGTGAAGCAGGCAAAATCACCGATCGAAGCAAAAATTGAAGGGCGTGTTCAAAAAATAAATTAGCCGTTATAGCATACAACTTTCATAAGTGGAAGAAATCAAGCTTCTACAGGAAGTTCTTCTTTTAAATCTTACTGCCTGCAAATAGCAGGATAAAAGCGGGAAATCCCGCTTTTATTATCCTTCACGATATCTTTCTAAATATTCTTTCAGTGCAATTTCTACAAGTTTAGACTTATGCACACCATTTCTAACAGAAAAACAATCTAATTGTTCTAATACTTGTTTAGAAAGAGAAAATGTACGTTTTTTTTTCTCTTCTTGTTCCACGGACGTGATACGTATTCCATATTCGCGTTTTTGCAACAACTCATAAATATGTTGCAATTGCTCATAAATGAGGCGCTGATAATCTATTTTTTCCTGCTGTAGACTTACAGCTTCTTTTAATTGTAAATGACGAGGCTCTTCCCCTTCTCCAACAAATACCCTTTTTTTCTGCTCACTATCATATCCATATCCGAGTAATCGTAATTTTTTTGATAGTGTATATGGACTCATTTCCAGTCGTTTCGCAACAATTGCTATCGGTTCATGATTATTTAAACGATCAATAATTTCACCAATTTCCACCTCCTCCCTCCTCTCTATTAAACATAGGATAACGTGAAACTTCTATCACTGAGAGCTTACTGCTTGTTAATGCGGGATAAAATTACTATGTTATGATACAATAATTTCTTATTAGCATATTTAGTATATGATGAAAAAACAGCACTGTTCAGTATATCGCAGTCAAAAGGAGGTCGTTCTCATGTTCAGTCGCAGTAGCACCCCCTCTTTTTACGATAAAAATAAAAAACACATCTCAAATAGTATTGCTACAATTGAAAATGTTCTTATAAATAATCGAAAACAATCGTTGCTCATTCGTGGACAAGATCTCAATCAACCTCTTTTATTATGCTTACACGGTGGACCAGGAATGGCTCAAATTGGCTTTGTACGCCATTTTCAAACAGAACTTGAGAAACATTTTATTGTTGTCAACTGGGATCAGCGCGGAGCAGGAAAATCCTTTTCGTGGCGAGATTCCAAAGAATCGCTAACAATTGAACAATTCATTTTAGATACACATAAAATAATCGATTATCTTCTAAAAAGGTTTCAAAAAAGGAAATTATTTCTTCTTGGACACTCTTGGGGCAGCATCATTGGATTATTTGCTGCACAGCAATCTCCCCAATACATTGAAGCATATATCGGAGTTGGCCAAATTGTGCATATGAAACAAAATGAGGAACTGCTTTTTGAACATTTAATTCGATCCGCAAAGCAGCGCGGACATACCCGTGCACTTGCTTCTTTAAAAAAGCTTGGAAAGCCTCCATTTCTTGATAAAAGGAGACTACTTATCCAAAGGAAATGGCTCGGTATCTTTGGTGGAGCTATTCAAAATGGGACATTCTTTTCTTTCATTCGAAAAGGGTTTCTATCCCCTGAATACACATGGATAGATTGGATTAAATTTTTTAGCGGAAATATGAAATCTGGAGAATTATGGAAAGAAATGTTAGCGATTGATTTCTTTTCACAAGTGCCGAGCGTTTCATTTCCTGTCTATTTTTGTTCTGGACGCTATGACTATCAAACGCCTTATGCACTTGTACAACAATATTGCGATGTTCTTAACGCACCTATAAAAAAAATGATTTGGTTTCCGAACTCAGCTCATTCTCCAAATTTTGAAGAACATACACGTTTTGCAGCAACGTTACTTGATATTAAACAAGAACACTTCTTACTGCACCCTTGATTAAGTGAAAATTTCATCAATCAGACTCCTACTGCCTACGAGTAACAAAATAGAAAAAAAGGCGCGTGTTCTCACGCACCTTTTACTTTGTTGATTCTCTCTCAATTAGAACGAAATCCAAATCAGCTACCTCTTGGTTATATTCCACCTTTTTTATTTTTGCAATTAACTTATGAATAGCAAGTGCTCCTACACTTGTTATCGGCTGGGCAATTGTCGTTAAAGCTGGCGTAGACCACTCCCCTTGTACAATTCCATTTAAACCAATAACTTGTAAATGTTTCGGAATAGAGATATAAAGCTTTTGTGCAGCACGAATAAAGCCGATCCCTACAATATCGCTACAAGTAATGATACCATCTATGTATGGATATTTTTGTAATACCTCCACAGCTATTTGTTCTGAATCTGTCTCTTCCCTATGCGTTTTTATAACTCGGTAAGATATCTTCCTCTCCCAAACCGCGTCTAAAAAACCAGTGAAATGTTCTTCCATCGCTTCATTATTTGTTTCTTCATGAATATAGGCAAGAAACTGACATCCTTTCTCTTCTAGAATAGAAACAGCTTGTATCGCTGCATTATAATAATGTAAAGAAAACCCCTCGACCGAATCTACAATTACAAACGGAACTGATGTTATTTCTTTTTGCAAGCTTTCATATACATCACGTGTCATAATAACACCTGCAATATTATTTTGTTCCAATACATCCATGTAACCACGCTTATGTTTCATATTGCATATAATAATTTGATATCCTTCTTTGTAAGCTTCTTCTTCAATAACTGTAAGTAATGGTAAGGATGCCGGGTCTTGTAAATCAGGTACAAGCAGAGCAATCATCGTAGAAGATTTTTTAAATAGCGCCTTGGCCACCGCATTTGGTCTATATTGCAACTCCTCAATTGCTTTCTTCACTTGTTTTACCGTATCTTCATGTACATACCCTTTTTCATTTAATACTCGTGAAACTGTTGCGACTGAAACTCCTGCCAACTTTGCAACATCGCGTATCGTTGCCACATCTTCACCCCTTAACATGGAAATGGTTTACAATTTCACCGTAAAACAAAATAAAGCCTACGTCAAGGTTATTGTTATATATTTCTGAAAATTGTTACATAAAAAAAAGAAGTGCTTACATTGCACTTCTTTCCTCTTTCAATTGCTTGTCTTTTATCGCAAATGTTTTCTTCAACATCGGCGGTGTAATCATCGTTGTCAAAATAACAACAATAACAATCGCTGTAAAGTAATCTTGCGCTAATAATCCTGAAGCTAAACCTTGTCCTGCAATAATCAAGGCTACTTCGCCACGTGAAATCATTCCAGATCCAATGATTGTAGAAGACTGTAAATCAAAACCTGTCATACGTGCTCCAAGGCCACAACCAATCAATTTCGTTAACACAGCAATTACTGTTAAAATGACGATAAACCAAACTTTATCTCCAAGTCCTGCAAACGTAATATTCATCCCAATACTTACAAAGAAAATAGGAACAAACATTGCATAGGCAATTGGTTCAACTTTCTTCTCAACTTCATGTTTATAATCTGTTTGGGAGATAGCAATCCCTGCCGCAAACGCTCCGATAATTCCCGCTATTCCTAGTAATTCTCCAAAATAAGCGAAGGAGAAACAAATAATAAGGGCTGCGCTAATAATAGATTCTGACACACGAAGCGGAGAAAGCCAGCGCATAATCATTGGAACACCTTTCCATCCGATTAGGATAATAGCTGCGAAGAAGACAACCTTTTTCAAAATAATCATCGTTAGATTCACATCACCTGCACCTAAGAAACTCATGGCAAAAGCAAGCAAAATAACAACAAGGATATCATCAAACACAGCTGCGCCAAGCATTGTTGTACTTTCGCGCGTTTTCATTTTCCCTAAATCCCGAAGCGTTTGCACAGAGATACTAACGCTAGTTGCACAAAGAAGTAAGCCTAAAAAGACTGCATTTGCTTGCTCCATTCCCATAATCAGACCGGCAACATAGCCACCTAGAAACGGCATAATAATTCCACCCACTGCTACTGCTAAAGAAGAATTGCGATTTTCATTTAGTTCCTTTAAATCCGTTTCTAAACCAGCCATAAACATGAGGAGAATAACCCCGACTTCACTTAATTGCTTCAGTAAATCTGTATTATCAATTAATCCCAATACTGCTGGACCAATCACAATACCAACAATAAGTTTTCCAAGTACAGACGGTTGCCCTAGCCTGACACTTAAGTCACCCGCAAGCTTTGTACTTAGCAAAATTACTGCTAATTGAAAGAAAAATATCATCTCATCTCTCCTTTTCTCATCCTAATCATTAGAATCATTGTAATTATATATGATGTATACTAGTCTGTGAAATTATCAAATTAGCACATTCATGTAATTATCACATTCATTTTCTCCTAATAAATTCCTATAATAAAAAAACTTCCTATTTATAAAATAAGAGCATATATTTTAGTCTATCTAACTTTTAATTTGACATATTTTTTTTTCAAACTCAATTTCATGTAAGATTGGAATCCCCTCATAGCCAATAATCGGAATTTCTCGTTTCAACTTACGAGCTTCTTGTACACCATCTATGTATAGATTTGTCATAGTAAATCCTCGTTTCTGGTAAAATCGCATCGCATTTACATTATCATTTGTCGTGATAAGCCAAATTTTTTCACAAAATTGTTTCTTTGCCGCATCTATTACAGACTCTACAAGCTGTGTACCAATCCCTCTTTTTTCTTTGAAACTATCAAGTGATACAATTTCACAATTTTTATCAATGATATAATATGTGATAATTCCTATTATTTCGTTATTTTCCACTACAAGAAACCCTGGTAATCGATCTAATTGATGAATATGTCCTCTTGAAACCATTACAGTACTGCCCCAATTTTCTTGCATAAATTGACCAATTTCTTCTCGCATCTCTGCTGTTATATTTTGAATTCTCATCATACTCACTTCTCTCACCTTTACAGATTGTTATGATACAATATAATTGTATCATATGTATTGTAGCTTGGAGGATGGAGTATGAAAGCGTTTTGGACAGCATTACTAACGGTATTGGGTACTCTTATTGGGATTGGTATTTTCTTCACGAATACAGTCATGTATTTAAAGAAAAAAACAGAAAAAGAAATTTTAGACCGTGAAACAAAACAGCATTTTCGCTTGGAGGATTTTGAAGCTCTACAGAAAGAAGAAGTATACCTCTCTTCGCAATTTGGTTATGACATTCATGGTTACTATATTCCTACTAGCCATTCAAATAAGTTCATGATTTTTTGTCACGGCGTAACCGTCAACAAAATGAACTCAGTAAAATATGCGAATTTATTTTTAAACAGAGGATTCAATGTATTTATTTACGATCATCGCCGTCACGGACAAACAGGAGGAAAAACAACAAGTTACGGCTATTATGAAAAACACGATTTAAAAACGGTAGTAGATTGGCTCAAACAACGCTTCGGTTCAAATATTACACTTGGTATTCATGGTGAATCAATGGGAGCAGCAACATTATTACAATATGCAGGTATGGTCGAGGACGGTGCTGACTTTTACATTGCCGACTGTCCATTCTCTGACTTTTATGAGCAGCTTCATTACCGTTTAAAGGTTGAGTTCCATTTGCCGAAATGGCCTCTTTTACCAATAGCTAATACACTTTTAAAAGTGCGCGATGGTTATACAATTCGTGAAATTTCTCCAATTGATTGTGTAAAAAACATTAAAAATCCTGTGTTGTTCATCCATAGTAAAGACGATGAATACATTTTATGCAAAATGACACAAGCATTGCATGAAGCAAAAGAAGGCGCAAAAGAACTCTTTATTGCAGAAAAAGGCGCTCACGCTTGTTCTTATGCAGAAAATAAAGAAGAATATGAATCGGCAATTGATCAATTTTTAACAACATACGTAAACGAAACAAAAAACAGGCTTGCATAAGCCTGTTTTTTACTTCGCTACTTTTGGGCAGTAAGAACCTGATTAGTGAGAGCTTTCCATCAGTGGAGAATAAAAAAACTCCCACTGATGGAAGTTCTATTTTATTTTAGCGAAAGAACTATCGGTTCATCTTTAGCAAAATCAGGAGCAAACAACAATTCAGATTCCACCTCTTCTTTAGGCATTTCAAATATAATGCTCGTTTGCAATGAATCGTATGATTTTAGCCTTCTATCATGCAATATACTTGGATTCCTTTTCGTTTGAACGACCCCGTATATTTTTCCAGTCGTTGAAATAACATTAAACTGAGCAGGTTTAACAACAATACTTTTGTTTCTATTGTTTTTTAAAGAAAAGTTTATAACAAGAAGCGTGTGGTTTTGTTTCGCAGTCCACACATCATACTGCGCTACACGGCTTATATTTTTAATATCAAATTCGATTTGATCGGCGGATAAAACCCCTTTGACACTTGATTTATTAACCTGTTCCTCTCTATTACATCCGGCAATACAAAAACACATGATGATACTTATTATGCTCAATCGTTTCCGCAACAACTTCCACCTTCTTTTGCTGTTTCTATCGATTGTATGATGTACACATTGTACGTTTTTATACATATGGAATAAAGTGAAACTTCCATCAGGCACATGCCAGCAGTTATCCCCCACCTATCTTCTTCGCTCTTCTCTGAATCTTGAGGTAAGGGTATTACTGTCCGTTAATGCGGGATAAAACCTGTGAAATTACACAAAAAAAGGCTAATTCATCCCTTAATGAATTAGCCTTTTTCCTATCTCAACCAACAACAGAAGTCTTATTATGTCAAGTACCTACTTAATAGCAAGCTTATGTTACGCCAATACGTCTGTAACTTGATCCATATTTTCAGAAATCCATTTTACCGCTTCATCAAGCGATGGGAATTCTGTTGTTTGAAATGTTACTTCATCTTGTAATAACCATACATCCTTCACTTCTTGCTGTACACCAGCAATCGACCAATGAAGTAAGCTGTATGGATGATTATTGTTTAAAAACGATACCCACGTTCGCTCTTTTGCAATGTTTTGTAATGTACGTAATTGTTTGTTCATGTTTATGTTCACCTTAATATCTTTTCAGTATATGACTTATTATATCATTTCTATTTTCTCACAAAAAGCATTGTTTCTAAACATTGTCAAGTAATTCTAGTAAGTATATGATAGACATAAGCGTTTGGTAAGGAGGTGTAACAATGGAGAAAGTACAAATTAAAGTAAATAATAATGGTTCGTTCCGTATTACAGGGGATGTGGAACTAATCGATGCTGAAGGAAATGTATTTCCAGCTAAACCGGCATTTTCTCTATGCCGCTGCGGGTTATCCCAAAATATGCCGTATTGCGATGGTTCACACAAAGGAAAATTTGAGTCTACTGTACGCGCACCGAAAGAATAATAAAAACACGCGCACAAAAAAATGTGCGCGTGTTTTTACATGTTCCCAATATAAAATCCAACAAAAGCACTGCCAATACCTATTGCATAACTCATAACAAAATATAGTAATGCCTTTTGTCCTTCTCGTGTATGTATAAGTTGAACCATTTCTAGCTGATATGTTGAAAACGTCGTAAATGCTCCCATAAACCCTGTACCACATAACAATATCCACATTTTAGCTACTTCAGCACCATATAATATACCAAGTAAAAATGAGCCGATTATATTTATAAAAAATGTTCCATAAGGGAAAGTATTTCCGTACTTCTCTTTTGCTACAGTACTAATAAAAAAACGTGCAATTGCACCGAAAAAGCCCCCGATACTGACAAGTAGAATATTCATATGTTTCCTTCTTTCCTCATACCGCGTTCATATAGCACATTCCCAACATAAAATCCGCCAAAAGCGAAAAATAATCCCCCTATCATACTCGCACTCACATATAAAAAAGCCATTGTGAACGCCTCATGCTGCAATAGCTTCAGCGTATCCACGCTAAATGTTGAAAATGTTGTAAATGAACCAATTATTCCTGTACCAACGGCACTTATCATAAGCGGTGAAACTTGTTTCATCCGAAAAACAGACATCGTTAAAAATGCTAATAAAAAGCTACCACTCATATTGGCTAACCATGTTGCTAACGGGAAAACAGCAAAAGATGTTGGTTCAAGCAATTGGCCTACTCCATAGCGAGCTAAAGCTCCAATAATACCGCCTATTCCTACAGCAATATATTTTTTCATACTCTCACCTCGTTTTAAACACGATATAAAACCTTTTCTACACTAGTATAGCAAATTAATCCCGCCGCTAATGTAGCTTTAGCTCCTTCTTTATTTTCATGCAATTCTTCACATTCAAATATTTTTTATAGCCTTTTTTCTTTTTTGTGCTATAATGTGAGCAAACAGCATCCTTCGGGGTCGGGTGAAATTCCCAACCGGCGGTGATGAAGTTCACACTTCTAAGTCCGTGACCCGCTTTCAAGTTGAAAACGGTGGATCTAGTGAGAATCTAGAGCCGACAGTATAGTCTGGATGGGAGAAGGATATGTTTTCTAGTACGTATAATAGGATACAACGTTTATTTCAGCATGCACATTTGTATTGTTTATTTTTAGACATACATATGTTTCTTTTCGTATACCATCTGTTTCTCTGCTGAAATAACACGATAACACTAGCATGTGAAAAAGTAGATATTTGCTTGGCTTCTTTTCTACGCAAACATATCAATAATTGCTAGGTTTCTTAAGTAGACTCTCGTATCCTTCTTATATTTCTAGAAACATCGTCTCTCTCACCCCAAGGATTATGTCCTTGGGGTTTTTTGATTTTTTTTAGAGAGGTGAGTTTATGACAGATCAAGAATATATGGCACTTGCTTTGCAATTAGCAAAAAATACAGCTGGTCAAACAAGTCCTAATCCAATGGTCGGTGCTGTTGTTGTAAAAGATGGAAATATCATTGGAGTAGGAGCCCATTTACGAGCAGGAACTGAACACGCAGAAGTTCACGCTCTTCAGATGGCGGGTGAACAAGCTCATGGTGCAACAGTGTACGTAACATTAGAACCGTGCAGTCATCACGGAAGAACGCCTCCTTGCTGTGATTTACTTATAGCCAAAAACGTCAAACGAGTGGTCATCGCAGTACTCGATAGTAACCCACTCGTTTCAGGTCGAGGTGTCAAGCGTTTACGGGAAGCTGGAATTGACGTAACAATTGGTGTACTCGAAAAAGAAGCAAAAGAATTAAATCGTTACTTTTTTCACTACATGAAAACAAAGCGCCCATTTGTAACCTTAAAAACAGCAATGAGTCTAGATGGAAAAATCGCTACTCGTACAGGAGAAAGTAAATGGATTACAGGTGAATCATCGCGCGCTGATGTACATCGTTATCGCCATACACACGATGCCATTCTCGTTGGTGTAAATACAATAATTACCGATAATCCGCATTTAACTACGCGCCTTGTAAATGGTGGAAAAAATCCGATTCGCGTCGTACTTGACACGCATTTGCGAACTCCACTTTCATCTCATGTGATTACAGACGGAGAGGTTCCAACATGGATTGTTGTTGGAAATGGCGTTTCCAAAGAGAAAATTGCAAAATTCCAATCTAATATGGTATCTGTACTGCAAATGAAGACGAGTAACATTGAAATAAACGAACTGCTTGATCTTCTTGGAGAAAAAAATATTCTTTCTCTTTTTGTCGAAGGCGGACAAACTATTCATGCAAGTTTCTTAGAAGCAAAATGTTTTCATGAACTGATTACGTATATTAGTCCAAAACTAATTGGTGGTAAAGAAGCTCCAACATGGTTTGGCGGAAATGGTTTCACAAAACTGCAAGATGCACTTACCTTGCACATTCAATCGATGGAACAAATCGGCGATGATATAAAAGTAGTTGCCACTCCAAGAAAAGAGGTGCCTTATGTTCACAGGAATTGTTGAGGAACTCGGAACAATCGCTAACATGCAACAAACCGGTGAAGCAATGCAACTTACAATTTCGGCGCAAACGATTTTGTCAGACGTAAACTTAGGTGACAGCATTGCTGTAAACGGGATATGTTTAACCGTCACTTCTTTTACAGCACACTCTTTTACCGTTGATGTCATGCCAGAGACGATGCGAGCAACTTCACTGCAAACTCTTAGCCGCGGTGCAAAAGTAAATTTAGAGCGAGCTATGAGTGCAAACGGGCGCTTCGGTGGGCATTTCGTTACAGGGCACATTGACGGTATTGGAACAATTATTGATAAAAAACGGAGCTTTAATGCCGTATATTACAAAATACAATTACCAAATGAACTACTTCGTTATTGTTTACAAAAAGGATCCGTTGCCATTGATGGTACGAGTCTTACGATTTTTGGTGTTGATGAATCTTCCATCACAATCTCTCTCATTCCACACACATTAAGTCAGTCAGTAATCGGCAAGAAAACTGCCGGCGATATCGTGAATATTGAGTGCGATATGATTGGAAAATATATTGAACGTTTTATTACGCAGCCAACACCTAAAAAAAGCTCACTTACAGAAAGCTTTTTACAAGACAAGGGATTCTTATAAGGGAGGAAATGAAATGTTTCATCGTATTGAAGAAGCGCTAGAAGATTTAAAGCAAGGAAAAGTTGTCATCGTTTGTGATGATGAACATAGAGAAAACGAAGGGGACTTTATTGCCTTAGCTGAGTATATTACACCGGAAACAATCAATTTTATGATTACACACGGGCGCGGTCTTGTATGTGTCCCAATTACAGAGAAATATGCTGATCGTTTGGAATTAGAGCCAATGGTTTCACATAATACAGATTCTCACGGCACCGCCTTTACAGTTAGCATCGATCACATTTCAACAACAACTGGTATTAGTGCTCATGAACGTGCGACAACTGTACGCGAACTATTAAACCCAAAGGCGAAAGCAAGTGATTTTAAACGTCCTGGACATATTTTCCCTTTAATCGCAAAAGCAGGTGGTGTTCTCCGCCGCGCTGGGCATACAGAGGCTGCTGTAGATTTAGCAAAATTATGCGGTGCAGAACCAGCAGGCGTCATTTGTGAAATTATAAATGAAGATGGCACGATGGCACGAGTACCTGATTTATTAGAAATCGCAAAGCAATTTAATCTCAAAATGATTACAATTGAGGACTTAATTGCATATCGCCGTCATCATGAAACGTTAGTACAGCGCGAAGTGGAAATTACTTTACCAACGGAATTTGGTACATTCCAAGCAATTGGCTATTCCAATTCTCTTGACGATAAAGAACATATTGCTCTTATAAAAGGAGATATTTCCACAGGTGAACCAACTCTTGTACGCGTCCATTCTGAATGTTTAACTGGCGATGTATTTGGGTCTTGCCGCTGCGACTGCGGTCCGCAGCTTCATGCCGCTCTCGCTCAAATTGAACGAGAAGGAAAAGGAGTTCTTCTATACATGCGTCAAGAAGGACGCGGCATTGGACTGCTTAATAAATTACGAGCATATAAGCTGCAAGAAGAAGGTTACGATACTGTAGAAGCAAATGAAAAGCTTGGCTTTGCAGCTGATCTTCGCGATTATGGTATTGGTGCACAAATTTTAAAAGATTTAGGATTACAACAACTTCGTCTCTTAACAAATAACCCACGTAAAATTGCAGGCTTACAAGGTTATGATCTAGAAGTTGTCGAACGCGTACCGTTGCAAATGCCGGCAAAAGAAGAAAATAAGGCATATTTACAAACCAAATCAACAAAATTAGGTCATTTATTAAATTTATAATAGATTAAGGGAGAGATACATTATGGTATTCGAAGGTCATTTAGTTGGTACAGGATTAAAAGTAGGTATTGTTGTTGGTCGTTTTAACGAATTTATTACAAGCAAACTATTAGGCGGTGCATTAGACGGTTTAAAGCGTCACGGAGTAGAAGAAAATAACATTGATGTCGCTTGGGTTCCTGGTGCATTTGAAATTCCATTAATCGCGAAGAAAATGGCAAACAGCGGAAAATACGATGCAGTTATTACACTTGGAACAGTAATCCGCGGTGCAACAACGCATTATGATTATGTTTGTAATGAAGTTGCAAAAGGTGTGGCTTCTCTTTCATTACAAACAGAAATCCCTGTTATCTTCGGCGTATTAACAACAGAAACAATTGAACAGGCAATTGAACGTGCTGGTACAAAAGCTGGAAATAAAGGCTGGGAATCTGCTGTTGCAGCCATTGAAATGGCAAACCTATCCCGCCAATGGGCATAAAGTGAAACTTCCTTTTGTGAGGTGCTTTTCCTCACAAAAGGTTAGTTGAACCAATCGGGCTCTTATGGCTGGTTAGATGTTCTTCCTGCTCTTGCTTCTTACCAGCCGTTTGAGCGGGATAAAGTGAAACTTCCTTTTGTGAGGTGCTTTTCCTCACAAGAGGTTAGTTGAACCAATCGGGCTCTTATGGCTGGTTAGGTTTCGAGCAAACAACCAAAAGAGGCTTCGGCCTCTTTTTGCTTTCTCATTTTTTCTCTTCTCTGTTCCTCTTGCGCAATATGAAGCTCTCTGTCCACTTCTTTTAAATCTTTTCCTTCTGTTTCAATCCCAAAATACTCAGCTTGATGCCGAAAATGCTGCTCAATTCTCGCCTGCATATCTTTCTGTTCAGGATTTTCAATTGCTTTCACTGGGTCTGCACTAATTGCTTTTAACAAAATAAGAAAGCTCATAATTGCTAATATATATTTATGCATGCAAATCTCTCCAAACCATTGTTGATTTCTCTCTTACTATGTACAATTGCGGAGCGGGAAATTCGGCTGCATATCATGTTCATCGCCTTACAAATTGAATGGCCACAGGGGTTATATACGTTTTATTACATTTTATTTACAAAAAAGAAAGCTCCTATATCAAGAGCTTTCTTCCTAATCTTTATTGACTTCTCACAGCTACAATCCATGTAACTTTATCCCGTATTAACGGGCAGTAAGCCCCCCACTGATGGAAGTTTCACTTTATTACAACGCACATTCCTCAATTTCAAACCCTAAATCTTCAATGATTCCCCAGTCTGCTGTTGGCTCTTGGCCAGCTGTCGTTAAATAATCACCAACAAAGATTGAGTTTGCAGCAAATAAACCAAGCGGTTGAACGGAACGTAAGTTAATTTCACGTCCGCCAGAAATCCGAATTTCTTTTGACGGATTCGCAAAGCGCATCATTGCTAATACTTTCAAGCACTCTACTGGTGTTAATTCTTTTTGCCCTTCTAGCGGCGTTCCATTTACAGCAACAAGGAAATTACATGGGATAGAATCCGCATCTATGCGTTTTAATTCAAATGCAATTTCTACACGTTGCTCCTTCGTTTCTCCCATTCCGAAAATAGCACCCGAACATGGTGATATACCCGCATGCTTCGCTTTTTCAACTGTATCAACACGATCGTCGTACGTATGAGTTGAGCAAATACTCTCATAATTATCTACATGCGTATTTAAATTATGATTGTAACGATGCACCCCAGCTTCCGCAAGACGCTGCGCTTGATCTTCATTTAAAAATCCTAAACAACAGCAAATCTTCAAATCAGTCGTATCACGGATTTCTTTTACCGCTCCAATGACATGTTCTACTTCTTTATTAGTTGGACGGCGGCCGGAAGCAACAATACAATATGTACCTGCCTTGCGTCGAATCGCTTCATGTGCACCTTCTACAATCTTCTCTTGCGTTAACCAAGCATACTTATCAATGGGAGCCTCTGATACGATTGATTGGGAACAATACCCACAATCCTCCGGGCATAGACCAGATTTTGTATTAATAATCATATTTAGTTTTACTTTTTTCCCAAAATAATGATGACGAATCACATACGCAGCATTCATAATTTCTAAAATTTCTTCATCATTTGCTTGCAAAATGTTCAGCGCTTCTTCTTTCGTTACAGCTCTTCCTTGCACTACCTCAGATGCGATTTGCTTCCAATTTGTTTTCGTTTGTACATGTTTCATTTATTCTCTTCCCCTCTTTTTTCATATAAGAAAATAAAGCATGATATGTTGCTGCAATTCTTCCATCTTCCATAAAATCTCGTTCATATATGCGAAGCATATTGCGAAAGATAGACGGACTTTGGCAATAGGATCCTTCATTACTGTTCGTAGCCCCAACTTTACGAATGGATTGTAAAAATTCACGAACTGTAGCAAATGTTTCTATGTAACACGTTTCAGCAACATGTATATCCCCCATTATTCTTTTACATAACTCTTGCAACTGTAGTCCTGTTAAAAAAGTTTGGCCTACAGTTGTTGCATCAGCTATTGCACACGCTGTTTTTGCACGCTGAAATGATGTATGAAGCTCATGAAATGTTTTATTTCCAAACGTCGAAAATAGTAGCACACCATCTTCATGTAAATGATTATATAAATTCGCTAACGTAGCCGATAAATCGTTTAACCATTGAAACGTTGCATTGGATATCATCACATCATATTGTTCATAAAGTTTCATATGTTCAATGTCTTCACATCGAAATGTAACAGACTCCATATTGCACTGCGTTTTTGCTTTCGCAATCATACTTTCTGCAAAATCCACAGCTGTAATCGTCGCATTTGGAAAAGATGTCGCTAGTTTCTCTGTTACATAACCTGTGCCGCATCCAAGCTCTAAAATACGGATTTGCGCCGCTGCATCGTAATGTTTTTTCATATAAACAAGCAGCTGGTTTGCCATCTTTTTTTGTACATTTGCATATTGATCATAAGATACAGCAGCTTGATTAAATCGTTTTTGTAACAACGGCTTGTTGATCATTTTGTTGTATCTCCTTTACAAACTGTAAAATTTCTTTAGCACATCGTTCTGGATGCGTGAAACAAAGTGCATGTCCAGCTTCCTCTATAATCGTTAGCGATGCATTTGTTTTTTCGCATATATATTGCGCTGCAGACAGAGGACAAATGGCATCAGCTTTTCCATGAAAAAGTAATAACGGAACATCTATTTGCTGCAGCTGTTCTCTTGCATCTGTTTTTATTAAGTACTCAAGTCCACATTGCAAAGAGTCAATCGAATCACCTTGAAACCCCTCAGCTATTTTTAGAAATGCCTGCTCCTCTCCAATTTCCTGCTCCGCCTTTGAAAACATGCTTACATAAAATTTTTTCAACGTAGCATCTTTTTGTTTGAGAAGACTTCGTTTCATTCTTTCGACAAAAGACTCTTTCCATCCATGTACATAATCAGAGTCCATTGTAAATTTCGCTGTTCCTCCTAATAAAACGATCCCTTTCGTTTGCAATGAATTATAAACTTGAAGGGTTGCCAATGCACCAAGTGACCAGCCAATTAAAATCACTTCTTTATCTTTAGCTACCTCTATAATTCGTCGTTCAAAATCCTGTTGGTCTTCAACATTCCGCCAATGAACAACGTGTACTGGAAAATCATGTACATATGGAAGGAACGACTCCCAAATTTGTTCCTCCATGCCCCATCCAGGAATAAGCACAAGACTAAATTGCTTCATGAAATCACCCCTTCCTCCTTTCCAATTTGTACAATCCGCTGAGCTGCCCATTGTAAATCATTATTCGCATGTTGTGCTGTTACAGCAAACCGAATGCGTGAACTATGCTGCGGAACAGTAGGGGGGCGAATGGCAATTGCCGCTATTCCTGCCTCTTGCAATTTCATACTAAAACGAAGCACTGCTTCATTAGAACCCACAATAACAGGAACAATATGCGTGGTGCTTTCTCCAATATGAAAACCAGCTTCTTGCAGAGTGGTGCGGAAATATTGGCCATTTTCTATTAACCTTTGACGATACACTTCATTTTTGCTTACAATTTCAATTGCTTTCCCGATTGCTCCAAGCATTCCTGGAGGTAAAGCAGTTGTAAAAATTAAACTGCGCATAGTATTAATCATATAATCAATACAAACAGCTCGTCCGGTAATGTATGCACCATAACAACCTAGCGCTTTACTAAACGTGCCCATATGAATATCTACACACTTTGCCAATTTTGGATGCTTATGAGCAAGGCCTGCTCCATTCTTCCCGTATACTCCGCCTGCATGCGCCTCATCAACCATAAGAAGCGCTCCGTACTTTTCTTTCAGCATTACTAGATTCTCTAGATGAGCTCTATCTCCATCCATGCTAAAAATAGTATCTGTGACGATAAGCTTTCGTTTTTCTGCTGGAGCAGATTTCAGCAATTTCTCTAAATGTTCCAGATCATTATGACGATAGCGCTTATGCTCTGCACCGCTTAATACAATACCATCTACGATACTTGCATGATTGAGCTTATCGCTAAACACAATGTCATGCCGGCCTACAAGTGAAGAAATCGCCCCGACATTTGCCGTGTAACCGCTATTCACAATTAGTGCTTTTTCAGTCTCTTTCCATGCGCATATACGTTGTTCAATTTCTTCATATAACGGATAGTTACCTACAACAAAACGGGATGCTGTTGCTCCTGTCCCATACCTTTTTGTTGCTTCCATTGCAGCTTCTTTTAACCGGTCATCTCCAGCTAATCCTAAGTAATTATTTGAGGCTAGATTTAGCAGCCTCTTTCCATTTCGAACGAGCCACGTTTTTTCTGCGTGTTCCGTCACAAACAATGTTCGATGCTGTGATGTTTCTGTAAGACTCGTTAATTTAGACTGAAAATGCGCTTCCCATACTGGATTCATGACGTAAAAACTCCTCTAACCTTGAGATAGCAATGCTCTCTTCTGCTGCTTGTAATAGTTCATTTCGCGTACAACCTTCACGAAGCGCTGGTAATAATCCAATAACCGGTACGTCACTTAACTCTTCAATCATTTTTTTATTTTCTAGCACTCTCTCTTTTTCATATTGTTGGCATCCAGAAAAAATGACACCTGCGACTGATAGTCCGTGTGCTTTTGCATAAGAAATAGTTAAAACAGTATGATTCACTGTACCAAGTGTTGGACGTGCTACAATGAGCAACGGTAATTGTAACTGTTTCGCAAAATCAACAACGAGTGCATCTTCTGTATAAGGAACTACAAGCCCGCCGGCACCTTCTACAAGTAAAGAGTCAAATTGTTTTGATAATTTTTCGTAATGCTTTGTAATATTTGATAATAGTACTTGTCTTCCTGCTCGCTTCATAGCTAAACGCGGTGCAAGCGGTTCTTCAACTGAATAAGGACAAATTTCTTCGCATGATGTCATCACACCTGCCGCTTCTTTCAAGCGGGCAGCATCACCTTCTGGATGAGAGGAAAGATGACCACTTTGCAGCGGTTTATACACACCGATATTATGCCCGCGCTGACGAAGTACACCTGCTAATGCACCTGTTACAACCGTTTTGCCAACTTCAGTATCAGTTGCTGTCACAAAGAAACCGCTCATCATTATCCCTCCGTTACTTCTTGAATTGCTTGATGTAGAATCGTAATCATATCATCAAGTTCTTCTATTGTAGAAGCGAGCGGCGGCATAAATACAACGACATTTCCTAACGGACGAAGAATCATACCTAAATCACGTGCCCTTCTACAAACCTCCACGCCCATTCGTTCCTGCCAAGAATATCCTTCTTTCGTTTCTTTGTTTTGTACGAGCTCAAGACCAATCATAAAACCACGCTGACGAATATCTCCTACATGTTTACATTCATGAAAAACTTCTAACCGTTTTGCGATGTATTCCGCTTTATGAGCAACAGCTTCTATAAGATTTGTAGTTTCAAATAATTTCAAATTCGCAAGTGCTACTGCACAACCTAGTGGATTCCCTGTATAACTATGACCATGGAAAAACGTTTTTTGCTCTTCATAGTCACCTAAAAAAGCATTATAAATTTCATCTGTCGTTACGGTAATTGCGACTGGTAAATATCCTCCTGTTAAGCCTTTTCCAGCCGTTAAAATATCCGGTGTAACGCCCTCATGTTCACATGCAAACATTTTACCCGTTCTTCCAAATCCTGTGGCTACTTCATCTGTAATAAGAAGAACATTGTAAGCTGTACAAAGTTCTCGCAATCCTTTTAAATAGCCCTCTGGCATTGTAATAATGCCGCTCGCTCCTTGTACAAGAGGTTCTACAATAACAGCTGCTACTTCTTCGTGATTTTGTCGCAACATCTCTTCCATTTCTTCTAAATGTTTTTTCACAATAACTTGGTGATTTTCCCCATAAGGAGAACGATATGTATACGGATATGGTACTTTTAACGTATCAAATAGAAGCGTACTATACACTTGGTGAAACATATCAATCGCTCCAACAGATACCGCTCCAATTGTGTCACCATGATACGCTTCTTTCATTGTAATAAACTTTTTCTTTTCAGGTTTTCCTTTATGCTGCCAATATTGAAATGCCATTTTAATTGCAATCTCAACCGATGTGGCACCGGAATCAGAATAAAAAACTTTCTTCAGTCCATTGGGTACAATTTCAATAATTTTTTCGGCTAACAAAATACTTGGCACATTCGCAATACCTAGCAATGTAGAGTGCGCTATTTTATTTAATTGCTCACGAATAGCGTCATCTAGCTCTTGTACATGATGACCGTGAACATTGAGCCAAATGGAAGACACACCGTCCCAGTAGCCTTTTCCATTCACATCGTATAATTTTCTTCCTTCTCCTCGTTCAATAATGACAGGATCATCCTCCAAGAAATCTTTCATTTGAGTAAATGGATGCCACACATAGGCTTTATTTTTTTGAGCTAGTTCCTCATATGTAAAAGTTTGATCAATATTTCTTACAGTCACGATTGCCACCTCTAATGTTAACTTATTTTTATTTAAGGTTAACATTATAAAGCAAACACTGTCAATTCTTTTTCAAACAATAATATTCTTAAAAAAGAACGGCTTATCATATGATAAGCCGCCCTATTTACCGTGCTGAATTTTACCAATCTCCTGAATCAATTGTTCATCTGTTTTGCCTTCTATTTCAATTCCCAATTCTTTTGCATGCTCTCGAAGAAGCTCTTGTCGCTTTTCATAACGCACTGCATCCATTTCTTTTTGGATCTGTTCTTTTGGTTTTCCTTCTGTAGAAACTCCTAATTTATCTGCTGTTTTCTGCATTTTTTCTTCTTTATTTTGTTGTACTGTTTCTTTTGGTTTTCCAACACTTGTCTTTATCAAACTAGGTGGTGCTGCAAGCGCTGTATAAATTCCAGCACCACCAACGATTGTGAATAACATAGAAACAATCATAATTTTCATCTTCATATTTTATCCTCCTTCCTCGTTCATTATAACGTACAATATTGAGATTTGTGTTAATTTTCTTTATATTATTCCTATCGTATAAATTCAAAAATAACTGTTGACATCCTTCTCTTTTTTATGATAAAAATTTACTAACATGATATGAATCGGCAATGATAGGATTTAGTAGTATTTCGTTTCATGCTTTCAGAGAGCTGATGGTTGGTGCGAATCAGTACAGAACGGAGTATGAATTACCCCCTTAAGCTTCTTTTACGAAACAGTTGGAGTAGTGAAAGACGGTTACAGACCGTTATTTCTGCAAAGTGGTGAAATGTTTTTTGTTTCACAATTTAGGGTGGTACCGCGATATTTTCGTCCCTGCATATACTGCAGGGGCGTTTTTTATTTTGATTAATCGGTGTATACCTTTAATTGTCATACATACATTTCATAAGCTAGGGTGGTACCGCGATCATTTTCGTCCCTGCATATATTGCAGGGGCATTTTTTATTTTCAAAAAAGGAGAGAAGTAGTATGCGATTTTCAACGGCCGGGGGAATCATTCGATATTGGCGCATTTTTTCAAATCATAGTAAAACATAACAACTAGGGAGGATTTATTATCATGATTTCAAAACGAGCATCCATTATATTAACAGCTCTTATCTTTTTCTGTATCGGCTTTAGCGTCATTCAATTACAAGTTATGCCTCATATTCCTATTTTATTTGGGATTGTCATATTATTAGCGTTTGGATTCGCAAAGAAAATACCATGGTCTGTTATGGAAACAGGAATGAGAAATGGTATTTCAGCTGGTCTGCCATCTATTTTTATCTTTTTACTTGTCGGTGTATTAATTAGCGTTTGGATTGCTGCAGGGACAATTCCAACATTAATGGTGTACGGTTTTCAAATTGTTTCACCGAAAATCTTCTTACCAACGGTCTTTATCGTATGTTCTATTATCGGCACTAGTATTGGCAGTGCCTTTACAACAGCTGCTACAGTTGGAATTGCTTTCATGGGAATGGGAAGTGCTCTTGGCTACGACGCTGCTTTAGTTGCTGGTGCTGTTATTTCTGGATCCTTCTTTGGAGACAAAATGTCACCTCTTTCTGATACAACAAACTTAGCACCAGCTGTCTCTAAAGTAGACATGTTTGACCATATTCGAAATATGCTTTGGACGACTGTACCGGCATTTATTATTTCACTCGTTATTTTCTTCATTCTTGGGAAAGGCACTTCTGGAAAACTTCAGTTTGGATCTTTCACAGAAACATTACAAGAACATGCAACAATTTCTGTAATTACTTTACTGCCAGTTCTTGTGCTATTTGTATTAGCTGTAAAAAAAGTTCCAGCAGTTCCAACTTTACTTGCTGGTATTATCTCAGGTATTATCATTTTATTTATCTTTACTCCAAATACATCTCTTGCAAATTTAATCAACATTATGCAAAACGGATATGTATCGCATACAGGTGTAAAAGACATTGATAGTTTATTAACACGCGGCGGGTTACAAAGTATGTTAATGTCTGTTGCTCTTATTTTCCTTTCACTTGGCATGGGAGGATTACTACAAGAGATGGGAATTATCAAACAGCTTATGGCAGCAATTGCAAGCTTTGTCACTACGAGCGGACGTTTAATCTTCTCGACAGCAATTACTGCAATCGGTGTTAACTTTTTACTTGGCGAACAATACTTATCAATCATCTTACCAGGTCAAGCATTTGCAGAAAAATACGATGAGATGGGATTAAAACGCCGCAATCTATCACGTGTATTAGAAGATGCCGGTACAGTTATTAATCCACTTGTACCATGGGGAGTTAGTGGTGTGTTTCTGACAAGTGTCCTAAACGTACCAACGGTGAGCTACCTTCCATACACAGTTTTCTGCTTACTTTGCCCAATTATCACTTTACTCGTGGGATTCACAGGTTTTGGCCTTTCATGGAATAAAGAAAAGTCCGCTGCTGCTTAGCAGTGGACTTTTCTTTATTATTTATTTAATTTCTTTCTTCTAAATAGTGCTAGCGCACCTGCACCAATACATGCTAGTCCTGCTGCTAATGTCGTAAACACATTCGCTCCTGTATTCGGCAAGCTATTATCTGTTTCCTTTTGATTTTGTTCTGAATCCACCGTTGTTGGTTTATCTTCGCCACCATTATTATCTGCTGGCGTTTTCGGCTGATCACCGCCGTTATTATTATCTGGTGGCGTTGTTGGTTTTTCAGTCTCATTATCTCCACCAGTTGATTCATTCTTTTTCGTTAAATCAATTGCATATTTCGCAAATTCATTTTCTGATGGACCAACATAAGAAATATCCCCATCTTTTGCTATATATTTTTGGGCGTTTGGAGACGAATCAAATGTGACATTCAATTTCTCACCAGTAACTGTTTTAAACGTCCAGTTTTTATCTGCTGTCGGGTTAATTGTTTTCATTTGTTTCATATATTCTACAATAATTTGACGCGTTTCATCAGGAGATTGTAAAATGACTTCACCTTTACTCACACCTGGGAATGTTTGGCTGCTACCACGGTAATTATTTGTTGCTACAATAAATTCTTGGTTATCCGCTACAGATTTTCCCTCATACGTTAGATTGATAATACGATTGGCAGCTTCATTTATAATTTTCCCATCTTTATCAAACTTTGCTGGCTGCGTTACATCAATTTCATATTTAACGCCATCTAATATATCAAAATTATATGTTGGATAATTTATATTCACTAATTTTTGCTCATCTGTTTTGCTTGGATCGATTTGGTTAAATTGACCAGCAGACATTTCTAACCAATCTTTCAACTGAGCGCCATTTATTTTCACTGCATATAATGTATTTGGATATACGTATAAGTCCGCAACGTTTTTAATTGCAAGCGTTCCAGCTGGAATATCTGTATAATATGTAGATCCGTTACGTCCACCCGCTTTAAACGGTGCACCTGCCGATAAAATTGGCATACCTTCAAATTTTGTACCCTTCATCTTCTGCTCTGTATACCACTTTTGTGCATTTGTTACAAGTTGAACAGATGGATCATCTTGTACAAGCGCAAAATAACTATTAATTGGTGCTGTTGTTTCACCAACTGGTGTATTTACATATTTAATTGTCGCTTCATGATCGTCCTTCACTGCTTCTACTAAAGATTGATCTGATTCTACTAAAGCATTTCCTTTACTATCTGCAATTGGACGAACAGAAGGTTTAGATTTATCTTTTTGTACTTCCCATTTTCCATTGACTTGCTTCAATTCCATATCAATAATTCCTAAGTTACTCCCAAAAGCACCAGGCATTACAACCGGAACACCATTAAATGTATCGGTTACAACCGCATGGGAATGTCCTGTTAATACCGCATCGACACCAGGAATATTCGTTAAATAAAAAGAAGCATTCTCCATTCCAATATTGTATCCACTCTTATCAATGCCAGAGTGCGCCAATGCAACAATAATATCTGCACCTTCCGCTTTCATTTTTGGAACCAGTTTTTCCCCTGTTTCTACAATATCTTTCGCTTTTACTTTTCCTTCTAAATTTGCTTTATCCCAGCTCATAATTTGCGGTGGAACAAAGCCCATTACACCAATTTTCACTTTATGTTTCTGACCAGACTCATCTTCTACTTCTTTTTCAAATATATGGTACGGTTCGAAATAGTTTTTATCATTTTCTTCATTATTATCTTTATCATCTATGTATACATTAGAGTTAATCACAGGAAACTCTGTTTTGCTAATCGCTTTGTTTAAGAAGTCTAAACCGTAGTTAAACTCGTGGTTGCCAAGAGAAATAACGTCATACTTCATCATGTTCATTAAACGATATAATGGATGCACATAGTCTCCATCTACCCCTTTTACTTTTGCTACATAATCACCAAGTGGTGTTCCTTGCAGCGCGTCTCCATCATCAAATAAAACAGAGTTTTTCGACTCTCCCCTCGCTTGATTAACAAGAGTCGCAGTTTGAACTAATCCTACTTTATTATCTGTTTTTGTTTGATAGTAATCATAGTTCATTAAGTTTACATGAATATCAGACGTTTCTAATATTCTTAGTTTTACAGTACTTCCCTCTTCCTCTGCATATACAGGTGTAGGCCATATTTGCGGAGCAATAACTCCTAATGCAAGCGCAGCACCAGCCAACGTTTTTGTTGATTTTCTCACAAAAAAATCCCCCTTATAAAATAATCCCCTGCAACAAAGTAGAATATTAGGTGTGTATCCCTTCACACCATCACATTCTTAAAGAAGTTAGTTGTCTTACTTCTTGTGAGAACATAATAAATCTACCCGTCTGATATTTATCATAACGAACAGTAATTTATATCGTCAACGAATTTTGACAGACTTCTACAAATTTTCTGTAAAAATAATGTAAAAATTTTTTGAAGTCATAATGCCTACTCCATTACTTCTTCTAATGAATATGGTACAATAACCATTTATAAGGAGGATATAACGATGAAAAAGATCATTTTATCTGCACTTTGTCTCCTCCTTCTTATCATTACATTTTTGTATTATGAAAAGAACCATGAGACAAATGTTCAAAAGGAATCTCCAGCAGCAACTGCTCCGCACTGGATTGATTCACAAACAGATGCAACACTTCATCACCTTGTCTTAGGCGATTCTCTCGCAAAAGGCTACGGGTCTACACAAGGTGGATATACACAAATTGCTTCTCATACATTAGAAGAGCAATTACAAAAACAAATTACCGTCGATAACCTTGCTGTAAATGGTTTAACAACAGATGGTTTACTTCAAATGATACAAACAGAAGAAGTAAAACAAAAAATAAAAGATGCCCACATTATTACAATTAGTATTGGTGGGAATAACATTTTACACATAAACAGAAATGTTGGTATTATGGAAGGAATGAAATTATTAAATGAAGAAAAAGATCGTTTTGAACGAGATTTACAAAACATCGTAAAGACCATTCGTATGTCTAATCCGAATGCACTCCTCATTTTCTCTGAGCTCTATAACCCATTAAAGCTCGAAGATTCCATTGCTTCTTACGCAAATGTTTTCTTAGATAGCTGGAACAAAACAATATATTCGATTTCAAAAGAAAATCAGCCTTCATTCGTATTACCAATTCGCAAATTATTACCAACTGATCAAAAAGACTTACTATACGACCAAGTTCATCCGAATGATAAAGGATATGAAAAAATTGCAGAATCCTTTGCACAGCAAGTGTTATCATATAAAGTGAAACTTCCATAAGTAGGCGGTTTTCCTACTTATGGTTAGTTGAACCAATCGGGCCCTTACAGACGGGCTTCCATCTTGTACCACTCACACATACCGCTTGTTTGAGCGGAATCAATATAAAAGCAAATAATTCTATTTTTATACATCTTGATTTTTTGTTACAATAAGAATAGAAGGGGGCCTGTTATATGGAGTCACGTGAGTGGGAGCGTATCGTTGATCATCTTCTTTCGTTAGTGCCTCTTTTTTATCGCAAGTTTATGCTTCCTGGAGAGTTCTCTTCTCGTCGACATATGCCACCATCACATACACAGGTGTTATTGTTATTGCATGAACGAGATACATTAGCAGTTTCAGAAATCGGAAAACGTCTAGCTATTTCGAGACCGAATATGACACCATTGCTAAACAAACTCATTCAAGAAGAACTTGTAGAGCGCCATTATAGCGAAAAAGATCGGCGTGTTATTTTAATGTCTCTTACAGCTGAAGGGAAATTATTAGTAAATCAATACAAACAATTCCTTTTAGAAAAACTGAAAGAAAATTTACAAACGTTATCAGCAAGCGACCGGGAACAACTTACCCATTCGCTACAAACAATTCAAAACTTAATTATGAAAGCAAATATATAAAGCTGCTTCTATCTAGAAGCAGCTTTATGTTTCGTAATAATTTCCATAATATACATTGGAATACGGCCAAGTAGTTAAATACGGTTTATTTTCTTGTGATGGTTGCATCTGTCTTACGTATGGGACAGAATAATATACAATATGCGGATAGTACCTAGGAGCATAATAAGAAAAAAACATCAACTTCCCCCCTTTTTAAAAGCATATTCAAAAGGGAAATTTGATGTGCATTCATTATATTTGTGTAATGGGCCTTTTTATTTGTTTCTTTCTTCTTGTCAATCTCAGTTTGCGGTTTTTCTCGTATAAATAGTACATAACAAAATAAGCAAGTATGCCGAATACAATTCCTATAATTGTCATTCCGATTATTACATACAATTCGTTTTGTAATAGGTTTCTTAACACCGTTAGCCCATCACTTGAAAAAAAGTCTTTTATTGTATAGTGGTGATACGGCATTGTTTTTACTTCAAATGGATAAATAAGTTTTCCAAGTGCATGTGCGAAAGGAATTAGAATAACAGGTAAAAATGTTGCTTTTCCAATAAGATTACCGATAACAGCTGCAGGAAACGAACCTTTCAATAATCGAACGAGCGGATAAAAAATAAGATATACGAGAGAGGCTGTATGAATAACTAGCATTTCTATTCCAAAACCAACAGCAAATCCTCTTGATACAATTTTCGCACCTTCTGGTGCACGTAATAATTTATAATAATTTAACTTCATTCCTCGCCAAATACGCTGAAAGAATGAATACGTTTTCTTAGTTACTCGCATCTGAATCATCTCTCTTATATTTTTCTGTTATTTACTATTATAAAGTATACAAAGAGAAAATGCGAAATCTCAATAAGACATTTTGAATAAAAAACAACCTTCTATTATGAAGAAGGTTGTTTTTCTTGTAATAAACTGACTAATAATGCCTTTTGTACATGCAAACGATTGCCGGCTTGCTGAAATACAATTGATTGTGGTCCATCAATAATTGCTGCGGTTACTTCTTCTTCACGATGAGCGGGCAAACAATGTAAGAAACGATAGGTTGATTTTGCATACTGAGTGAGCTGCTCGTTTACTTGATATGGCTGAAATAATTCATATTTCTCCTTACTATCTTCTTGACCCATGCTCATCCAAACGTCTGTATAAATAAAATCTGCTTCTTTAACAGCTTCTTTTGGATTATACGTAACTTCAATTTTAGCTCCTGTTCCCTTTGCAATTTCTATCGCACGTTTCACAATCTCTTCATCCGCTTCATATCCTGGAGGCGTTGCAACTGTAATATTCATTCCCACTTTCGCACTCGCAAGCAGCAATGAATGACAAACATTATTTCCATCTCCAACATAAGCAAGTTTGATATCTTGGAATGTATTCACTTCTTCATAAATCGTCATTAAATCCGCAAGCGCTTGACATGGATGGTGATCATCTGTTAATCCATTAATAATTGGAATTGTCGCTTCCTTTGCTAATTCTTCTACTTCTGCATGTGAAAATGTTCGTATCATAATTCCGTCAATATATTGTGACAACACTTTGGCCGTATCTGCAATGCTTTCTCCTCTGCCGAGCTGCAATTCTTTCCCGCTTAAAAACATACCATGTCCTCCAAGCTGAATCATACCAGCTTCAAATGATACACGCGTACGAGTAGAATGTTTGTCAAAGATTAATCCTAAAATTTTACCATTTAACAAGGCCAATGTTTTTTCTTTTTTTACATACTTCGCAAATTCAATAATTGCAATTATTTCTTCTTTCGTTAATTCTTCTAATGTTAAAATATCCTTTGTTTGAAGTTTAGGTACAGACATTGTTTTCATACGAATTCCCCCTCTATTTAATCAATACTTGTTTACATACACGATTCATCATATGCACTGCTTCATCGATTTCTTCTTTCGTTACGATAAGTGGCGGTAATATACGCAGTACATTGGGCCCAGCTTGCAAAACAAGAAGCCCTTCTTGCTCTAACGCCGCTATCATAGCGCTAACTTCTCCCTTACAAACAACCCCAATCATAAGCCCTTTCCCGCGAATATCAATAATCCAATTCATATCCTGTAATTCTTCTTGTAATTTTCGTAAAAAATATGCTCCCTTTTCTTGTACTTCTTGCAAAAAAGAAGACTGTGAAATAATTTGTAATACTTCTTTTGCAGCTGTCATAGCGATAAAATTCCCACCAAACGTCGAACCATGCGTTCCCGGGGAAAAAACAGATCCTAACTCTTTCTTACCAAGCATCGCTCCAACTGGAATACCATTCCCAAGTGCTTTTGCAACGGTGACAATATCGGGAGAAATCCCCATTTGTTCATATGCAAATAATGTCCCTGTTCTTCCGATTCCTGTTTGCACTTCATCAATGATATAAAGTGCCCCGTACGCATGACACAACTTCTCGATTTCTCGTAAAAATGTGATATCTGCAGGAAGAACGCCACCTTCTCCCTGCACAACTTCAACCATAACAGCTGCGACTTCTTCATTCATCGCTTCTTGAAACGCAGCAATATCATTAAAAGGAAGATGCAGAAAACTTGGGAGGAGCGGGCCGAATCCATCATGGATTTTAGATTGTCCTGTTGCACTCATTGTTCCAAACGTTCGTCCGTGAAACGATTGTTTACACGTAATCACGACTGATTTCCCTGTATGCTTACGCGCTAATTTCAGCGCGGCTTCATTCGCTTCAGCTCCGCTATTACAAAAAAATGCATAGTCTAATTCTCGATCTTTCGTTAACAATGCAGCGACTTCTTCTTGTACTGTATGTGGAAATAAATTTGAAATATGCCATATTGTCTTTAACTGTTCTTCCACAGCATTTACCACCTCTGGATGACAATGTCCTAAATTGCATACCGCAATTCCAGAAGTGAAATCTAAATATTGCTTTCCGTGTTTATCTGTAACCTTTGTGCCGCTACCTTTTACAATTTCAATGTTTCGTCTACTGTATGTTGGAAAAACATGCTGTCCCATTATAGATCCCCCCTTTTTTTATTGTTGTACCAATCCAATCTCCTTTATTTGTCAGAAAACGTTGTGTACCGTTTACAATTACAACATCCTTTACACCTAGTTCTAGTGACTTTAGTGCTGCTTTCACTTTCGGAATCATTCCGCCAGTAATCGTTCCATTATCTATAAGGTCTAGAAGCTGCCTTTCATCTGCTTTCGCAAGGAGCTGCTCCTTACATATGACCCCATCTACATCTGTAATAAAAATTAACTTAGCCGCATTCATCGCTGTCGCAATTGCTGCTGCCGCTGTATCTGCATTGACGTTGTATACCTGTCCACCCATGACTCCAACTGGTGCAACAACAGGAATAAACTGATTTACTAACAAATGTTCTAGTAGCATTGTTTGAACATATTGTACTTCACCGACAAAGCCAAACTTCTCTTCTAACGGAACAACTTGCAATAACTTTCCATCACAGCCGGATAATCCAATTGCTCCAAGTTCTTGTTCATTTAACTTTGAAACAAATGTCTTATTTGTACTACCGCATAAAACCATTTGCACAACTTCCATTACCTCTGCTGTTGTTACACGCAGTCCATCTTTCTTTTCAATTGGGATACTTAATTTGTTTAGCATTGCATCAATTTCAGGCCCACCGCCATGAACAACAATTACGTCATATATTTCTACCATTTGTTTCATACATTGAAAAAATGTTTCGCCTAAACGAGCTAACATACTACCGCCACACTTTATTACAATACGCTCTCTCATTTCTTCTCTCCTTATGTGCGATAACAAGCATTAATTTTCACATATTCATAACTTAAATCGCATCCCCATGCTCTTCCACTGGCTTTGCCAAGATGTACATATACATCTATAACAATCTCTGATTGCTGTAACAGTTGTTTCATCTCTTCTTCTGAAAAATGTTGCGGTTCACTACCTTTTAATACTGCAATCGACTGAACATTAATATCCACCGTACTCGTTTCAATTACAATGCCGCTTTGTCCAATTGCGCTAATAATACGGCCCCAGTTTGCATCTTCGCCGTATACAGCTACTTTTACAAGATTGGAACCGACAATTTTCTTCGCAATCATATTTGCTTCTTCTACAGTGCGTGTGCCATGCACATTTACTTCAATTAACTTTGTTGCCCCTTCTCCATCTTTCGCAATTTGCTTTGCTAAATCTTCACACACCTTTTCAAGTGCCATCAAAAACTTCTCCCATTCTGGATGTTCTTCACATATTGCAGTTGTGTTTGATAGGCCGCTTGCCATAACAAGTACCATATCATTTGTAGATGTATCTCCATCGACTGTAATTTGATTAAATGTGTGATTCGTAATTTGAGATAACGCTCTTTGCAACGCTTCACTTTCTATATTTACATCAGTCGTAATAAACCCAAGCATCGTTGCCATATTCGGGTGAATCATCCCTGAACCTTTTGCAGCCCCGGCAATTGCAACTTCTTTTCCTTCAATAGAGAGCTTATAGCACGATTGTTTCGCAACTAAATCTGTTGTCAAAATCGCTTCATAAAATGATGCCGCAATCTCTACTTCTTTTGATGGTTGTAAAAAAGAAATACCATTTCTCACTTTCTCCATTGGCAGAGGCTCCCCAATGACTCCTGTAGACGCTACCGCAACATAATGCTCCTCTAAATGAAACTGCTTAGCTGCTAAGGTACGCATTTCATATGCATCTTGTAGTCCTTGTTCGCCTGTACAAGAATTTGCATTTGCACTATTGACAATAATTGCTTGTAATTTTTCCTTGGCAGCAATACTTTCTTTCGTAACAATAAGAGGAGCTGCTTGAAATTGATTTTGTGTATAAACAGCCGCACAGCTAGCTGGCACTTCACACACAATTGCTCCTATATCTTTTCTCTCTTTTCTTAACCCTGCATGAATTCCAATTGCTGCAAATCCTTTTGGTGTTACAATCGAACCGTTTTCTATCTTCGTGCATAATAATGTTTCAATCATGATTCTTCCCCCTTACGGATATAGCGGCATTAAATGTAAATTCTCCGTTTCTTTCACTCCTGCCAATATATTTGCATTTTGTACCGCCTGCCCAGCTGCACCCTTCATTACATTATCAATGACTGCTACAATCGTAATTCGTCCCGTCCGCTTATCGTAAGCTGTTCCGATATCACAAAAGTTAGATCCCCTTACTTCTTTCGGGCTTGGAAAAACTCCCTTTTCTCGTATTCTTACAAACGGTGAGTGACAATAACTCTCTTCATAAATTTGCTGAAGTGTAACATCTGTTATCTCTTGCTTTGCCTTTGCATAGAGTGTTACCATAATTCCCCTTGTAATCGGAATAAGGTGTGTACTAAATGTGATTGGTTTCATGCTCTCATCCCACTCTTGTAACATTTGCTCAATTTCCGGAACATGCTGATGTTCATTTACTTTATAAATGTATAAATTATCGTGCATTTCTGGGAAATGCGTCATACTTGTTGGTGTCTTTCCAGCTCCAGAAACTCCTGATTTTGCATCAATAATAAGTGAATCCACTTCAATTATTCCGTTTTTTACTAAAGGAGCTGCCGCCAGTAATGTTGCAGTTGCATAACATCCTGGATTCGCAATTAAGTTTGCTGTTGCGATCTCACCTTTTTTCCACTCCGTTAATCCATACACAGCTTGTTGTAACACTTCTTCTTTCGCAGCTTCTTTTTTATACCACTCTTCATATATAAACGGCTTTCGAATTCGAAAATCTCCTGATAAATCAATAACTCTCATACCCGCTTCTAGTAAACTTGGAGTCAAATTTGCTGACACCCCAGCCGGTGTTGCTAAAAATACAAGATCTGCTTCTTTCGCAATCCCTTCAACATCTACCTCTGCTAATGTATGAGAAACAAAAGTAGATAAATGGGGATAAGGTGCTGTCATGACTTCTCCAATTTGCGAAAAAGAATGTACTGATGTCACTGTAAAGCTTGGATGATGTGTTAATAACCGTAAAAGCTCAAGTCCTCCGTATCCAGTCGCCCCAATAATTGCCGCTTTCATAATTCCTCCTCATTACCTTTTAGATTTAAGTATGATTATAATATTGTATATTTATAGAGTCAATTAAATATTTATAAATTTTTAAATAATAAAAATCGATAAATAAAGTCATTTTACTAATAAAACTTTTAAAACGAATGAATTTTTATGCAAAAACAACAATATAAAGACTTTCTTTTCTAATTCAAGTACAATAAAAACAATACATATATACATGTAGGTGGGGAAAATCATGAATGAAAAACTAATCCAAAAAATGATTATAAAAAGTTTTCAACAATATCAATGCACGCCAACTTCACAAGAAGACTATAAAATGCTTATAAAACGTATTCAAAACATAGTTTCTAATAATACAGAGATTGATTTGTATGAGGCTATAGAGGATGTTGTATACGAATATATTACGTTATCTTAAAGACGGACATTATTCCAAAGAAAATATTGAACTAAAATCAGCAATAAAAAATTTAATTAATAAAAAATAGGAGATTCTCAAAAAGAGAATCTCCTATTTTTTACTTAATGATTTTCCAGCTACACGCTCGAATAACCTTGGAAACAATGAAAAAATAATCGGTCCTAAATTCATCCACTTCGGTAAATTTACTTCACGCTTTTTCATTTCGATTGCTTTTACAATTTGCTGCGCTACATAATTTGGTTTTAATATGTAACGTCCGACACTTTTTACGTATGTACCAGATTGATCTGCTATCGTATGGAAGTTTGTATCAATTGGACCTGGATTAATTGCTGTTACAGTAATGTTTGTATTTGCAAGTTCCATGCGCAAACTATTTGTAAATCCTAATACTGCATGCTTTGTTGCTGCATATGCACTTGATTTCGGCGTTGCAATTTTCCCTGCTAGTGAAGCGATATTCACAATATGTCCACTACCTTGTTCAATCATATGAGTCAAAACTGCCTTCGTACATGCTACTAAACCAAATACATTTACATCGAATATATCCTTTACTTCTTGCACGGATGCATCAGCAAATGTTTTAAAAACACCAAAACCAGCATTATTGACTAATACATCAATATGCCCTATATCCTGAAGTACTTGTGTAAAAACACGCTCCACTTCTTCTTCATTACTTACATCCAAAACATAGTAATGACAAGAAGTACGATATGCTGTTTCAATTTTTTGCTTAAGCGCTCGCAGTTTTTCTTCTGTACGAGCAATTAGTACAGTGATTGCACCTTGCTCCGCTACTTGCATCGCTAGCTCTTCTCCAATTCCACTTGAAGCTCCTGTGATGACGATTACTTTGTCTTGTAAACGTCGGCTCATGGCTGTCACCTACTTTGCATAGTAAATCCATTGTTCTGATGACTTATCAATCATCACTTGTTGATTATATGCTAAAAAGTCTAATTGTCCAACTGTTTCAGAGATTGTAAGCGGCAACTGCTTTTCATATAACGTAGGAAATAGTTTGACACACACCTCGAATGCTGTCATCGGTTGTTCTTTTAATAAATTTAATACTTTAAAAGCTCTTGCCCCTTGTTTTTGTAATCGCTCATTTACCAGCCCTTTCACATCAAGAACATCTTCTCCATGCCCTGATAAAACACGTGAAATATTCATACGAGCTAAACGCTTTAATGTTTCATTGTACTGCAGCATCGGTTGTGCTCGTTCTGTTTCTCCCTCATATGGCGGCTCTAGAATTGGATTAGAAGAAATATGTCCAATCAGCGCATCCCCGCCAATTAACAACCCATCTCTTTCACGGTATAAAGAAATATGAGTAGAGGCATGCCCCGGTGTTTCAATCACCGTAAACTCAGGTAAAGAAGCAATACTATCTCCTTCTCGTACAGTATGTGTAAGCGAACGTTTACAAGAATAAATCAGTGTTTTCGTTAACAATGCACCTTGTGGTAACAAGACTTCTGGAACCCCAAACTGCACAGATACTTCTAAAAAGAACTGTTGATAACGCTTTAGAAATTGCGGATCTTGTGTAATCCACGGTTCATTCCACGGATGTCCAACAATATTTGTTCGTTCAGAAAATATATCCAATAATCCGCAATGATCTGCATGATGGTGTGTAAGAACAACCGTTTCAATATCTTCTACCCGATATCCTAACGCACCTAGTTGCTTCTCCAGTGCAAGTCTCGCTTCTTCTGTATTTGTTCCTGTATCAATTAATGTAAGTGTCTCTCCCTCTACTAAAAAAACATTGACTACTTCAACCGCAAATGGAACAGGAATTTCCATTCGATGAATGACTGTCATACATATTCGCCCCTCTTTCTTTCCGTTTCAAAAAATGAATCTTCCTTCAGTTTACATCTTACATAAAAATTTGTCATTATTTTCAGATAAAAAGGAGGGATTTTCTATAAAAAACCGAATGTATGTAAATTTATAAGTTATTCTCATATACATAGTAAAAGGAGGACTCATCATGTCACTACAAAAAATTGCTTTTGTCGGTGCAGGTTCAATTGCCGAAGCTACGATTGCCGGATTATTACAAGCTCACGTTGTAAAAGGAGAACAAATTACTGTCAGTAATCGCTCCAATGAAAGAAGACTACAAGAGTTACATCAGCGCTACGGAGTAAATGGTACACATGATAAAAAAGAGCTGCTTTCTCATGCCGATATCATATTTTTAGCAATGAAACCAAAAGATGTTGTGGAAGCTCTTAATCCATTACAAGATTACATTACAGAGAATCAATTAATCATTTCATTATTAGCAGGTGTATCTACGACATCCATTACTAATTTATTACAAAAAAATGTTCCTATCATCCGGGCAATGCCAAATACATCATCGGCAATTTTAAAATCCGCTACTGCTATTTCTCCTTCTGTTCATGCAAAAGAAGAACATATCATGCTTGCAAAAACACTTTTTAAAACGATTGGTCTTGTTTCTGTTGTAGAAGAAAAGCATATGCACGCTGTGACCGCTTTGTCAGGAAGTGGACCAGCTTATATTTATTACGTTGTCGAAGCGATGGAAAACGCAGCAAAACAAATCGGCTTAGAGGAAACTGTTGCAAAATCACTTATTCTCCAAACAATGATTGGTGCTGCAGAGATGTTGAAAACAAATACAAAGCACCCTTCCATATTACGAAAAGAAATTACATCACCAGGAGGAACGACAGAAGCTGGTATTGAAGTATTGAAAAGCTTTCAATTTCAAGAAGCGCTTATTCAATGTATTACAGAAGCAACAAAACGTTCTCACGAGCTTGGTGAAACTTTAGAGAAATTTGTAAATGAAAAGTAAATAAAAAACCTTGCTAGGTAAGCAAGGTTCTTTTTATTTACTTTTCTTCCCAAAAATTTCTTCTTGTAAACGGCGCCCTGTTGGCGTTGCCGCAAGACCGCCTTCTGCTGTTTCACGAAGCGCACTTGGCATCGTTTGCCCGATACGGTACATTGCCTCAATTACTTCATCACATGGAATGGCACTCGTTACACCAGCTAATGATAAATCAGCTGCAATCATCGCATTTGATGCGCCAGCTGCATTGCGTTTTACACACGGTACTTCTACAAGACCTGCAACAGGATCACATACTAAACCGAGCATGTTTTTAAGTGCAATACTCATCGCTGTTGCTGCCTGTTCTTGTGTACCTCCAGCCATTTCAACAGCTGCTGCCGCTGCCATACCACTTGCTGAACCAACTTCCGCTTGGCATCCACCAGATGCCCCAGCAATGCAAGCATTGTTAGCTACAACCATACCAAACGCACCAGCTGTAAATAGAAATTCAATCATTTCTTCACGTGTTGGGTTTAATTTTTCTTTTAGCGCAAATAACACACCTGGTACTGTTCCAGCTGAACCAGCTGTTGGCGTCGCGCAAATAATACCCATAGCAGCGTTTACTTCATTCGTTGCGACAGCTTTACTTACCGCATCTAAAATTGTATCCCCAGACAACCCTTTTCCGCTTTTCATGTACGCTTGTACTTTCACTGCATCTCCACCAGTCAGTCCAGTCGGAGATTTTACGCCTTGAATTCCACGCTCAACTGCTTTTTCCATTACAACTAAATTTTTTTCCATACCAGCGATTACTTCTTCACGAGAAAGGTTTCTTGTTTCCATTTCACATTGAATCATAATCTCTGCGATTTTTACGTTTTTCTCTTCTGCTTGTGCAACCAGTTCCGCTACGTTCCGAAACATGTTGTGTCCCCCCTGCTATTAATCCATAATTGTTACTTGACAAATATTTGACTGCGCTTTAATTTCCTCGATTATTTCATTTGCTAACAATTCATCCGTTTCAATAACCATTAATGCTTTTCTTCCTTTTTCCTTACGTGAAACACTCATCATGCTAATATTGACTTCGTGCTTTGCAAGAATAGATGTAACAGAAGCAATTGCTCCGAAACGGTCATTATTTACGATAAGGAGCGCCGGACTTGTACCTGTTAATTGCAAATCAAATCCATTTAGCTCCACAACTTCAATTTTCCCGCCGCCGATTGAGCAAGCAACCACTTCAATTTCATCCTCATCTTTGTACAAACGAATTTTCGCTGTATTTGGATGCACTGCTTGTGCTTCTTCTTCAATAAATGTAACGTCAATTCCACTTGCTTTGGCAATTTCAAGTGCTTGTGGAATACGAGGATCATCCGTTTCAAATCCTAGTATGCCCCCAACGAGTGCTACATCCGTACCGTGACCTCGATACGTTTTCGCAAACGAACCGTATAAAGAAATGATAATTTTCTCAGGTTCATGACGGAACAGCTGACGAGCAACTTGCCCCATTCTTGCTGCACCTGCAGTATGCGAACTAGATGGACCAATCATAACTGGACCAATAATATCAAAAACTGAGCGATATTTCATAACAGTTCCCCCTAAATCTTCATTATGAAAAAGTTACTTACTAATAATCTATTAATCTGCTGCTTTTTTGTTTTTCTATTTGTACTAATAAATTTATAGAATCAATTCAATAAACTAATACACACCATCAGCTATCATAATATATAAGAATCATCTTGTCACTTCTTGATTTACTTCATTTTTTTACAAAAACAAACAAAACATAAATTTATAACGTACAAATACAATGAATACGCTTTCATTATATCTCTTTTTTTACAGAATTTAAACTTTTTAATATTTCAAATTAAGCACGAACTTTTCATACACTCCCGTTAATAGTTCTTCTCTATTTTACAAGAACGATATAATGAAAAAACCATGACAGATACATACGTTATCTCTGTCATGGTTTTTTCATTATCTTGATACAGGAAAACGTTTCAAATCCGCTGCAATTTCCGTGTTTGGAAATACTTGTTTCGCTTCTTCGACGAGCATTTTACACGCTTCACCTTGATAACGAGAGCTAATATGAGTTAAAATCATTTGTTTTACATTTGCCTGCAACGCAATATTCGCTGCTTGCTGTGTTGTAGAATGGTAATAATCATAAGCTTGCTGTGAATCTTCGGCACCGAACGTCGCTTCATGTATAAGTACATCAGCATCTTGTGCTAATTCAATACTCGCTTCACAATAACGTGTATCTCCTAAAATTGTAATAATTCGTCCCTTTTGAGGTGGTCCAATGAAATCCTTTCCGCAAAGTATACGCCTATCCTCACTCTCTACTGTTTCTCCATCCTTTAACCGCTTAAAGATTGGTCCCGGTTTAATTCCTTCCTCTAATAGTTTCTCTACAAGAAGATGCCCTGGAATATCCTTTTCTACAATACGATAGCCAAAACATTCAATGCCGTGTGACAATCGTTTCGTTTCCACAAGAAATTGCTTATCTTCATATACAATACCTTCTTCGGTAATTTCTATAATCTCTATCGGGTATTTTACATGTGTTGTACTCACTGCCAACGCTACTTCAACAAACTGTTTAATCCCTTTTGGGCCATATACAGTTAACGGAGTTGTTCCTCCCTGAAAAGAACGGCTGCCTAACAAACCTGGCAATCCAAAAATATGATCCCCGTGCAAATGCGTAATAAATATTTTCTCAATGCGACGCGGACGCACTGATGTATGTAAAATTTGATGCTGCGTTGCCTCACCGCAGTCAAATAGCCACGTTGCACCTCGTTCTTCTAATAATTGCAAAGCTATCGCTGATACATTTCTTCCCTTTGAAGGAACACCAGCTCCCGTTCCTAAAAATACAAATTCCACGTTGCATCCTCCAAGCATTTCATAATATCTATCGCTATCTTACGGAATATAAACAAAAATGGCAAATAAACTTTGTATAAATCACTCATCTAGACAACTATATAATACGAACATTTATCACAAAAAACTTCACACTCGTTCGTTTTTTGTAGTAAAATAATACTATTATTTATACAAGGTGGCTGAAACAATGAAAGAAGTATTTCGTTTACAAACTGACTTTTCTTCTTCTTTTGATCGCTGGGTAAGTTCATTTATTTCTGAAACACCAGCAGAATTACAATGGTCTACATTAAAAGAATTAATTCATGAATATATAGCATTGCATACAGTTCAAGCGGTACCAGAATACATCTCTTCTTCCATCACATATTATGCACAGCGCATTTCTACACCAACCAATACAGACATTGTATTTTACGAAAGTCCTTCTATGTCATAATATGTTTACGTGTTAAAGCATAAAAAGGTATCGGCTTCCGATACCTTTTTATGTTGGGATGAATAAGCAAAACAATTTGTTTAAACACAAAATGAAGTACCTAAACAGGTACCGTTTTTGAATTATGATGCATACAAATCACGGATTTATCATCTTGAAAAATCCCTAAAAGTTAATCTCCTGTAAACATTATCCTTATATATTCCATAAAAATATTAAGTAATGTAGAAGATAAGGAGCATATGAGTGATAAAGTGAAACTTCCATCAGTGGGAATCTTCTTCATCCCCCACTGATGGTTAGTTGAACCAATCGGTGGGGGATAAATACAAAATGCCTATCAATTGTTATGTATTGTTACAAATTGCTTAATCATTTCATTTAAATCCTTCGCTGCTTTTGTAGGAATCTGATGCTTTACATTATCAATAAAATTTAAGTTATTACATGGCAATTTTTCATTCAGTAGCTTCGCATAACTGTAAAGTGGTTTATCTTCCTTACCATAAACTAACAAAACAGGAAGCTTAATCTTTCTGAGCTGACTTGTACAATTATACTGCAAACTATAACGATAATATTGTTCAATATTTTTCGCATTTCCTTTTCGCGCTTCTTTAAACATCTTTACGAATAATTTCTGTGTATTCGAATTGCTCCATGCAATAGACAATGCCAGAACATGAATAGCTCGTGCTCTTGCAAGTGTCATACCTAAAGAAATTTTTTTCTTTAGATGGTTATCCTTTACTTCTGGCATCCCTCCGATTACAATACCCCCAAAGGCCCTTTCGGCATAATGCAACAAAAATTCCAATACGACAGAACTTCCAGTTGAATACCCACATATGAATGCTCTTTTGATGTTCAAATAATCCAATAAACATCTAATATCTTCAGCAATCAATGGATAAGTTATCGATTGTTTTGAATACTGACTTCTTCCGTGACCTCTAATATCAAAAGTAACAACTTGAAACTTTTGAGATAATTCTTCTACTTGGTACTCAAAATTTACAGAAGTGAGTACAGGAGGATGAATAAAAACAATAGGAATTCCTTTTCCCTTTACGGTATAGTATAGGCTGCTACCGTCCACATCCAACATTGGCATGTATGTAATCACCTCATTGCCTTTACATTAACTTCTGTTATTATACGAAGCTTTTCTTTTTATATTCTGGAAAATACATTAACATAAGTTGCCATCATAAATCTCCATAAATTTCGCAATATAAATCATGTAGAATGGAGCTTAATATCTATTCATAAATTTTTCTACAAGGAGTCGAACATGAATATTCTAAGATGGTTCATATCATTATTCGCTTTTAGAAGAGGAACTCAGCGAGTGTTCCGATTGTTTAGAAATAGACGAAACACTCGAAATTGGATTTGGATTTCTTTACTAGGTATAGGAACAGTTTTTGGTTTAGCAGCACGCCGAAACTTCAATATGATGCGGCCAGCTCAACGTTTCTTTCGAGGCCTTCAAAATACAACAAGAACAGTTATGCCAAACAATTTAAATTTGGCAAATGTGGAATTTGGTAATGAAATAACTCCAAATAAACAAAAGAAGTAATAGAATCAAAATTAATAACGATTGTGGATTAAGTAAAGCTTAAAAATGTATTGTACGCTGAAGAGAAGACTTTATATACAAGCTCTTAGCTTAATTTTAAATATGAAAGGCTGGCATTTTGCCAGCCTTTCTCAGTGCACTTCAAAGTATTCAATCTCTTCCACATAATAGTACCTTTAAATTATCCCGCATTAACGTTCAGTATGCCCCCCACTGATGGAAGTTTCACTTTATTTTCATATGATTCTTCCATGATTTACGCATAAAAACCAAAGAATTGGTCATTTTAAAATATAAAATCGAGTAAGGAGGAGCATACATGAAAAAAATAAACATCCTTGTTGTATTTTTTCTATCAATTATTTCATTGTTTGGATGCGCAGGAAATCAAAAAGAAAAAGCTTTGAACAATCGTAAAGATAATGCAATGCAAAATGTTCGATACGAGGGAAGCAATGTTGGTGCTCGGGACAATAGAAATAATCGCATAAATGATAACAATCAACCACGACTAGAAGTGGCTAATAAGGCCGCTGACCGAATTGCTGAATTAGATGAAGTCGACCAGGCAAATGTTATCGTTACAAACAACAATGCCTATGTTGCAGTTGTCTTAAAAAATGGAGTACAAGGAAACATAACAGATCAGCTAGAAAAGAAAATTGCCGATCAAGTAAGAGCTACAGATCCAGATATTCGAAATGTATTTGTATCGTCAAACCCTGATTTTGCCAATCGGATGAGGGACTATGCAGAAAAAATCAAGCGAGGCGAGCCAGTAGAAGGGTTAGTTGAAGAATTTAATGAAGCCGTTAAAAGAGTATTCCCTACCGCTCGTTAAAAGTGAATTTAAAAAGTATTAACAACAATTTATCATATTTCTTAAGAAAAATTTTATTGTCTCTAAAATCTCGCAGAAGATACCTCCTGCGAGATTTTTCTATAGCAAATGCTATTACATATTAATGTTTCATATAAATTTATTCTCTAAATTCTGCTGAAATGTTCTCTCTTGTTGTCGAAACACTTGACTGCCGTGCTGAATAACCTTCGTACCATATTTACTATTTAGTTGTTCCATCACTGTCAAAAGCGGTTCTGCCTTCGCATCTTCTTCAAAAGAAAATAAATCAAGCTGCTTAATCGCTTCTGTTTTCCATTCTAATTCACAGGCAGTAATGCCAAGTAATCTCACAGGATCACCATCCCAATGTTTTTTCCATAGCCTTATTGTTGCTTGAAAAATATCTGGTGATTCCCAAATTGCATTTTCTAATATTTTACTGCGCGTAATCGTTCGGCGATTATAGTATTTAATCATAATTTGAATATTATATGTAACGAGAGCACGTTTTTGTAATCTTCGGCTCACAGATTGAGATAAGCGCTCTAACATATCTAGCAATTCCTTCTCTTCGTCCACATCTTTTGGCAGCGTTATAGAATTTCCGATCGTTTTATATTGTCCCATTTGACTTGGATCAACATCTCTATTGTCTATGCCATTTGCACGTTTTTGCAAATCCAGCCCATGATTTCCAATCACAGAACGAATAATATGAGATTTTCCAGCGGCTAAGTCACCAATCGTATGTATATGTACATCTTTTAATTTTTCTGCTGTTTTCTTCCCAATCCCATGCATCTTTTTAACTGGAAGCGGCCAAAGAAGCTCTTGTACATCACGTTTACGAAGCACTGTAATACCTAGCGGCTTTTTCATATCAGAGGCTGTTTTTGCTAGAAATAAGTTTGGAGCAATCCCAATGCTGCATGGAAGCTGTAATTCTGTTAGTAATGTTTGTTGAATCATTTGAGCAATTTCTAACGGTGAACCGAGCCCATAGCAATCTGTAATATCTAAATACCCTTCATCGATTGAAACAGGTTGGATTTTTTCTGTAAACCGCGCAAGAATTTGAAACAAAGCAAAAGAAGCCTCTCTGTATAACTCAAAGTTTGGATGTTTTATAACAAGTTCCGGACATAATCGTTTTGCTTCCCAAACAGGCATTGTCGCACGAATTCCCTTCGCCCTTGCTTCATAACTGCACGTTACAATAATTCCTTTCCGTTCCTTCGCATTCCCAGCTATCGCTAACGCTTTACCTTGCAACGATGCATCATGTGCGATTTCAACAGATGCATAAAAACAATTCATATCAACATGCAAAATGACGCGGCCATTTTTCGGATACATTTCGCGCATTTTCCTCACCTCACAGGAACATTTGTTCTTATTTTATCAAAAACATTATAAAAAAATCAATATTGGAGAGGAGAGAATTGTTAATATATAGAAGTATGTTCACACGGGAATTTTAAGGAGGGTCAACTACCCACCACTTAAACGCTAACACGTTTTGAAGTGGGGGCTTGAAAAAAGCCCTGGTTGTCTAGCCTCGGTCTTTCGTGGACTCCCGTTCGTAGGTTGCATACCCAAGAATGATTCCCTAGTTCTTGGCTCTATGGTGGCTCTGTAACAGTTCTGATTGGGAAGGAACGGTCAACCACATGCCTTCTTGTACGAGAAGTTGCCAACACCTACAAACATTGGCGAAGGGAAACAAACTCTTAGGAGGGACAAAACATGCGTGTATTTGTCAAGAATTTAAGAGGAGAACCGCTCATGCCTTGCAGTCCTCGTAAGGCACGGCTTCTTCTCAAACAAGGAAAAGCAAAGATTGTGAAATACACACCATTCACCATTCAACTACTATACGCTACTGGAGAAACTATACAATTTGTTACAATCGGTGTTGATAGTGGTGCGAAGCATATCGGCATTGCGATTACCACTGAAGACAAAGTGCTAACAATAGGAACCATTGAGTTACGTCAGGACGTCAAAGAAAATCTTACACTGAGAGCTACATTACGCAGAGGTAGAAGACAACGAAAAACAAGATATCGAAAAGCACGTTTTCTCAATCGGAAAAAGAAAGAAGGATGGTTGCCGCCATCGGTTCAAAGCAGAGTGGATAACCAAATTCATTGGATTGAAATATTTCGCTCGTTATTACCATCTCCAAAAGTGATTGTCAAAGTAGGAAAATTTGATGCACAAAAACTAAAGAATCCTGACATACAAGGAATAGAGTATCAACAAGGGGATGCCTTTGGCTTTTGGAATACAAGATATTACGTGTTTGCGAGAGATCAATATACCTGTCAAATTTGTAAGAAGAAAGGTGGCATTTTGCATACACATCATATCATTGAACGATGCAGTGGCGGTTCAGACATGGCAGATAATCTTGTAACAGTGCACGATGAATGCCATCAAAAATTTCATCAAGGGAAAATCAAACACAGTTTCAAAAAACCAAAACAATATAAAGAGACTGCCTTTATGAATATATTGCGTTTACAAATCATGAATCGTTTAGATTGTGACATTACGTACGGCAGTTACACCACACCGAAGCGAAAAGAATTAGGTTTATCAAAAACACATGTAAATGACGCAATTGCGATTACCCATTCAACACAACTACAAGAATATGATCAAAGCGGTGAGTTTCGAATTAAGCAATTTAGAAAGAAAAAACGCTCCCTGCATGAAGCAACTGCAAGAAAAGGAAGGGAAACAAAGAATACAAGTGCAAAACGGAACAAGAAAAATACACCACATATAGATGGAATCTATTTAGGTGATAAAGTAAAGGTATTGGGACAAGTAGGATTTGTGACAGGATTTACAGGAAAAATGGTATACGTACAAGATATACATGGACAATATATACAAAACCCTTCTAAATCCTATAAGCAAGTGAAGATGCCAGATATGGAACGTATACACCATACGAACAATTGGCAGTTCTTACAAATCAGTTAGGCTATGCCTAACCGAAATTCATCCCCACCTTACCGCTGGGCTTTTGCCCGTCACGCGCTTGAAGATGGGGATGAATTTCGGAAATATGTAAAAAAAGAAATGACTACATATCCAAAACCCCTTTATCTAATTTTACTATCTGTTTTCTTTTTGTTGCTCATCTATTACCTACTTCCAATCATAGGCGTTGATGCTCACGGGCTTCTTTCGTCTCTATTGCCATTTTCAACTTTGTACATTCTTCCATGGACTTTTCTATACTGGTTTATCCGCCTTGTGAGAGCAGTGGAATCAAAATAAAAGAGGCTAGCGTTTATGCCAACCTCCTTTTCCACATTACTTTGCTGCTTCTTCAATAATCGCAACGACCATTTCTGCTGTTTTTACTAATTCTTCAACAGGTATTCTTTCGTTTGTTGTATGAATTTCCTCATAACCAACTGCTAAGTTTACTGTTGGGATACCGTGACCAGCAATTACGTTTGCATCGCTGCCGCCACCGCTTTGGTGAAGAGATGGTGTACGGCCAATTTTTTCAGCAGCACGTTTTGCAACTTCTACAACGTGATCACCATCAGCAAATTTAAATCCTGGGTACATTACTTGTACGTTTACTTCTGCTTGTCCGCCCATTTCTTTAGCTGTAGATTCAAATGCTTCCTTCATTTTACGAACTTGCTCTTGCATTTTTTCGTCTACTAAGGAACGTGCTTCAGCAAAAATTTCTACATAGTCACAAACGATATTTGTTTGTGTACCGCCTTCAAAGCGGCCGATATTTGCAGTTGTTTCAGAATCAATACGGCCAAGTGGCATTTTTGCAATGGATTTTGCGGCAATTGTAATTGCAGATACACCTTTTTCCGGCGCTACACCTGCATGAGCTGTTTTACCGTGAATAATTGCATTTACTTTTGCTTGTGTTGGCGCTGCAACAACGATTTCTCCAACTTTTCCATTACTATCTAATGCATAGCCATATTTCGCTGTAATACGCTCACGATCCAATGCTTTTGCACCAACAAGACCAGATTCTTCACCAACTGTAATGATGAATTCAATTTTTCCGTGCGCAATATTTTTCTCTTTTAACACGCGAATCGCTTCAAACATAGATGCAAGTCCAGCTTTATCATCAGCACCTAAAATGGTTGTGCCGTCTGATACGATATAACCATCTTGAATAGACGGCTTAATTCCTTTACCAGGAACAACTGTATCCATATGAGAAGTAAAGTAGATTGTATCTACGCCTTCTTTTGTTGCTGGTAATGTACAAACTAAGTTACCAGCACAGTGACCAGTCTCACCCATTGTATCGTCTTCAAATACTTCAACGCCTAAAGAAGAGAATTTTTCTTTTAATACTTTGCAAATTTCAGCTTCGTATTTTGTTTCAGAGTCTACTTGCACAAGTTCCATAAATTCATTCACTAAACGTTCTTGATTAATCATGAGAATGCGCCTCCTGTTATGTATGTAACAATGACTATTATAACAGAATTTCGTAAAATTTTCGAAAGAGATGGTACAAGAGGTTATTTACATTAAATCCCTTGTCTCCTTTTTTATTTCTCGTTACAATAGATAGAAGAGATTCGCAAGGAGGATCAACATGAATAAAAAAACTCAAAAAATTATGGTTTATGTTATGTTAATTACAATGCTTGTAACAACATTGCTTACTGGGATAAGTATGTTTTGGTAAACAAGGGCTACTTTGTCCTTGTTATTTTATTATAATACCAGCGATACTAAATGCAAATCCCATAACGAGTGCTAGTACGAAGCTGCTGTAATGGCGCTGATAAAAAGCACCTATTGCAAAAGTAAAGTTGAGAAGAGAAATAAAAAAGATAGCTATAGTGAGTGGAAAAATATTAAAAATAGCCAATATAAAAGCAATAACGGAAAGAAAACCTACAAAAAATTGGATGTATGGTAAGCTCTGATTTATATATATAACAGCAACCCCTTTTCACCAGATCTTTATATACCTCTCATTAACGCATGCTATATATACACATGTCAAGACAAGATGCAATATGATGAAAAGCCAACATATACTGTTGGCTTTTTGTCATATTGCACCCTTTTCTTTCGCAAGCTGCTGAAATGACTTTTTCGACTTAACAATCCATACTTTTGTTCCAATCGGAACCTGATCGTATAAATACTCTACATCTTTTTTATACATGCGAACACAACCTTGCGAAACATATTTGCCGATTGAGCTTGGCTGATTTGTTCCGTGTATTCCATATTTACTACCATCTGTACCTCGGGCATTAAACCCAATCCATCTAGAACCGAGCGGATTTTCCGGTGAACCACCTGGGATGTTCTTTGCAATATAATATGGATTTTTCACTTTCATCACAACATCAAATGTACCTTCTGGCGTTAAATCATTCGTTTTACCTGTCCCAACTGGGAATGTGTTTTGTATCTTTCCATCATGAATATATGCAAGCTGGTTCGTTTGTTTATTGACGATAATAAGCGGATCGCCAACACGTGGATTATCACCGAGCGGCCAAAGCGGCGATAGGGAAACAAATAATATGAATGAAAGAAGATATGGCATATCTCATTCCTTCCTTCTTATATTAATTCTTTGATGTTATATTTCCCTTTGAATCGACTTTTAATAAGTAAATATTGTTCTATTTCATACACGAGCTGAACGAGCTTGGCCCGCATTTCAAATTCTTCTCGTGTTTCTGGAAGCGGCATTTCTCGAAAGATTTCTCGCATCTCCTGAAGTTGCCTTAATGAAATAACCCCCGTACTTTCTGGGCGAATTGCATTCCCAACATTTTCAATTACATCCGCCACCATCCTCGCTTGTTCATACGACCAAGATAACGAAGCCACTAGCGGCATGATTCTTTCTAAAATATCATACTGTTGCTGACGCATTTGAAAATAACGATAGTAGTAATCATCTTCACGCATAAATTGATTTTCTAGCTTTTTGAAAGACAAATCTTTTGCCTTCTCAAGTAATTCTTCCGTTTCAATTAACTCTTTCCCATTCCACAAACTATCACGATTTCTTAAATATACAGCCATTTCAAACAGAATCGTCTTAAAATTAGATTCCACTTTTTGTTGATACTCTTTTAACTCCCTTTCAACGCTTGGCATGTACAAATTAATTAACAAAGCGACACTAATTCCAATCGTTAAAATAGCAATCTCATTGCCAACAATCAACCACGTAATTTTTTGCAATGAAAATAAATGCATAACAATAACAGAGCTTGTAACAATCCCCTCTTGAATCTTAAGCATAACTGCAGTTGGAATAAACAGAAGTAATAGAAGTCCAATTGCTAGCGGTGTATACCCTATCGATTCAAAAATAAAAAATGCAAACACCATAGAAAGTAAACAAGCTAAAAAGCGATGAATAGATACTTCTAATGATTTTCTTTTTGTATTTTGCACACATAAAATAACAAGAATGCCGGCTGTGCTATAAAACTCCAAATGAAATAATTGAGCAATCCACACAGCCAAGGCAGTCCCAGCTGCTGTTTTCACTGTTCGATATCCAATTTTAAACATATTAACGCTCCTATTATGTACGAACTACTTTCAAAATAAGTATACAGTGAAACTTCCATCAGTGGAGATTTTTTTCATCCCCCACTGATGGTTAACCAATCGGGCTTTTACGGGCAGTTATCCTCCACCTATCTTCTTCGCATCTCTCTCAATCTTGAGGTAGGGGACTTACTGCTCGTTAATGCGGGATAAAGAAAAGGATGACACAATGTCATCCTTTTTCCATTATTATTCACGTAATTTTTACATGTTACAACATTTTTTGCAAAAATTCTTGTGCACGTTTGCTTTCCGGTGCTGTAAAAAATTGCTCTGGCTTCGCGTCTTCTACAAGTTTTCCACCATCCAAAAACAGAACACGATTTGCTACTTCTTTTGCAAAGCCCATTTCGTGCGTAACAATTGCCATCGTCATTCCTGTCGTTGCAAGAGATTTCATAACTTCCAGTACTTCTTTTACCATCTCTGGGTCCAGTGCTGAAGTCGGTTCATCAAAAAGCATAACGTCCGGTTCCATTGCCAAGGCTCTTGCAATTGCAACACGCTGTTTTTGTCCACCAGAAAGGCGATTTGGATATGCATCCTTTTTCTCAAGTAATCCCACTTTTTCTAATAATTCTTCAGCCTTTTTCACTGCCTCGTCCTTTGAGACACCTTTTACCGTAAGAGGAGCATACGTAATATTTTCTAACACTGTCATATGAGGGAATAAGTGAAAATGCTGAAATACCATCCCAACATGCTGACGAACTTCCATAATATTTGTATTCGGATTTGTTACCTCTTGATTGCCAATCCAAACTTGTCCGTTCGATGGTACTTCTAATAAATTCATGCAACGTAAAAACGTTGATTTTCCTGAACCAGACGGCCCAATAATCGCTACTACTTCGCCTTGTCCAATTGTTGTTGTAATATCTTTTAATACTTCGTTATTTCCAAACGATTTATGAAGGTTTTTAATTTTAATCACTTTTCTTCATTCTCCCTTCAACCGCTTTGCCGATGAATGTAAGAATCATAACAAGGATGTAATAAATCATACCGACAAATAAAAGTGGTTCAAAATATGACAATGTCTCTCCGCCAACAATATATGCGCGGCGCATTAAATCTGTTGCGCCTATCACAGTAACAACTGCCGACTCTTTCGTTAATGTAACAAACTCATTTACTAATGCAGGTAAAATATTTTTTAATGCTTGCGGAAAAATAATATTTCGCATCATTTTTCCATATGGAATACCGAGAGCCATCGCTGCTTCTGTTTGTCCTTTATCAACTGCCTGAATTCCAGCGCGAATAACTTCTGACATATATGCACCGGAGTTTAAGCTAAATGCTAAAACTGCTGCTAAAAATGCTGAAATATCATATCCTGTAATTTGAGGAAGACCGTAATAAATAAGCATTAATTGCAGTACAAGCGGTGTACCACGAAAAATAGATGTATAAAAATCAGCAATAATACTTAAAACTTTAATTCTGGCAATTTTACAAAGCGCTAATAACGCACCTAGCGCAAAGCCGAGCAAAGAAGCTACAAAAACAATTTTCAATGTTACTTCTAAGCCCTTTAACATATATGGTATTGACGGCGTAATTTGCGAAAAATCCAAGTTCATCCTAAGTCATTCCTCTCCATAATATGGAAAGGCGGCTTATTGCTCGCCGCCAAACCATTTCTTCACTAATTTATCCATTTCTCCATTTTCTTTCATTTCCTTAATCACTTTATTAAACTCCGCTGTCTTATCACTATTTTTCGGAAGTGCAATTGCTGAACCAGCTTCATCCGCAGCTTCCGGAATTTCTACACTCTTTAACTCTTTATTTTTTTCTAAATATCCTTTTGCTACTGTATCTTCTAAAATAATTGCATCAAAACGACCTGCTTGAATTTCTTGAATTAGTTCTGGTATACGATCGCGTCCTTCAGACTGGAACGATACTTGTTTCTGTAGATCTTTTGCCTTTTCTTCTTGAATTGATCCTGTTTGTACCCCTACTTTTTTCCCTTGCAAATCTTGCAATGTTTTAATATTTGAACCTTCTTTAGAAATAATCAAATTTTTTGACGTGAAATAAATATCTGTAAAATCAGCGTTTTTCTTACGTTCTGCTGTCGGTGTCAGTCCAGCCATTACAAAGTCAACTTTTCCAGCTTCTAATGATGCTAACAGTCCGCTAAAATCCATATCTTTGATTTTAACTTTATAGCCTAATTCTTTACTGATATAGTTCATAACATCGATATCAAAACCGATAATATCTTCACTCTTTTTCGCATCGACATATTCAAATGGTTTGTAATCTGCAGAAGTTCCCATAACTAAAACTTTATTTTTATCAGTACTTCCAGCTTCTTCACGCTTGCTGCAAGCTCCGAATATACTTACGATTAAAATAAGTGCAAATGAAATGGATAAAAATTTCTTCATTACTTCTCCTCCTAGTTAATGTATATTTAAAGATTTTATAGAATTTTTATTCGTTGAATGTATTGTAG